>WLJH01000018.1 GCA_009701885.1 Actinomycetota bacterium
GCTGAGCCCAGATCCACCGATGATCGCCGTCGCGAGCGGCACCAGGCGGGTGCGCTGGCAAGGCGCCGGCGCGAAGGCCTGCTGGGTGCCCGTCGAGCGTCGGCAACGCAGCCAGGGCGCCCGCATGGTGTCGCGTAGCAGGCGAGGATTGGTGGATCTGGGCTGAGCCGGGAGACCTCCCACCCGGTCGGGGCGGCAGGACGCTGGCAGGATCGGCGGGCATGAGCACCGCGACCCGCGAGATCCACCTCGTCCGCCGCCCCGTCGGGCGTCCCACCACCGACGACTTCCGCACCGTGGAGGTCGAGCTCCCCGACCCAGGTCCCGGCCAGGTGCTGGTGCGCAACACCGTGCTGTCGGTGGACCCCTACATGCGCGGCCGGATGAACGACACCGAGTCCTACGTCGCGCCGTACGCGTTGGACGCCCCGCTCGAGGGCGGGGCCGTCGGCGAGGTCCTGGCCAGCGGCGTGGACCACCTCTCCCCCGGTGACGTCGTCACCCACATGTCCGGCTGGCGCGAGCACGCGCTCATCGACGCTGCCGAGGCGCGGAAGGTCGACACCAGCCTGGCCCCGGCCTCGGCGTACCTCTCGGTGCTCGGCATGCCCGGCCTCACGGCGTACGTCGGGCTGACCCGCATCGGCGGGTTGCAGGAGGGCGAGGTCGTGCACGTGTCCGGCGCGGCCGGTGCCGTCGGCTCACTGGTCGGCCAGATGGCCCGCCTGCTCGGTGCCTCGCGCGTCGTCGGCTCGGCCGGCTCCGCCGAGAAGGTCCGCTGGCTGACCGAGGAGCTCGGCTTCGACGCCGCCTTCGACTACCGCGAGGGCTCCCTCAAGCGACAGCTCGGCCAGGCTCTCGACGGTCGACGCATCGACGTCTACTTCGACAACGTCGGCGGCGAGCAGCTCGAGGCGGCGATCGAGCACATGGCCGACTTCGGCCGGGTCGCGGCCTGCGGCGCCATCGCGACGTACGACGCCACCGAGATGCCCCCCGGACCCCGCAACCTCGTGCGGCTGGTGCAGCGCCGGTTGCGGCTGCAGGGCTTCATCGTCTCCGACCACCGCGAGGCCGCCGGGGAGTTCTACCGGACCGTGGGCGGCTGGCTCGCCGACGGCAGCCTGGTCGCGCGGGAGACCACCGTCGACGGCCTGGACCGCTGCGTCGAGGCGTTCCTGGCCCTGGGCACGGGCGGCAACACCGGCAAGATGCTCGTGCGGCTCTGACCCCCGTCCGCTGCCGGGGAGCCAGAGCCGCACGAGTGGCTGGTCAGTGCCTCAGCAGCCCCGGCACTGCGGGCCGCCGCGACCGCCGTCCACGGACACGAAGTAGCCCTTGCGCCCGGTGACGACCGAGGCCTGGTCCTCGCTGGTGACGTTGACCTTGCCGCCGTTGCCCTTCATCCGCAGGTTGAAGACGACCTGGTCGTTGCTGGCGGCCTTGGCGTAGGCCTCCTGGATCTCGGCCACGGACTTCGCGCCCCAGATGCTGATCCAGTCCGAGGCACCGCCCATGACGTTGAGGAAGCCGCTCTGGGCCTTCTTGCCGATCCGGGTGGAGAACGGCACGTAGCTCAGCGACTCGTCGGCGGCCTTGAGCACCGCGCGGACCCGCAGGAGCTGACCACGCTCGGCCTGGATGCCGTAGCGGCGCCCGACCTTCGTCCACTCACCGCCGCGCAGCTGCTCGACGGCCACCAGCTTGATCGAGGAGTCGTCGTCGTCGACCGCGGCGTCGGTGGTGATGGACTCGATCGACACGTCCGGCAGCCGCGAGAGGTTGTAGACGGTGTCGGCGAGGTCCCAGGACGCCTCGAAGGTGATGTCGAAGTTGGAGATGTAACGGTCGGCCCAGCTCAGGGTGAACGGCGCCCCGGTCTCGTCGGTGCCCTCGATCGTCCAGGACAGGTCCTCGCCGCCGGCCACGATCCCGTCGATCACGCGGTCGTGGTTGACGATCTGCTGGCCGAAGGTCACGTCCGCGGAGAAGGGCGTGAAGTAGATGTCGGAGGAGCCGGTGCGCGAGCGCTCGCCGTAGGTCACCGTCGAGGTGATGGTGGCCGCGTCGGGCAGCGTCCCGAAGACACCGCTGATGCCGGTGAGCCGGTCGTTGTCGATCATGCCGGTCGGCGGTGCGATGTTGGCGACCTTGAACGGCGCCCCGAGGGAGTCCGGCTGCACGTAGAGCGCGTCGGCCGGGTGCAGGCCGAGCGTCGTGGCACCCAGGAAGTTGAACGGGTGGCCGAAGCCGACGACCTCGCCGTCGCACACCGACGTCACGGTGCCGACACCGGCGTAGGAGACGTCGCCGTAGGAGATCGAGGCAGCCATGTTGCCGCCCGCGACCACGCTCTCCGGCGCCGCGGCACGCGCGGTGTCGCGGCCGATCCGGCCGGCGGCGTACGTCGACGGGGCGAGGTAGCCCTTGCCCTGGTCGGCGGCGTAGCGCTGGGCCTGGGCCAGGCGCGAGGCGGACATGCCCGCGACGCCCATGGGGACCGGCAGCTGGGAGAACCCCTGCGCGGCCTGCGAGCGGCTGACGTCGCTGTCGCGGGCGATCGCGCGGGCGGCGCTGTCGGAGACCGCGACCTTGGCGGCCGGGCGCTGGGTGGAACGGCCGAGGTAGTCGTCCATCTCGGAGAAGGGCGTCACGCCGGCGATCGGCGAGGGGCCCCAGCTCAGGCCGTAGGCCACGGCGCCGACCAGCTGGTCGCCGACGTAGACCGGCGAGCCGGACATGCCCTGCCAGATGCCGCCCGCGCGCTGGATCGCCTCGGAGTCCAGCTCGATCATGATCATGTCCAGCCCGGCGGCGATGCCGTCGTCGAGGACCCCGATGACCTCGCCGGTGAACGCCTCGGGGGTGGTCCCCTCGTCGACGGTCAGGCCGGTGACGGCGTCACCGCGCTGCAGCAGGCTGGCGTCGTACGGCGCCGCGCAGTCGGCTGCCGGCTCCGCCGAGACGGCCGTGCCGGTGGTGCCGGCGACGGCGAGCGTGCCGAGCGCCAGCCCGGCCGCGGTGGTGGCAGCCAGGGCCCGAGCCCGACGTGCCTGGATCGAACGCGTCATCGCGCTGTGTCCTCCCTCGAGTGCGGACGCGGAGGTGCGTCCGTCGACATGGTGACGTCCCCCGAGGCCGGTTGGTTGCCCGACATGAGAGAAATGTCTGGACCTTTACGTGACCGTGTCCTGTTGCGGCCCTCCGGCACCCCGGCCCACGGCCGCGGTGGCCCACCCGGGTGGGCCGGTCCGCGCCCGCCGCCGCGGCCGTAGGGTCGGCCCGTGCCCACCAGCGAGGACAGCCCCGCCACCCCGACACCACCCGTCCGCGGCCTGCAGCGCAGCGAGGCCCAGCAGCGCGCAGCCCTCCTGCGGGTCGAGGAGTACGACGTCACCCTCGACCTCGCGAGCAGCGAGGAGACCTTCTCCTCGCTCACGCGGATCACCCTGGACTCGCAGGCCGGCGAGACCTTCCTGGACCTCAAGCCGACCGCGGTGCGCTCGATCCACCTCGACGGCGCACCGCTCGACGTCGACGCGCTCCGCGCCGGGCGGCTGCCCCTGTCGCTGACCGAGGGCCGGCACGAGCTGGTCGTCGACGCGGTGATGCCCTTCCGCAACGACGGCGAGGGCCTGCACCGCTCGGTCGACCCCGCCGACGGTCGGCACTACGTCTACGGCATGTCCTTCATGGACGCCGCGCCCAGCATCTTCGCCTGCTTCGACCAGCCGGACCTCAAGGCGCCCTACACCTTCCACGTGCGCGCGCCCGAGGACTGGGTCGTGATCGGCAACGCTCCGGCCACCAACCCCGAGCCGGGCGTGTGGGAGCTGGAGCGGTCCCAGCCGCTGTCGACGTACTTCGTGACCCTGGTCGCGGGTCCCTACCACCTGGTGGGCGACGAGCACGACGGGATCGCGCTCGGCCTGTCCGCGCGGCAGAGCATCGCCGCCGACCTCGAGCGCGACGCCGACGAGCTGTTCACGATGACCAAGCAGTGCTTCGACGAGATGCACCGGCTCTTCGACATCCGCTACCCCTTCGGGGACTACCACCAGGCCTTCGTGCCGGAGTTCAACGCCGGGGCGATGGAGAACCCCGGCTGCGTCACCTTCCGCGACCCGCTGGTGTTCACCAGCAAGGTCACGCGCGCGGTGCGGATCCAGCGCGCCACGACGGTGGCGCACGAGATGGCCCACCAGTGGTTCGGCAACATCACCACCCCGCTGTGGTGGGACGACCTCTGGCTCAACGAGTCCTTCGCCGAGTACATGGGAGTGCGGGTCACCGCCGACGTGACCGAGTACGACGACGCGTGGGTGCAGAACTCCTTCGCCCGCCGCCAGTGGGGGCTGGTCGCCGACCAGCGCCCGAGCACCCACCCCGTCGCCGGCAACGGCGAGGAGGACGCCCTGGCGGCACTGCAGAACTTCGACGGCATCTCCTACGCCAAGGGCTCCAGCATCCTCAAGCAGCTCGCCGCCCGGCTCGGCGACGACGTCTTCCTGGCCGGTGTGCGCGACCACCTGACCCGCCACCGCTTCGGCAACGCCACGATGCACGACCTCTTCGACTCCTGGACCCGGGCCGGGGCCGGCGGCTTCGAGAAGTTCTCCTCCGACTGGCTGGTCACGGCGGGCCCGGACCGCATGCGCCTGGACCGCGCCGCGGGCGAGCTGGTCCGCACTCCCCCGGCCGACCACCCCGCCGACCGCTCGCACGCGCTGCGGCTGGCGACCGCCCCCGCGGGCAGCGACTGGGCCGCGACCCCGGTGGAGGTCGCCGGCGAGCGGACCCCCGTCGAGGTCCCGACCGGCCAGGCCGTGCTGATCGACCCCTGGGAGGACGCCTGGGCGGTCTGCGAGCCCGACGAGCTGACCCTGGCGCTGCTCCCGGGGCTGGTCGCCACCACCACCGACCCGATGGTGCGGGCCGGCGCGTGGAACTCCGTGCGCAGCGGCTTCCACCACGCCGAGGTCGCCCCCGACGCTGTGGTCGACCTCGCCGAGGCCTGGCTCCCGGTCGAGACCCAGGACTCCGGCCTCACCTACACCGTGCCGTGGCTGCTGCGTTCGGCCGTGCCACTGGCCGGCGACCCGGCCGAGGCGGCCGCGCGGCTGCACCGGGTCGCCCTGTCGGCCGCGCGGGCGCACGAGCCCGGCTCGACCCTCCAGCTGGGCACCGTGCAGGCCACGGTCGCCACCGCCGCCGACCCGGCGCTGCTGCGCGGATGGCTCCTGGGCCGCGACCTGCCCGACGGCCTCGAGCCCGACCTCGAGCTGCGCTGGCGGATCTGGGTGCGGCTGGCCGTCCTCGGCGAGACAGACCGCGAGGAGCTGGATGCCGCCCTGGCCGCCGAGCCGACCGCGGTCTCCCGGGTCGAGCACACCCGCGCGGTCGCGTCGATGCCGACGGTCGAGGCGAAGGAGTTCGCCCTGGAACGGTTCACCGGCGCGGTCTCGGTGCCCAACTACGAGCTCGAGGCCGCCGGCACCGGCATGTGGCGCGAGAGCCAGCGCGCGCTCCTGGAGCCGTACGTCGAGCGGTACGCCCACGGGCTGGCGGCCGCGGCCGCCGCGCACTCGGGGTGGGTGCAGGCCGACGTCGCCGAGGACTTCTTCCCCACCTGCATGGTCGGGGACGAGGCGATGGCGCTGCTGGCCCCGCTGCGCACCGACGAGCGGCTGCCCGCACCGGTGCGCCGCCGCCTGGTCGACGCCGTCGACGAGCTGGAGCGGCGCAACGCGGTGGCCGCGCGCTACCCCAGCCTCGCCGCCGAGGGGCGCGCGTGACCCGTCGTCCCGGCCCGACCGTCCGCACGCGGGTGGTCGAGCACCTCCTCGACGACAGCGGGGACGAGGTCACCCGCCGCCACGAGGACCGGCTCGTCGGCGAGGAGCCGCTGGAGCTGCGGCTCACCTGGCCCGGCGCCGTGCCCCGGCGCGCCTGGGTCACCATGCGCACGCCCGGGCACGACTTCGAGCTGGCCGCGGGCTGGGTGCGCCACGAGGGCCTGGTCGACGACACCTCCGGTGCAGTCGCGGGCGTGGCCTACTGCACCGACGCCGACCTCACCGAGGAGCAGGCCTACAACACCGTCACGGTGACGCTGGCCGCTCCCCCGCTGCGCGACCTCGCGCACCGGCACGAGGCCTCCTCGGCCGGGTCGTCGGCGTGCGGGGTCTGCGGCGCGGACAGCCTCGCCGACGCGCTCTCGGTGGCTGCCCCCGGCGGCTGGACCGGACCGCTCCCGGCCGCCCACGTGGTGCGGTCGCTGCCGGACCGGCTGCGGGCCGCCCAGGCGGTCTTCGACCGCACCGGCGGCTCCCACGCCGCCGCCCTGTGCACCGCCGACGGCGAGGTGCTCGTGGTGCGCGAGGACGTCGGCCGGCACAACGCCGTCGACAAGGTGACCGGGGCCCGAGTCCTCGCCGGGCTCTCGCCCGCCGAGGCCTGTCTCGTCGTCTCCGGCCGCGCCGGCTTCGAGCTGGTGCAGAAGGCGGTCGCCGCGGGCACCGGCTCGCTCGTGGCCGTCGGCGCACCGACCTCGCTGTCGGTGCGCCTGGCCGCCGAGCACGGGCTCGCGCTGTGGGCGTTCACCCGGCCCGACCGGGTCGTGCGGTACGCCGGCTGACCCACCCCCCACGTGGAGCCGGCCGGCGTACCGCGCCACCCCTCAGCGGCGGGTGAACCTGCCCAGCAGACCCCGCACGCCGCGACCGATGGCCGCGTCGGTGGCGGTGCCGCCAGCCGGCCTGGTCGAGCGGGCGGCCGGGGCCGCACCTCGGCGGCCTCCGACGAACCTGGAGACGATGCTCTGCAACACGGTTGACTCCCTCCCCCGGGGCCGCGTCGGTGCTGGCCCGGTCCCGTGACCGTGCCCGGACCGGCCGTCGCTCATCCCACCCGTGGGGATGAACGCGCTGCTCGACCCGGGGCCGGCCGTGCCACAGCGATGAGTTCGGCAGCTGGGTCCGGTCGGTCCCGTCGGCCCTCCCAGCGCACGTCCGCGCTGCGTGCCACGATCAGCCCGCGCCCCCGCCTGCGTCCCAAGGAGACACCGTGAGCACCCACCCGGCCGACGGCCACGACCTGATCCGGGTCGTCGGCGCCCGTGAAAACAACCTCAAGGACGTCAGCATCGAGATCCCGAAGCGCCGGCTGACGGTGTTCACCGGGGTGTCGGGATCGGGACGTGCAGCGGGCAGCGCACGTCCTTGGCCCGGCGGCCGGGGAAGGCCAGCGGGACCTGCAGGGCGATGCGGGCCGGCACCCGCTTCGGCCCTGCTGCGGGCGAGGGCATGAGCGCCTCGAAGCCGGGGGCGGCGTCGGGGGCCGTCATGAGCGCGACCGACCCCGGCGGACCGTAGTTGGGGACGCGCAGGGGACCGAGCCCGACCCGGGACGCGGCGAGGTCCGCCAGCCCGAGCGCGGTCACGCGGACGGAGGTGAGCGAGTCCATCGCCAGCGCCGAGGCGAGGCCGTCGGTGAACGGGCACTGCGAGACCGCGGCGGCGATCCGAGGATCCTCGGCGGCGGTGACGAGCACGTGCCCGCCGCTGAAGGAGGTGCCCCACACGACGACCCGGTTCGGGTCGACGGTCGGCAGGGTGCGCGCCACGGCGACCGCCGCTCGCCAGTCCTCGCGCTGGCGGGCGATGTCGAGCAGCTCGCGCGGCTCCCCGGGGCTGGCCCCGAAGGTGCGGTAGTCGAAGACCAGGCAGGAGTAGCCGGCGGCCGCGAACCGCTCGGCGAAGGCGTCGAGCCGCTCGGTGCGCAGGCCGCCCAGCCCGTGGGCCATGACGAGCACCGGTCCCGGCGCCTCGCGGGTGACGCCGGAGGGCGTGTAGAGCCAGGCGGCGCAGCTGCCGTCCCCGGAGGCGAAGGTGAGGTCGGCGCGGGTCCAGGTGCGGGTCACGGCAGGACGCTAGTGACCGGACGCGCGCAGCGGAACGGGGCGAGGCGTGACGTCGGACTCAGCCGAACCGGCGCACCAGCTCCTGCCCGAGCGCGGTGCCCGAGAGCCAGGCGCCCTCGACCCGCGGCTTCTCCGACCAGGAGTCCCCGCAGGCGCCCACGCCGGTGTCCGTGAGCAGGAAGGTCTCGGGGCGACCGTGCGCGGGCTTGGCGAAGGTCCAGCGGTGGACGGCACTGTGCACGGGGTCGCGGTCGGTGCCGGCGTACTCCCTCAGGGCGGCGAGCATCGCGGGCCCACCGGCCGGCGGGTCGGCGAGGTGCGGGCGGGCGTGGGCGTCGGTGGAGTGTGCGACGAGCACGGGCCCGCCGTCGCAGCGGCGGCGTCCGTCGTCGGCGATCCACGACAGCACCGGGTCGTCGTTGACGAACAGCCCGTCGGGCAGCTCCTCCCAGCACCGCTCGTCGAACACGGCGGTCAGCGCCAGCACCGCCTCGTACGCCGTCGTCAGCCCCGCCACCGCGTCCGGGTGCGCCGCGGGGTCGACCAGTCGCGCCGCCTGCGGGTCCGGCATGGCGAGCACGACGGCCCGGACGGGGCGGTCCTCGAGGGTCGGCGTGCCGTCGCGCAGGGAGACCGCGCCCTCGCCGACCTCGTGGGCGTGGGTGATCGGCAGGTCCACCGCGAGGGCCTCGACCAGGGAGCGGATGCCGCCGGTGGTGCCCCACCGCACGGGGCCACTGGTGGTGGAGCGCTCGCCCGCGGCGGAGACGACCCCGAAGGTGTCGGTCCAGGGGCGCGCCAGGTCGGCCTGCTCCCACCGCCGCACGACCTCCTCGAACGCGGGGTCGGAGACGGTGAAGTAGGAGGCGCCGATGTCGGCGGGGCGGCCCTCGTGGCGGCGCGAGGCCATCCGGCCGCCGGGCCGGCGCCCGCGGTCGACCAGCTCGACCGGCACCCCGGCCTCGGTCAGGACCCGCGCGCACGCGACCCCCGAGATCCCGGCTCCGACCACCACCACCGGCTCGTCCACTCGCACCCGGACATCCTGCCCGGGGGGTGGTCGGCGTGGGTCCACCCCGATGTCGGTGGCCCCTCCTACGGTCGTCCCATGCGCCTGCTGCACACCTCCGACTGGCACCTGGGCCGGTCCTTCCACCGCGAGGGGATGCTGGCGCACCAGGCGGGCTTCGTCGACCACCTGCTCGAGGTCGTGGAGTCCGAGCAGGTCGACGTCGTGCTGGTCGCCGGCGACGTCTACGACCGTGCGCTGCCGCCGGTCGACGCGGTCGCGCTGGCCGACGAGACGCTCTCCCGGCTGGCTGCCTCCCGGGCCCGCGTGGTGGTCACCAGCGGCAACCACGACTCCGCACGACGCCTCGGGTTCAGCTCCCGGCTGATCGACGCCGCCGGCGTCCACCTGCGCACCGACCCGGCCGGCGTCGGCACCCCGGTGCTGCTCGAGGACGAGCACGGCCCCGTGGCCTTCCACGGCCTGCCCTACCTCGACCCCGAGGCGGTCCGCGAGCCGTGGGGCCTGACCGAGCGCTCCCACGAGGCGGCGCTGGGCGAGGCCATGCGGCGGGTCCGCGCCGACCTCGCGGGGCGCCCCGGCACCCGCTCGGTGGTGCTGGCGCACGCGTTCGTCGGAGGCACCGGCCGCCCCGAGGAGCAGCGGGAGATGGCCAGCGACTCCGAGCGCGACATCTCCGTCGGCGGCGTCTCCCTGGTCCCCTTGCCCACCTTCGACGGCATCGACTACGTCGCGCTCGGCCACCTCCACGGTCGCCACGTCCTCGCCGACCACGTGCGCTACTCCGGCTCCCCCCTGGCCTACTCCTTCTCCGAGACCGACCACCTCAAGGGCTCCTGGCTGGTCGACCTCGACGCCACCGGCCAGGTGCGCGCCGAGCTGGTCGAGGCGCCGGTCCCCCGCCGACTCGCCCGCCTGCGCGGCACGCTGGAGGAGCTGCTCGCCGACCCCCGGCACGCCGAGCACGAGGACTCCTGGCTCCAGGTCACCCTCACCGACAGCGAGCGGCCGGCCCAGGCGATGGAGCGGCTGCGTCGACGCTTCCCGCACACGCTCGTGCTCGGCTTCGAGGCGGCGCTCCCCGTCGTGGGTGGGCTGCCCGCATCCCGCACGACCGGGCGCACCGACCTCGACGTGGTCACCGACTTCGTCACCACCCTGCGCGGACGCGGCCCCTCGGAGGCCGAGACCGCCCTGCTGCGCGAGGCGGTCGACGCCTGCTGCGAGGACGACGACCTCGCCGCCGAGCTCCGCCCCGAGCGCCGGGTGGAGGCCGGGTGAGGCTGCACCGCCTCGAGGTCACCGCCTTCGGTCCCTTCGCCGGCACCGTCGAGGTCGACCTCGACCGGCTCTCCGAGGGCGGCCTCTTCCTGCTCACCGGCGCTACCGGCGCGGGCAAGACCAGCATCCTCGACGCCGTCTGCTTCGCGCTGTACGGCGACGTGCCCGGTGACCGGGGCAAGGCCAAGAGCCTGCGCTCCGACCACGCCGCCCCCGGCGTACGCCCTCGGGTCGAGCTGGAGCTGAGCGTCGGCGGCCGCCGGCTGCGCCTGGTCCGTTCACCGTCGTGGGACCGGCCCAAGAAGAAGGGCGCCGGCTGGACGACCGAGCAGGCCTCGGTCGTCTTCTCCGAGCGCGTCGGCACCCCCGACAGCCCCGAGTGGCGCACGCTCTCGACCCGGCTCGACGAGGCGGGCCAGCTGGTGGGCGACCTGCTGGGCATGACCCGCACGCAGTTCACCCAGGTGGCGATGCTGCCGCAGGGGCAGTTCCAGGCGTTCCTGCGCGCGCGCTCGGAGGAGCGCCACGCCCTGCTGCAGCAGCTCTTCCGCACCGGGCGCTTCGAGGACGTCGAGGCCTGGCTGAAGGAGCGGCGCCGGGCGCTGCGCCAGGAGTCCAGCCAGGTCGAGGAGCGGCTGGCCGACCTCGCCAGCCGGGTCAGCGAGACCGCCGGCCTGCCCGCACCCGAGCCCGGCGACTGGGCCGAGCAGCTCCTGCCCTGGGCGAGCAGCGCCCGCGCCGACGTCGCCGCCTCGCTCGCGAGCACGACCGAGCAGGTCGCCGCTGCGGCCCACGCCGAGGAGCAGGCCCGCGAGCAGCTCGCCGTCGCCCGGGCCGCCAAGGAGCGGCACCGCCGTCGCGCAGCCGCCGCCGCGGAGCACGCCCGGTTGCTCGAGCGCGCCGAGCAGCACGCCGACGACGTGGCGTCGCTCGACGCCGCCCGCCGCGCCGCACCGGTCGGGGTCGCGGCCGCTCGCCGCGACGAGGCACGGCACGAGGTCCAGCGGTTGGCCCGCCGGGCCGAGACCCTGCACGAGGGGCCGCTCGCCCCGGTGCCGGCCCTCCGTTTGGCCCCGGCGGATGCCCTCGCCCGCGTCGAGGACTCCCTCGGCAGCGCGCTCGGGTCCGTGCGAGCCACCCTCCCCCGGTTGACGCTCCTGCAGCGCACCGAGGCCCGGCTCCCCGCGCTGTCGGCCGCATGCATCGCTGCCGAGGAGCGGCTCGCCGACTGCGAGGCCACCGGCGCCGGTCTCCCCGACCGCATCACCAGCGCCCGCGAGCGCCTCTCGACCCTGCGCGAGGCCGCGGCCGCGCTGCCGGTCCACCAGGCCGCGCGCACGGCCCTGCTCGAGCGGCGCGACGCGGCGCTCGAGGTGCGCCGCGTCGAGCGCGACCTGGAGGTGGCCCGGCTGGCGCACCTGGAGGCCCGCGAGCGCGCCGCCACCTCGCACGAGCACCTCCTGGCGGTCCGCGAGGCCCGGATCGAGTCGATGGCCGCCGAGCTCGCCGGGTCGCTGGCCGTCGGGGCGTGCTGCCCGGTCTGCGGCTCGGCCGAGCACCCGGCCAAGGCCCAGGCCGCACCGGGCGACCCCGACGCCGCCCTTGAGCGGGACGCGCAGCGGCGCCTCGACGACGACAAGTCCGCCGAGCACCTGCGGGCCATGGACGTCCGCGACCTCGAGACCCGGCGCGCCCTGCTGCTGGAACGGGCCGCCGGCGTCGACCCCGCCGAGGCCGACGAGCAGCTGGCGGTCCTCGACATTCTGGTCACCGAGGCCGCGAGCGCACGCGATGCGGTGCCCGCTGCGGCCGAGGCGCTCGACCGGCTCGAGCAGCAGCTGGCCGAGCACGGCCAGACCCTCGAGCACGCCCGCGCCGTCCTCGTCGAGGCTCGCGAGCAGCACCGCACCGCCGAGGGCGAGGTCGCGCGGCTGGACGCCGAGCTGCGGGAGACCGCCGTCGCCGCCCTCCGGGCGCTGGCCGACGACGGCACCGAGGTCCGCTGCCTCGTCGACGACGCCTGGCCCACGGACGCACCAGGAGCCGACGAGCCCGACCTCCTCGACCTCCTGCGCGCCGTCGAGCCCTCCCCGATCCGCTCGCGGCCCGATGTCCTCGCCATCGCCCTCGACGTCGACCTCGACGCGGCGCACGCCGAGGGCCACCCCGACCTGCCTGCCCTCGAGGCGGCCCTGGCCGAGCGTCAGCGCGCCGTGCGCGACCTGGCCGCGGTGCTGGTGGCGCGAGCCGCAGCCGACCGTGCCCTCGCCGAGGCGGAGGCCCACCTCGAGGAGGTGCTGGGTCGCGCCGGATTCGCCGCCCTCGGCGACGCGCTCGAGGCCGCCCTGCCCGACCCCGACCTGGCGCGCCTCGAGGAGGCGGTGCAGCACCACCGCACCCGGCTCGCGGCCGTGACCGAGGTCCTCGCCGACGACCAGCCGGAGCACACCGAGGATGCGACGGTCCCGGCCGACCTCGCCTCTCTGGAGCGCACCCATGCCGACGCGCTCACCGCCCTGGGCCGCACCCGCGCGGCCGCGACCGGCCTCACGGAGCGCACCGGGCGGCTCACCGCCCTGCTGGGCGAGCTCGAGCGCACGCTGGAGGCCTGGCAGCCGCTCCGCGAGCAGCTGGTGCTGGTCTCCCAGCTCGCCGCGTTCGTCGAGGGGCGCTCGTCCGACAACAGCCTGCAGATGCGGCTCTCGGCGTACGTCCTGGCCTGGCGGCTCTCCCAGGTGGTGGCCGCGGCCAACGAGCGGCTCGCGGGCATGACCGACCGCCGCTACGCCCTCGAGCACACCGGGCGCC
This sequence comes from Actinomycetota bacterium, assembly GCA_009701885.1. Taxonomy (GTDB): domain Bacteria; phylum Actinomycetota; class Actinomycetes; order Propionibacteriales; family Nocardioidaceae; genus Nocardioides. Next base: position 13,041 of record WLJH01000018.1, read on the forward strand.
GCGGCGCCGGTGAGACCCGCGGCGGCCTGAGCCTGCGCGTGCGCGACGACTGGTCCGGGGAGAGCCGCGACCCCGTCACGCTCTCCGGCGGCGAGACCTTCGTGGTCTCGCTGGCCCTCGCCCTCGGCCTGGCCGACGTGATCAGCCAGGAGGCCGGCGGCACCGAGCTCGACACGCTGTTCGTCGACGAGGGCTTCGGCTCGCTCGACGCCGACACGCTCGAGGACGTCATGGACACCCTCGACTCCCTGCGCGAGGGCGGCCGGGTGGTCGGCGTGGTCAGCCACGTCGCCGACATGCGGGACCGCATCCCGGTCCAGCTGCACGTGGCCAAGGGACGCTCCGGCTCGACGGTCGTCCTGCGCCACGGCGTGTAGTCGCGCGTGTAGGTTGCCGCCCATGAGCCGACCCGAGGTCGATCCCTCGTTCCTCGCGCTCCCGTTCCGCCACCTCGGCGAGGTATCCCTCGCCCGGGCCGTGGAGCTGGGCGTGACCCATGCCGACTTCCGCTTCGAGCGGGTGCGCTCCCAGCACCTGCGGGCCCGTGACGGGGTGCTGCAGTCCGCCAGCGACGTCGAGGACCTCGGCTTCGCCGTGCGCGTGGTGCACCGCGGCGCCTGGGGCTTCGCCTCCGGCGTGGTGCTGACCCCCGAGGAGGCCCGCCGGGTCGCCGAGGCCGCTGTCTCGGTCGCCGAGGTCGCCGCCGCGATGACGACCACGCCCGTGCGGATCGCCCCCGAGCCGACGTACGACGACGTCACCTGGGTGTCCTCCTACGCGGTGAACCCGTTCGACGTCCCGACCGCCGAGAAGGCCGCCGTCCTCACCGGCTGGACCGAGCGGCTGCGCACAGGCGCGGCCGTCGACCACGCGACCGCGTTCGTGATGGCGGTGCAGGAGAACAAGTACTACGCCGACACCGCCGGCACCCGCACCACGCAGCAGCGGGTGCGGATGCAGCCCGGCTTCGAGGCGATGGGCACCGGCGCCGACACCTTCGACTCGATGGCCTCGATCGCGCCGCCGGTCGGGCGCGGGTGGGAGTACGTCGCGGGCAGTGCCGCCGACGGCGCCTGGGACTGGGACGCCGAGATCGAGGAGGTGCCCGAGCTGCTCGCGGAGAAGCTCAAGGCACCCAGCGTCGAGGCCGGCACCTACGACCTGGTCATCCACCCCTCCAACCTGTGGTTGACGATCCACGAGTCGATCGGGCACGCCACCGAGCTGGACCGTGCCCTGGGCTACGAGGCCAACTACGCCGGCACCTCCTTCGCGACCTACGACAAGCTGGGCACCCTGCAGTACGGCTCGCCCGTCATGAACGTGACCGGCGACCGCACCGTGGAGCACGGACTGGCCACGGTCGGGTACGACGACGAGGGCGTGCAGACCCAGGCGTGGGACATCGTCAAGGACGGCGTGCTCGTGGGCTACCAGCTCGACCGGCCGATGGGCGCGATGAAGCCCGAGCTGGCCGGGCCCGAGCACCCCGAGGGCCGCTCCAACGGCTGCGCCTACGCCGACTCCTCCGGGCACATCCCCATCCAGCGGATGGCCAACGTCTCCCTGCAGCCGGCCCCCGACGGGCCCAGCACCGAGGAGCTGATCGGCCGCGTCGAGCGCGGGCTGTACGTCGTCGGTGACAAGTCGTGGTCGATCGACATGCAGCGCTTCAACTTCCAGTTCACCGGGCAGCGCTTCTACGCCATCCGCGACGGCGAGCTCGCCGGCCAGGTCCGCGACGTCGCCTACCAGGCGACCACGACCGACTTCTGGGGCTCGATGGAGGCCGTCGGCGGGCCGCAGACGTGGCAGCTCGGCGGCGCGTTCAACTGCGGCAAGGCCCAGCCCGGCCAGGTCGCGGCGGTCAGCCACGGCTGCCCGACCGCGCTCTTCCGCGGTGTCCGCATCCTCAACACCACCCAGGAGGGCGGCCAATGAGCCGGCCAGTGAGCGCCCCGATCTCTCCCCAGAGCCTGGTCGAGCAGGGCCTGCACGCGACGACCGCCGACGACTGCATGGTCGTGGTCACCAACGGCACCGACGCCAACCTGCGCTGGGCCAACAACACCCTCACCACCAACGGCGTCATGCACGGCGTCGACGTCTCGGTCATCAGCTTCGTCCGCGGGGCCCAGGGCACCAGCGTCGGCACCGTCTCCGGCAGCGCCGCCACGCAGGCCCAGGTGACCGAGCTGGTCCGCGCCGCGGACGCCGCAGCCCGGGCCGGCTCCCCCGCCGAGGACGCGGCCGACCTCGTCCGCGACCGGGTCAGCCCCGACTGGGACGAGCCGCCGGCCGCCACCGACATCCACGTCTTCGACACCTTCGCGCCGGCCCTGGGTGAGGCCTTCGGCCGCGCCGGTGCGGCCGGACGGGTGCTCTACGGCTTCGTCGAGCACCGGGTCAGCACCACCTACCTCGGCTCGACCACCGGGCTGCGGCTGCGCCACGTCCAGCCGACCGGACACTACGCCTGCACCGGCAAGGACGCCGCGCTGACCCAGTCCGCCTGGGTCGGCGGCGCGACCCGCGACTTCGCCGACGTCGACGCGCTGGCCCTCGAGGCCGAGCTCGAGCAGCGGCTCGGCTGGGGCGCGCGCCGCGTGGACCTGCCGGCCGGGCGCTACGACACGATCCTGCCGCCCACCTCGGTGGCCGACCTGATGATCGACGCCTACTGGTACGCCGGCGCCCGTGCCGCCCACGAGGGCCAGTCGGTCTACTCCCGCCGCGGCGGCGGCACCCGGATCGGCGAGCGGATCGCCGCGCCCGGCGTGCGGCTGCACTCCGACCCGGCGTACCCCGGCCTGGAGTCGGCCCCCTTCGCGGTCACCGGCTCCTCGGACGACGAGCGGTCTGTCTTCGACAACGGTCTCGAGCTGGGCCCCACCGACTGGATCCGCGACGGCGAGCTGACCTCGTTGATCCAGACCCGGCAGACCGCCGCGATGACCGGCCAGCCGCTGACGCCGTACGTCGACAACCTGGTGCTCGAGGTCGACGGCGGCTCCGGGGACGTGATGGACCTCGTGCGCGGCACCCAGCGCGGGCTGCTGGTGACCTGCCTGTGGTACATCCGCGAGGTCGACCCGCAGTCCCTGCTGCTGACCGGCCTGACCCGCGACGGCGTCTACCTCGTCGAGGACGGCGAGATCACCGGGCTGGTCAACAACTTTCGGTGGAACGAGAGCCCGGTCGACCTGCTGCGCCGCTTCAGCCACGCGAGTGCGACCGTGCCGAGCTTCAGCCGCGAGTGGGGCGACGACTACTTCAACCGCACCGCCACCCCCGCGCTGCGGGTGCCGGACTTCAACATGTCCAGCGTCTCGCAGGCGCAGTAGCCCCGCTGCCGCCCGCTGGACCAGACCACCTCGGGGCCGTGCAACCGGACCCCGGGGTGGGGCGTATCCCCCGTGACAGCACACCAGGAGCCGGTGATCCCGGCGCCGCCAGCACGGGAGATACCCACCATGTCCAGCAGCACCCGCACCCACACCCGCGGCGCCCTCGGCGCGATCCTCGGTCTGACCGCCACCGCGGTGACCGGGCTCACCCTGGCCCTGCCCACCGGCGCGACGGCCACCGCCTCGGAGCCGGGCGACCCCACGATCACCCCGACCGGCACGCCCACCAGCGAGCCGACCGCCCAGCCGACCGAGCCCACCAGCGAGACCACGCAGGAGAAGGGCGTGCTCATCGAGTGCGCCGGCACCTGGAAGGGCCAGCCGGCCATGGTCTCGGTCTACGAGAACCGCACCTACGGCAACGAGCTCGTCGTCGCCGTCGGCGCCGAGGACTCCGAGTCCTTCTGGATCACCCACCCCGAGGGCCGGATGGTCCGCCGCGGCGAGGTCCAGCAGGAGGGCCGGATGGACGGCAAGCGGGTCGTCCTCGCCGGTCGGGTCGTCCGCGACGGCGAGCCCGTCGAGGTCCACGAGGAGCGCGAGGACGCCGGCCAGCACATCGTCGTCGACGGCGTGCACAAGCCGCTCGCGGCCGACCTCGTCCTGACCTGGAAGAAGCGCAACGCTGAGCTCGACTGCGACAACGCGTTCCGCTACGACCTCACGGTCACCAAGACGCCGATCGTCTGACCTCCCGAGCAGCGGCGGCACGGAGGACGGGCCCGTCCCCACGATCGTGGGGACGGGCCCGACTGCCGTTGGTCGTCGTGACCTAGTCCGCGAACGCCTCCAGCGGCGGGCACGAGCACTGCAGGTTGCGGTCGCCGTAGGCCTGGTCGATCCGGGCGACGGGCGGCCAGTACTTGTCCGGGTCGATGCCGGTGGGGAAGACGCCCAGCTCGCGGGAGTAGGGCCGGTCCCACTCGCCCACGAGCGCACGCGAGGTGTGGGGGGCGCGCCGCAGCGGTGAGTCCTCCGGGGTCCACTCCCCCGCTGCCACCCGGTCGATCTCGCCCTTGATCGCGATCATCGCGTCGCAGAACCGGTCGATCTCGGCCAGGTCCTCGGACTCGGTCGGCTCCACCATGAGCGTGCCGGCCACCGGGAAGGACATGGTCGGGGCGTGGAAGCCGTAGTCGACCAGCCGCTTGGCCACGTCGTCGACGGTGACGCCGGTGTCCTTGGTGATCTCGCGGACGTCGAGGATGCACTCGTGCGCGACCAGGCCGTTGTGCCCGCGGTAGAGCACCGGGAAGTGCTCGCCGAGCCGCGCCGCGACGTAGTTGGCGGCCAGCACCGCCGTCGCGGTGGCGCGGATCAGCCCCTCGGCCCCCATCAGCCGCACGTAGGCCCAGGAGATCGGCAGGATGCCGGCCGAGCCGTAGGGCGCCGCGGAGATCGGGCCGATGCCCTCGCGCCTCGCCGGGTCCGGGTGCATCCCGTGCGTCGGCAGGTATGCCGCGAGGTGCTCGCGCACCGCCACCGGACCGACGCCGGGGCCGCCGCCGCCGTGCGGGATGCAGAAGGTCTTGTGCAGGTTGAGGTGCGAGACGTCCCCGCCGAACTCACCGGGACGGGCCCACCCGACGAGGGCGTTGAGGTTCGCTCCGTCGACGTAGACCTGGCCGCCGTGGTCGTGCACGATCTTGCACAGCTCGGTGATCCCCTCCTCGTAGGCGCCGTGGGTCGAGGGATAGGTCACCATGATCGCGGCGAGGGTGTCCGCGTGCTCCTCGCAGCGGGTGCGCAGGTCGTCGAGGTCGACGGAGCCGTCCTCGGTGGACTTCACGACGACCACGCGCATGCCGGCCATGACCGCGGAGGCGGCGTTGGTGCCGTGCGCGGAGCCGGGGATCAGGCACACGTCGCGCTGGGTGTCGCCGTTGCCGAGGTGGTAGCCGCGGATCGCCAGCAGGCCGGCGAGCTCGCCCTGGGAGCCGGCGTTGGGCTGGATCGAGACCCGGTCGTAGCCGGTGACCTCGGCCAGCCAGGCCTCCAGGGTCGAGACCAGCTCGTGGTAGCCCTCCGCGTCGTCGGCCGGGACGAAGGGGTGCAGGTCGGCGAAGCCTGGCAGGCTCACCGGCTCCATCTCCACGGTGGCGTTGAGCTTCATCGTGCACGAGCCCAGCGGGATCATCCCGCGGTCCAGCGCGTAGTCGCGCCCGGAGAGCCGGCGCAGGTAGCGCAGCATCTGGGTCTCGGAGCGGTAGGAGTGGAAGGTCCCGTGGGTGAGGTAGTCGGTGGTGCGCACCAGCGAGGCCGGCAGCGCGTCGGCCACCTCGTCGGCGCCCGCAGCCGGGGCCGTGACGCCGAAAGCGGTCAGCACCGCGGTCAGCGTCTCCTCGGTGCTCACCTCGGAGAACGACAGGCCTACGGTGTCGGCGTCGACGCCGAGCACCTGCAGCCCCTGCCTGCGGGCCGCGGCCACGACCTCGTCGGCCCGGCCCGGCACCGAGACCCGGATGGTGTCGAAGAAGGCGTCGGTGGGCACCTCCAGCCCGGCCGAGCGCAGCGCGGCGGCCGCGCGCGCCGCGAGCCCGTGGGTCCGCTGCGCGATGGCGCGCAGCCCGTCGGGACCGTGGTGGACGGCGTACATCCCGGCGACGACGGCCAGCAGCACCTGCGCAGTGCAGATGTTGGAGGTCGCCTTGTCGCGGCGGATGTGCTGCTCGCGGGTCTGCAGCGCCAGCCGGTACGCCGGGCGGCCCTCGGCGTCGATCGAGACGCCGACCAGGCGGCCGGGCAGGTGCCGCTCCAGGCCCTCGGACAGCGACATGAACCCGGCGTGCGGGCCGCCGTGGAACAGCGGGACGCCGAAGCGCTGAGAGGAGCCGACGGCGACGTCGGCGCCCAGCGTGCCGGGCGACTCCAGGACCGTGAGCGCCAGCAGGTCGCAGGCCAGCACGGCCAGTCCCCCGCGCTCGTGCGCGGCCTCGATCGCCGGGCGCGGGTCGCGGACCTCGCCGGAGGCAGCGGGGTACTGCACCAGCACGCCGCAGACCTGCTCCAGGCCGTCGGGCAGGCCGGCGGAGACGTCGGCGACGACGACCTCGATGCCCATGGCCTCGGCCCGGGTGCGCACGACCTCGATGGTCTGCGGCAGCGCGTCGGCGTCCACGACGAACGGCCCGGCGGACTTGCGGTTGGCCCGTCGTACGAGCGTCATCGCCTCGGCCGCAGCGGTGCCCTCGTCGAGCAGCGAGGCGTTGGCGGTCGGCAGGCCGGTGAGGTCGCCGATGACGGTCTGGAAGTTGATGAGAGCCTCGAGCCGGCCCTGCGAGATCTCCGGCTGGTACGGCGTGTAGGCGGTGTACCAGGCCGGGTCCTCCAGCACGTTGCGGCGGATGACCGGCGGCGTCGTGGTGCCGTGGTAGCCCAGGCCGATCATCGGCTCGGCGGGGCGGTTGCGCGCCGCGAGGTCGCGCAGCTCACGGGCGACCTGGGTCTCGGTGGCCGCCTCGGGCAGCGAGAGCGCGGCCGCGGAGCGGATGCCGCCCGGGACCGCGGCGCTCATCAGCGCCTCGAGGGAGTCGAAGCCGACCGCGGCGAGCATCGCCTCGACCTCAGCGGGACGGGGGCCGATGTGGCGGTCGGCGAAGGCTGCGCTCATGGGTGAAGGGCTCCTGGGGATGGGCGTCCGGGTTCCCTCCCCCTCTGTCACGCACGCGCTCCAGAGTCGCCTGTCCTGCGCGGTCCGGGTGCCTGAGAGGTTCCGGGGAGGAATTGCCCCTTCGGCGCCCCCTGCCCGACGGGCAGCAGGAGGACTCTCCCGCGCGGGATGGTCAGCTGCGGTGAATCTACCAGTGGGACAGGTGTGGAACGCAGCGATCCCGTGCCGTCGGGCGGCACGGGATCGGTGTCGGAGGTGCGGGGTGCCGGACCGTCTGGTCCAGCGGCGGGCACGCCAGTCGGCAGGCTCAGCCGGCGGAGCGGGCTGCCCGACGCGCGGCCAGCTCGTCGTTGGCGCTGGGCTCGGCGGCCGCGTCCTCGCTGGTGCGCTCGGAGGGCAGCTCGGCGAGGGTGCCCTCGATCTCACGCCAGACACCGCCGATCGCGATGCCGAAGACGCCCTGGCCGCCCTGGAGCAGGTCGATGACCTCGTCGTTGGAGGTGCACTCGTAGACCGAGGCGCCGTCGCTCATGAGGGTAACGCGGGTCAGGTCGTCGGTGCCGCGCTCGCGCAGGTGCGAGACGGCGGTGCGGATCTGCTGCAGCGAGATGCCGGCGTCCAGCAGCCGCTTGACGACCTTGAGGATCAGGATGTCGCGGAAGGAGTAGAGCCGCTGCGAGCCCGATCCCTTGGCGCCGCGCACGGTCGGCTCGACCAGCCCGGTGCGGGCCCAGTAGTCGAGCTGGCGGTAGGTGATGCCGGCGGCGTTGCACGCGGTGGGGCCGCGGTAGCCGAGGTCGCTCGGCAGGGGCGAGACGTCGTCGGTGAAGAGCAGTCCCTGCTCGTCGGCGGCCTCGGCCGCACGTTCCACGTCGACGCTGTCGCGCAGTTCCTGCTCGTGCTCGTTCACGCGGTCCTCCGGGGGTCTACTCCGTTGGGCGTAGCTCCGGGGAAGGGTGCCGGCGGTCCGGGTGAACCACGGCGGTGGAGTTACAACGAAGACAGTTCAAGGTAGGCGGTGCCCGCATCCCGGTCAAAGAACTCACCGGCGTGTCGAACCCTCAACCTGAGCCTGAGACTTTCTCGCCGAGCCGCCCGGTCCTTCCGGAAGAACGGGGCGGCTGGGCGGCACTCGGGTCAGTCGGACGGGGCCTCGAAGTCCTCGGGGGTGACATGGTCGAGGAACTCGCGGAACTTCTCGACCTCGTCCTCCTGCTCCGCCGGCACGGCCAGGCCGGCCTCGTCGAGGACCTCCTCGGCGCAGACGATCCGGGAGCCGGTGCGCAGCGCCAGGGCGATGGAGTCGGAGGGGCGCGCGGAGACCTCGGTGCCCGAGGCGAGCACGAGGGTGGCGAAAAAGACGCCGTCGCGCACGTCGGTGATCCGCACCTCGTCGAGGGTGTTGCCGGTGGCCTCGAGCACGTCCTTGAGCAGGTCGTGGGTCAGCGGCCGCGGCGGGGTCACGCCCTGCTGGGCGAAGGCGATGGCCGTGGCCTCCACGGCACCGATCCAGATCGGGAGGTACCGGTCACCGGCCACCTCGCGCAGGAGCACGATCGGCTGGTTCGAGGGCATCTCGACCCTGACTCCCATGACGTCGACCTCGCGCATGGCACCACCCTACGCGCACGTCCACGACGTACGGCGGGGACGGGCCGTGACCTCGATCAGCGCGACAGGCCGGACTTGACCAGCGTCGCGTGCAGCCGCACCGACAGGGCGGCGATCTCCGAGGCGGCCTCGGCCACCCGGGCGCTCGCGGCGGCGTCGCGGCTGCGCTGCAGCGGCGCGACGGCCTGCTGGACCAGGCCGACCTCGCGGTCGGCGGCGGCCTTGTAGGCGCGCAGGTGGCGTGGCTCGATGCCGTAGTCGGCCAGCTCGCGGGCGGTGCGGACGACCACCAGGGCGTCGGTGTCGTAGTGCCCGGTGCCCGGGCGCGGACCCACGAGGCCGAACTGCTCCAGCTGCGCGAGCAGCTCCTCGCCGACCTCGGCGACCTTGAGGAGCTCCTTGCGCGACAGCCTCAGGTCGTCGGTGCGCCGGAAGGACTCCGGGCTCGGCGTGCCGTCGGCAGCGAGCGCCACCGTGGGCACCGTCGGCACGACCGGCTCGATCGGCGGCGGCTCCAGGCCGCGGTCGATCGCGTCGAGGTGCTCCCCGATGACCTTGAGAGGAAGGTAGTGGTCGCGCTGCATCCGCAGCACGTAGCGCAGCCGCGCCACGTCGGCGTCGGAGAACTTGCGGTAACCCGCGGGCGTGCGCTCGGGCTTGATCAGCCCCTTGTCCTCGAGGAAGCGGATCTTCGGGATGGTGACGCCCGGGAAGTCGGGGCGCAGCTGCTCGAGCACCTGCCCGATGTTCATCCGGGCAGTGCTCGACCCGAGCGGGGCGGTCGAGCCGGTCACCACGCTCAGCCCTGGACCTCGTGGCCGGAGAAGAAGACGAGGCGGTACTTGCCGACCTGCACCTCGTCGCCGTCCTTGAGCTGCACGGTGTCGATCCGGTCGCGGTTGACGTAGGTGCCGTTGAGGCTGCCCACGTCGGAGACGGTGAAGGTCGAGCCGTCGCGCTTGAACTCCGCGTGCCGGCGCGAGACCGTCACGTCGTCGAGGAAGATCTCGCTGTCGGGATGGCGACCCGCCGTCACCATGTCGGTGTCGAGCAGGAAGCGGTTGCCCGACCCGGGCCCGCGCTGCACCACCAGCAGGGCGTGGCCCACCGGGAGCGCGTCCACGGCGGCGGCGTCGACCGGGTTCAGCTGGCGGTCCGAGGTCTCCACCCGCGCGTCGCCGGCCGCGATCGAGATCGTCGCGGTCGTCTCGCCGCGCGATGCCTCGGGGGCGGGGTCGGCGGTGACGAGCCGGGTCCCGCACTGGGAGCAGAAGCGGGCGTCGTCGGGGTTCTGCCGGCCACAGGCGGTGCAGAACGGCATCGGGGTCTCCTCGTGCTGCGCTGGACGATCCGGTCGCGGAACCCTCACCGCTGGGTGGAGAGTGAGGGTTCCGCCGAACCTACCAGTGATGGAGGGTCGGGCAACCCCGGACCGGGGAACCCGCTCGGATGGGGCGAGGGCTGGTCGACCGGTGGGTTCAGCCCTCGAGGGAGGCCTGGTAGGCCGCCGCGTCCATGAGCCCCTCGCCCATCTCGCCGGCGGGGACGACCTCGAAGAGCCAGCCGCCGCCGTACGGGTCGTCGTTGACCAGCTCGGGAGTGGCGTCGAGCGCCTCGTTGCGGGCCACGACCTCACCGGTGACCGGGGCGTAGACGTCGGAGACCGACTTGGTCGACTCCAGCTCGCCGCAGGTGCTGCCGGCGGTGACGCTCTCCCCCACCTCCGGCAGGGAGACGTAGACGATGTCGCCGAGGGCGTCCTGGGCGTAGTGGGTGATGCCGATGCGCACCGCGCCCTCGTGCTCGCCCGGGGTGCGGACCCACTCGTGCTCCGCGGTGTACTGCAGGTCGTCGGGGTACAAGGTGTCTCCTCCAGGTCGGGCTGTCCGGCGGGTCAGGCAGGTCGGGTGAGGCTACTGCGGGTCGGGCTACTGCGGGTCCGCGGGCTGGGCGAACTCGGGCTCGACGGGCTGGCGCACTGACTCGATGTCGAGGGAGGAGAGGGTGACGACCTCCACCTCCGCACCGTCGTCCTGCAGGTCCACGCGCGGGCCCTCCAGGATCGACATCGCACCGGCGAGGGCGCTGGGGTCGCCGATCACGTCCACGACGTACGGCGCCGCCAGCTGCTGCCCGTCGACCACGAGCCCGCCCTCGGCGTCGGTGAAGGAGGTCTGCGCGACGACCCGGACGGTGCCGTTGAGCTGCATCGCCTCGGCCGAGGCGATCCGCAGGCCCTGGACCATGTTGAGCATCGTGTCGGCGCGGACCCGGCCGGTCACCTCGGTGATGGTGATCCGGATGCCCGGGCCGGTCACGGGCACCAGGCCGGCCAGGATGCTGAGGCTGTCGGCCTCGCTGGTCGCCTGCTCCAGCGCGACCCGTTCGGCGTCGGTGTCGGAGACCAGCTCGTCGCGGGCGGTCTCGAGCCGGGTGATCTCGGCGCGCGCGCGGCGCGAGGCGCCGGCCAGGCCGGACAGGACGTTGACCAGGTCCTGCTCCCGGTAGCCGGCGTAGGTGTCGTCGTCCTCGACGGTCTGCACCTGCACGATGGCGGCGAAGGCCACGACCGCCAGCAGGACCGCGACGACGACCTGGCTGCGGGAGGGCCGCAGCAGCGCCCGGCGCAGGCGCGCACGCCCGGTCTCCTCCGCGGGCACCGGGTCCTGGCCCGACCCGGGGCCCGGGCCAGGGCTCGTCGGCGTCGTCGGCTCAGGCATGGAACAGGTGCCGTCTGATCGCGGCGACGTTGGAGAAGATCCGGATGCCGAGCACGACGATGACGCCGGTCGAGAGCTGGCCGCCGACGCCGAGCTGGTCGCCCAGCCACACGATGGCCGAGGCGATCACGACGTTGGAGACGAAGGAGACGACGAAGACCTTGTCGTCGAAGATCCCGTCGAGGTAGGCACGCAGCCCGCCGAAGACCGCGTCGAGCGCGGCGACCACCGCGATCGGCAGGTAGGGCTCGAGGGACAGCGGCACGTCGGGCTGGAGCACCAGCCCCAGCACGATCCCGACGAGCAGGCCCAGTGCGGCGATCACGGGGTGTCTCCCTCGGGGTCTCGGGGGCTGCCCTGCACGAGCAGCTCGGCGTGGCGCAGCGTCCGGGGCGCGGCCGCCGGCAGGACCAGCTCCTCGACGGGGACCATCTCGAAGCCGAACCCGAAGCGGGTGACCAGGTCTGCGACCGCCAGGCCGCTCGGGCTGGCCAGCAGGTCTGCCTGGAGGGTACGCCGGTTGCCGACCACCGAGAGCACGTAGGGGGATCGCAGCGGCTGGCTGTTGACGTTGACGACCGTGCCGGAGTTCTCGATCGCGGTGCGGACGGTCAGGCGCTGGCCGTTGATGCTGATGGCCTCCGCGCCGGCCTGCCACAGCCCGTTGACCAGCAGCTGCAGGTCGGTGTCGCGGATCAGCTCACCACCCGCGGGGGCGTCGGTGATCGTGACCCGCGCGCCCTCCCCGCGCACGCCGATGAAGCCGGTGCGGACCTGGAGCCGCCGCAGCCGTCCCTCGGCGGTCAGCCGGTTGCCGGTGACGGTGGCCAGCAGCTGCTCGCCGTCCTCGACCTCGCCGCGCAGCTCCTGGATCCGGTCCTGGAGGGCGGTGACGGTGTCGCGGCGCTCGACGACGCGCTCGACCAGCACCACGCGGCTGGACTGCGCCTCGTCGGCGCCCCGGGCCGTCTGCACGGCTGCGGTGGCGACGAGCACGCCGAACGCGGCGACCACGACGGCCGCGGTGCGGTGGGCCCGGGCGCCACGCGGCGGTTCCTCCCCCGCGGCGGCCCGACGCCGGGCCACGTGGACGTAGTCCTCGTCCAGGGACTGCTGGGTCAGCAGGTCCAGCAACGGGGTGGCCGCGCGGCTGCGCGCGTCGTCCACCGTGCCGGGGGCGCGCTGCTGCCGCGTCGCGGGCCCTGCGGGGGGCCGGTCGCTGCCCGGCACGGCTCAGGCCGCCGTACCGGACTGGCGCGCGCGGCGCGGCGTGGTCATGAGCAGCTTGCGCACCTGCCAGGCGTAGAGCACGCCGGCCCACCAGTAGAGGCCGACGCCCCAGATGGCGAAGGCCCAGCCGAAGACCTGCGCGAGGTCGGCCACCACGCCCTCCCCGTCGCCGAGCAGCAGCAGCGGGAAGGCGTAGAGCAGGTTGAAGGTCGCGGCCTTGCCGAGGAAGTGGACCGGCAGGGCGCTGTAGCCGCGGGTGCGCAGCAGCGGGACCAGCAGCCACATGAGGGCGTCGCGCAGCGGCAGCGAGACCGCGAGCCACCACGGGATGACCTCGCGCAGGGCGAGGCCGACGACCACGGCCAGGATGTAGAGCCGGTCGGCCACCGGGTCGAGCACCTGGCCCAGCACCGAGGTCTGGCCCCAGCGGCGGGCCAGCCACCCGTCGAGCCAGTCGGTGACACCGGAGACCACGAGCAGGCCCAGGGCCCAGCCGTCGGCCTCCGGTCCGAGCACCAGCCACAGGAAGACCGGGATGAGCGCGAGCCGGACGGCGCTGAGCAGGTTGGGCAGGGTCCACACCCCGGCGTCCGCCTGCCGCGCCACGCTCTCCGTCACGCCCCGGACCCTAGGGCATGGGACCCGACGCGGACTGCGCGGCGGGCCCGGTCGGCGCAGGTGCGTCGGTCGGCTCGTCGTGGTGCGCGGCGTCGCGGATCTCGCCGACCAGCTCCTCGATGACGTCCTCGAGGGTGGCCAGCCCGACCGTCACCCCGTCGGGCCGCACGACGCGGGCCATGTGGGCACCCCGGCGCTGCAGCTGCTCGAGCACGTCGTGGAGCAGGTCGCCGGGCGAGACCGGTGCGAACGGACGCACCCACTTGTCCTCGACCGGGCGCAGCCGTCGCTCCTCGTCGGGCTCCAACACGTCCTTGATGTGGAGGTAGCCGACCAGCTCGCCGGTGTCGGAGGCGACCGGGAAGCGGCTGAAGCCCGTCGCCGCGCACAGCGCCTCGACGTCCGCGGCGCTGGAGCCGCGGGTGACGGTGGTGAGCGACCCGGCCTCGAGCAGCACCGCGTCGACGGTCTTCTCGGTGAACCCGAGCGCACCGGCGAGACGGTCGTACTCGTCGTCCTGCAGCAGGCCCTCGCCGCGCGACTCCTCGACCAGCGCCGCGACCTCCTCACGGGTGTACGCCGAGGACAGCTCGTCCTTGGGCTCCACGCCCAGCAGCCGCAGCGTGCGGTTGGCGATCGCGTTGAGCGAGACGATGAGCGGGCGCAGCACGGTGACGACCGCCAGCAGCGGCGGGCCGAGCACGAGGGCGGCCCGGTCGGGGCCGGCGATGGCGATGTTCTTGGGCACCATCTCCCCCAGCACCACGTGCAGGAAGACCACGATGGTCAGCGCGACGACGAAGGCGACCGGGTGCAGCAGCGACTCGCTGACCCCGGCCCGCTCGAAGAGGGGCTCGAGCAGGTGCGCCACGGCAGGCTCGCCGACGGCACCGAGACCCACCGAGCAGATCGTGATGCCCAGCTGCGCGCCGGCCATCATGAGGGAGACGTTCTCCATCGCCGTCAGCGTGGTGCGGGCGATCCGGGAGCCCGACTGGGCCAGCGGCTCGATCTGGGAGCGCCGGGCGGAGACGAGCGCGAACTCCGCCCCCACGAAGAAGGCGTTGGCCGCCAGCAGCAGGACGGCGACGAGCAGCGCGGTGAGGTCGCTCATCGGTGCGCCCCCTCGTCCTCGGGCTCGGTCGTCGCGGGGCCGAGCAGGCGCAGCGAGACGCGGTCGACGCGCAGGCCGTCCATGTGCTCGACGGTGAGGGCGGCCAGCCGCTCGCGGACCTCCTCGGGGTCGCTGCGGTCGGGCACGGGGACCTCGGCGACGTCGCCGCTCTCGGGCACCTTGCCGAGCACGCGCATCACCAGCCCGCCGACGGTGTCGTAGGCCTCGTCCTCGGGGAGCTCGATCCCGGTGAGGTCCTCGACCTCGTCGGGCCGCAGCATCCCCGAGAGGGTCCAGCTGCCGTCGCGGCGCTGGCGGCCGCGGGAGCCCGCCCGGTCGTGCTCGTCGGCGATGTCGCCGACGATCTCCTCGATCACGTCCTCGAGGGTCACGATGCCGGCGTGCCCGCCGTACTCGTCGAGCACCACGGCCATCTGGAAGCCGTCCTCGCGCAGCAGCGCCAGCAGCGGGTCGAGACGCAGGGAGTCCGGCACCACGATCGGCTTGACCATGAGGTGCTTGACCTTGGTGGTGGCGCGCTCGTGCAGCGGCAGCGCCACCGCGTGCTTGACGTGGACGGTGCCGGCGACGTTGTCGTCCTCGTCGAGGACCGGGAAGCGCGAGTGGCCGCTGGAGCGGGTCAGGTCGATGACCGCCTGGGCCCGGTCGTTGAGCTCCAGCGAGAGCGTGCGCACGCGCGGGGTCATGATCTCGCCCGCGGTGCGGGTGCCGAACTCCACCGAGCGCTCCATCAGCTCGGCGGTGTCGGCGTCCAGGGTGCCCTCGTCGGCCGAGCGCGCGATCAGCGAGGCGAGCTCGGAGGAGCTGCGCGCGGAACGCAGCTCCTCCTGCGGCTCGATCCCGAGGCGCCGCACGATCTTGTTCGCGGAGCCGTTGAGGAAGCGGATCGGGTAGGTGTTGACCGAGGTGAACAGACGCATCGGCCGCTGCGTCGCGCGGGCGGTGGCCAGGGGCAGGGCGATGGCGAAGTTCTTGGGCACCAGCTCGCCGAAGAGCATCGTGAGGATCGTGCTGATCACCAGCGCGAGCGCGAGCCCGACCGGGGAGACCGCACCGTCGGGCACGCCCGCGGAGGCCAGCGGGTCACGCAGCAGCTCGGAGATCGCCGGTTCGGCGAGGAAGCCGATGCCGAGGTTGGTCACCGTGATGCCGACCTGGGCACCGGAGAGCTGGGTCGACAGCGAGCGCAGCGCCCGCTGGACGCCGAGCGCACCCTGGTCGCCCTCGGCGACGAGCTGGTCGACCTTGTTGCGGTCGACGGCCACGAGCGAGAACTCCGCGGCCACGAAGATGCCGCACGCCACCACGAGGAGCAGCGCGACGAGCAGGAGCAGGAGGGGGGTCATGGTCGCTCTCCCCTCGCCGGTGCCACCTCAGTGCCGCGACGGGCAGATCGAGGGGCGGGGGGCGGGGAGAGCGGGCGACTTTGGGAGCCGTCCATCAGCGGAGCTCGGGGTCCTTTGCGTCAGGGGATGCGGGCGCCGGCCGGTGGCCGACGCCCGCCCAGTGTAGGGGGCGGCAGGGCACCGCCCACCGCCCCCGCAGCCGGGCTACTCGCCCAGCGTGATGTCGCACTCCTGCTCGGCGTGCTCGGAGATGGCGTCGGAGGCCTCGTTGAACTCCGGGCTGTCGAGCTCCTCGAGCGTGGTGCCGAGCTGCTCGAGCTTCTCCATGTCGACGCCCTCGGGGATCTCCCCGGTCATGACGTCGCCGAGCTCGTCGAGCTCGAGGCCGGCGTCGGCGAAGGCGTCCTCGATCTGCTGGACACCCTCGTTCATGGTGGCCCACTCGTCGGCGACCTCCTCGGGGGCCTCCTCCGAGAGCGTCTCGAACGCCTCGAAGGCGGTGCTGAAGGCACCGGGGTCGCCCGCCTCGAGCGCGTCGATGTCCTCCTTCGCGGTGGACAGGGTGTCGCAGTAGGCCTCGACATCGTCGCCACCGCTGCAGCCGGTGAGTGCGAGGGAGGCGGTGAGCAGGCCGGCTCCGAGGAGCGCGGCGGGTCGGGTCAGGCGTCGGTTAGTCGTCTTCACCCGGCTCAGCATGCCGTGTCCGGGTCCTTCGCGGGAGTCCCCCCGCCGAACGACGCCGAGACTCCGTCGGCGTCCAGCACCCGGTACGGCGCCGCGCCGGTGCTCGAGCGGCTGCGCCAGGCCGCCACGGGGAGCGGTTGCCGGCTCGCCAGCAGCAGGACGTTCCCGGGCCGTCGGGCCCGCCTGGTGGCGGGCTCCATCCCCGCGGCGACGTGCGGCAGCACCGGGCGCAGCCCGGCCACCGCCGTGCGCACCAGCGGGAACGGGGCCTGGTCGGCGACGTTGAGCAGCGCGGACCCGCTCGGGGCCAGCACGCGCGCCACCTCGGCCAGCGCCGGGGCGGTCAGGAGCTTCGGCGGCACCCGCCCCGCGTCGTACGCGTCGAGGACGAGGAGGTCCGCGCGACCGTCGGGCAGGGCCGGCAGGCCGGCGCGGCCGTCGACCGGGCGGACCTTGATGCCACTGCGCGGGGGCAACGGCAGCTCGCGGCGCACCAGAGCGGTGAGCTCCTCGTCGGGCTCGAGCACGACCTGGGAGGAGCGGGGTCGCGTGGCGGCGACGTAGCGGGCCAGGGTCATGCCGGCGCCGCCGACGTGGACGACCCGCAGCGGCGTCCCGTCGGGGGCGAGCACGTCGACCAGGTCGCCGAGACGGCGGACGTAGTCGAAGACGAGGCGTCGCGGGTCGTCCAGGTCGACGTGGGACTGCAGGTGCCCGTCGACGACCACCACGTGCCCACCGTCACCCGGCCTGATCTCGCGCATGCGGCCAACCTCCCACGCACCCCCTGCGCGACCAGGCATCATGGGGTGTCCGTCCACCGACGGACCCACGCGCGACGAAGAGCGAGCATGAGCGCCACTTCCCCCGCCGGCTCCCCCGGCACCCCCACGGCCGACGGCGACTGGCAGGTGGCACGGCCCCTGCCCGCCGACCGGGGACTGGTGGCGCGCCTGCTGGAGGAGTGCGTGCGCGAGGACCGCGCCCTCGCCGCACTGGCACCCGGTGTCGCCGACGGGACCCAGCGCGCGGGCGCCTGGCTCGCGAGCACCCGACCGGCCTGGTCCGGGGTCGTCGCGGAGCCGGGACGCTCGCCCCGTCGGCTGCTGGGGTACGCCGACGTGCTGGCCACCCCCGGCCCGACCCCCCGCCACCGGGTGCGGCTCGTGCTGCTCGCCGCAGCCGCCGACGGCACCCCGGTGGCCGGGCTGCTCCGCACCGCGGCTGAGGAGGCCGTCGCCGCGCTCGACGTCGCAGCAACCGCAGCCGCTCCCCTCCTCGACCCGGAGGAGGCACCGCCCACCCGTTTCGCGGTACCGGTGCCCGTGCGCCGACGCCCCGTCGCCGCCCTCGCCGGTGCCGCCGCGATCGGGATCGGAGGCGTCCTCGCCGTCCTCGCCGTGCAGGTCGGGGTGGGTCCACTGGGCGGGGTCCTGCCCTTCCTCGCCCCGGACGTCCCGTCACCGGTCTCGGGCACCGCACCCGAGAGCGACCCCGACGACCCGACGACGCCCGCTCCGGCCCAGCCCGTGGCCGGTGCCGGTGCCCCTATCGCCCCGCTCCCGGCGCCCGCGACCGACGGCGGCCCCGGCGCCTCCGACGGCACCGACCCGAGTGGCCCCCAGGGTCCGGCGACTCCCCCGCCCGGGCCGCCGCCCGCCCCTCCGGGCGACCAGCCCGGCCTGACCTCCTCGCTCCTCGACCCCGTCGTCGCCACGGTCGTCACGGTCGTGGACGGAGCCACCGGGGGGACGCTCGCGCCGGTCACCTCGCTCGTCGAGGGCACCGCCGACGGCGCTACCGACCTGCTCGACGACACCGTCGACGGGGTGCTGGGCCTGCTGCCGGTCACGGCCCGCTGAGCAGCCCGCGCGGTCCGTCCCCGCCTCGGGCAGGATGGCCCCCATGAGTGCCTACTGGGTCAGCAGCTACCTCGAGATCACCGACGAGGCGAAGCTGCGTGCGTACGCCGACCTCGCCGGCCCCGCCATCGTCTCCGCCGGGGGACGGTTCCTGGCCCGGGGCCTGCCCGAGGCGACGTACGAGGCCGGGCGCGCGGAGCGCTGCGTCATCATCGAGTTCGCCGATGTCGCGGCCGCCGTGGCCTGCCACGACTCCGCGGCTTACCAGGAGGCGCTGAGCGCCCTGGGCGACGGCGCGGTGCGCGACCTGCGGATCGTCCCCGGCGCCTAGGAGCGCCCGGCCGAGGTGACCAGCCGGGCCCGACGGCGTCGCCCGCCGATGCCGCGCACGGCCTCGCCGGAGACGAAGCGCGACGCGGCGCTGATCGCCCGCAGCCCGGGGTCGGGCTCCAGGCCGCGGCCCATCCGGGCGATCTGCGTCTCGTACCACTCCGACTCCCCCGCCAGGCCGGCGACGGTCGGCAGCGTGTAGCGCGGGAGGGGACGACCGGTCTCGCCGGCGAGCAGGCCGGCGGTGAGGTCGGGCTCGATCGCCAGCGGGCGGCCGAGACCGATCAGGTCGACACCGCCGTCGGCGAGGAGCGCCTCCATCGCCTCGCGGGTGCGGATGCCTCCGGTGAGCATCAGCGCCACCGAGCCGGCGCTCTCGCGGACCCGGCGGGCGAAGCCGGCGAAGTAGGCCTCCTTGTGGCTCCCGGCGCCGGCGACGTCGTCGCCACCGAGCCCCTCGACCTCCCCGAAGAGCGCCGGGTTCTCGTAGGTGCCGCCGGAGATCTCGATCAGGTCGACGCCCTCCTCGACCAGCAGCCGCACGACCTGCTCGGCGTCGTCCTCGGTGAAGCCGCCGTGGCGGAAGTCGGAGGAGTTGAGCTTCACCGACACCGTGAAGCCGTCGCCGGTGGCCGCGCGCACGGCGCGCACCGACTCCACGAGCGCGCGGGAGCGACCGGCGAGGTCGCCGCCCCAGCGGTCGGTGCGCCGGTTGACGTACGGCGAGAGGAACTGCGCCAGCAGGTAGCCGTGCGCGGCGTGCACCTGCACGCCGTCCAGCCCGGCCTCCTCGCACCGGCGGGCGGCGGCACCGAAGGCCGCGACGATGGCCTCGACCTCGGCGTCGGTGAGGGCGCGCGGCTTGGCGAAGAGCCCCATCATCTTCACCGCCCCCGCCTCGGCGCTGGGCGCCACCGGCCGCGAGGCCACGAAGCGGTTGGTCTGGCGCCCCGGGTGGTTGAGCTGGGCGATGACCGGGCTGCCGGCGGCGGCCTCGCGGACCCGGGCCAACCGCGCGACGTCGAGGTGCTCGTCGGCCACGACGTTGCGGCTGCGCTCCAGGAAGCGCCGGTCCACCATCAGGTTGCCGGTGACGAGCAGACCGCCGGCCGCCCCCGCGGCCCACCGGCGGTAGAGCCGCTCCAGGGCCGGCGTGGGCTGGTTGTCGGCGTCGGCGAGGTTCTCGGTCATCGGCGCCTTGGCGATGCGGTGCGGCAGCACCAGTCCGCTGGGCAGGGTCAGAGGCGCGTCGAGGGTGGCCACGACGGGAGGGTAGGCCGGCGGTGGTCGAGGCCCGCGGGACGACCGCGCACGTGGACGCCCGACCGGGCGCCGGCCGGCCGACCGGGCCGCGGGCGCCGACTCAGTCGGTGCTGACCCTGCGGCCGTCGAGGTAGGAGCGCAGCACCGAGGTGCGCGGGCTGCTGACCCGGCTCATCTGCTCCCCGTCACAGTTGACGAGCGCCACCTCGATCCAGTCCCCACGCTGCACGAGCACCTCCCAGTGCCCGCCTGAGGCCTCCCAGCGCTCCAGCACCGAGACCAGTCCGCCGGGCGGGCCGGTCTCCGGCCTGCTGTGACCCTCGCGTGCGGCGTACCCCTACGACATGCGGACCTCCTGGTGCTCTCCCGCTCCCGGCCCCGTCCACCCTGCCACCGCGCCGCCGCCCGCGCACGGGACCAACGACCCGGATCCGCCGGGACCCGCGCCCCTGCCCCTCGCGCCCGC
This sequence comes from Actinomycetota bacterium, assembly GCA_009701885.1. Lineage (GTDB taxonomy): Bacteria > Actinomycetota > Actinomycetes > Propionibacteriales > Nocardioidaceae > Nocardioides. Next base: position 33,323 of record WLJH01000018.1, read on the forward strand.
GGCGTACGACGATGGGCGCGACCCGTCCCGGCACCGACGTGGCCGGGACGACACGTGGGGAGAGCCGATGTCGACGACCGTGAATCCCGAACGTGCGGGGCGAGCCGCCCCGTCGCGCCCGCCCCGACCGGGGCCGCTCGTGCCCGACCAGCACGGGGCGTGGGCGTTCCTGGCGCTCCCGGTGTCCCTGGCCGCGCCCGTCCTGTCGTGGCACCCGGCACTGGTGCCCGTGGTCCTGGCCTGGGTGGCGGCGTACCCCGCAGCCTGGGCACTCACCGGCCGGCTCACCGCCCCGCGCCCGCACCGCTTCGACCGGGCGCTGCGGCTGTGGCTGCCGCTCGCCGGCGTGGCCGCGGCCGCCTCGGTGGCCTGGCGGCCCTGGCTGGTCTGGGTCGGTGTGCTCTACGGCCTCGGGTACGCCGTCTCGCTGACCTACGCGCGGGCCCGGCGCGAGCGCGCGCTCGGCAACGACCTGGTGCTGGTCGCCCAGTGCGCGCTCATGGTGCCGGTGCTGGTCGGCGTCGGTGCACGCGGCGGCTGGGTCCCGCCGTGGCCGACGTTCGACGGGACGCTCGCCCTGCTGACCGCCGTCTGCGCGCTGGCCCTGGTCGGTTCGACGCTGCACGTGAAGTCGCTGATCCGCGAGCGCCGCCGCCCCGGATTCGCCCGGGCCTCGCGGTGGTTCTCGCTGGCCTGCCTGGCCGCAGCGACCGGCCTCGCCGTCACGGGGACCCCGTGGCCGCTCATGCCGGCCACGCTCGCGGCCCTGCGGACCCACCTGCTGAGCGACCCCTCGTTGCGTCCCGGCCGGATCGGCATGGTCGAGCTCGGCGTGCTGGTGGTGCTCGCCGGCTGCGCGTGGTGGGTCTGACCAGGCAGCACCAGCCTCGCCCGGGCAGTGGCCGGGCAGGTCGTCGCCCGCGGGGCTCAGCCGCGTCCGAGGACCGTGCGCACGGCGACCGCGCCCAGACCGGCGAAGCCCGACCAGGACGACGGCAGCAGGGCCAGCGAGAGGTGGTCACGGTTGCCCGTGGCGGGGGGCGCGGCAACCCCGGGGCACGCTGCCCGGTGGTCCTCGAACCGTCGCTCGAGCCAGCCGAGCATGACGGGGAACCCCAGCAGCATCAGGCTGATGTGCTCGCTGGCCCCGTCGCGCAGGTAGAGCACGTCGGCACCCCGGTCGGCGTATCGCTGCACCTGGCTGTCCACGTCGTCGACGTCGATGATCTGGTCCCACCGGGATTGGACGACCAGCAGTGGACAGGTCGGGGCGTGGTGGCCCAGCCGGAGGTCGTCGAACACGTGCAGGACCTCGGGGAGCGCCAGGACGTCGGCGAGCGGGGAGTCGAGGTAGTCGTCGAAGTCGTCGAGCGCGTAGCGCAGGCACGCCTCGGTCGTGGTGAGCTGCTCCAACCGGTCCAGTCGCTGCCTGCCCTCGCTCGACGCGTGCTCGCGCACCACCTCGGCCAGCCCCGGGTAGACGTGTCGCAGCCCCGCCACCACGAGTGCGGGCAGACCGGCGAAGAACCCGCCGTTGAGCTTGATGAACGCCTCGCCCGGGTCGCCCACCGGCGAGCCCAGCACGGCACCGACGATCGGCAGCTCGGGGGCGTGGGTCGGGGCCATCTCGGCGGCCCACGACGTGGCCATGCCCCCACCGGAGTAGCCGAACATCCCGACCGGCAGGTCGCCGGGCAGGCCGGCGTCCTCGAGGGCCAGGGCGGCCCGCACGCCGTCGAGGACCCGGTAGCCCGGCTCCCTCGGGGCCGCGAACGTGCCCAGCCGGCCCTCGTGGTCGCAAGCGCTGACGGCGTACCCCAGGTCGAGCAGCCGCGCGATGAGCAGGATCTCGAACTGCGGCAGCGCGCCCCACGCCCGCGCGCCGGCCCGCAACGCGTACGACGGGAAGCACCGGTCCGAGACCGCGTCGATGGCGCATTGGTAGGCCACCAGCCCGCTCGGCACCGCTCCCCTGCGCCGCATCACCGTCGTGACCGCCACCTCGGGGTCGCCGTGCAGGTCGGTGCTGCGGTAAGCGACCTGCCACGCCTCGATCCGCTGCTGCGGCACCAGCCCCAGCAGCGCGACCCGGACGCGACGGCTGCGGATGACCGCTCCCGGCGCCAGCTGCGCGAGCCCGGGCGGCGTGTCGAGGAAGTCGTCCTCGTGGGGACGCCGCGGCGCCTGTCCACGGGCGTCCTGCGTGCCACCGGTGGGACCGGGAGCCGGCAGGCGCGAGGCCCGCACCGGGCGGGCGGATCGAGGAGTCACGGGCTGACGCTAGGCGATGTGGTCGGCGGCCGGCGGTGCGACCCGAGAACAGGCAACTCGCCACCGCCTCCGCGACCGACGTCCGTGGGACCGCTTCGTCCTCGAGATGGCCGCCCTCGACCGCTGATCGCGCAGGCGCTGGTCACGCACGCCCCCAGCAGAGAACCGGGGCGATCCGCGGGGCCCGTTTCGAGTGGAGTCCAGCAGAGTGGTGTACGACGGAGCCTGGTCGTGTCCGCGCGGACCAGTGGGCAGCCGACGGGCCACCAGCAGGCCGATGCGGTCGTAATACTGAAGAGTCCGAACCGTGGTACCCGTCAGGTCAGCGACCGCCCCGACCCCCAGCAACTCCTCATCGGCGCTCACGGCAGGAATGCAATCACGTGACGTAACGTCACCCGCAAGCCGTGCACGACCCGGCGCGCGGCACGATTCGCACGCGAAGCGTGACCAGTTCGGGATCGTCTGACGGCACAGTCACTTGCCACCCCCCAGGCCCGCTTCGCGTGCCTTCACGATGGCCGCGGACCGGTCGGAGACCTGGAGCTTGTTGAGGACGTTGGATACGTGGTTGCGTACCGTCTTCAGGTTGATCATCAACTCGTGGGCGATGATCGAGTTGCCCTTGCCAGCAGCGACCAGCTCCAACACCTCGCGCTCGCGATCGGTCAGCGAGGGGAAAGCAGCTGCAGTGGATCCGGCGCCGCGGGCGAAGTGGGCGATGACACGTTGGGCGATCTCGCGGCCGAAGATCGCCTCGCCTGCCGCGGCGGCGCGGACCGCGCGCACGATCTCGTCCTGCTCTGCTCCCTTGAGGAGGTAGCCGCGGGCGCCGGCGCGCATCGCCGCGAAGACGGAGTCGTCGTCCTCGAACATCGTGAGGACGACGACCGCCGGGGCGAACGCGCCCCGGTTGATTCTTCGCGTCGCCTCGATGCCGTCCAGCTCGGGCATCCGCAGGTCCATCAGCACGACGTCGGGAGCCAGCTCTTCGGCAAGCTCCACGGCGCGTAGACCGGTTTCAGCCTCACCGACGATGTCGATGTCGTCGACGTCGGCGAGCATCAGCTCGAGGCCGCGCCGGTACGCCGGGTGGTCGTCGACCGCGAGCAGCCGGATCATCGCTCGACCCGGCTCTCCGCGCTCGCCGGAGGCTCCTCAACAGGCAGGACCGCACGCACGAGGAGGCCTCCTTCTCGCCGGTCGGAGATGTCGCAGGTGCCACCTAGCTCGGCGGCACGCTCGCGCATCGACGTCCACCCCACCCCGCTCGTAGTCGCCAGCGCTTGACCGCGCCCGTTGTCCGCGATGGTGAGTTCTAGGCAACCGTTCAAAGACACGTCGACCCGGCAGCGGCTCGCCATTGCATGGCGGACGGCGTTTGTCATCGCCTCAGATGCTATTCGGAAGGCAGCGACCTCGACCGCCGCGGGCAGCGCGGGCAGCGGCTCCGGCCCGTACACCTCAATCGTCAGCCCCCCGGACAATGCCCCAGCGCGATGCCGGATCGCCGAAAGCAAGCCGACCTCGTCGATCGCCGGCGGCCTTAGGTCGTCGACGAGCCGGCGCACCTCCGCGATAGCGTCCTTGACCTCCTCGCGTGCCTCGGCAAGCAGTGCGGCGCGCGCGTCGACATCGGCGCGTGACTGCGCGGCGTTGAGCTTGAGCACGACGGCTGCCAGCGCCGGGCCGACCCCGTCGTGAAGGTCTCGGCGGAGCCGGCGGCGCTCCTCCTCGCGGCCGGCCACGATCCGCGAACGCGACTCGCGAAGAGCCTGGCCCTGTCTCTCCGATCGGACGAGGACCGCCGCATACCGGGCAAGGTCGCGGAGGAGAGCCAGATCCGCGGATGACAGCTCCCGACCGTGCGGCACTGCCACCGCGAGATATCCGAAACTCTCGCCGCGATGCACCAGCGGCGTCCGGACGACACGATCGTCCGCGTCGCCGGGCCGGGTGTCCACCCACGCGCGATCGGCACGGAGAGCTTCGGCGATCGCATCAGTGACCGCGTCGGTGACCGGAGTGCCGAACGTGTCAGATGCTGCAGCGTCGGCCCGGTCGGCGAGCAGGCGGAGGGCTTGGTGCGGCTGGGACCTGTAGCCGTAGACCCACCGCTCGACCCGCCAGCCGAGCCAAGCGTAGGCCGGGTGCACCGCGACTGCGACCACGGCGACCGTGAGTAGGCCACCCAACGTGTCGTTTCCGCCGACGCGGGCGACAGCGAGGAGCAGCAGTGCGTACAACGCCACCACACCGACAACCAGGACGCCATAGGTGAGCGTGCGGCTGAGGACGAGCTGGATGTCGAAGAGGCGATAGCGCAAGATCGCGATCGTGATGGTGGCAGGCAGCGCAGTGCTGACACCGGTGAAAACGGCAGCGGTAATCCAGGGAATGTCACTCAGCAGGAAGTGATTCGCCCACAGCAGGAGCAGCCCCAGCGGGACAGCCAGCGCACCCCAGACCAGCCACAGGAGTTGCAGCCTGGTCTCGCCCGCCGATGCCTTGAGCCGGCTGCGCACGGCGACAGCGGAGCCGAAGAACAGAAGTACGACGAGCAGCAGCCCGACCGTCCCGAGAACTGCCGACACCGCCGGCGATAGCCACGCCACCGGTGGGGCGAGCCCGTCGTGCTCCTGCCGGAACGTACTCCGGTCACCGGCCGCACCCACGAGAAGCAGCGCTGCGCCCGCCAGCCCAACACGGACCCAGAGCAGCCATCGACGTGACAGCGGACGCCCATCGGGCAAGACGTAGGCGATCAGGACCAACCACAGGAACAGGAAGACCCAACCGCCGGCGAGCAGCTGGTCGGCAACCAAGGCCGCCGTGGTCGTGCTCGTGAACTCGGAGCCACCCAACAGCAGACCCACCGACAGCCCGTGCGCCACCAGCAGGCAGCCGATCCGACGCTGACCACGCCGCACGAGCAGCAGACCAAGCGTGATCGGGACCACCGTCGCGAACACAACGGCCGTGAAGAACATGTCCACAGTCTGACGGCGCGGCAGCCTCCCGTCTGCAGTCCCGGGAACACCTCCCGGCCCACCTGGGACGGCAACCTCGTGCGCCCGGACGACTCGACCGGAATGGTCGCGGTGTCGGCGATCCCCGCCGGCATCATGCGGAAGGGAGTGGCGAAATGCCTCGCAGCAAGTTCGAACGATTCCTGCCCTGGACGGGAGCGATCGCGGGCGCAGCCTGGATCGGGCAGATGTTCCTGTTCCAGACCGGCGACCAGGACTCACCCGGGACGATGACCACCGCGGCGATCCGCGATCACCTGGCCCTGAACTACGCAGCCATCGGCTGCCTGGTAGTCATGGCGATCGCGCTGGTCTTCTTCGGGACCGCGCTCCGCAGCCATCTCCGTGCGGGCGAAGCTCGCGAATCGACATACTCCAGCATCGTCTACGGCGGCCTGTTGCTCGTCGCTGCCGGCCTCTCACAGATGGTGATGTGGAACTGGGGTCTGATCAACGGTGCCGCGGACGCCAAAGACGACCAGGCCCTGGGAATCCTCAGCTTCGTGGGCTTCTTCGGGTTCGCCGGCATGGGCATTGGCATCGCCACCACCCTCCTCGGCGCCGGACTGGCCGGTCTGGCCAACGCCGTACTGCCGCGGTGGTTCGCGATCCTCACCCTCGTGCTGGGCGTACTCAGCGCCCTAGGCACCGCAGGCATCCCACCCGGTGGCCTGGTGAACTACCTGCTCCTCCCGCTCTGGCTCATCGCCGCCGCGATCATCCTCGCCCGACGGCAGGGCGAGGCCGATCTGTCGTTGAGCCTGAAGGGATCCGTCGTATCGTGACAGGACCCGCAAGCGCTCGAGTTGGTAGCCAGTCACAAGGCAGGCGCGATCCGCCCCCGCCCGTTGATGGATGGTCGGTGTCACCGCAAGAAGAACCCTCCACGGCTACGCCGCAGGAAGCGGAGCTCTTGAGGCTTGGTGGTTCCGCAAGACCCGTCCGGTACGTCTTCCCGGGACAGGGAAGGCTCCCGGAACAGAGTCCCCACTACTCCCCCACCCCCCTCTGGAGGATCGCCGAGGAGCGACTCGGCGACGGCACGCGGTACGTCGAGCTCGTTGAGGCATCTGAGGTGGGAGGATCGAGCAGACCACCATCAACGAGTACCGCCGGGTGCTGGACAACATGGTGCTACCGAGTGTTGGTGGGCTGAAGGTTCGCGAGGCCACCACGGCCCGGCTCGACCGGCTCCTGCTGAGGTTGCGCGATCAGAGCGTGAACCGGCAACGCAAGGCCAAGGTCGTCCTCGGAGCCATGCTCGACCTCGCGGTTCGACACGATGCGATCTCGGTGAATCCGGCCCGCGGGACAACCCGGGTTCACCGACCCAAGCAGGAGACCAAGGCTCTGCGGGTCGAGGACTTGATCGAGATCCGCGCCGCCGTACGCCGGTGGGTCAACACGGACCGCCCCGGGCCCAAGGCCACCGGCGACATGGCCGACATCATCGACCTCATGCTCGCCACCGGTTGCCGCATCGGCGAGATCCTGGCCTTGCGTTGGAGCGACCTGGACCCCGTGCTCACGGTGTCGGGCACGATCAAGACCGAGACCGGAAAGGGCACGTATCGGAAGGCCACGCCGAAGTCGGACGCCAGCCGGCGAACCGTGGTGCTCCCCCGGTTCGCGGCCGAGCTTCTCCGGGTGCGCCGTGAGTGCGCGACGCACAACGAGATCGACGCCGTCTTTGCCACCCGCAACGGCACGTGGCACCAGGTCGTCAACGTCGAGCGGCGGTGGCGGCAGATCCGCAAGGACACCGGCTTTGAGTGGGTGACCCCGCACACGTTCCGCAAGACGGTGGCGACGCTGATCTCGGAGGCAACCACGTCCGAGCTCGCCTCGCGCCAGCTCGGCCACTCCTCGAGCCAGGTCACCCGTGACCACTACATCGCCAAACCGGCGGTCTCAGCCGACCTATCCGAGCTCCTCGAGCGGCTCGCTGAGAGCGACGATACGAGCTCGGATCCGTAGGCCGCGAAATCCTTTACGACTAGTAAAAGACCATTCTGCGGCGCCACGTCAAAACAAGAACCGCCTCTGACCTGCGTTTCCGCAGGTCAGAGGCGGTTCTTCGGTCGGGCTGACAGGATTTGAACCTGCGACCCCCTGACCCCCAGTCAGGTGCGCTACCAAGCTGCGCCACAGCCCGAACGCCGGTCGGTCGGATCGCGACCTCACGGCGCGTGAACACTACAACAGCGCGACCCCCGGTCCGGAATCGGGGCCGGGGGCCGCGCTGGTGGGTGGAACGGTCCTGCTCCGCTCGCCCCCTCAGCGGATCCGGGCCAGGAAGTCGGCCACCTCCGTGCGCAGCTGCGAGGAGAGCTTGGCCAGCTCCAGGGAGGCCGTCGTCATCTGCCCGGCACCGCTGCTGGTGGCCTGGGTGGCGTCCCCGATGGCGCCGATGTCGTCGGTGACCTGGCCGACCGCGGCGGCGGCGCGGGTGGTGGTCTCGCTGAGCTCGCCGGCCGCCTGGCGCTGCTCGGAGACGGTGCGGGCGATCTCCTCGAGGTTGTCGCCCATCCCCCGCACCGAGCCGGTGATGGTGTCGATGGCCCCGACGACGGCGTCGGTGGCGCCCTGGATCTCCTTGACCTGCGCCTCGATGCGACCGGTGGCCTCCGCGGTCTGGGTGGCCAGCGACTTCACCTCCGAGGCGACGACCGCGAAGCCTTTGCCGGACTCCCCCGCCCGGGCGGCCTCGATGGTGGCGTTGAGGGCGAGCAGCCTGGTCTGGCTGGCCACCTGGTTGATCAGGTTGATCACCTCGCCGATCTCCTGGGAGGCCGCGGCCAGGCCCTGGACGGTCGCGGCGGTGGACTCCGCCTCACCGACCGCAGCCACACCCGCGGCGTTGGACTGCGCGGTCTGCTGCTCGATGGAGGAGATGGTCGCGGCCAGCTCCTCGACCGCGGCCGCGGCGACGGTCACGGCGTTGGAGGCGGTGTGGGAGCTCTCCACCACCTGACCGGCCCGTACGGCGGTGCCCTCGGCGGTGCTGGCCAGGTTGCTGGACGCCGACTCCATCTCCACGGCGGCGGCGGCGACCTGGTCGGAGAGACCCATCACGGCCTGCTCGAAGGAGTCGGCCATCCGCAGCCGCTCGCTCCGCTCGTGGGCGAGGGTGTCGGCCGTGGCGGCCATCGCGTCGATCGCCTCGTTGATGGTGCTCGCGCCCTGGGCGAAGCTGCCCTTCATGCCGCGACGCAGGAACCGGCGGTAGAAACGCTGCGTGCTGGCGTAGCTCAGCGAGGCCGAGGACTCCCGCACGTAGGCGTCGGTGAGGTCCAGCAGGCCGTTCAGGGCGTCCCGGACCTCGCGGACCTCCGGCTCGTCACCGAGGTGCGGCACGCGCGGCTCGAGGTCACCACCGGCGGCGGCGAGGCTTACGTCGCGCACGGCGAGCAGCACCCGCTCCAGCTGCTGCTCGCGGGCCGAGGGCCTGCCCACCTCGGCGGGGACTGCGGCCAGGGACTCCTCGAGCGCTGCCAGCCCGTCGTCGGTCGCGGGGGCGTCGGTCGGGTGCGCGTCGGTCGGCAGGGCGTCGATGCTCATGCCGCCACCTCCTGGGAGAGCGACCACACGAGCTCGTCGTAGGTCTGTCCGGCATCGGCGAGCATCTGCTCCAGCAGGGCGGTGCCCGCGGCGAGCGCCTCGGGCGTGGAGGGCGCGGACCGCTCGACGGCCCGCAGCTTGGCGTAGATGTCCGTGATGACCGCGAGGGCGTCCTTGTCCGCCGTACGCCGGTTCGAGTGGTAGCCGACGATCCGGCCGTCCGGGCCGATCGTGGGCGTGACGTGCGCGAGCACCCAGTAGTGCGTGCCGTCGGCGCTGAGGTTCACGACGTAGGCGAAGATCTCCTCGCCGCCGGAGATCCGCTCCCACAGCAGCCGGAACACCGAGCGCGGCATGTCGGGGTGGCGGATGATGTTGTGCGGCTGCCCGATCAGCTCGGCCTCGGTGTAGCCGCTGATCTCGACGAACAGCGGGTTCACGTAGGTCAACCGACCCTGGGGGTCGGTCTTGGAGACGATGATCTGGTCGGGACGGAAGGTCTTCTCCCGACCGTTCGGGGTCACTGCGCGAGGCGGCACGTCGGGCTCCTGGTGCGAGGGGGTGTCCCCCGCCTCATCGACCCGCCCCCGGAGGACCTGACCCCTCCCGGGACCGCCGGGACCTAGGCCCGGAGGCTCGGGACCAAGGTCCCGAGCCTCCACAGGCCCTGCGCAGGAGCCGTCCTCAGCGCTTGCGCTTCTCCCGCGGCCGCTGCTGCAGCACGATCGGCGTCCCGACGAACCCGAACTCCTCGCGAAGCCGGCGCTCGATGAACCGCTCGTAGGAGGCGTCGAGCTTGCCGGAGGTGAAGAGGATGAACGTGGGGGGTGCCGTGGTGGCCTGGGTCCCGAAGAGCACCTTGGGCTGCTTGCCGCTGCGCACCGGGTGTGGGTGCTCGGCGACGAGGCGGCCCAGGAAGGTGTTGAGCGCACCGGTGCCGATCCGGGTCTCCCAGCCCTCCAGGGCCTTGTCCAGCGCGGGCACCAGCCGGTCGATGTGCCACCCGGTCCGGGCGGTGACGTTGATCCGCGGCGCCCACTGCACCTGCACGAGCTCGCGCTCGATCTCGCGCTCGAGGTAGTAGCGCCGCTCATCGTCGACCAGGTCCCACTTGTTGAAGGCGATCACCAGCGCGCGGCCGGCCTCGCGGACGGTCTGCAGGATGCGGACGTCCTGCTCGGCGATGCTCTGCTGGGCGTCGAGGACCAGCACCGCGACCTCGGCCCGGTCGATCGCCGTGGCGGTGCGCAGCGAGGCGTAGTACTCGTGCCCGCTGGCCTCCTTGACCCGCTTGCGGATGCCCGCGGTGTCGATGAAGCGCCAGGTGCGCCCGCCCAGCTCGACCAGCTCGTCGACCGGGTCGACGGTGGTGCCGGCGACGTTGTCGACCACGACCCGCTCCTCGCCGGCCAGCTTGTTGAGCAGGGACGACTTGCCGACGTTGGGGCGGCCCACGATCGCGACGCGGCGCGGTCCCCCGACCTCGGGGTCGGACTCCGGAGGGGGCTCGGGCAGGGCCGCGAGGATCGCGTCGAGCATGTCGCCGGACCCGCGTCCGTGCAGGGCCGACACCGGCCAGGGCTCCCCCAGCCCGAGGTTCCACAGCGCGTAGGCCTCGGCCTCGGTCCGGGCGTCGTCGACCTTGTTGGCGGCCAGCACGACCGGCTTGTCCGCAGCGCGCAGGATCTTCACGACCGCCTCGTCGGCGTCGGTGATGCCCACGGTCGCGTCGACCACGAACAGGACCGCGTCGGCCAGCGAGATCGCGATCTCGGCCTGGGCGGCGATCCGCTGGGCCATGCCCTTGGCGTCAGGGTCCCAGCCCCCGGTGTCGACGACGGTGAAGGCGCGTCCGTTCCAGGTGGCGTCGTAGGGCACCCGGTCGCGGGTCACGCCGGGCACGTCCTCCACGACCGCCTCGCGGCGGCCGATGATCCGGTTGACCAGGGTGGACTTGCCGACGTTGGGGCGGCCGACGATGGCCAGCACCGGCACCCTCGGGGCGCCCTCCGGGGTCGCGTCGAGGGACTGGTCGGGCTGGTCGGTCATGGTGCTCCTGGCTCGTGTCGAGCGGCCTCGTGGCCGTCGGTGTGGATGGTGCTCCCCGGTGCCGGCGGGAGCGGGGTGGACGGCGGGGTGGACGGGGCCGGCTCGGTGCGCGTGCGCGGCGACCCGACCCCGGTGGCGGGGTCGGGCTCGAGCTCCCCGAGCGGCAGCGGGCCCGGCAGAATGCCGCCGGTCTCCCGGCGCGCGGCGTCGAGCTCGGCGCGCATGTGCTCCCAGAGGGAACGCGAGAGCTCGCCCACCTGTTCCCGCGTGCGCGGCCACGGCTGGTGGGGTACGTCGACGGGACGCCCGACCACGAGGTGCAGCGTGGCCCCACGGCGCGGCAGCGAGCCGCTGGAGCCGCCGGGCTCGCGGGTGCCGAACATCGAGACCGGCACGACCGGCGCACCCGCGGCGAGCGCGAAGTAGGCGGTGCCGCGGTGGAAGCGCTCGAGCTCCCCGGAGCCGCGCCGACCCTCGGGGAAGATCCCGACCACGCCGCCGTCGCGCAGCACCCGCAGGCACGAGCGGACCGCGGCGACGTCGGTGCGGAACCGGTCCAGCGGCACCTGGCCGGAGCGGAGCAGGAACCCGCCGAGCCGCCCCTCGAACATCTCGGACTTGGTCAGGGCGTGCACGGGCCGGGGGGCGAAGATCGCCAGCAGCGGCCCGTCGATGACGCCGGCGTGGTTGGCCGCGAGCACGACCGGTCCGGCGGCGGGCACCCGCTCGGCGTGGTGGACCACGACCCGGTAGCGCCGCCGGATGATCCAGCGGGCGAGCGGCCGCAGGGGGTGCAGGAGGTAGCGCGGCGGGTGCGCCGTGCGGTCGGTGCGCGGGAGCGCGACGTGGTCGCTCACGCGTCCACCTCGACCGCCCGGACCAGGGCCACGACCTCCTCGATGACCTCGTCGAGCGTGAGGTGGGTGGTGTCCAGGTGCGCGGCCCCGTCGACCTGCGTGAGCGGGGAGGCGGCGCGACCGGAGTCGATGGCGTCGCGGCTGCGCAGCACGGCCTCGACGGCGGCGGCGTCCGAGCCACCTTCCTCGGCGGCGCGGCGTGCAGCCCGGGCGGCGGGGTCGGCGGTGAGGAACACCTTGACCTGCGCCTGCGGCCACACGGTGCTGGCGATGTCGCGTCCCTCCACGACGATCCCCTGCGGCGCAGCGGAGATCGCGGCGCGCTGCAGGGCCACCAGCCGCTCGCGGACCTGCGGGACGGTGGCGACCGGGGAGACCGAGCCGGTCACGGCCTCACCCCGGATCGGTCCGGCGACGTCGGTGCCGTCGACGTGGATGGTCGGCGCGGCCGGATCGGTGCCGGAGGTGATCGTCGGCTCGCCGCAGCGGGCGGCGACGGCGGCGGGGTCGTGGACGTCCACGCCGTGCTCGAGCATCCACCAGGTCATCGCGCGGTACATCGCGCCGGTGTCGAGGTAGGCCAGGCCCAGCCTCGAGGCCACCCCGCGGCAGGTGCTCGACTTGCCGGAGCCGGAGGTGCCGTCGACGGCCACCACGAGGCCCGGGGTCGAGGGCTGCTGCAGGTCGTCCACGGGGCGGCAGCCTACCGGTGGGTCTCCCAACCGCGTGACTCCAAAGAGCCCAGCAGGTGGTCGGCCCGGGTGTCCTCGACCACCAGCTCCACCAGGCCCACAGGTCGGCCAGGGTCGTGGTCGATCCGGATGTCCTCGACGTTGACCTCGCTGGCCACGGCGTCGGCCAGCAGCCGGGCCAGCTCGCCGGGGTGGTCGGGCACCGAGACCCACACCGAGCGCATCGGCCGGGCGGGGCCCCCGTGCTTGGCCGGGATCACCCGGGTGCCCGCGACACCGCTGGCGAGGACGTCCTCCAGCGCGGACCGGTCACCGGCCCCGACGGCGGCGATCACCGCGTCCAGCTGCTCGCGCACCTCGCCCAGCAGGTCGAGCACGGCGTCGGCGTTGGCGCCGACGATCTGGCTGTAGAGCCGCGGGTCGCCCGCAGCCACGCGGGTGACGTCGCGCACGCCCTGGCCCGACAGCGCCAGGTGGTTCTCCGGGCCGGCAGCCAGCCGCGCAGCCGCGAGCACCGAGAGCAGGTGCGGCACGTGGCTCGTGCGCGCCACCGCCCGGTCGTGCTCCTGCGGGGTCAGCCACACCGGCACCGCACCGCACAGCCGCACCAGGTCCTCCACGACCTCGACGGCCGCGGGGTCGCTCTCGGGGTGCGGGGTGATCGCCCAGGGCCGGCCGTCGAACAGCGAGGCGGACGCCGCCAGCGGCCCGGACCGCTCGCTGCCCGCCATCGGGTGCCCGCCGACGTACGACGCCGCGCCGGCCTGCTCGCGGACCGACTGCCACGGGCCGGTCTTCACGCTGCCGACGTCGGTGACCACGGCACCGGGGTGGGCGGCCAGCGCCACCCGCACCGCCTCGCCCACGTGGTCGGGTGGCACGGCCACGACGACCAGCTCCGGCCGGTCCCCCGGCTCGAGGGGGCGACCTGCACCCATGCCGGAGGCGGTGCGCACGTGCTCGGAGGAGACGTCGCTGAGCAGCACCTCCAGGCCGGAACGGCGGCAGGCCAGGCCCACCGAGGTCCCGAGCAGACCGGCACCGACGACGAGGACCGGGCCGGTCAGCCAGTCACCGCGCTGACCGGCGGGCAGCCCACGGGGGCGCTCAGCGGGCCCGGAGGTCTCAGGCATCGCCGTCGGGCAGCGACCGCACCCGGGTCAGGTCCGAGCGCAGCGCCGCGGCGCCGTGGAGGTAGACGTGGGTGATGTCCGCGCGCGGCCGGTCGGTCTCGACGTGGGCCATCATCCGCACCACGCGGGGCATCGAGCCCTCGATCTCCAGCTCGCGGGCGCACAGCAGCGGCACCTCGCCGAAGCCGAGCCGGCGGGCGGCGTAGGCCGGGAACTCCGAGACCAGGTCGGAGGTGGCGGTGAAGACCACGGAGATGAAGTCGTCGACCTCCAGGCCGTTCGCGGTCATCACGTCGGTGACCATCTCCGCGACCCGCTCGAGCATGTGGTCGCGCACGTCCTCCTCGAGCTGGGTCGCCCCTCGGATCGCCCGGACCGCCACGTGCTGCTCCCTCTGTCCTCGTCGTACCTGGTGGTGCCTGGTGGTGCCTGGTGGTGCTGCGGTTGCGCGGGTCAGGCTACTGACCCCGTTGCTCACATCTGCGCGCTGTCCAGCAGCTGCCCGAGCTCGTCGAGGGTCAGCTCGCGCATCTCCCCGACCCCCAGTCGGCCCAGCTCGACCGGACCGATCCGGGTCCGGGTCAGCCGCAGCACGGGGTGGCCGACGTGGTCGAGCAGGCGCCGCACGATCCGGTTGCGCCCCTCGTGGATCACCAGCTCCACGACCGTGCGACCGGGGTGGTTGCGCCCGTGACCGCCCGCGACGACCTTGATGCTGCTGACCTGGACCGGCCCGTCCTCGAGCTCCACGCCCTCGCGCAGCTGCTTGAGGGTGCGCGGGAAGACCTCGCCCTCGACCTCGGCGACGTAGGTCTTGTCGACCTCGTAGGAGGGGTGCGCCATCCGCTGGGCGAAGTCGCCGTCGTTGGTCAGCAGCAGCAAGCCGGAGGTGTCGGTGTCGAGCCGACCGACGTGGAAGAGCCGCTCGGGCCGGTCGGCGACCACGTCGCCCAGGCACCGCCGTCCCTCGGGGTCCGACATCGTCGAGACCACGCCGCGGGGCTTGTTGAGCACGAGGTAGACGTGCGCGGAGACCGGCGGCAGCCGGCGCCCCTGGACCCTGATCACCGCGCGCGTCGGGTCGACCTTGGTGCCGAGCCGGGTCACGACCTCGCCGTCGACCTCGACCTCGCCGGCCAGCATCAGCTCCTCGCACTTGCGCCGCGAGGCCACGTTGGACATCGCCAGCAGCTTCTGCAGCCGGATCAGGCCGTCCTCGTCGACGGGGACCTGAGAGTCGCTCATGCCTGCTCCTCGCCCACCGGCTCCGAGGGCGCGGCGGGCTCCTGGCCGGCCGGGCCCGGGGCGGGCTGGGTCGCGAGCGCGCCCAGCTCCTCCTCCATGTCCTCCAGGTCGGGGAGGTACGGCGCCAGCTCGGGCAGCTCGTCGAGGCCGGTGACCCCGATCCGCTCCAGGAAGTAGCTGGTCGTGCGGTAGAGGTGCGCGCCGGTCTCGGGGTCGCTCCCCGCCTCCTCGACCAACCCGCGGGTGAGCAGGGTGCGCATGACGCCGTCGACGTTGACGCCGCGGATCGCCGAGACGCGGGCCCGCGAGACCGGCTGACGGTAGGCCACCACGGCCAGGGTCTCCAGCGCCGCCTGGGTCAGCCGGGCCTGCTGGCCGTCGAGGACGAACCGCTCCACCACGTGGGCGTAGTCCTCGCGGGTGTAGTAGCGCCAGCCGCCCGCGACGTTGCGAAGCTCGAAGCCGCGGTCGGCCTCGTCGTACTCCTCGGCGAGCAGCTGGAGCGCGGCCACGACGTCCTCGACCGGGTGCCCGACGGCGGTGGCCAGGCTCACCGCGTCCAGCGGCTGGTCGGCGACCATCAGCACCGCCTCCAGCGAGGGGCGCAGCGCCGCCACGGGCACGTCGAGCATCTCCGCGGTCGTCTCGTCGGTGTGGGTGGCCTCACTCATCGGGGTCCTCCTGGGGCTGGTCGGCATCGCGCCGAGCGGGCAGGTCGGTCGAGGCTGCGGCCTGCTCGGCAGCCTCGGGGGCGTCGTTGGGCGCACCGTCGAACTCGTCGGTGACCAGGTCGTCGACGTCGGCGTCCTCCTCGCCGGTCCAGCGCACGGTGAGCTCGCCGAGGGGCGTCACCTGGTCGAAGGCGACGGCGCCCTCGCGGAAGAGCTCCAGCAGCGACAGGAAGCGCGCCACGGTGGTGAGGGTGTCCGGGGAGTCGCCGCACAGGGCGCGGAAGGTGAGCGTCCCCGAGCGGCGCAACCGGTCCACGACGATCCCCGCCTGCTCGCGCACCGACACCGCGGGGGCGTGGATGTGGTGGGTCGGCAGCTCGAGCACCGGCTTGGGCGCCATCGCCTTGGCGGCCAGCGCGGCGAACTGCTCCAGGCCGATCCCGATGAGGACCTCGGGCAGCAGGGTCGCGAAGCGCTCCTCCAGGCCGACGGCCCGCGGGTGGCGCCGCGACTCCCCCGCCAGCCGCTGCTCGAGCACCGCGGCGACCTGCTTGAACGCCTTGTACTGCAGCAACCGGGCGAAGAGCAGGTCGCGGGCCTCCAGCAGGGCGAGGTCCTCCTCGTCCTCCACGTCGCCCTGCGGCAGCAGCCGGGCCGCCTTGAGGTCCAGCAGGGTGGCGGCGACGAGCAGGAAGGAGGTGGTCTCCTCGAGGTCGTCGACCGAGGTGCCGGACCGCCCGAGCGCCTTGACGTGGGCGATGAACTCGTCGGTCACCCGCGAGAGCGACACCTCGGTGATGTCGAGCTTGTGCTTGGAGATCAGCTGCAGCAGCAGGTCGAAGGGACCCTCGAAGTTGTCCAGGCGCAGCGAGAACCCCGCGGGCGCCTCCGCGACGGCGACGTCGTCGGCGGCGGCCGGGCTCACTCCTGGTCCACCGTCAGGCGGGCCACCAGGTCGCTGGCCTCGCCGCGCTCCTCGAAGTCCCCGAGCACCAGCCCGAGCGCCTCGCGCACCAGCCGCCCCCGGTCGATGGCCAGGCCGTGCTCGCTGCGCAGCCGCAGCCGCGCCTGCTCGATGGCCAGCAGCTCGGCGCTGGTGACGTAGACGGTCATCTTCTCGTCGTGGCGCACCCGCCCGCTGGGCTTCCTCGGACCGGCGGTCGCCGCCGGGGTCTCCACCGGGGCCTGGGCAGCACCGGCCGGCTCGTCGGAGACGGCCGGCGGGGTCGGCTGCTCGGCGGTGGGCCGGAACAGGTCGTCGGCAGCGGGCATGCTCACCCGTCGAGGCACCGGGCGAGCACCTCCTTCGCGAGCTGGCGGTAGGAGTCGGCGCCGGCCGAGGACGAGGCGTAGGTCGTGATGGGCTCGCCGGCCACCGTGGAGTCGGAGAACTTCACCGTGCGGCGGATGACGGTGTGGAAGACCTTGTCCCCCCACGCCTGCACCAGCCGCTCCATGACCTCGCGCGAGTGCAGGGTACGGCCGTCGAACATCGTGCCCAGGACGCCGTCGATCTCCAGCTTGGGGTTCAGCCGCTCGCGCACCTTGTCGATCGTGGTCTTGAGCAGCGCCACGCCGCGCAGCGCGAAGTACTCGCACTCCAGCGGCACGATGACGCCGTCGGCGGCGGTCAGCGCGTTGACCGTGAGCAGGCCCAGCGAGGGCTGGCAGTCGATGAGGATGACGTCGTAGTCGGCGATCGCCGGCGCCAGCACCCGCTGCAGGGTCTGCTCGCGGGCCACCTCGTGGACCAGCTGCACCTCGGCGGCGGAGAGGTCGATGTTGGAGGGCAGCAGGTCCATGCCCGGCACGCCGGTGGGCACCACGACCTCCTCGAGCGCGACGTCGCGCTCCATGAGCAGGTTGTAGACCGTCAGCTCCATCTCGTGCGGGTTGAGCCCCAGGCCGACCGACAGGGAGCCCTGCGGGTCGAAGTCGACCAGCAGCACCTTGCGGCCCAGCTCGGCCAGGGCGGCGCCCAGGTTGATGGTCGTCGTCGTCTTGCCGACGCCGCCCTTCTGGTTGCACATCGCCACCACCCGCGCCGGCCCGTGGTGGGTCAGCGGCGCCGGCTCCGGGAGCACCGGCATCGGGCGCCCGGTGGGACCCATGGTCGGCTTCTCGTCAGGACGGTCGAAGGGCAGCGGGTCGGTCACAGGGGCCATCCCACCATCGGTCACGACGCTCTCCTCATCCGGCCCCCATGTCGACAAAGCGCCCGGCGCCGCGCGGGGGCGACCCGCGCACTCTAGGTGCCGGGCGGAGGCCGCTACAAGCGGTTCGCCGCACCCCCGTCGGGAACCTCCAGCAGCCCGGCCAGCTCGGGGTGCTGCTCGATGTGCCGGGCCACGAACCAGCACTGCGGAACCACCTGCCGCCCGCCCTCCGCCCGCACGTGCTCCAGCGCGGCACCGACGACCTGCGAGGCGACCCCGCGCCCGCCGTACGCCGGGTGCGTGACCGTGTGCGGGAAGACGACCCGCGGGGGGTCCTCGAGCAGCACGTAGTCGGCGTACCCGGCCTCCTCGCCGTCGACGTACGCCGCCCAGCGCGACCGCTCGGGCTCGTGCCGGACCTCCACCGGGGACTGCTCGCTCATGCGCGCCACCCTAGGTCGCTCAGGCCGTGATGCCGACCGACCCGCGCGCCGACGGCGCGACGCCCTGGAGCCGGTCGCGCAGCGCGAGCAGCTCCCCGACGACCGCGAGGAAGCGGGTCGTGGACTCCCCCACCGCGACGTCGTCGAAGTAGTGGTGGCGCATGGCGACACGCGCCAGGTGGTGCTCGTCGTGCTCGAGCCGGTCGGCCAGCAGGTCTGCCAGGCCCGCGACGTCCGCGGGCTCGACCACGTCGGCGCACCGGCTGACCGGGACCTCCTCGCGCAGCCGCTCGGCGTCGGCGTGCTTGTCGGTGAGGAGCAGCGGCTTCTCGTTGCGCAGGTACAGCCAGTCCAGGCCGACCGAGGAGACGTCGGTGACCAGCGCGTCGCAGTCGGGCATGACAGCCAGGATGTCGGCGCTGGTCAGCGCCAGGTGCCCGGCCTCGGGGTCGGTCGGGGCGGCGGCGGTCACCAGCGTCATGATGGCGCGATGGCCCTCGCGCACCTCCTCACGGGTGCTGGTGACCACCTTGGGGTGCGGCTTGTAGACCAGGCGCACGTCGGGCAGCGACAGCACGGCCTCCGCGATGGCCGGGCCCATGACGTCGACGGAGGTGTAGTCGTTGTAGTCGGCGTCGCCCTCCCAGGTGGGCGCGTAGAGGACGGTGCGGCGGGTCGACGGCGCCAGGACCCGCTCGCGCGGGACGTCGAGCTGCGGGCGCCCCACCCGGACCAGCCGGGTCGCGTCGAGCTCCATCAGCGCAGCCAGGTGCCGCTGCACCGCCGCCTCCCCGGCGACGAGCACCCGGTCGTAGGCCTTGGCGTTGTTGCTGGCCATCGACTGCTTGTCGCTCTCGCCGTGGTTGACGTGCACGTGCAGCATCCGCGGGTCCAGCAGCGACTGGAAGTTGAGCATGGAGTTGTTGCAGTAGAGCGCGACCCCGGCGTCGAGCCGCTCGTAGAGCGCGCGCAGCTCCTGGAAGTCCACCGCGAGCAGCACCGGCAGGTGGGTGCGCTCCTCCAGGTGCGCGGCGACCGCGGCGTCGCGCACCACCAGGCCGACCGGGTGCACCTCGTCGAGCACCTCCAGCACCGGCAGCCACTGCACGAGCTGGTAGACCCGCGTCGGGTCGTCGCCGAAGTACGCGACGACGGAGACCCTCGCGATGTCGGGCACGGCTGCTACCTCTGGCACCGCGGGATCGTACGTCGTCGGGCGGGCCCGCTCACAGCCGGCGGAACGCCGTCGTCGGCATGACCAGCTCGCCCACCTCGTCGGTGGCGTCGAGGTCGGCGACCGCCTCCACGACCCAGTCGTGGTCGCCTGCCGGGTCGTGGACCGTCTGGCGCACGCGCAGCACCCGGGCGCCGGTCTCCTCGTCGGTGCCCGGCTCGCTCACCAGCAGCTCCGGGGACCGCGCGTCGGGGCCCATGTCGACCGCGTCGTGGTCGGCGTAGTAGGCCTCGATCGCCTCGTCCCAGGCCGAGCGGGTCATCAGCACCTCGCGCGGGGGCTCGGTGCGGTCGGCGGCGGCCCGCTCGAGGGCCATGAGCCCGTCGAGGTCGTCGCGGGCCACCAGCTCGACGCGGCGGAACATCGCGTTGCGGACCATGACCTCGAAGGCCCGACCCTGCTGGGAGAGCGGCCGCGGCGGGGGCGGCGGGGCGTGCGCCGAGGTGAGCTCGGAGCCGAGGCGGGCCAACGCCCCCTCGGGGTCGGTGAGCGCCTCCCACTCGTCCAGGAGCGAGGAGTCGGTCTGGCGGATCGTCTCGCCCAGCCACTCCACCAGCAGGTCCAGCTCCTCGGTGCGGTGCTGCTCGGGCACCGTCTGCCGCAGCGTGCGGTAGGCGTCGGTGAGGTAGCGCAGCACCAGTCCCTCCGAGCGCGCCAGCTGGTAGCGCGAGACCAGGTCGGTGAAGGAGAGCCCCTGCTCCCACATCTCCCGGACCACCGACTTCGGGTCGAGCAGGTCCTCGGGCAGCCAGGGGTGCGCGCGGCGGTAGACCTCGTACGTCGCCCCGAGCAGCTCCGCGAGCGGCTGCGGCCAGGTGATCTCCTCGACCAGCGCCATCCGCTCGTCGTAGTCGACGCCGTCCATCTTCATCTCGGCGATCGCCGCGCCGCGCGCCGCCCACTGCTGGGCCAGCAGCACCTGGCGGGGAGCCTCGAGCACCGCCTCCACCACCGAGACCACGTCGAGGGTGTGGGTCTCCGAGTCCGGGTCGAGCACCTCCAGCGCCTCCAGGGCGAAGTGCGCGAGCGGCTGGTTGAGGGCGAAGTCCTCGGGCAGGTCCACGCCCAGGACGTAGCGGCGACCGTGCTCGTCGGGCTCCTCGAGCCGCTCGACGACCCCGGAGGTCAGCAGCGAGCGGGTCAGTCGCAGGGCACGGCGGGCCAGTCGCAGCTGCTGGCGGCGCGGCTCGTGGTTCTCCATGAGCAGGCGGCGCATGACCGGGAAGGCGTCCTCCTCGCGCGAGAGGACGTTGAGCAGCATCGAGTTGTCGACCCGCATCCGGGGCACCAGCGGTTCCGGCTCCCCTGCGACCAGCTTCTCGAACGTCGCCTCGGTCCACACGACCGTGCCCTCGGGCGGCTTGCGCAGCTGCGCCTTGGACTTCTTCTTCCCCGCCGCGACCCGCTCGGCCGCCTTGGCCTTGGCCTTCTCGTTCTCGATGACGTGCTCGGGCGCCTGCACCACGACGAAGCCGGCGGTGTCGAAGCCGGCACGACCGGCGCGACCGGCGATCTGCAGGAACTCCCGGGTGCGCAGCACCCGCATGCGGTTGCCGTCGAACTTCGCCAGGCCCGTGAACAGCACCGTGCGGATCGGGACGTTGATGCCCACGCCGAGGGTGTCGGTGCCGCAGATGACCTGCAGCAGCCCGGCCTGCGCCAGCTGCTCCACCAGCCGCCGGTAGCGCGGCAGCATCCCCGCGTGGTGCACGCCGATCCCCTTGCGCAGCAGCTTGCCGAGGGTCTTGCCGAAGCCCGCCGCGAAGCGCACCCCGGCCATCCGCTCCGCCAGCTGCTCCTTGCGCTCGCGCGAGGTGCCCGACGCGACCCAGCTCGCGTTGAGCAGCGAGGTCGCGTGCTCGACGGCGTCCTTCTGCGTGAAGTGCACGACGTAGACCGGCGCCTGCCCGGTCGTCACCAGCTCCTCCAGCTTCTCGGCCAGCGGCTCCAGCGACCAGGTGAAGGTCAGGGGCACCGGTCGCTCGGCCTGGTCGACCAGCACCGTCTCCCGGCCCGTGCGCGCGGTGAGGTCCTCGCGCAGCTCACGGGTGTCACCGAGGGTGGCCGACATCAGCAGGACCTGCGCGTCGGGCAGCTCCAGCAGCGGCACCTGCCATGCCCACCCGCGGTCCGGCTCGCCGTAGTAGTGGAACTCGTCCATCACGACCAGGCCCACGTCAGCGGCCCGGCCCTCGCGCAGGGCAAGGTTGGCCAGGATCTCGGCCGTGCAACAGATGATCGGGGCGTCGGGGTTCACCGAGGCGTCGCCGGTCAGCATCCCGACGTCGTCGGCGCCGAAGACCTCGCACAGGTCGAAGAACTTCTCGCTCACCAGCGCCTTGATCGGCGCGGTGTAGAAGCTCACCCGGTCCGTGGCGAGCGCCGCGGCGTGCGCCGCGAGGGCGACCAGCGACTTGCCCGAACCGGTGGGGGTCGCGAGCACGACGTTGCTGCCCGCGAGCAGCTCGATCACGGCCTCGTCCTGGTGGGGGTAGAGCTCCAGGCCGCGCCCGGCGGCGTACGACGTCACCGCGGCGTAGACCTCGTCGGCGGACGCCCCCGGGGCCGGCCAGCCGTGGCTCGGTGCGCTGCTCACGCGCCCACGCTCGCACCACCGCCGAGCGAGCGGCGAATCACCGGCAGGTCACCGGGCGCGCGGGTGCGCGGTGGCGAAGACCTCGCGCAGGTTGTCGACGGTCACCAGCGTGTAGACCTGCGTGGTGGTCACCGAGGCGTGGCCGAGCAGCTCCTGCACGACGCGCACGTCGGCACCGCCGTCGAGCAGGTGGGTGGCGAAGGAGTGGCGCAGCGTGTGCGGGGAGACCTCCCGGGTGATCCCGGCCCGCTCCGCGGCGCGGGTCAGCACCGTCCACGCCGACTGCCGCGAGAGCCGCCCGCCGCGGGCGTTGAGGAACAGCGCGCCGGCCCGCCCGCCGGTCGAGCCGCTCGAGCCCGCCGCCGCCAGCTCGGAGCGGCCCCGCACGAGGTAGGCGTCGACCGCCTCCAAGGCGTAGGACCCGACCGGCACCAGCCGCTGCTTGCCGCCCTTGCCGCGCAGCAGCACCGTGCCCTGCCCGGTCGCGGGGTCGACGTCGAGGTCGTCCACGTCCAGCCCGACGGCCTCGGAGATCCGCGCCCCGGTGCCGTAGAGCACCTCCAGCAGCGCCCGGTCCCGCAGCGCCAGCACGGTGCCCGGCGATCCCGCCGCCTCGAGGATCGCCTCCACGTCGGAGAGAGGCAGCGCCTTCGGCAGCCGCTTCGCCGGCTGCGGGGGCCGTACGCCGGCAGCCGGGTCGTGCCCGACCAGCCCGTCGGCCACGGCGAACCGGTGGAACCCGCGCACCGCGACCACGGTGCGCGCCGCGGAGGTCGAGGAGAGCGGGGGGTGCTCGCCGTCGCCCTCCCGCAGTCGCACGAGGAACCCGGTCACCACCGGCTCGTCGATGCCGGCGAGGTCCTCGATCCCCTGCTCGGCCAGCCAGCCGAGGTAGCGCCGCAGGTCGCGTCGGTAGGAGGACAGGGTGTTGGCAGCGACGCCCCGCTCGACCACGAGGTGGTCGAGGTAGGTCCGCACGGCGCGCTCCACCGGCCGGACGCCGGTGGTCGGGTCCGGCGGGCTGGTCGTGCCGGCGGGTGCGCTCACGCCAGGACGGTCGCCAGGTCCACTGCGTCGATGCCGACGGCCTGCCCGACCGGCACGTTGGTGAGCGTGCCGTCGTGGGTGTTCAGGCCCTTGGCCAGGGCGGCGTCGTCGGCCAGCGCCTGCCTCCAGCCCTTGTTGGCCAGCGCGACGACGTAGGGCAGCGTCGCGTTGGTGAGGGCGTAGGTCGAGGTCGTCGGCACCGCGCCGGGCATGTTGGCCACGCAGTAGAAGGTCGACTGGTGGACCTGGTAGGTCGGGTCGGAGTGGGTCGTGGCCCGGGTGTCCTCGAAGCAGCCGCCCTGGTCGACGGCGATGTCGACGAGCACCGAGCCCGGCTTCATCTGCGAGACCAGCTCGTTGCTGACCAGCTTCGGCGCGGCCGCGCCGGGGATCAGCACCGCGCCGATGACCATGTCGGCCTCGCGGACGTGCTGCTCGACGGCCAGCTTGGAGGAGGCCAGGCCGTGCACCTGGTTGTTGTAGCGCCAGAACGACATGCGCAGCTTGTCCAGGTCGGTGTCGAGCAGGGTGACGTCGGCGCCCATGCCGAGGGCGATGTTGGCGGCGTTCTGGCCCGAGACGCCGGCCCCGATGATGACGACCTTGGCGTTGGCGACGCCGCCGACGCCGCCGAGCAGCACCCCGCGGCCGCCCTGGGCCTTGAGCAGCGCGTGCGCCCCGACCTGCGGCGCCAGGCAGCCGGCGACCTCCGACATGGGGTAGAGCAGCGGCAGCGAGCCGTTGGCCAGCTGGACGGTCTCGTAGGCGATGCCGGTGACCTTGCGGGCCAGCAGCTCCTCGGTCAGCGGCTTGTCGGCGGCCAGGTGGAGGTAGGTGAAGAGGGTCTGGCCCTCGCGCATGCGGTGGTACTCCTCGGCCACCGGCTCCTTGACCTTGAGCACCGTCTCCGCGGTGCCCCACACGTCGTCGGCGGTCGGGAGGATCCGTGCGCCGGCGGCGACGTACTCCTCGTCGGTGACCTGGGAGCCGAGCCCGGCGCCGGTCTCGATGACCACCTCGTGGCCGTGCGCGACCAGCTCGTGCACCCCGATCGGGGTGATGGCCACGCGGTACTCGTGGTCCTTGACTTCCTTCGGGACGCCGACCTTCACAGGGATCTCCTTCTCTACGGTCCGGACTCCCGGGACCCTACCGGCGCCGGCCGTCCTGCGTCGGGAGCGAGACCTCGAGACCTTCGTGCGCCGCGACGACCTCCACGCGACCGGCGGCGCGCTCGCGGGCGAGCGCCAGCACCTCGTCGACCTGGTCGTCGGTGCGCCACGGGTCGTGGTGGAAGAGCACGAGGGTGCGCACCCCCGCCTCGACGGCCAGCTCGACGTCGTACTCCATGCTCGCGTGGCCCAGGAACGCCACGTCGGGGAACTGCGAGGCCAGGTGCTGGGCGTCGGTCACCAACAGGTCGGCGTCACGAGCCAGCGCCAGCGCCGACTCGTGCCGCTCTCCCAGCCCGTCGGGCCCGGGGCCGACGCTGGTCGGGCTGTGGTCGGAGAGGTAGGCCAGGGTCGTGCCGCCGTGGCTGACGCGGTAGCCGAAGGTGCGTCCGCCCTTGTGCGGGATCTGCCGCGCGGTGACCTCGAAGCCCTCCAGCTCCCGGGTGCCCTCGGCGATCTCGTCGAAGGTCCAGCCGCCGCCGAGCTCGCGCGGCTCCACGGGGAAGTGCGGCGGCGAGAAGCAGCGGGCGAGCGTCGCGTGCGCGTCACCGGGTCGCCCCGGCTCCTGCTGCGGGATCAGCACGTCGACCCGGCTGCCGTGGGCGTTGCCACTGCGGAAGAAGGGGATGCCGTGGGTGTGGTCCCAGTGCAGGTGCCCGATGAGCAGGGTCCCGTGGAACGGGGTGGCGCCGAGCAGGTCGGTGACCCGCATCAGCCCTGTGCCGCCGTCCAGCAGCAGGGTCGGTCGCTCACCGTCGTGGGCGAGCGCGACGCACGAGGTGTGCCCCCCGTAGCGCACGAAGTCGGGGCCGGGTGCCGGCGTGGAGCCCCGCACACCGCAGAAGGTGACCCTCATCGGGCGCCCTCGTCTCGACCGGGTCGCGCGCTCACGGGGACATCAGACCACGAGCCTGGGCGGCGAGCACCGCGATCACCACGGGGGCGTCCTGCACGTCGCCGCGCAGCACCGCCGCGTGCAGGTCGCCGAAGGGCACCCAGCCCGTGCGCATGACCGCCTCCTCGTGCTGGGGCTCGAAGTCGCCGCGGCCCACGCGGGTCAGCCCGCGCGCGAGGTAGATGTGGGCGATCTCGGCCGAGATGCCGGGCGAGGCGTACGTCGTCACCAGGTGCGTCCACTCGCCCGCCTCGTAGCCGGTCTCCTCGACCAGCTCCCGGCGCGCCACGTCCAGCGGCGACTCCTCCGGGCCGCCGTCCAGCAGGCCGGCGGGGATCTCCACGAAGGTCCGCTCGGCCGCGTGGCGGTACTGCCACAGGCACAGCACCCGGTCCCGGTCGTCGACGGCCAGGACGACCGCGGCGCCCGGGTGCTCGAGCACCAGGCGTCGGAACGGCTCGCCGGAGCCGTCGGGCAGGGTGATCCGGTCCTCGCGCAGGGCCACGACCCAGGCGTCGCGGTGCAGGTGCCGCGACTCCCGCACCGGCCACCGGTCGGCCCGGTCACGCACCTCGGGCTGCTGGTCGGGCTGCTGGTCGGGCTGCTGGTCGGGCTGCTCCCCCGCGCCGTCAGGAGCCCCGGCGCTCACCGGGTGCTCACTCCTCGTCGACGGGCTCGCGGCGCAGGCCCGACTCGTCGATCGGGATCCGCAGCTCGCGCTGACGAGCGATCGCGGCGCCCACCAGCCCCTTGAACAGCGGGTGCGGCCGGGTCGGGCGCGAGCGCAGCTCGGGGTGGGCCTGGGTGGCGATGTAGTACGGGTGCACCTCGCGCGGGAGCTCGACGTACTCCACGAGGGAGTCGTCGGGCGAGGTCCCCGAGAAGACCAGACCGGCGTTCTCGAGCCGCTCGCGGTAGGCGTTGTTGACCTCGTAGCGGTGGCGGTGCCGCTCGGAGACGACCTCCTCGCCGTAGACCTCGCGGGCGATCGTGCCGGGCTTCAGGTGCGCGGGGTACATCCCGAGCCGCATCGTGCCGCCGAGGTCGCCGGCGCCCTCCACGAAGGCCTTCTGCTCGGCCATGGTCGCGATCACCGGCTCCGGGGTGTCGGGGTCGAACTCCGTGGAGTCGGCCTTGTCCAGGCCCAGGACGTTGCGGGAGTACTCGATGACCATGCTCTGCAGGCCCAGGCACAGGCCGAGCGTGGGGATCCCGTGGGTGCGGGCGTAGGTGAGGGCGCCGAGCTTGCCCTCGAGGCCGCGGATGCCGAAGCCACCGGGCACGCAGATGGCGTCGACGTCCTCCAGGAGCCGCGCCGCGCCGGCCGGGGTCGCGCACTCGTCGGAGGCGATCCACTCGATCTCGACCTTCGCGTGGTGGGCGAAGCCGCCGGCACGCAGCGCCTCGACCACCGAGAGGTAGGCGTCGGGCAGGTCGACGTACTTGCCGACCAGCGCGATCCGCACCTCCTCCTCGGGGTGGTGCACCCGGCGCAGCAGGTCGTCCCACTCGCGCCAGTCGACGTCGCGGAAGGGCAGGTCGAGCTTGCGGACGACGTAGGCGTCCAGGCCCTCGCGGTGCAGCACCTTGGGGATGTCGTAGATCGACGGCGCGTCGGCCGCGGTCACGACGGCCTCGCGGTCGACGTCGCACATGTCCGCGATCTTGCGCTTGATGCCCTCGGGCAGCTCGCGGTCGGCGCGGCACACGATCGCGTCGGGCTGGATGCCGACCTGGCGCAGGGCGGCGACCGAGTGCTGGGTGGGCTTGGTCTTCAGCTCCTTCGAAGGCCCGATGTAGGGCACGAGGGAGACGTGGACGAAGAAGCAGTTCTCGCGCCCGATCGTCTGGCGCACCTGGCGCGCGGCCTCGAGGAACGGCAGCGACTCGATGTCACCGACGGTGCCGCCGATCTCGGTGATGACCACGTCGACGTCGTCACCGTGCATCGCCAGGATCCGCTCGCAGATCTCGTTGGTGATGTGCGGGATGACCTGGACGGTCTCGCCGAGGTAGTCGCCGCGGCGCTCCTTGGCGATCACGTTGGAGTAGACCTGCCCGGTCGTGACGTTGGCCCGCCCGGAGAGGTCGACGTCGAGGAACCGCTCGTAGTGGCCGACGTCCAGGTCGGTCTCCGCCCCGTCGTTGGTCACGAAGACCTCGCCGTGCTGGAACGGGTTCATCGTCCCGGGGTCGACGTTGAGGTAGGGGTCGAGCTTCTGCATCGTCACCGAGAGACCGCGCGAGCGGAGCAGGCGACCCAGGCTGGAGGCGGTGAGTCCCTTCCCGAGCGAGGAGGCGACGCCCCCGGTCACGAACACGTGCTTGGTCGGGGCTGAATTCCTCACGGAACTCCATCCTAGGTCATCTGCTGCGGATCGCTTCCTCGCCACGCGCCCCGGTCCGGACAGGGCCGGCCCGGCAGGTGGGCTCAGCCGGCCCGGGCGGCCCGGGCCACCTCGAGCAGCTCGCGGGCGTGGGCGATGGCGGTGTCGGACCCCGACAGCCCGGCCATCATCCGCGAGAGCTCGTGCTCGCGCGCCTCGTCGTCGAGCAGGGTCAGCCCCGAGCTGGTGATCGTGCCGTCGTGGGACTTCTGCACCACGACGTGCCGGTCGGCGTACGCCGCCACCTGCGGCAGGTGGGTCACCACCAGCACCTGCGAGGTGCGGGCCAGCTCCGCGAGCCGACGGCCGACCTCGACCGCGGCGGCTCCGCCCACGCCCGCGTCGACCTCGTCGAAGACGAAGGTCGGCACCGGGCTGGTCCCGGCCAGCGCCACCTCGACGGCCAGCATGACCCGTGACAGCTCGCCTCCCGAGGCGCCCTTGTCCAGGGGCCGCGGGTCCGAGCCGGTGTTGGCGGCGAGCAGCAGCTCCACCTCGTCCAGGCCGCTCGGCGCGAAGCGCCACCAGCCCCCGTCCACGAGCAGCGGCACGCCGGGGGCGTCGGGGTCCGCCGGCGCCTCGGCCTCGTGCCGGCGCAGGGCGACGGTGAGGCGGGCGTGCGGCATCGCCAGCAGCGCCAGCTCCGCGGTCACCTGCTCCCCCAGCCGCCCGGCCGCCTCGGAGCGACGCGCCGTGAGGGCGCTCCCGGCCTCGGCCAGCGCCGCACGCAGGGTCGCGCGCTCGGCCCGCAGCTGCTCGATCCGGTCGTCGGTGCCGTCGAGCTCGACCAGGCGCAGCGCCGAGCGCTCGGCCCACGCGAGGACCTCCTCGACGCTCTCGCCGTACTTGCGGGTCAGCCGTCCGAGGGCGGCACGCCGCTCGGACACCCCCGCGAGCCGGGCCGGGTCGGTGTCGATCCTGGCGGCGTACGACGCCACGTCGGTGGCCAGGTCGCTCAGCACGTAGCCCAGCTCGGCCAGGCGGTCCGCGAGGGCAGCCGCCTCCGGGTCGTGCTCGCGCACCCCGTCCAGGAGCGCCCGCGCCGCGCCGACCGTGGCCATGGCGTCGGGACGGCCTTGCTCGCTGCTCAGCGCCTCCCGGGCCTGCTCGGCCGCCGTGCGCAGCGTGTCGGCGAAGCCCAGGCGGGTCTCCTCGGCGGCCAGGCGCTGCTCCTCCCCCGGCTCGGGGGCGGTGGCCTCGACCTCCTCCAGGCCCAGGCGCAGCAGGTCGGCCTCCTGTGCCCGCTCGCGGGCGTGGGTGACGACCTCCTCGAGCTCGGTCTCGACCGCGCGCAGCCGGTCGAAGAGCTCGCGGTAGGAACGGGCGGCCGCGGCCACCGGCTCGCCGCCGAAGCGGTCGAGGGCCTCGCGCTGTGCCCGGGGGCGCAGCAGCCGGTGCTGGTCGGACTGGCCGTGCACGGCGACGAGTGGCTCGGTGACGCTGGCCAGCGTGGCCACCGGCACCGAGGCCCCGCCCACGAAGGCGCGCGAGCGACCCTCTGCGGCGACGTTGCGAGCGAGCACGACCCGCTCGTCCTCGACCGTCCCGCCGACCTCCTCGACAGCACCGACGAGGTCGGGCAGCCGGTCGGTGACCACGACGCCCTCGACGCGGGCGGTGCGGGCTCCGGTGCGGACCGCGCCGCTGTCCGCGCGACCGCCCAGCAGCAGGCCCAGGGCCGTGACGATCATCGTCTTGCCGGCGCCGGTCTCACCGGTGATGACCGTGAGGCCGGGGCCGAGCTCGAGGGTGGATGACTCGATGACCCCCAGCGACTGGATCCGGATCTCCTCGATCACGCGGGACCTCCTGCCTCGCTGCGCCGCCGCCGCTCCGCCGATCCGCGCCAGCCCTCCACGGGCAGGCCGAACTTGGCGACCAGGCGGTCGGTGAAGGGCGCCTCCTGCAACCGCACGAGCCGCACCGGGCGCTCGCCGCGGCGGACCTCGATCCGCGCGCCGGGGGGCAGGTCGACGGCACGTCGTCCGTCGGCCCACAGCACGCCGGAGCCCTCGGTGTTGGCCAGCACCTCGACGGCCAGCACGGAGGTCGGTGCGACCACGAGCGGCCGGGCGAACAGGGCGTGCGCGGAGATCGGCACGAGCAGCAGGGCGTCGACGGTGGGCCACACGATCGGCCCCCCGGCGCTGAAGTTGTACGCCGTGGAGCCGGTCGGCGTGGAGCAGACGACGCCGTCGCAGCCCCAGCGCGACAGCGGCCTGCCGTCGACCTCGATGACGACCTCGAGCATCCGCTCCCGGGCCGCCTTCTCCACGCTGGCCTCGTTGAGCGCGAACGTGGAGGTGACCACCTCGCCGTCCCGCAGGACGCGCACGTCGAGCGTGGTGCGCTCCTCGATCGTGTAGCGCCGTGACACCACCGCGCCGATGACGGTCTCGACGTCGTCGTGCTCGGCCTCGGCCAGGAAGCCGACGTGACCGAGGTTGACGCCGAGGACCGGGGTGCCTGTCTCGTGCGTGACCTCGGCCGCGCGCAGGATCGAGCCGTCCCCGCCCAGCACGAGCGCCAGCTCGCAGCCCTCCCCGGCTCGCCCGTCCTCCGGAGCGGGCTCGACGAGCAGACCGAGGTCGCCGGCGGTGATGCCGAGGTCGTGCATCTCCGCGGTCGGGATCCGCACGACGATCCCGTGGCCGGAGAGCTCGCGGCAGCAGGCGAGGGCGACCTCCCGCGCGTCGTCGCGGCCGGTGTGGGTCAGCAGGAGCACCCGACGCTGCGGGTCCGGGCTGTCCTGACCCGGTCGGTCGGCAGGTGCGTCGCTCACGGCGCCAGCCTCTCACCCGCGGCGTCGGCCAGCGGGTCGCTCCCCCGCACCAGGTCCTCGACCTGCGCGGACGTGACGCGGGCGGGCCCCTTCCGCAGCCAGAGGAAGAACTCCACGTTGCCCGAGGGTCCCGGCAGTGGGCTCGTGGTCGCTGCGACGGCGCCCCAGCCCCGCTGCTCGGCCGCCCGCGCCACCCCCAGGACCGCCTCGGCCCGCAGCTCGGGCTCGCGGACGACCCCGCCCTTGCCGACCCGGTCCTTGCCCACCTCGAACTGCGGCTTGACCATGAGCGCCAGGTCACCCCCGGGGCGGGTGACGCCGATCAAGGCGTCCAGCACCAGGCCGAGGGAGATGAACGAGAGGTCCCCGACCACCACGTCGACCGGCTCGCCGACCAGCTCGGGGGTCAGCTCGCGGATGTTGGTGCGGTCGTGGACGACCACTCGCTCGTCGTTGCGCAGCGACCAGGCCAGCTGGCCGTAACCCACGTCGACCGCCAGCACCCGGGCTGCCCCGCGGCGCAGCAGCACGTCGGTGAACCCGCCCGTGGAGGCACCCGCGTCGAGGCAGACCCGGCCGGCCACGTCGAGGCCGACGGTGGCGAAGGCGTCCAGCGCCCCGGCCAGCTTGTGCCCGCCCCGGGAGACGTAGTCGGGCCGGGAGGCGTCCTCGCGCACCACGATGGCCACGTCGGTGGTGACACCCGTGGCGGCCTTGCGCGCGAGCGCACCGGACACCGTGACCCGCCCGGCGCCGATCAGCTCCCCGGCGTGCTCGCGGGAGCGGGCGAGCCCCCGGCGGACCAGCTCCTGGTCCAGGCGCAGCCGTCGCGGTGGCACGTCGCGGTCAGTCCTGTCCGGCCGGGCCGGACGGGGACTGCGGGGCAGCCGGAGCCGCGGGGACGGGCCGTGCGGTCGGTGCGGGGACGTGCGGTGCGGGTGCGTCGGGGTCGGCGTCGAGGGCACGGCGCAACCGCTCCTGTGCGGTCGTGAAGACCTCCGCGTGCTCGCCCAGCGGTCGCTCGGCGAGCGACTCCACCGAGGCGATCACCGCGTCCACCGCCGGCACGCCGGTGTGCACCTCTCCTTGCCCGTCCATGCCGGGGAGGCTATCGCGGCCCACCGACGCCGGGCGGGACGAGGTGGTCGACGCCGGCCATCGCGCCGGTCCGGTCGAGGTGGTCCCACGCGGCACAGGCCACGGCTCGCCACCAGTCGTCGTCCCCGCCGTCGCCGTCCACGACCACCTGGGCACCATCGGCGACCGAGGCGCGCCAACCGCCGCAGGTCCACCCCCCGGCCGTGCGGCCGACCTCCGGGTGGGGGCCCAGGAGCCCGCCGAGGTCCGCCGCGAGGTACGTCGGCCGCTCGTGGGACCGGGCCCCGACGAGCTCGGCCAGGCCGGTCACGCCCGTGCGGACCAGCAGGGACGGCAGCCCGAGGGCGACGGCGCCCTCGATGTCGGTGTCGAGGCGGTCGCCCACCATGAGCGGGCGGCTGCCGCCGACGCGGCGGACGGTCTCCTCCAGCAGCGGCCGCGCCGGCTTGCCCGCCACCACGGGGTCCACTCCGGAGAAACGGCTCAGCGTCTCCACCAGCACGCCGTGGCCCGGCGCCGTCCCGTACGGCGTCGGGATGCTCAGGTCGGTGTTGCTCGCGACCCACCACAGGCCGTCGCGGATCCGCACGGCCGCGCGCATGACGTCGCGCCACAGCACGTCGGGGCCGTAACCGGTGACGACGGCCTCGGCCTCGGCCTCCACCCCGACCGGCTCCAGGCCCTCCTCCACCACCGCGCGGCGCAGTCCCTCCGCCCCGAGGAGCACGACCCGGGCACCCGGTGCCAGCCGCTGGGCCAGCACCCGGGCCGCGGCCTGGGCCGAGGTCACGACATCACCGGGCCCGGCCTGCACGCCGAGCTGCTCCAGGTGCTGTGCGACGGTCTCGGGCGTGCGGGAGGCGTTGTTGGTGATGAAGGCCGGCCTGGCGCCCCGCCGTCGGGCGGCCTCGATCGACTCGGCTGCCCGCGGCACGGCCGCCCCGCCGACGTAGACCACGCCGTCCAGGTCGAGCATCACGAGGTCGTGCGCGTCGCAGAGGTCGCGTTCGCTCCAGCCCAGCACCCGGGCAGCCTACGATGGGCAGATGGACGCGTCCGACCCGGTCGTGGCTCCCCCACCCCTCGCAGGGCCACTGCGGCTGCACCCCTTCCGACCGCGCGGGCGGCTCGACGCGGGCGCACCGGCACTGCTGGTCCACGAGTGGACCGCCTCGGGATACACCGTCCGCGGCATCGTCGGCCTGCTCGACCTCTCCGCCGGAGCTACCGACGCGCGCCACGGCGTGGTCCTCCCGCACGAGCGGGTCCACCCCGACCAGGTCGAGCAGCTCGCCCAGCGGATGGCCCGAGGCCGCGTCGACCCGGCACCGATCCTGCTGGCCCACCGAGGCAGCAGCGCGCTGCGCTCCCTGGTGCGGGAGGTCTGCTCCGAACCTCCTCGACTGGTGCGCACGCTCCGCGACCAGCGGCAGCGCTGGTGGACGGTGACCCGGCCCAGCGAGCTCGAGCTGGTCGCTGAGGAGCTGCGCGGCGCCTCCGCCCTGCTCGCTGACGGCCACCACCGGTACGCCGCCCACCGCCTGCTGCACGCCTCGGGCACGCCCGGGACCGACCGTGCGCTCAGCGTGCTGGTCGACCACGACGACACCCCGTTGCACCTCGCCGCGGTGCACCGCGTCGTCAGTGGCGACGTGCTGGCTGCGGCGACCGGGCACGGCTGGGCGGTCTCGGGCTGGACTCCGACCAACCCGCTGCTGTGCATCGCGCCTGGTCGGGTCGTGGCCTCGCACGGCACCGGCGCCCGGACGCTCACCCCGCCGCCCACTCCCTGTCCTCCCGGGACGGGACCCGGCGCGCTCACGGCGACCGGCAGCATGCCCGTGCTGGCCCTCGACCGCCTGCTCGCCGGGCTCGACCTGCCGGTCACCTACCACCACGAGGCCGAGGAAGCACTGGACGACGCCCGCCGCCGAGGGGCCACGGCACTGCTCCTGCCCGCACCGACCCTCGACGAGGTCCTCAGCGTGGTCCGCCAGGGGCGACTGCTGCCGGAGAAGGCGACGTCCTTCCAGCCCAAGCCACGACCGGGGCTGCTCACGCGGCGTCTGCGCGACGTCTGAGCCGTCCCCGGCTCACCTCGACCTCGACCCGACTGGCCGTCGCCTGGCCGGCGCGGTAGAAGCGTCGGCGCACCGCGCCCTCGACCTCCACCTGGTCGCCCTCGCGCCACGACCTCATGGTCCGCTGCAGCCGGGGCGTCCACACGCTGCAGTCGAGCACGTCGACGCTCTGCCTCGACACGTGCCCCGCGGGCCGACGCACCACGAGCCGGAACAGCCACACCACGTCCCCGCTCGGCAGCTCCTTGGCCGCAGGTGCCGCCGACACCCGCCCTACCAGCCGGACCGCGTTGCAGTCCTCCACGTCCTGGGTCACCTCTGACCACCTCCTGGGACCAGCCTCGCCGCTGGAACCGCCGATCCCAGCCGCACGCCCGGCGGGTGTGGACGGCGCCGACCCGGCCAGCCCTGTGGAGATGCGAAGGGCCGGCACGGCCTGCGCCGTGAGGCTCTGGGAGCGGGCCACGAGACCGACCACCGGGGCCGTGGTTGGCGACCGAACCGTCTGGAAATGACAGAAGCCCCACCTCGAAAGAGGTGGGGCTTCTGCGAAAGTATGTCCGGCGGCGTCCTACTCTCCCACGACCTCGCGATCGCAGTACCATCGGCGCTGAGAGGCTTAACTTCCGGGTTCGGGATGGGACCGGGTGTTTCCCTCTCGCTATGGCCGCCGTAACTCTTGCGACTCACCCTGGCACCACACTGCCCGCACGTGTGTGTGGGGGGTGGTGGGGGTGGCCAAACTCAAGTGGTTTGTGTGTTCGTGGACGCGAACAATGTGTTGTTTCTCGTGCGCTGCGGGATCTGTTGTCGAACCAGTCGTCGAGCACACGTGTTTGTGTTGCTTGTTGAGTGGTTGTGGGACAAGCCCTCGGCCTATTAGTACCGGTCGGCTAGGCATCACTGCTGTACACCTCCGGCCTATCAACCCAGTGTTCTGCTGGGGGCCTTACCCGGTTGACCCGGTGGGAAACCTCATCTTGA
>WLJH01000019.1 GCA_009701885.1 Actinomycetota bacterium
ACGACCGCGGACGCGGCCACCGCGAGGGCCGCGCCGGCGGCCACCCAGCGGCCGGGTCGGCGGGCCGGGCGGGACGGGAGCGCGACGTCGGCGGTGACCTCGTCGGCGTGCCGGGCCAGGGCGGCTCGGAACGCGTCGGCCGCGCGGCCGTCCTCGGGCTCGGGCTGCTCGCTCATGGCTGCTCCTCCAGTCGGGTGCGCAGGGCCCGCAGCGCGCGGTGGACGTGCGAGCGGGCCGTGGCCTCGGGCATCTCGAGCAGCGAGCCGATGTCGGCGTACGACCGCTCCTCGTAGATGCGCAGCACCACGGCCGCGCGCTGCACGGGGGTCAGCGTGACGAGGAGCGCCCATGCCTGGTCGGCGTCGTCGACCGCGACGGTCGGGTCGGGACCCGGCTTGTCCCCGACCTGCGCGACCGGCCGCAGGCGACCCAGCTTGCGCCACCGCGACACCGACCCGTTGGTCACGCACCGACGCGCGTACGCCTCCGCGTCCCCGTCGAGCTTCCCCCAGCGGGCCCACACCTGCGCGAGCGCGTCCTGGGCGAGGTCGGGTGCGTCGGGGCTGCCACCGGTCACCAGGTGGGCGTAGCGCACGATCGCCGGCCCCCGCGCCGCGGCCCAGGACTCGAAGTCGGGCGCGGCGGCGTCCCCCGAGAGCTCGCCGGTCACCGTCACATCATGCTCACGCACGGCCGGGTCCATCCGTTGCACCCGGCTGGTGTCGAGGTGCGGGTCGAGGTGCGAGGACGCGGAGGAGCGCGTCCTCAGGCCTCGACTCACACCTCGACACCGGCCGCAGGACACACCGCGCCCCGCACCTCGACTCCGCTGCTGGGCCATGGAGCCGCCCACGCACGCGGTCGCCTGTGAGGTGTCCCGGTTCAAGCAGTGGGACGAGGACGCCACACAGTGCGGTCAGGACAGCCGGGCCAGCTCCTCCTCGACCACCGAGGGGTCGAGCTTGGTGAAGACCGGGGTCGGCTTGGCGATCGGGGTGCCGACGACGACGGGGCGCGACTCCCAGCGCGGGGTGGCGGAGTAGTCGCCGGTGATGACGGGGTACGTCGTCAGGCCGGCGCCGCTGTCGGGCTCGAGCTCGTCGACCTGCTCGATGCGCGGCATGGGGAACAGCTCCCCCTCGCCACCGAGCACCGCGTGCACCTTGTTGGCCGCGTGCGGGAGGAAGGGTGCGAGCAGGGTGTTGCAGTCGCTGACGCACTGCAGCGCGACGTGCAGCACGGTCGCGAGCCGCTCGCGCTGCGACTCGTCCTTCATCTTGTAGGGCTCGGTGACGGTGAGGTACTTGTTCACCTCGCCGACGACCCGCATCGCCTCGGCGATCGCGGCACGCAGGCGGTGCCGCTCGACCAGCGAGCCGACGGACCCGAAGCCGCCGCGGACGGTGGCCAGCACCGCCTCGTCGACCTCCTCGAGCGGACCGGCCGCCGGGATCTCCCCGAAGCTCTTCGCGACCATCGTGGCGGTGCGGTTGACCAGGTTGCCCCAGCCGGCCACCAGCTCGGAGTTGTTGCGGGTGACGAAGTCGGCCCAGGTGAAGGCGGCGTCGGAGGTCTCGGGCCCGGCCGCGCAGATGAAGTAGCGCAGCGGGTCGGGGCCGTAGCGCTCGAGCATGTCGCGGACGTAGATCACGTGACCGCGGCTGGTCGAGAACTGGGCGTCGCCGAAGGTGAGGAACTCCGACGAGACGACCTCGGTCGGCAGGTTGAGCACGCCGTACGCCCCCGGCTCGCCGCCGCGGGAGCCCGCGCCGTTGTGGGCGAGCAGCTCGGCGGGCCAGATCTGGGAGTGGAAGACGATGTTGTCCTTGCCCATGAAGTAGAAGGACTCGGCC
Organism: Actinomycetota bacterium; assembly: GCA_009701885.1. Classification (GTDB taxonomy): domain Bacteria; phylum Actinomycetota; class Actinomycetes; order Propionibacteriales; family Nocardioidaceae; genus Nocardioides. The sequence continues at coordinate 1,854 of WLJH01000019.1, forward strand.
TCGGCGTCGGTCCACCACTCGCGCCACTTCTCCGGCTCGCCCAGCCGACGCGCCCACTCGATCGAGGCCGAGAGGTAGCCGATCACCGCGTCGAACCAGACGTAGAGGCGCTTGGTCGGCTGGTCCTCCCAGCCCGGCACCGGGATGCCCCAGTCGATGTCGCGCGTCATCGCGCGCGGGCGGATCTCCTCGAGGATGTTCTGGGAGAACTTGATGACGTTGGGGCGCCAGGTGCCCGAGGCCTCGCGACCGTCGAGCCACTCCCCCAGGGCGTCGGCCACGGCGGGCAGGTCGAGGAACCAGTGCTGGGTCTCGACGAACTGCGGGGTCTCGCCGTTGATCTTCGAGCGCGGCTCGAGCAGGTCGGTCGGGTCCAGCTGGTTGCCGCAGTTGTCGCACTGGTCGCCGCGCGCGTCGGCGTACTTGCAGATCGGGCAGGTGCCCTCGATGTAGCGGTCGGGCAGGGTGCGGCCGGTCGAGGGGCTGATCGCCGACAGCGAGGTCTGCTCGACCATGTAGCCGTTGCGCAGGCACGCGCGGAACATCTCCTGCACCACGCGGTAGTGGTTGCCGGTGGTGGTGCGGGTGAACAGGTCGTAGGAGAGCCCCAGCCCGTGGAGGTCCTCCACGATGACCCGGTTGGACTCGTCGGCCAGCTCGCGGGCGGTCTTGCCCTCCTTGTCGGCCGTGACGAGGATCGGCGTGCCGTGCTCGTCGGTGCCGGAGACCATGAGCACGTCGTGGCCGGCCATCCGCATGTAGCGGCTGAAGACGTCGGAGGGCACGCCGAAACCGGCCACGTGGCCGATGTGGCGCGGGCCGTTGGCGTACGGCCAGGCGACGGCTGACAGGACTCGGGTCATGGGGGCGATCCTAGGAGTGCGCCGCGACCGTTTGACGGGGGGCGGGCGGCGGGCAGGGTCGGGACCATGAGCGAGCCCACACCGCACCACCCGCTCCTGCTGGCCGAGGACGTCCTTCTCCTCCTGCTCGACGACCACACCGGGACGCTCCAGCAGCCGAACCTGTCGGCGCTGCTGGGCGGCGCCGTGCTCGCGGAGCTGGCGATCGACGGCGCGGTCGACGTCGGGGAGAAGGAGGGCCTGTGGCGCACGGCGAAGGTGCACCCGGTGGCCGGCGTCCGGCCGCAGGAACCCCTGCTCGCGAGTGCCCAGGACGTCGTGGCCGAGCGACCGCGCACCGCGCAGGACCTCGTGAACCGGCTAGGCAAGCCGCTCAGGGACCACCTCTGCGAGCGCCTCGCCGCCCGCGGGATCCTGCGGCGCGAGGAGCACCGGGTGATCGGCCTGTTCCCGACGACACGGTGGCCGGCAGCGGACTCCCGCCACGAGGAAGGGGTACGCCGCCGCCTCGCCGACGTCCTGCTGCGCGGGCTCACCCCCGACCCGCGCACGGTCACGCTCGTCGCGCTGCTCTCGGCGGTGGACCGGGCGCACAAGGTCGTGGACCGGGAGGGCCTGAGCAGCTGGGAGGTCCGCAAGCGTGCCAAGCGGCTCGCCGACACGATGGACGAGGGCGACTGGGCGGCGAAGGCGGTGCGCGACGCGGTCCGGGCCGCTGCGGCTGCCGTGACCGCCGGCGCCGTGGCTGCGGGCACGGCGGCGGGCAGCTCCTGAGCCCGGTTCCCGCTCGGCAGCGGTCGCTCAGCGGCGCGCGCGCTTGACGTGGTAGCGGGCGCGCTTGCGGATCTCGGGCAACCGCCTCTGCAGCTCCTCGCCGGGGCACGCCGTCTGGTTGGTGTCGCGGTGACCGTCGATCACCTTCAGCCGCACCCAGCCCGTGGGGTAGAGGTCGCTGCCCTTGCTGTAGACCCGCGCCTTCCCACGAGGGCTGCGGCCGTAGGCGTCCAGCTTCCACGCCGAGAGCCGCACCAGCGCCTTCACGACCCGGTCGGGGACCCGGTGTCCCTCGAAGTTGCCGATCACCGCGACCCCGACCGAGGTGTGGTTGAAGCCGAGCGTGTGCGCGCCGCGCACCGGCCGTCCCGGCCCCCCGGCGCGACCGACCCAGGTGCGGCCGAACCGGTCGACGAGGAAGTTGTAGCCGAGGTCCGACCAGCCCAGCGACTGCGTGTGGTAGCGGTAGAAGCCGCGGATCAGACCCGCGACCTCCGCGCGCGAGTAGTCGTTGCCCGAGGCCGTGTGGTGCACGTGGACCTGCTGGATGGTGCGGCACATGACCGGCTTGCCCTCGCGCAGCGACTCGTCGGCTCCCCAGTCACGGCGGCTGCGCAGGGCGGGACGGGGCGCGCGGCGCCGCTTCCCGCCCCGGGCGCTGCCGGGGCGCTGCTGGGGCAGGGAGGGCGTCTCGGAGTCGTCGGAGTCCAGCCGGCCGGGGTCGATCAGGACCAGCCGCAGCGCGTCGGGCCGTCGCTCGCCGGTGACCAGCACCTCCACGCCGTCGCTGCGCGGCACCCACAGGGGGTGCACGCCGCGGCGCTCGAGCGTGCCCTCGGCGGCGTCGGGGTCCGGGCCGTCCTCCATCGCGCGCAGCACCTGCCACTCCGACCAGGTCCCGCGCGACCGGGTCCGCACGCGCAGGGTCGCGTCCAGGTCGCCGCTCCAGGTCAGGGCCACCATCCGGAACGGCTCGGTCGCGTGGCGACCCGTCGACCAGCGACCGGGGCGCTCGCGCTCCAGCGACCCCGCGAGCGCGGTCTCGCCCAGGCGCCAGCCGCCGGCGGCGTACGACGCGGGGAGGGCGGTGCCCGGGCGACCGGCGACCGCGGCGACCAGCGGGGCGCCGATCGCGCCCAGCCCGGCAGTGGCGCGCAGGAGCAGGCGCCGGCCCAGCGGCGCCCTCGGGACCCGAGTCCGTGGCTGCATCTCCAGCATCATCCGTCACATGGGCCCCGCTGTCACCACCCATCTCGCGACCCGGGTCGCCCAGGTGCCTCCACCCGGACCAGCGCGACGGTCCGGGCATCGGGCATGGTCCTGCCATGAGCCCGACCGTGCTGCCCGTGCCCGTGCGCGTCGACCAGTCCGCGGCGGCCCGCCGCGCGGGGCACCTGCTGCGGCCCTTCTGGGTCGTGCCGGCGCTCTGGTGCCTGCTTGCCGTCGCCGCGGGCCTGGTGCTGCCGGATGCCGAGGCGTGGGTGCCGGACCGGCTGCTGCTCTTCGAGGGCGGCGTCGAGGGAGCCCGGACGGTGCTCTCGACGATCGCCGGGGCGATGATCTCGGTGACCGGCCTGGTCTTCTCCATCACCATGGTGGTGCTGCAGCTGGCCAGCAGCCAGTACACCCCCCGCGTGCTGCAGGCCTTCCTCGGCGACCGGACGACCCAGCACACGCTGGGGATCTTCGCCGCCTCCTTCCTCTACGCCCTCGTGGTGCTGCGCGCCGTGCGCGACGGGGAGCGGGCTCCGGGTCTGGCTATCACGATGGCCCTGCTGCTCGTGCTCGCAGCCGTCGGCATGTTCCTGGCCTACATCCACCACATCACCACCTCGATCGGGGTGGCCCGCATGCTCCAGAGCACCGCGCAGCAGTCCCGTGACCTGCTGGCCGACGGCCAGTCCTCGCAGTGGCCCACGACGCCCCCGGTCCTCGAGGAGCCGCAGGGCGTCCGGGTCCTCGCGGCGCCCCGCAGCGGCTACGTGGACGCCCTCGACACGCCCGCGCTCGTGCGCGTCGCGAGCCGGCACGGTGTGCGGATCGAGCTGCTGCAGCCGCTCGGGGCGTTCGTCGCCCACGGGTCCCCCCTGCTGGCGGTGCACGAGCTACCTGGGGCGGACACGCCCTCGGAGGAGGCCGTGCTGGCGCTGGTCTCGCAGGTCGGCGAGCGCACCATGGACCAGGACCTCGGCTACGGCATCCGCCGTCTCGTCGACATCGCCGAGCGGGCGCTGTCGCCGGGGATAAACGACCCCACGACGGCCGTGCAGGTGCTCGACCAGCTGCACGACCTCCTGCGCCGCATGGTCACCGCGCCGGCGACCTGGCCGGTGCGGTCCGACGAGGAGGGGACGGTCCGGCTGGTGCTGCGCCAGCCGACGCTCGCCGACGTGGTCGAGCAGGCCCTGGCGGACATCGCCCACTGGGGCGAGGACCACCGCAGGGTCCGCGAGCGGATCGCCACCATCATGGACGACCTGCGGGCCGCCGCGCTCGACGAGCACCGCGTCGGGCTCGGGTGAGGCGCGGCGCCCCCGGTCGCACCGGTCAGCTGAAGTCGAGCTCCGCGGTCCGCGAGCGCTTGAGCTCGAAGAAGTAGGGGTAGCCCGCGAGCAGGACCGCGCCGTCCCACACCTTGCCGGCCTCCTCGCCCCTCGGGATCGAGGTGAGCACGGGGCCGAAGAAGGCGGTGCCGTTGACCGCGATGGTCGGGGTGCCGACGTCGTCGCCGACCTGGTCCATGCCGCGGTGGTGGGACTCGGCGATGGCTGCGTCGTAGGAGGAGTCGTCCCAGGCCTCGATCAGCCCGGCGTCCAGGCCGACCTCGGCGAGCGCCTCGGCGGCGACCTCCTTGGTGGCTCCGCGACCGTCGTCGTGGATGCGCGTCCCCATGGCCGTGTAGAGCGGCAGCACGATCTCCTCGCCGCCCTGCTCGATCGCGGCACGGACGACCCGGACGGGACCCCAGGCGTCCTTGAGCATCTCGCGGTAGGAGTCGGGGATGTCCTTGTCCTGGTTGAGGTACGCCAGGGACATCTGGTGCCAGGACACCTCGACGTCGCGGACCTTCTCGACCTCGAGGATCCAGCGCGAGGTGATCCAGGCGAACGGGCAGAGCGGGTCGAACCAGAAGTCAGCCTTGTCCATGACCGGCTCCAGCGCCCGGAGGGCGCGGACTATTCCGCCGGACGCTTGGCCACCCGGACGCCTGCGCTCGACCGCGAGCCCTCGACGACCTCGGTGCCGAGGTACTGCACGCGCACGACGTGCTTGCCGGGGCTGACGTCACGGAGCACCAGGCGCAGCGCCCCGCCCTCGAGCCGACCCTCGACCTCCTGACCGTCGAGGCGGACCACCACGGGACCGGAGGGCGCCTCGACGCCCGGGGCCTCGACCGTCACGTCGACGACCACGCGCCGCTGCACGTCCGGCTTCCGCTTGGTGCCCTCGTCCGTCACGACGGCGCGCGCGGCCACCTCGGTGCGCGACGTGGTCGTGGTGCGGCGCTCCGCCTCCAGCACCCGGGTGAGCGTCTCGTAGCCCGGGCGGCTGACCTCGACCCGCACGCCGACCACGTGGCCGACGTCCTCGGAGATGAGCCGGTGGCGAAGGACCTTCGCACCGTCCTCGGCCGGCTGCGGGCGGCCGATCGGCTCGCCGTCCCGCAGCCAGGTGTAGGTGACCTCGGCGTCGGCGGGGCTCACGACACGGCCCGGGTCCACGACCAGGCGCTCGTCGCGGGCGGGCTTGCCGCTGAGCGACCAGTCCCGGTCGGTGCGGATGCGGCCCGGCTCCACCCGGCCGCTGGCCTCGGCGGACGTGAGCAGGTCGTGGTAGCCCTCGCGGACCGAGACCACCTCGGCGGTGATCCGCGCGCCGACCAGGTCGGGGGTCAGGCGCAACCGGTCGCCCTCGGCACCGCGGACCGGCTCGCCGTCGGCCAGCCAACGCACCGTGGTGCGGTCGGCGACCGGGGTGGTCGCACCCCGGTCGAGGGTGAGCACCTCCTCGACGCGCGGGGTGCCCTCGACCCGCGGCTGGGCGGCGGCCACCAGGGTGCCCGGCTGCACCTTCGGGCTGCGCGGCGAGCTGGCCCGCCCCTCGGCGTACCCCTTGCGCGTGGCGAGGACCTCGACACTCAGGCGCATCCGACGCTGGGCCGGGCTGGGGGTGAACGTGGCCTCGGTGGCGCCGGGGATCGGCTTGCCGGCGGCGTACCACTGGATCCGCCGCTTGGCCGCCGGGGTCCACTCGCCCGTGGTGGCGGTGAGGGTCTCGCCGACGGCGGCCTCACCGGTGATGGTCGGCTTCTCGACCGGCTCCACGGCCTTGTCGTTGAAGTGGATGAAGCCGTTGGGCCAGTAGGAGTCGCCCTTGGTGATGCGGCGCCAGTGGAAGTCGCCGCCCCAGAAGTCCTCGGACACGATGATCTCGCGTGGGGAGACCACCCGCTCGACGTAGGCGACGTGACCGTTGGAGCCGGCGTAGCCCTGGTTGCTGTCCCACCACGCGACCGAGCCGACCATCGGCCGGTCGTCGGTGATGCGCGACATCGCGTGCCCCCAGTTGGAGGCGTTGCCGCTGCCCTCCCAGGGCCGCTCGGGCGACATGCCGCTCTGCACCATCCGGAAGGCGACGTAGTTGGTGCAGTTGTGGCCGGCGTACATCCGCCACCACATGCGGTCGCTCTCGGCGCGGTAGCCGCGGTTGCCGTAGCCCTTCTCGGCGCACCCCGCGTAGCCCGAGCAGAGCTCGGTCTGGGCCGCGGTGGCCACCGGCGAGGGGACGACCAGGAGGCCGGCGAGCACGAGAAGTGCTGCGGCGAGGGCCCCGACGAGGCGGCGGATCCTGGTCACGAGGGGCGAGTAAACAGCATGTCAAGCACCGACACGCCGATCGAGACCAAATTTTCACATTGGTCCCACCCGTCACCGGGACCCCTCGCGTCCCTCCCGTGCCCCTGCGAAGCCGTGTCGACCGCGAGCGCCCGCTCCCCCCGAAAGAGGCTCGACAGGCGGTGACATGATCGGCCGCATGCCTGGAACCAACCTCACGCGGGACGAGGCGGCCACCCGCGCCGCCCTCCTCAACGTCACGTCGTACACCATCGACCTGGACCTCACGACGGGCGAGAAGACCTTCGCCTCCACGACCACCCTCGAGTTCTCCTGCCGGGAGCCCGGCGCGAGCACCTTCGCCGACCTCGTCGGCGCGACGGTGCACGAGATCACGCTCAACGGCGAGAGCATCGACCCGACCACGGCGTACGCCGACAGCCGGATCACCCTCGAGGGCCTGCAGGCCGAGAACACCCTCGTGGTCCGCGCCGACTGCACCTACTCCCACACCGGCGAGGGCCTGCACCGCTTCGTGGACCCGGTCGACGGCCGTGTCTACCTCTACAGCCAGTTCGAGGTGCCCGACGCCCGCCGCGTCTTCACCACCTTCGAGCAGCCGGACCTGAAGTCGGTCTTCACCTTCCGCGTCGTCGCCCCGGAGGACTGGAAGGTCGTCTCCAACGCCCCCTCCCCCGAGCCGCAGCCGCTGGGCGAGGGCAAGGCCCTGTTCGCCTTCGAGCCCACCGAGAGGATGTCGACCTACATCACGGCGCTCATCGCCGGTGAGTACCACGAGGTGCAGGACACCTACGAGGGCAAGCACGGCACCATCCCGCTGGGCCACTACTGCCGCCAGTCGCTGGTGGAGTACCTCGAGCGCGACCGCGCCGAGATCGTCGCGCTGACCCGCCAGGGCTTCGAGTTCTTCGAGGAGTTCTTCGACTTCCCCTACCCGTTCGGCAAGTACGACCAGCTCTACGTGCCGGAGTACAACATGGGCGCGATGGAGAACGCCGGCGCCGTGACGCTGCGCGACGAGTACCTCCCTCGTTCCCGCCAGCCGCGCTCGTTCTACGAGTTCCGCGCCTCGGTGATCCTGCACGAGATGGCGCACATGTGGTTCGGCGACCTCGTGACCATGAAGTGGTGGGACGACCTCTGGCTCAACGAGTCCTTCGCCGAGTGGGCCTGCTACCACGCCGAGGTCGAGGCCACCGAGTACACCGACGCCTGGACCGGCTTCGCCAACGCGCGCAAGCAGACCGGCTACCGCCAGGACCAGATGCCCTCGACCCACCCGATCGCGGCGGACAACCACGACCTGCACGCGGTCGAGGTCAACTTCGACATGATCACCTACGCCAAGGGCGCCTCGGTGCTCAAGCAGCTGGTGGCCTGGGTCGGCATCGAGGACTTCATCGCCGGCATCCGGCAGTACTTCAAGGACTTCGCCTTCGGGAACTCCGAGTTCACCGACCTGCTGGCCGCGCTCGAGAAGGCCTCGGGCCGCGAGCTCACCTCGTGGGCCCAGGAGTGGCTGCAGACCGCGGGCGTCAACACCCTCGCCCCGGAGTTCTCGCTCGCCGACGACGGGACCTACGAGCGGCTGGCCGTGCGCCAGACCGCGCACCCCGACTGGCCGACGTTGCGTCGCCACCGCATCGGGATCGGCTGCTACTCCTGGAACGCCGAGCGCACCTCGCTGGTCCGCACCCGCTACGTCGAGACCGACGTCGAGGGCGAGCTGACCGAGATCGCCGAGCTCGTCGGCGAGACCCAGCCCGACCTGCTGCTGCTCAACGACGCGGACCTGACCTACGCCAAGATCCGCCTCGACGAGCGCTCGCGCGCCACCGCCATCGAGGGCCTCTCGCGCCTCGACGACTCCCTGGCCCGTGCGCTGGTCTGGGGCGCGGCGTGGGACATGACCCGCGACGCGGAGATGCCGGCGACCGACTACGTCGAGCTGGTGCTGGCCAACATCGGCCAGGAGACCGACGCCTGGGGCGTCTCGCGGATCCCCGCGACCGCCGCCACGGCCGCCACCCTCTACTCCGCGCCGGAGCACCGTGACGCGCTGCGCAGCCGCTGGGAGCAGGGCCTGCGCGAGCTGGCGCTGGCCGCCGAGGCCGGCTCGGACCAGCAGCTCACCTTCGTGCGCGCGTACGCCGGGGCAGCCCGTTCCGAGGAGGCGCTCACCTGGGTGGCCGGCCTGCTCGACGGCACCGAGGTCCTCGAGGGCCTCGCGGTCGACCAGGATCTGCGCTGGAGCCTGATCACCTCGCTCGCCGCCGCCGGCCGCGCCGGCTCGCGGATCGAGGACGAGCTCGGCACCGACACCACCATCTCCGGCCAGGAGCACGCGGCCGCGGCCCGGGCCGCCCAGCCCGACGCCGAGGCCAAGCACGAGGCCTGGCGGCTCGCGGTGCTCGACTCCTCAACGCCCAACGAGACCGCGCGCTCGATCACGCTCGCGTTCCCCCGGGCCGGCCAGGAGGAGCTGCTGGCGCCGTACGTCGAGGAGTACCTCTCGGCAGCGGAGACCGTCTGGGAGAGCCTCGGCACCCACCGCGCCTCCGTGGTCCTGGACTACATCTTCCCGGCGACCCTGGCCTCGGACGCGCTCGTCACCCGGGTGCGCGAGTGGCTGGACACCAGCGAGGCGCCGGCCCCGGCCAAGCGCTACGTGCAGGAGAACCTCGCCGACGTCCAACGGGCCCTGGCCGCCCAGGCCTGCGACGCCGCGCGCTGACGCAGGACGCGGGTGGGGTGGTCGCCGTCGGCGACCGCCTCACCCGGTCTCGACACGCGGGTCGCGGCTTCGTCCCTCAGCCGCGCCGCTCGCTCGACCACCGACGAACGGCCCGCTGGCGCGGTCCGTTCAGGCGCGAGCAGTGGGGAGCTGCGGCGGGCGGGCGCGCTCGGCGAGCATCTCGATGCCGCGACGCAGGCCGCCGGCCAGGTCGCCGTTGGCGAAGTCGGTGCGCATGTGCAGCACGACCAGCTCGACGGCGGCGTCGCTGAGGTGACGACGTACGTCGCCGCCGGTCACGACCTCGAGCAGGCGGCGGGTCGGGTCGACCATCACCACGATGCTGCGCGCGGGCGCGACCAGCGTGTTGTGCAAGCGGGTCGCGAAGGCCCGGGGGTCCTCGCCCTCGACGTTGCCCACGAAGACCGAGATCTCCGCCCGGCAGGTCTGCTCCGCACGACGGATCGTCGCGTCGAGCAGGGCGTGCTCGCGGGCGGAGAAGGGGTCACCAGCGGGCACTGGCCCCACCCGACCGGGAGTCGTCGCCGTCGGGGCCGGCGAGCTCGCCGGCGGTCTTGCGCGGACCGCCGATCCACTGGTTCTCCACCTGCGGGGCGTGCGGCTTCACGCTCTCGCCGCGGGCCAGCGGCGGGCCGTAGACGAACGCGGTGAGCAGGACGGCCAGACCGATCGGCAGCAGCACCGCGATGAGGATGACGAACGTCGGGTCGACCGGGTCGGGGTCCGACCAGCCGACGGGCACCTCGGCGGCGGCCGGGGCGGCGGTCAGCAGCGCGACGGTGACGGCGGCGAGGGCGACGGCGAGGCCACGGCGGGCGAGGTTCACGAACGAGGTCACGCGCGCCAGGATAGAGGCTCGCGGACCCGCGCCCGAACCGGTCCCGCGGGAGCGGGCCCGGACGTGACCGGGCTCGCACCGGACCCCACGGGCGGGTGGTTCGGCTCCGCGGCACGATCCCGGTTTACTGGCCGGCATGCCACCACACACGCCTTTCCTGGCCCTGCCCCTGGCCGAGACGTGCGCGGACGACGAGCAGGTGTGCACGTGGGTCCTCGGCCGCACCGACAACCAGACCCTCGCCACCGCTGCCGACCTGTTCATCGGCACCCCGTTGCAGCTGTTGGGGCTGCTCCTGCTCGGCCTGGGCCTGCGGTGGGTGCTGCACCGCCTGGTCGACCGGCTGGTCAGCCGCGCCCAGGAGGGGGTGCTGCCCGACCACATCGGCAAGTTCTCCCGGCGCCGCGGTAAGGAGACCGTGGCCCGGGACGCTGCCACCTTCAACCGGAGGGTGCAGCGCGCCCGGACCATGGGCAGCCTGCTGAAGTCGGTCATCACCGGCGTGCTGCTGGCGATCGTCGGCACGATGATGCTGAGCGAGGTCGGCGTCAACATCGCCCCGATCATCGCCAGTGCCGGCATCGTCGGCATCGCCCTCGGCTTCGGCGCCCAGTCGCTCGTGAGCGACTTCCTCTCGGGCGTCTTCATGATCTTCGAGGACCAGTACGGCGTGGGCGACGAGGTCGACCTCGACGGCACCGTCGGCACCGTCGAGGCGGTCTCCCTGCGCGTCACCCGCTTGCGCGACATCAACGGCACCGTCTGGTACGTCCGCAACGGCGAGATCAGCCGGGTCGGCAACATGAGCCAGAACTGGGCGCGCACCGTGCTCGACGTCTCCGTCGGCTACGGCGAGGACCTCACGAAGGTGCGCCGCGTGCTCGAGGACGTCGCCCACGACCTGTGGGACGACGAGGACTTCAAGGGCGAGATCCTGGAGGAGCCCTCGGTGTGGGGCGTGCAGGACCTCGGTGTCGACGGGATCCTGGTGCGCGTCGCGCTCAAGACCGCCCCCGGGCTCCAGTGGGGCATCGCGCGCGAGATGCGCATGCGCATCAAGAACCGCTTCGAGCACGAGGGCATCGAGATCCCCTTCCCGCAGCGGGTCGTGTGGCACCGCGGCGAACCGGCGGCCGAGGTCGCCGGCGCCAGCGCCAGCAGGGCGACCGGAGCGGGCGAGCAGCCGCCCGCCTGACCGACGCACCACCGTCCTGACGCGCGAAGGGCCGGTCCCCCGCGGGACCGGCCCTTCGTCGTACGGCGTGGCCGCGTCAGCTCGCGAGCGAGGCGTCCAGGGTGATCGTGGTGCCGGCGAGCGCCTTGCTGACCGGGCAGTTGGCCTTGGCGCCCTCGGCGGCCTCGACGAACTGCTCCTCGGTGATGCCCTCGACGGTGCCGACCACGGTGATCTTGATGCCCGTGATGCCGGTGCCGACGGTGAGCTCGACGTCGGCGCTGGTCTCCAGGGTGGTCGGCGGGGTGCCGGCCTTGGAAAGACCGGCCGATAGCGCCATGGAGAAGCAGGAGGCGTGGGCCGCGGCGATCAGCTCCTCGGGGCTGGTCTTGCCGTTGGCCTCCTCCGACCGGGAGGGCCAGGAGACGTCGAAGGTGCCGACACCGGAGGACTGGAGCTCGACGCTGCCGGAGCCCTCGGCGAGGGAGCCCTGCCAGGTCGTCTTCGCGGTGCGGGTGGTTGCCATGGGTGCGACTCCTCGGGTTCTCGGGGTGTTCCTTCCGGAACTTTCACGGGGAGGGGCGACGCCCTCCGGCCCACCACTCTTCCACGCCGGTGACGAGCGGCCACCCCCTCCTCGGCATGATGGACCGGTGAGCACCTTCTACGACGAGATCGGCGGCGAGGAGACGATCACCCGCATCGTCGCGAGGTTCTACGCCGGCGTGGCGACCGACGAGGTCCTGCGACCGATGTACCCCGAGGCCGACCTCGGCCCGGCCGAGGAGCGCTTCCGGCTCTTCCTCATGCAGTACTGGGGCGGACCCACGACGTACGGCGAGCAGCGCGGGCACCCGCGGCTGCGGATGCGCCACGCCCCGTACGCCGTGAACCCGACCGCGCGCGACCACTGGCTCAAGCACTTCCGCGACGCCCTCGACGAGGTGGCGCTGCCCCCCGAGCAGGACGCCCAGTTCTGGGACTATGTCACCCATGCGGCGCAGTTCATGGTGAACACCCACGAGGAGTGAGCGCACCCCCTGAGCAGCCCGTCAGGCGGGGGCCACGGCCGCGACGAGCGGCGCGCGCACCGACTCCTCGGGCCGGCGCGGGCGCCCGTCGTCGTCGACGAAGACCAACACCACCCGGGCCCGCGCGTGCCGCACCTCGTTCGGCCCGGAACGGTCGACGACCTCGGTCTCGACGACGACCGAGGTGTTGCCGACGTGCACGACCTGCGTGAACGCGTCGTAGGGCTCGGGGCGGTGCAGCATCGGCACGAGGTGGTCGATCTCGGCCTGGGCGACGACCACCGACGTGCGGCCGCTACCGGCGGGCACCTCGCCCCACAGCCGCGCCAGCGCGGCGATCCGGGCCTCCTGGAAGTACTCCACGTAGGTCACGTTGTTGACGTGCCCGTAGACGTCTACGTCGCTGAAGCGCACGTGCACCGGGTAGTGCCCGACCTCGGTGCGGTGCGGCGACGCCCACGGCCGCGGCTCAGGCGCCGCCCCCTCGTCGCGGTGCTGCTCCAGTGCCTGCTTCTCCTCGGCCGTCAGTCGGCGCGGTCGCTCCTCGGCGAAGACGTACGGCGCCATCACGGTCGTCGCGGTGCAGTAGACCGCCCGGGTGCCGTCGGGTCGCTCGTCGAAGACCTCGTAGGCCAGGGTGAAGCTCGCGGCCCGCACCTCGACGACCCACACCTCGACCCGCACCGGCTCGAAGCGCAGCAGCATCGACTCCCGGTACCGGACCTGGGTGCTCACCACCACCAGGCCCTCCTCCAGCTCCGGCGCGCGGAGCCCGGAGCGGTGGCTGCGGAACAGGTCCGCCCGCGCCTCCTGGAGGAAGTCGACGTAGGCCACGTTGTTGACGTGGCCGAGCAGGTCGAGGTCGGCCCAGCGCACGGGGCACTCGTAGACGTGGCGCACCCGCAGATGCTCCCAGAGGCCACCGGTCCCGATCCCCACCACCCGGCCTCCCGGGACGTGACCACCGCCACTCCCCGCCCCCACGCTCGAGCACTAGGGTGAGGCGACCCGAGACCCGCACAGAGAAGAGCGCACTCCATGCCCGAAGCAGTCATCGTCTCCGCCGCGCGCACGCCGATCGGCCGCGCCAACAAGGGCTCGCTCAAGGACTTCCGTCCCGACGACCTGAGCGCCTTCGCCATCCAGGCCGCGCTCGACAAGATCCCCGCGCTGGACCCCACGACGATCGAGGACCTCTACCTCGGCTGCGGTCTCCCGGGCGGTGAGTCCGGCAACAACATGGCCCGGATCGTCACCACGCTCCTCGGGCTCGAGGTCCCCGGTGCCACCACGACCCGCTACTGCGCCTCCTCGGTGCAGACGACCCGGATGGCCTTCCACGCCATCAAGGCCGGCGAGGGCGACATCTTCGTCTCCGCCGGCGTGGAGACCGTGTCCCGCTTCGCCAAGGGCACCTCCGACCACTGGCCCGACACCAAGAACCCGAAGTTCGCCGACGCGCAGGTGCGCACCGACGAGGCGGCCAAGGGCGGCGGCGGGGCGTGGCACGACCCCCGCGAGGACGGCCTGCTCCCCGACATCTACATCGCGATGGGCCAGACCGCCGAGAACGTCGCCACCCTGCGCGGCCTGCGCCGTGAGGAGCTCGACGAGTTCGGCGTGCGCTCGCAGAACCTCGCCGAGAAGGCGATCAACGACGGCTTCTGGGCCCGCGAGATCACCCCGGTGACCCTGCCCGACGGCACCGTGGTCTCCACGGACGACGGCCCGCGAGCCGGGGTCACCTACGATGCGCTCTCGCAGCTGCAGCCGGTCTTCCGCCCCGACGGCGTCGTCACCGCCGGCAACTGCTGCGCCCTCAACGACGGCGCCGCCGCGGTCGTCATCATGAGCGACACCAAGGCCGCCGAGCTCGGTCTCACCCCGCTCGCGCGCATCGTCTCCACCGGCGTCTCGGGCCTCTCCCCCGAGATCATGGGCCTCGGCCCGGTCGAGGCGACCAAGAACGCGCTGAAGCACGCCGGCATGAGCATCGGCGACATCGACCTGGTCGAGATCAACGAGGCGTTCGCCGCCCAGGTCGTGCCGTCCTACCAGGACCTCGGCATCGACATCGACCGGCTCAACGTCAACGGCGGCGCGATCGCGGTCGGCCACCCCTTCGGCATGACCGGCGCCCGGCTGCAGAACACCATGCTCAACAGCCTGGACTGGCACGACAAGACCACCGGCCTGATCACCATGTGCGTCGGTGGCGGCCAGGGCATGGCGCTCATCCTCGAGCGGCTCTCCTGACCCCAGGCCCCGCGGTCGAGGCCGCACCTGCACCGCACGACGCGCCGACCGGCTCCCGGTCGGCGCGTCGTCGCGTCCCGGCCCCACGTGCGTCGGCACCGGGTCCGCGTCGTCCTAGGATGCGCGGGTGCCCTACCGCGACCAGACCACCGAGACCCGCTGGCTGACGCCGGAGGAGCAGAAGGCGTGGCGTGCCCTGGTCATGGGGACCACGCTGCTCTTCGACCGGCTCGACGCCGACCTGCGCCGCTCCTTCGACCTGTCCCTCACCGAGTACGAGATCCTCGTGCGGCTCAGCGAGCGCGACGGCCGGCTGCGCATGGCGCAGCTCGCCGACGCCCTCGCCCACTCCCGCAGCCGGGTGACGCACACCGTGGCCCGGATGGAGAAGGCCGGTCTCGTTCAGCGCGGGGCCTCCCCGGAGGACGGACGCGGCATCGTGTGCTCGATGACCGAGCAGGGGTGGGACCTGCTGCGACGCGCCGCTGCCGAGCACGTCACCAGCGTGCGGACCAACCTGGTCGACCTCGCCTCGCCCGAGGACTTCGCCGCCGTCGCCCGGGTCATGGACGCGGTCTCGGACCGGCTGGTCGCCGGGCACCCGGAGGCGGAGATCCGCTGACGCGTCTGCGTCAGTCCCGCGTGAGCCGGCGGTGGGTGACCCGGTGCGGCCGGGCCGCCTCGGCGCCCAGGCGCTCGATCTTGTTCTCCTCGTAGGCGGCGAAGTTGCCCTCGAACCAGAACCACTTGGCGGGGTCCTCGTCGTCGCCCTCCCACGCCAGGATGTGGGTGGCGACGCGGTCGAGGAACCACCGGTCGTGGGAGGTGACCACGGCGCAGCCGGGGAAGTCGAGCAGCGCGTCCTCGAGCGAGGACAGGGTCTCGACGTCGAGGTCGTTGGTGGGCTCGTCGAGGAGCAGCAGGTTGCCGCCCATCTTCAGGGTCAGGGCGAGGTTGAGGCGGTTGCGCTCACCACCGGAGAGGACGCCGGCCTTCTTCTGCTGGTCGGGACCCTTGAAGCCGAAGGAGGCGACGTAGGCGCGGGAGTTCATCTCGAAGTTGGCGACCTTGATGAAGTCCAGGCCGTCGGACACGACCTCCCAGACGTTCTTGTTCGGGTCGATGCCGCCGCGGCTCTGGTCGACGTAGGAGATCTTGACCGTCTGGCCGACGGTGAGCTCCCCCTGGTCGGGATGCTCCTGGTCGGTGATCATCCGGAAGAGCGTGGTCTTGCCGACGCCGTTGGGGCCGATGACGCCGACGATGCCGGCGCGCGGCAGCGAGAACGTCAGGTCGTGCATGAGCGTGCGGCCCTCGAATCCCTTGGTCAGGGCCTTGGCCTCGAGCACGACGTCACCCAGTCGCGGACCGGCCGGGATGTTGATCTCCGAGGTGTCGATCTTGCGCATCCGGTCGGCCTCGGCCGCCATCTCCTCGTAGCGGGCGAGGCGGGACTTGGACTTGGCCTGGCGCGCCTTGGGGTTGGAGCGGACCCACTCCAGCTCCTTCTCCAGCATCTTGGCGCGCTTGGCGTCCTTCTGCCCCTCGATCTTGAGGCGCTCCTTCTTGGTCTCCAGGTAGGTGGAGTAGTTGCCCTCGTAGGGGTGGGTCTTGCCGCGGTCCAGCTCGAGGATCCACTCGGCGACGTTGTCGAGGAAGTACCGGTCGTGGGTGATGGCCAGCACCGCGCCGGGGTACGTCGCCAGGTGGCCCTCGAGCCACTGCACCGACTCCGCGTCGAGGTGGTTGGTGGGCTCGTCGAGCAGCAGCAGGTCGGGCTGCTGGAGCAGCAGCTTGCACAGCGCGACGCGGCGGCGCTCTCCACCGGAGAGGTTGTCGACGATCGCGTCCGGCGGGGGGCAGCGCAGAGCGTCCATCGCCTGGTCCAGGCGGCTGTCGAGGTCCCAGGCGTTGGCGTTGTCGAGGTCGGTCTGCAGGTCGCCCATCTCGGCCATGAGGGCGTCGAAGTCGGCGTCCGGCTCGGCCATCAGCTCGCCGATCTCGTTGAACCGGTCCATCTTGGCCTTGATCTCGCCGACGGCCTCCTGCACGTTCTGCAGGACCGTGGTGCCCTCGGTCAGCGGCGGCTCCTGCTGCAGCATCCCGACGGTGGCCTCGGGGTCGAGGATGGCGTCACCGTTGTTGGCGTGCTCCAGGCCGGCCATGATCTTGAGCAGCGTGGACTTGCCGGTGCCGTTGGGGCCGACGACGCCGATCTTGGCGCCGTGCAGGAACGACAGGGTGACGTTGTCGAGGACGACCTTGTCACCGTGGGCCTTGCGGACGTTGCGCAGGGTGAAGACATATTCCGCCATGGTCCCCGAGCCTACCCACGGGGTCGGGGTGCCTCCGACCCCGGGGAGGGCTCCGACCTCGCCGTCAGGCGGCCCGGCTGTCGCCGGAGTCGGCGCCGGTCCCGGGAGCGGTGTCGGCGCCGACCGCCCCGGCCGGTCCCTGCTGCTCGGCCCGCACGGTCTCGCTGCCCTGCGCGGCGCGCTGGGCCCGGGTGAACAGCGACGTCCCCCGGTTGAGGTCGTGGCCCACCGACTGGGCGTCGATCTCGAAGGAGGTCACCTCCACCCCTGCCGCGTTGACCCAGGTGGAGGCGCGCAGCCGCCCCACCACCACGACCGGGTCGCTGCGGCGCAGCGAGTGGGCGCAGTGCTCCCCCAGGGCCCGCCAGGCGTTCACCGTGAACCACTGCGTCGTGTCGTCGCTCCACTCCCCCGTCGCCGGGTGGTAGCGCCGCGGCGTGGCCGCCAGCCGGAAGCTCGCCACGGGGGCGTTGCCCGCCCGACGCAGCGACACCGGCCCGCCGATCCAGCCCTGCACGGTCACCGTCGTCTCGTTCAGCACCCTGGTCCTCCATCCCCGGGCTCGCCCGGACGTCTCGCGGGAGGCGGTCGCCCCACCGCGGACCACGGTGCCGGGGTCGGGGCGCCTGCGGGGGCGTCGGGACGGGCGCTGGGGAGACAGGCGCAGGACGCGCGGCTGTGGAGGGTCGGAGGGCTGTCAGGCCAGGGCGCGGTCGAGACCCGTGCGGACGGCGGTGTAGGCCGTCAGCTCGGCCTGGACGGGGGCCACGACCAGCTCGGCGGAGACCTCCGAGACCGCGGCACGCAGGCGGCCGTCGGCCGCGGCGGCCCGGCTGCGTGCGGTGGCCGAGACCAGCCCGCGGCACAGCAGCGCGAGCAGGACGCCCAGCACCACCCCACCGCCGAGCAGGAGCAGCGGCAGCGCGACCCCGCCGGCGCGGGGCAGGTCGGAGAGCCCGCCGGACGCGAGGGCGGCCACGCTCCAGGCGGCGCCACCGAGGGCGGCGAGCACCAGCAGCCACTGGAGCACCCGCACGGCCCCGGCCCAGACGGGCAGCCGGGTGGCGTCGAGGTCGACCCCGCGCACGGCGGTGTCGATCCGGTCGCCGACCTCGTCGAGGCGGGCGGTCGAGGCGGCGCGCACGGACTCCGCGAACGGGGTCGCGAGGCCCTGCGAGACGTCGTCGGCGAGGGCACGGACCTCGGAGTCGATGCGGGCGCGCTGCACCGCGGTCGCCTGCGGCAGCGCGGTGCCCGACCCCCGCAGGGTGCGGGCGTCGGCCCCCAGGTCGAGCTCGAGCTTCTTGAGCGGGTCGGGGCGCAGCCGGCTGGTCCAGGAGATGAGCGGCCAGCCGGTGGCGCGGCCGGCCCGCCAGCGGGCCGAGCGCTCCACGGCCTCGACGATCGCAGGCACGCCGGCGGCCTCGGCCAGCGCGGAGTCCAGGGCGGCGACCCGGTCGGTGGACAGGGTCCGCGTGGGTGCGTCGCCGGCGGCCGCGCGCAGCTCGGCCGCGGCGGCACGCACGTCGGCCTCGATCCGGCCCGCGGTCATCCGCTTGTCGGCGACCCGTCGCCCGATCTCCTCGCGCAGCGAGTCCAGGCCCAGCCCGTGCCGCGCGGAGATGGGGATGACGGGGACGTCCGGGATGCCGTCGGCGGCCAGCAGGCGGCGTACGTCCTCGACCATCGCGTCGCGGCGGTCCTCGGGCACGGTGTCGATGTGGTTGAGCACCACGACCATGACCTCGGAGTGGCTGCGCAGCGGCGCGAGGTAGCGGTCGTGGATGGCGGCGTCGGCGTACTTCTGCGGGTCCAGGACCCACACGAACATGTCGGCCAGGGCCACGAGCCGGTCGACCTCGAGGTGGTGGGCGACCTCGGTGGAGTCGTGGTCGGGAAGGTCGAGCAGCACGACGCCCTCGAGCGCGTTGGACTCCCGACGGGTGTCGAGCATCGAGTCGCGGGTGGTCTGGTGCCGCGGGGGGATGCCGAGCCACTCCAGCAGCTCGGCCGCGCCCTCGGTGCCCCAGACGCAGGCGGTCGCCCACGACGTGGTCGGACGGCGTACGCCGACGGCCGAGAGCTCCAGGCCGGTGAGGGCGTTGAACGTGGAGGACTTGCCCGAGCCGGTCGCGCCGGCGATGCCGACGACCGTGTGGTGGGCCGAGAGCCGCAGCCGGCTGGCGCCGCGGTCGACGACCGTCGCCGCGCGGTCGACCAGCTCGTCGTCGAGGCGGCCGCGGGCGGCCTCCGTCGCGGTCGCGAGGCCCTCGATGCGGGCACCGACGTCGGTGCCCCGGGTGACCAGCTTCCTGGCCCCCTCCAGCAGCGACGTCATCGCTTCCTCACCGTCTCGGACATGGTGCCGCCCACCCTAGGGGGTCGGGACGAGGCGCGTGACATCACCTCGACCACTCTCGGACCCACCTCGTCGCCCGGCTCAGTGCTCGCGCTGCGCGCTGGAGAACCGGACGTCGTCGACGCGGCGGGCAGCGGCTCGCAGCTGCTCGGGGACCTCCGGGGAGAGCCCGAGCCCGTCGACCAGCGCGGTCCAGCGCGCCTGCTCGGTGGCCATCAGCCCGGTGACCCGCTCCTCGAGCATCAGCCGGGCACGCTCGGCCATCCCGCGCACGGCCTGGTCGCCGAAGACCGCCTCGAGCAGCTTCTGGCCCAGTGCGGCCGAGCCGCCGGCGATGCCGGCCTCGGCGCCGGTGAGACCGGCGGTGTGGGAGAAGACCACGACCATGAGCGCCACCGAGAGCCCGTTGACGCCGAGCGCGAGGAAGCGCGCCGTGGTGCGCTTGCCCTCCCCCTCGGCGCGGACCATGTCGAGCACGTCGGTCTGCCACTCGCGCACGGCCCGCTCGGCGCGGCGCCGCAGGTCGCGCGAGGCGCGGCCCAGCTCCGGTCCCCCGGCGGCGAGCAGGGCCGCGCCGGCGGCCTGCTGCTTCCACGCGCGCTCCGCCGCCTCTGCCGCCTGCTCGGCGTGCTCGAGCACCAGCAGCTCCAGGCCCGACTCGACCGCCACGGTGACCCGCTCGGCCTGCTGGGGCTTGCCCTTCACCGCGCCGACGACCCGGTCGCGCAGCCAACCGACCTTGGTCTCCAGCGAGCGCAGCAGCTCGCCGGTGCCGACGAACTCCTGCCAGCGCGCCAGGATCTCGCCGCGCATCAGGGTGCCGTCGGCGGTGGCGACCAGGGCGCGGTCGAGGGCGTCGGAGTAGGCCTGGTCGCTGAGCCGGCGCAGGTGCTCGGCGGCGTCCACCTGGGCGGCCGCCGCGTCGGCGACCGGGTGGACGTGGTGGGTCAGGGAGCGGATCGCGCCGTCGAGGGTCTGGCGCACCACCGCGCCACGGGCTCCGGAGTCCGCTGCCAGCGAGTCGAGCCAACCCCGGACCTCGGCCACGTGGGCCGGCGGGAGCAGCCCCTCCTCGTCGACGCTGCCCTCGTGGACCACGAACAGCGGGGAGTCCTTCAGCCCGCGGGCCGCCAGCATCCGTGCGAGGTGCGTGGCGACGGTCTGCACGGCCTCGGGGGCGGTGCGGTCGAGCACGATCGCCACGGCCGTCGAGCGGTCGGCCGCCTGCTTGAGGAAGGTCCACGGCACCTGGTCGGCGTACCTCGCGGCCGAGGTGACGAACAGCCACATGTCGCCCGCGGCCAGCAGCTGCGCGGCCAGGGCGCGGTTGCGCTCGTCCACGGAGTCGACGTCGGGAGCGTCCAGCACCGCCAGGCCCTGGGGCACCGACTCCGTGGCCACCAGCTGGAGGCAGTCGGGGTCGTCGGTGCTGTGGTCGACCCGGCGCAGGTCGGGCAGCAACCGGTCCTGGCCGAACCAGTGGCCGTCGTCCGGGTGGTGCACCAGCACGGGCGAGCGCGTGGTCGGCCGCAGGACGCCGGAGGCGGTGACGCGGTGGCCGACCAGGGAGTTGACCAGGGTCGACTTGCCGGCGCCGGTCGAGCCGCCGACGACGGCCAGCAGCGGCGCGTCGACGGTCATGACGCGCGGGATGACGTAGTCCTCGAGCTGGTCGACCATCTCGCGGTGGGAGGCGCGGACCGCCTCGACGCCGGGCAGGTCCAGCGGCAGCGCGACCGCCTGCAGGGCGCCGCGCAGGCGCACCAGGGCGGTGATCATCTGCGCGTCGCCGGCACCGACGTCGGTCGCGGCCTCGTGCCGGGCACTCACTGGGCGCTCATGCGGGTCGGGACCACCTGTCCGGGGAAAGCGATGGAGGGGCGTACGGCGCGGATCAGGACCACGTGGTCGTAGCCGCGCACGGCGAAGTCTGGCGGCGGGGTGCCGCGCAGGTAGCGATGATGCAGGAAACCCAGCTCGACCGCTGCCTGTTGGTAGACCCGCATCGCCTGCTCGCCCTCCGGGCCGCCGTGGCGGCGGGCGAAGGCCCGGGCCGTGCGCCGGGCCCGCAGGTCCACGACCCAGGCGATGTCGGTGGCCGGGAGCAGCCCGCGGTGGGCGGCGTCGCCCAGCGCGTTGACCAGCATCCGCTGCTCGTAGCGGCGCGCCCACAGGGCCAGCGCCAGCATGCCGGCCAGGGCCGGGACCATGAGCACGACGTAGACGACCACGAAGCCGCCGAAGCCGATGAAGGCCGAGCCGTTCCAGAGTGCGTGGGTGACCACCGCGAGGACGTAGCCGCCCAGGGGCGCCAGCCAGCGCACCGCGCCGGACCGGCTCCCCACGGCGATGCCGACCCCGACGCCGATGAAGGTCGTGAAGAGGGGGTGGGCGAAGGGGCTGACCAGGCAGCGCAGCACGAAGGTCGTGGTGAGCGCCTCGGTGCCGCCCGGGCCCATGCCGTCGGTGCCGTTGTAGGCGGCGGCGAGGTAGAGGATGTTCTCGACGAAGGCGAAGCCGATCCCGACCATGCCGGCGTAGACGATGCCGTCGAGGATGCCGTCGAGCTCCGCTCGGCGCAGCCACAGCAGCAGCACCAGGAAGGCACCCTTGCTCGCCTCCTCGGTGACGGGCGCGACCACCGCGAGGCTCGCGGCCTCGGTGAAGCCGACGAACAGGCCGCCGATGCCCTGCACCAGCAGGGCTCCCGCGGTCGCCACGAAGCCGCCCCAGAGCAGCCCGAGCGCCAGCAGCGAGCGGGGCTCGGGCTCGTAGCGGTCCAGCCAGAGGTAGCAGCCCACGAGCGGCCCGACCGGCAGCGCGGCCAGCACGGTCGCCAGCAGCAGCGAGGACGGCGCGCCCGACAGGGCCAGCACCAGGAGCATCGGCAGCGCACCGAGGGCGACGAGCACGGTCACCACCACGGTGAACGCGACACCCTCACGGCGGGACCTGACCATGCGCACGAGCCTATCGGCCGAGGGCGCGCCGACCTCCCTGCGGCTCGCGGCGAGGGGCGGTCGGGGTCCGAGACGGCCGCACGACCGACCGGCCGCGGCACCGGCCGCGGCGCGGGGTCGGCCCGGGTCGGCCCGGGTCGACACCGTCGTACAGTGACCGGCATGAGCGAGGAGAGCACCCCGGGCACCGCCGAGCAGAGCGCGCAGCAGCACGCAGAGCCGCGCACCGAGTCGCACGACCCCGCGGTCCCGGAGGCCTACGCCGCCTTCATGCGCACCGGCTGGGGCGACCGCGAGCTCGACCTGCCGCGCCACCCCGTGGCCGACCACGCCGCCCGCCGCCGTGCCGCCCTCTCCGAGGCCTTCCCCGGCGAACGGCTCGTGCTCCCCGCCGGCACCTACAAGGTGCGCAGCAACGACACCGACTACCGCTTCCGCGCCGACACCGCGCACGCCTACTTCTGCGGCAACCTCACCTCCGACGCGGTGCTGGTCGTCGAGGACGGCGAGGGCGTGCTCTACGCCCGGCCGCGCTCGTCGCGCGACACCGACGAGTTCTTCCGCGACCGGCAGTACGGCGAGCTGTGGGCCGGGCGCCGGCCCTCGCTGAAGGAGATCTCTGACTCCCTCGGCCTCGAGGTGCGCCACGTCGACGAGCTGGCCGGCCGCCTCGACGGTGGCGCGAAGACCCGCGTGCACCGCGGCGTCTCCGCCGCCGTGGACGGCCTCGTCGCCGGCGACACCGCCCGCGACGACGAGCTCGCCCGCGTCGCCTCCGAGCTGCGCCTGGTCAAGGACGACTGGGAGGTCGCCGAGCTGCAGGCCGCCTGCGACGCCACCACCCTGGGCTTCGAGGACTCCGTCGCCGACTGGGAGAACGTCCTGCGCCACGGCGAGCGGTGGCTGGAGGGCACCTTCTTCCGCCGCGCCCGCACGATGGGCAACGACATCGGCTACGACTCCATCGTCGGCGGCGGCCGGCACGCCACGACCCTGCACTGGATCGAGAACTCGGGTCCGATCACCCCCGGCGAGCTGGTGCTGCTCGACATGGGCGTGGAGGGTCACAACCTCTACACCGCCGACGTCACCCGCACCCTGCCGGTCGACGGCACCTTCACCCCGCTGCAGCGCGAGCTCTACGAGCTGGTGCTGGCCGCGCAGGAGGCCGGCATCGAGGCGGTCCGTCCGGGTGCTGAGTTCCAGGCCCCGCACATGGCCGCGATGACGGTGCTCGCGCACGGCCTCGCCGACTTGGGGCTGCTCCCGGTCAGCGCCGAGGAGTCCCTGGCGCCCGACAACAAGACCTACGCGCGCTGGACCCTGCACGGCACCAGCCACATGCTCGGCATGGACGTGCACGACTGCGGTCGCGCGGCCCCCGAGGCCTACGCCAAGGGCACGCTGGCCGAGGGCATGGTGCTCACCGTCGAGCCGGGCCTGTACTTCCAGCAAGACGACCTGCTCGTCCCCGAGGAGCTGCGCGGCATCGGCATCCGGATCGAGGACGACATCCTCGTCACGGCCGACGGCTGGCGGAACCTCTCCGCCGCGCTCCCCCGCGCCGCCGACGACGTGGAGCAGTGGATGGCGGCGCGCACGCGCTGAGCGTCGTACGCCGGGAGGGGCGGGTCAGGCCGTCGGCAGGTCGATCCAGAAGGCCGACCCGCGCCCGGGCACCGACTCGGCTCCGATCGAGCCCCCGTCGCGCTCGGCGACGGTGCGCGCGAGCGGCAGGCCGAGCCCGGTGCCGGGGACGTCGGGGTGGAAGCGGACGAAGGGCTCGAAGGCCTCGCGCAGCTGCTCGGCGTCGAGGCCCAGGCCGGTGTCGCGCACGACCAGGCGCAGCCGCGCCTCGCCGCCCTCGCCGACCATCGGTTCGGCGCCCACCTCGACGCTGCCGCCGGGGCGGTTGTGCACGACGGCGTTGCCCACCAGGTTGGCCAGCACCTGCCGCAGCCCGGCGGGACGGGCGAGCGCCGCCAGCCCGTCCGGCACCGTGCTGGTCAGCGTCACACCGGCGCGGGCCGCGGGGACCCGGTGCCAGTGCAGGACGTCGGCGACGGCGCCGGCCACGTCGACCGGGACGCGGTTGTCCTCGCTGCCGAGCACCCGGGCGGTGCCGAGGAGGTCCTCGACGACGGCCAGGAGGTGCTCGGCCGCGGCCAGGACCTGACCGGCATCGCGGGCCACCCCGGCGGCGAAGTCGCCCGGCGGCTGCTGCTCAGCCTCGTCGGCCAGCAGCTCGGCGTACCCGATGATCGTGGAGACCGGCGTGCGCAGCTCGTGGCTCACGGTCGCGACCAGCTGCTGCTGACGGGTGTGGGCCCGCTCGCCCACGGCCACCGCGTCGAGCAGCAGCCGCTGGTCGTGCTGGTGCCCCAGCAGGGCCGACAGTGCCGCGACGACCATCCGGTAGTCGGCCAGGAGCCCGTCGGACCAGGGGCCGGGGGTGCTGCGGGCGAGGGAGAACGAGCCGTACATCACCTCGCCGCGCTGCAGCGCGCACGTCACCAGCGCGGCGGTGCCGCACGCCTTGAGCTCCTCGCGGTCGCGTGCACCGGCGACGGGGAGCCGGTCACGGTCGGGGACGGCGACGATCTCGTCGCGCGCCCACTGGGAGACGTAGGGCATCGTCAGCGCGCCCTCGGGGCCCTCCCCGCCGGGAGCGGACCGGCACGGCGAGCCGGGCACCAGCCACTCGCGCAGCCAGACCCGGTCGCCCAACCGGGCCCACCCGGTCTGGTCGTCGGGCGGGGTGAGCGTGAGCGCGAGCACCACCATCTCGACCTCGTCGGAGGCGAGGAAGTGCTGGGCGACGAGCTCGCAGGCGGCCGCGACCGGGTCGCGGAAGGACAGGATCCGCCGGACGAGAGCGGCCGCCGACGCGGAGACGGGTCCCTCGTCGAGCTGCTGGAGGCCCTCAGGCGGTGCGGCGGTCACGTCACTCCTCGACTGGCGATGGGCCCGGGAGGCAGCGCAGGCGCGCCGGCGACGGGAAGATGCCCCTAGTCTGGTCGATCCGTGCCGGTGTCACGAGAGTGACACGCCGCCCGAGGGCCCACCGTGCGAGCGCCGTGAGCTGGGCCAGGCCCAGGCTCCGCCCCGGGCAGGCGTGCGGTCCGGCCCCGAACGGCAGCCACGCCCCCGGCCGTACGTCGGTGCCGGACCATCGCGCCGGGTCGAACTCCTCCGGGTGGCTGGTGCCGGGCGGGACGTGTGCGTCGTCGAGGCCCAGCAGCAGCGGGCTCACCAGGACGACCGCGTGCGCCGGGACCCGGCCCTCACCCACCGTGACGTCGCGGGTGGTCATCCGGGCGCTGACCCAGGTCGGCGGCCGCAGGCGCAGCACCTCCCAGGCGACCTCGGCGGCGAGGCCGTGCTCGCGGGCGAGCTCGGCGGCCTCCGGGTGCTCGGCGAGCAGGACCAGCAGCCAGGCACCGGCGGCGATCGGGACCTGGACCCCGGCCGCCAGTTCCACCGCGGCGACCGGCGGCCTCTCCACGTGGAGGTCGGCGAGCGCCCCCTCGAGCCCCTGGCGCGCGCGGCGTTCCGCGCGCCGGACCCGGCTCCAGCGCGCGGGCGGCCGGTCGGCGGCGATCACCGGGCCGAGGGAGTCGACCCAGGCCAGGACCAGCTCGGCGACCCGGTCCCGGTCGCGGGTGGCGAGCGGCCCCAGGACCGCGTCGGTCGTGGAGCGTGCGACCGGTGCGCGCAGCACCGTCATCGCCTCGGCCTCGGCCCCGCCCTCCCAGGCGGCGCACGCGAGGGCGAGCTCGGACCCGAAGGTGGCCAGGCCGCGGGCGACCTGGTCGGGACGCAGGCGCGGCAGCACCGGCTGGGCGCCCGTGGTGGCACGGCGCGAGACGTCGACGGGGAAGACGAAGGAGTCGGTGTCGGTGAGGACGCGCCGGGTGTCGGCGTTCGTCGTCACGAGGTGCGGCCCGTGGGGGCCGAGGAGGACGGGACCGGGTCGGCCGCGCGCAGCCAGGACGGCACCGAGGCGCCCGAGCGCCCGGGTGTCGCCTACGGCATCACCTGCGGTGTCGACCGGCCTCAGGGGCCGGGGCGCCACGCGTAGACAGCAGTGAGCTGACGGGCGGCGCGACGTGCGCGGAGCTTCGCGATCATGTGTGTACTTCCTCCCCTGTGAGTGCCGGGGCCGCAGACGTCGGACCCGGGCCGGAGACCCTCCTGTACCCCGGTGACGGGACAGTATCCCGGTGGTCCAGACCGCCGCAGGCGATACGTCCGATCAGGACCCGAGGACCCCGGTGATGAGCTCCTCCAGCTGCTGGCGGCGCAGCGGCTTGGGCAGCACGTCGTGGATCCCCAGCTCCTGCAGCAGCGGCCGCTTGTCGCCGGCCCACGCGCTGACGACCACGATCCGCACTCCGTGGGCGTGCTCGGGGTGCTCCTGCACCCAGCGCACGACCTCCTCGCCCGTCATCCGCGGCATCGACAGGTCGAGCAGCATCAGGTCGTAGCGGTCCCGCTGGAGCGCTTCGACGGCCTCGACCCCGTCCGCGGCCTCGTCGGCCTGGTGGCCCTGGCGGTGCACCATCCGGGTCATGACCTCACGGATGTCCTCGGTGTCGTCGACGACGAGGAACCTCAGACGTCGGTCCGAGGCACCCGAGGTGGGGGCTTCCTGGGTCACGGGCGGATCGTACCCACCCGGGACCGCACCCACCCCCAGCATTCCTCCCCGTGGCAGCAACCGGTCGTGCGGGGGTTAACCTGACGCCCGCCCAGCCTCCGTAGCTCAGCTGGATAGAGCGAGTCACTTCTAATGACTTGGTCGCAGGTTCGAGTCCTGCCGGGGGTGCTCCGGACCGGACCCACGAGGTCAGATCAGCAGGTGGTGCGAGAGATCCCCCACCAGGTCGACGTGCATGGTCCGGCTTTCGAACCACCAGGAGCCGTCGATGCGGTGGAAGGTGTCGTGGTAGCGCCCGGCGATGATCGGCTGCAGGGCGAGGGCCTCGGTCGCCTGGAGGACGGTGAAGCGGCTGCGGCAGGTCGCGGTGCCGGCCTCGTCATCGACCTCGAGGATCAGGTTGGTCGTGACGTGGTGGGTCCGCGGCGTGCCGGTCTCCTCGTGGACGCGGGTGGTGGCGGCGTACAACCGGCGCACCGCGTCGCGGCCCTCGAACACCGTCTCCGGTCCCCCGCCCTCGACCCCGTGGATGCGGCCGTGCGTGAACAGCTCCGCCACCCCGTCGAGGTCGCCGGCGTCGATCCGCTCGGCATAGGTGTGGACCAGGTTCTCGATGACGCGGGCGCTGTCGGCACCGGGAGCGGCGGGCACGACCGCAGGATAGGTGCCGCGCCCCTGCGGCGCCGCCACGTGCCGCGTGCACAGTCGTTCACCCCGTCGGATGGACCTGGGCCGAGGACCGCGACGTAGGTTCGCCCCACCCGTCGTCGGCGGGACTCGGGCGAAGGGACGACACGTGCCCCAGCACTGGCAGCAGCACCCCTCGTGGGGACGCGGTCCGGTCCTCGACCTGCGGACGGGCGGGCAGGCGTGGGAGCGCCTCGTGGTCGTCTCGGCCCACCCCGACGACGAGAGCCTGGGCGTCGGCGGGCTGATCGCGCACGCCCACCGGGCCGGGATCGGCGTCTACCTCGTGCTCCTCACCGCCGGGGAGTCCTCGCAACCGCCCGCCGAGCACTGCTCCCGGCACTCGCTCGCCACCCGGCGCCTCGCCGAGATGGACGCAGCCGTCGACCTGCTCGCACCGGGCTCGCCCGTCGTCTTCCTCGGGGCGCCCGACGGCGGGGTGGCCGACGTCGAGGAGGAGGTCGTCGCCGCGCTCGGCGAGATCGTCGGCGAGGGCCACGGCACGCTGCTGGTCGCACCCTGGCGCCACGACGGACACCCCGACCACGACGCCGCCGGTCGGGCGGCCGCGCGGGTGGCCGCAGCCAGCGGGGTCCGGCTCGTGGAGTACCCGCTGCTGATGTGGCACCACCTGCAGCCCGACGAGGCACCGTGGGAGCAGATCTCCGTGCTGCGCCTGGACCAGGCCTCGCTGGAGATCAAGCTCGCCGCGATCCGGGCGCACGCCTCCCAGATCCGCGGCGCGGGCGGCGCACCGGCCCCGCTGGACGGGCACTTCCTCGGCCACTTCACGGTGCCGCTCGAGCACCTCGTGCTCTCCACCGAGCCGGCTCCTTCGCCTGCCCGTGGCCAGGAGCCGGTCGAGGCGGGTCAGCCGGCGTAGGCGTCGATCTCGGCGAGCAGCCGACGGCGTACGTCGTCGGGGGCGAAGGAAGCGCGCACCGAGGTCCGGGCCAGCTCCTTGACGCCCTCCTCGTCGAGGGCGAGCAGGTCCGCGGCGATCTCGTACTCGCGGTTGAGCGTCGTGCCGAACATCGGCGGGTCGTCCGAGGCGATCGCCACCGTCACGCCGGCCTCGACGAAGCGCGGCAGCGGGTGCTCCTCGATCCGCGCCACCGCCCGGGTCGCGAGGTTGGAGGACGGACACACCTCCAGGGGTACGCCGGTCTCGGCGAGGTGCGCCAGGAGCGCGGGGTCCTGCGCGGCGCTGGTCCCGTGGCCGATGCGCTCGGCACCGAGCGCGTGCAGGGCGTCCCACACCGTGCCCGGCCCGGTCGTCTCCCCCGCGTGCGGCACCGAGCGCAGCCCGGCGGCCCGGGCGGCCTCGAAGTGCGGGCGGAACTGCGGCCGCGGCACCCCGATCTCGGGCCCACCGAGGCCGAAGCCGACGAGCCCGTCGCTGCCGTGCCGCAGGGCGTAGTCCAGCGTCGCGTCGGCAGCGGGAAGACCGGCCTCGCCGGGGATGTCGTAGACCCAGCGCAGCACCAGGCCGAAGTCGCGCTCGGCCGCGACCCGGGCGTCCTCGAGCGCCTCGGTGTAGGCCTCGATCGGCATCCCGACGCCGTCCTCGTGGGGCCGCACCGAGGTGTAGGGCGTGCACGTGAGCTCGGCGTAGCGCAGCGACTGACCGGTCGCCATCTCGCGGGCGACCTCGTAGGTCAGCACCCGGACGTCCTCGGGGGTGCGGACCAGGTCCACGACCGCGAGGTAGACCTCGATGAAGTGCGCGAAGTCGCGGAACTCGAAGAAGCTGGCCAGCTCCTCGGGGTCGGCGGGGACGGTGCCCGGGTGGCGGCGCGCGAGCTCGGAGACGATCCGCGGTGAGGCCGAGCCGACGTGGTGGACGTGCAGCTCGGCCTTGGGCAGAGCGGCGATGAAGGCGGGGTCGACGGCCACGGGTCAGGCGACCGCGTCGCGGACGGCCTGGATGATCTCCTCGGGCGAGCCCTGGACGACCTGGCCGTCGACCAGCACGGTCGGGGTGCCCTGCACACCGGCCTCCTGGGCGGCCTGCGTGGCGGCGTCGACCCAGTCGCGCATGGTCTGCTCGAGGATGCCCTCGGAGACCTCCGACTCCTCGGCGCCCGCCTCGACCGCGAGGTCCAGCAGCGCCTGGTTGTCCGGGAAGGGGCCGGACTCCGACGGCTGGTTCTCGAAGAGCAGGTCGTGGAAGGCCTTGGCGACCTCGGGGCCGGACTCGGTCAGGACGACCGCGAAGGCGTTGACCGCACGCGGGCTGTAGTCGCTGATGCGCTCCAGCAGGTTGAAGGGGCGGTACTCCACGAGCACCTCGCCGTCGGCGGCCAGCTCCTGGAAGGGCTCGCGGCTCGCGGACTCCAGGTCGCCGCAGAACGGGCAGAGGAAGTCCTCGTACACGATCACGTCGACGGGGGCGTCGGGGTCGCCCATCGTCACGCCGAACTCGCTGCTGCCCGCTGGGGTGGCGGTGACGTCCGTGGAGCCGTCGGTGGCGCGGACGAAGAGGAACGCGGCTCCCACGATGAGCACCATCGCGACGACGACGAGCGTGACCGAGCGGATGGTGCGGCGACGCTCGGCGGCCTTCTGCGCCTCGCGGGCGGCCTGGGCGCGGGCCGCGCGGTCCTCGGCGCGGGCGCGGGAGTTCTTCGACATGGCTCCGAGGGTAGGAGGTCGGGCTGAAACAGCGCTGAGAGGACCCCGCGTAGGGTGTGGCCCCATGACCGACCGACTCGTGTGGATCGACTGCGAGATGACCGGGCTCGACCTCGGCGCCGACGCCCTCATCGAGGTCGCCGCGCTGGTCACCGACTTCGAGCTCAACGTGCTGGGCGAGGGCGTCGACGTGATCGTGCGCCCGCCGGCGGAGGCGCTGGAGCAGATGATCCCCTTCGTCCGCGAGATGCACGAGAAGTCCGGGTTGCTGGAGGAGCTCGAGGGGGGCCTGGACCTCGCCACCGCCGAGCGCCAGGTCCTCGACTACATCCGAGAGCACTGCCCCGACGGCAGCCGCCCCCCGCTGGCCGGCAACACCGTCGCCACCGACCGGGCGTTCCTGGCCCGCGACATGCGCGAGCTCGAGGGCTTCCTCCACTACCGGATTGTCGACGTCTCCTCGATCAAGGAGCTGTCCCGCCGGTGGTTCCCGCGGGCCTACTACGCGGCGCCCGAGAAGCGCGGCAACCACCGCGCCCTGGCCGACATCCAGGAGTCGATCGAGGAGCTGCGCTACTACCGCGAGGCGGTCTTCGTGGCCACCCCCGGCCCCGACACCGACACCTCGCGCGCGATCGCTGCCCGGCACGGTGGCGCGCTGACCGGCCTGGGTCAGCCGACCGCCGACGCAGAGGTGGCGTCGGATTCGGTGACTGCCCCCTAGTCCCCTACACTCGTCCCCGGTCCGGCCCTGCCGGCCCGTGGTGGGTGTAGCTCAGCTGGTAGAGCATCGCGTTGTGGTCGCGAGGGTCGCGGGTTCAAGCCCCGTCACTCACCCCATGTGCACGAGCCCCTGACCCGTGAGGGTCAGGGGCTCGATGTGCCCTGGAGCAGTCAGGCGGGGACCTGGCCGAAGGACCCGCGCTGGAAGTCCTGGTAGGCCTGGAGCACCTCGGCCTTGGTGTTCATCACGAAGGGACCGGCCCACGCCAGGGGCTCGCGGATCGGCTGGCCGCCGACGACGATGACCTCCATCTTGGGCGAGCGTCCCTCCTGGGTGCGGTCCGCGGAGACGGTGAGGTAGTCACCGGCCCCCATCGCCGCGGTCTGCCCGGTGCGGATCGGCCGCTGCTCGGTGCCGACGGTGCCGCGGCCGGACAGGACGTAGACCAGCGCGTTGTGCTCGACGGTCCACGGCAGCTCCAGCTGCGCGCCGGGCTCGATGGTGGCGTGCACCAGCGTCATCGGGGTGTACGTCGAGCCGGGGCCCTCGTGACCGTCGACCGAACCGGCGATGACCCGGACGAGCGCGCCGGCGTCGGCGCTGGTCACCAGGGCCACCTCGCGCGAGCGGATGTCCTGGTACTTCGGCGCGTTCATCTTTGCCGAGCGCGGCAGGTTCACCCACAGCTGGATGCCGTGGAACAGGCCGCCGCTCATCACCAGCGACTCCGGCGGGGCCTCGATGTGCAGCAGCCCGCTGCCGGCCGTCATCCACTGGGTGTCACCGTTGGTGATCGTGCCGCCGCCGCCGTGGGAGTCCTGGTGGTCGAAGGTGCCGTCGATGATGTAGGTGACGGTCTCGAAGCCGCGGTGCGGGTGCCACGAGGTTCCCTTGGGCTCGCCCGGGGCGTACTCCACCTCGCCCATCTGGTCCATCATGATGAACGGGTCGAGGTGCTGCAGGTCGATGCCGGCGAAGGCACGGCGCACCGGGAAGCCCTCTCCCTCGTAGCCCTGCGGGGCGGTGCTGAGCTGCCACACGGGGCGCGCCTGGTCGCCCAGCCCCGGCGCCTTCAGGCGCGGCAGAACGGTGAGGTCGTCGACGGTGATCGCAGGCATGGTGGGCACCTCTCGGGCAGGGGATCGTGCTGGTCCCAACGGTAGTTGAATGTTGGATATTCCGGCAGCGCTGGTTGCCCGCCGGGCCCCTCAGACCAGCGCGGGCAGCTCCACCCAGAACGTCGTGCCCTCCCCCTCCGCGCTCGCCACCCGGATGCTGCCGCCGTGCTGGAGCACCACCGCGTGGGCGATCGACAGTCCGAGTCCGCTGCCCGGGATCGCTTGGCGCTGGGCGTTGGAGGATCGGAAGAAGCGCGAGAACAGCAGCTCCTGCTCCGCGACCGGGATCCCGATGCCGGTGTCGCTGACCTGCAGGGTCGTCCCGTCGTCGCCGGTCGCCAGCCCCACGTCGACCCGACCCCCTCGGGGGGTGAACTTGACCGCGTTGGCCACGAGGTTGACCACGGCCCGCTCCAGCAGGTCCCGGTCGCCGAGGAACGGCACCGGGTCCTCGGGCAGGTCGACGGCGAGGCCCAACCCGCCGGTCTCGGCGGCGGGCGCCACCACCTCGCACACTGCGGTCACCACCTGGCGCAGGTCCACGACCCGGGGCGCCAGCTTCAGGCCGTCCTCCTGCAGGCGCGAGAGCGTGAGCAGGTCGTCGATCAGCGCGAGCAGCCGCTCGGCGTTGCGCGAGACCTTCGCCAGGGCGCCGTGCTGCGGGGCCTCGAGGTCACCGAACTCGCCGTCCAGCAGGAGCTCGAGGTAGCCGTGGATGCTGGTGATCGGGG
The DNA here is from genome assembly GCA_009701885.1 of Actinomycetota bacterium. Classification (GTDB taxonomy): domain Bacteria; phylum Actinomycetota; class Actinomycetes; order Propionibacteriales; family Nocardioidaceae; genus Nocardioides. Next base: position 34,589 of record WLJH01000019.1, read on the forward strand.
TGCGGAGCTCGTGGCTGACCGACGACACGAACGCGTCCTTGACCGAGTCGACCTCCTGCATCCGCTGCAGCGCCGAGCGCAGCGCCTCCTCGGCCTCGACCCGGTCGGTGACGTCCTCGGAGGTGGAGAGGTAGCCGATGACCTCGCCCGCCTCGTCGGTGAGCCGGCTCAGCGTCATCGAGTGCGTGCGCGCGACCCCGTCGGCGCGGAGGAAGACCATGTCCACCCCGGCCATCGCGTGCTCGAGCATGTGGTCGGCCACGGCCTGCAGGGTCGGCTCGACACCCAGCTCGGCAGCCTTGACGGCGATCGTCTCGCGGCTGTGGAAGATCAGGGTGCTCCTCCCCATGACCTCCTCCGCGGCGTAGCCGAGCATCCGCTCAGCACCGGGGTTGAACAGGGTGATGCGACTGTCACGGTCGGCGCCGATGATGGCGACCCCGGTGGTGCTGCTCACGATCCGGTCGAGGGTGTCGCGCTCGGCGCGGGCCACGCGCGCCGCCTCGATGCTCTCGCCCACGCGCAGGATGAGCGGCACGACGATGAGCGCGCACACCGCGGCGAACGCTGCCAGCAGCACCCCGCGCATGTCCCGCGGGAGGTCGTGCAGCACCGGCGCCGCCGCGAACGGCCCGTGCCCGTCGGTCGTCAGCAGCACGGCGAAGGCCAGCAGCAGCACCATCTGCGCCAGCGCCTCGCGAGCGCCGATACGCAGGGCGCTCCAGGCCAGCAGCGGGATGAGCACGAACACCACCGACGGCAGGTCGCCGGGCCAGAAGACCAGCGGCGCGGCGACGGCGATGCTCGCCCACTGCAGCAGGTGCTCCCCGCGCCCTGCGATGTCGGAGTGCCGGGGCAGCTGCGCCCAGAGCGGTGTCAGCACCAAGTGCGAGGCCAGGTGGGCGGTACCCAGCCCCAGCGCGACGTACGCCGGGTCGCCGTAGTCGGCCAGCCACGACGTGACGGCCCCGCCCGTGGCGCCCACGGCACCGGCGAGGAAGCACGTGCTCACCCAGCGGCGCAGGTCGCTGTCGTCAAGCAACCGCCAGGTGAGGCCGCGGCCGCGGGAGAGCAGCCACCAGACCAGCGCCACCTCGACGGTGATGGTGACGGCGTACCCCACCGCCACCTCGACCGGACGACCTCCGAGGCCGACGCTGACCACGGCCAGGCCGAGCACGGGCGCCAGCAGCCAGGGCGCCACCCGGCGTGGGCTCCACAGCAGGGCGCCGGCGGCGGCGCCGACCGGCCAGATACCGATCACCTTGCCGTCGTCGGGCGCCGCGGAGACCGCGAAGAAGCCGGTGACGGCGGTCAGGAGCAGCAGCGAGCCCGCACGCAGGGGCCAGGAGTGCCGCCACGCGTGCAGCAGCCGCGGGGGGACCGTCGGGTCCGGTGCCGGCCCTCCTCCCGGGCTGCGCAACCTGCTGAGCATCCGTGCTCCCTCTCCCCGCTGCGCCCACCGCGCACCCCTATGACAGCACCTCGCCGCAACCGGCACCATCACCGACGCCCCGGGCGGTGCGGCTTGCCCGTCGCCGGAGGGCACTGGCTAGGTTGGCGCGATGAGCACCGGGAACCCAGCACGGAGCCACTACGACGTCGTGGTCGTCGGCGGCGGTCACAACGGCCTGGTGGCCGCGGCGTACCTCGCCCGGGCCGGGGTCTCCACCCTCCTGCTCGAGCGGCTCGACCACACCGGCGGCGCGGCCATCTCCGCGCAGGCGTTCCGGGGCCACCCCGTGCGGCTCTCGCGCTACTCCTACCTCGTCTCGCTCATGCCCGACGAGCTGATGGCCGACCTCGACCTGGACGTCACGCTCGTCTCGCGGCGCACCGCCTCCCACACCCCGACGCTGCGCGACGGTGTGCCCGGCGGCCTGCACGTCGAGCGACCCGAGGGTGCCCGGACGCGCGAGTCCTTCGCGGCGCTGACGGGCGGTGAGGAGGAGTACGCCGCGTGGCAGCGCTTCTACACCGAGGTCGGGACCCTCGCCGAGGCGCTGGCGCCGACCTTCCTGCAGCCGCTGCCCAGCGAGGCCGACCTGCGCGGCCAGGTGGACCCGGTGATCTGGCGCGACCTCGTCGAGCGTCCCCTGGGCGAGGCCGTGGAGCGACGCTTCCGCGACGACACCGTTCGCGGCGTGGTCGCGACCGACGCGCTCATCGGCACCTTCGCCTCCCTGCACGACCCGTCGCTGGTGCAGAACCGCTGCTTCCTCTACCACCTGGTCGGCAACGGCAACGGGGAGTGGCGGGTGCCCGTGGGCGGCATGGGCGCGGTGACCGACGGGCTGCTGCGCGCGGCGACCGCCGCCGGGGCCGAGGTCCTGACCGGGGCCGGTGTCTCGGCCATCACGCCAGGCGTCGACGGGGCGGAGGTGACCTGGCACGGCCCCTCCGGGACCCGGTCGGTGACCGCCGGCCGGGTGCTCTCCGGGGTGGCCCCGTGGGTGCTGCGGATCCTCCTGGGTGAGGGCGAGGCCCCGGAGAAGCCGGTCGGTGCCCAGCTGAAGATCAACCTGCTGCTGGAGCGCCTGCCCCGGCTCCGCTCGGGCGTGGACCCCTCCGAGGCCTTCGCCGGCACCCTCCACCTCGGCGAGGACTACTCCGAGGTCGAGCGGGCGTACGCCGAGGCGGCGGCCGGTCAGGTGCCGACCACGATGCCGGGCGAGGTCTACTGCCACTCGCTGACCGACCCCTCGATCCTGGGCGACGCCCCGGACGGCACGCACACGCTGACCTACTTCGGGCTGCACACGCCCTCCACGCTCTTCGACGACCCGACGACCCGCGAGGAGCGCAAGGCCCTGGCCGTCGAGCGGGCGCTGGCCGAGCTCGACCGGCACCTGGTCGACCCGATCGCCTCCGTCGTGGCCACCGACGCCGACGGCCGGCCCTGCATCGAGGCGAAGATCCCCCAGGAGATCGAGGCCGACCTCGCCATGCCCGGCGGTCACATCTTCCACGGCGATCTCGAGTGGCCGTGGGCATCACCCCGTGCACTGCTCGACTCCCCGGCGGCGCGCTGGGGCGTGCAGACCGACCACGAGCGTGTCCTGCTGTGCGGGTCGGGCGCGCGTCGCGGCGGCGCGGTCTCGGGGTTGGGCGGCCACAACGCCGCGCAGGCGGTGCTCGAGTCGATGTGACCACCGCCGCGCCTTCGTCGGCCGCTGTCGATTTCTCGCCGAGGCCGCCCGCTGGTAACGTTCACGTCGCTTCACCGGGCGCCATTAGCTCAATTGGCAGAGCAGCTGACTCTTAATCAGCGGGTTCGGGGTTCGAGTCCCTGATGGCGTACCACCGCAGAGCCCCAGGTCGACGACCTGGGGCTCTCGCCGTTCCCGGGCCCTCCCGGGCCTGGCTCCCGTGGCCGATCGCCACCGGTCCGGACCGCTGCGGTCCACGGCGCTGTTCCGGCCCCCCGGGCAGCACGGCTGTGCTGCACTGGTGCGTGGGAGCAGGTGCGTGGCCGGGTCGCGCACCGAGGAGGTCGCGCGGTGGGAGCCGCACGGCCCAGGAGGGAGAGGTCCGTCATGGATCCGACGTTGTACGACCACCTCGGCGGGCGCGACGCCATCGAGCTCGCCGTGCGCGGGCTCTACGCCCGCCTGCTCGAGGACCCCGGGATCGCGCCGGTCTTCGACGGGGTGGACCTCCTGCGGCTGCGCAGCCACATGACCTCTTTCCTGTCCGCGGCCCTGGGCTCGGGACTGGTCCACGTCGGCCGCGACCTGCACGAGGCGCACGCGGGACTGCACATCACCGACGCCATGTTCGACGCGACGGTCGCCCACCTCGTCGACGTCCTGGAGTCGCTCGAGGTCGCCGACGAGCTCGTCACCCGGGTGCTGGCCACGATCGCGCCGCTGCGCCTGCAGGTCGTGCACGGCAGCGCGCTCGTCTGAGCCCGGGCCCGGGCCCGGACCGAGGGGTGGCCCGGCGTCGTACGCCGCCGGGCAGACTGGCCGCGTGACCCTCGTACGCACCCTCACCCGGCTCGCCCTCGGCTCCGCGATGGTCTTCGCGGGCACCGCGCACCTCACCTTCGCGCGCGCGGAGTTCCAGGCCCAGGTGCCGGACTGGTTCCCGGTCGAGGAGGACCTGACCGTCCTCGGCTCCGGCGTCGTCGAGATCGGCCTGGGTGCTGCTCTCATCGCCGCGCCGCGGGCCCGCCGTCCGCTCGTCGGAGGCTTGCTGGCGGCCTTCTTCGTGGCCATCTTCCCCGGCAACGTCGCGCAGTACGTCGAGGGCACCGACGCCTTCGGCCTCGACACCGACACCAAGCGGCTCGTGCGGCTGTTCTTCCAGCCGGTGCTCGTGGTCCTGGCCCTGTGGACCGGCGAGACGCTGCGCAGCCGGCGCTGACGGCCGCAGCGTCGGCGGGCGGGGTCGGGGGCGCTCAGCCGCGCCGGGGACGGACGGCCCGCGTGACCAGTCCGGTGGCGGCGTACAACGTGCGGAGCGTGTCGCCGTCGGGCGGCTGCGCGGGCGACCGGAACGACCGGGCCTCGACGACCAGGCCGCCGTCGACGGTGGCGCCGAGGTAGGACAGGAAGCCGGCGTCGTCGCGGACCGGGGCCCAGCCCAGGGAGGCCAGCGACTGGCACGCGTGGTCCCACGCCGCGACGTGCAGCGAGCTGCCGTCGAGCAGCACGTCGTCCTCGGGCCGGGGGCAGACGACCAGGCCGTAGCCGCTCGCGGGGTCGAGGTGCGCGGTGTGGAAGGAGTCCAGCGACATCGAGGGCAGCACGGCCGGCCTCACGCGACCTGGAAGAAGCCGGCGTCGCCCAGCAGGTCGGCGCACCGCCCGCACAGCCGGACGTCCTCGGCCCAGGGGTCCTCGGCGGAGCGGCCGCGACGACCCTCGACGACCGCGCGGACGGGCTCGACGTGGTGGGTGGAGCTGCACCAGCCGCGGACCTCGCGGGCGGCCTGCACGGTCTGCTCGGGCTGGGGGCGACGCGGCGGGGCGACGTCGCACACGTCGACGACCGTCGCGCTGCCCCGCAGGGTGCGGCCGTCGACGCGGGAGGCCAGGCCGTGGGCGACGAGCGCGTCGGCGACCTCGGCGGAGCGGACGGTGAAGTCGAAGCCACCTCGGGCCGAGCGGTGCGCGTGGGCGAGCACGGCGGCGTCGATCCAGGTGCCGCCGGCCCAGGCACCGGACACCTCGACGGTGCGGGTGGCCATCGTGACCGTGCTGCTCATCGCGGGCCTCCCTCCAGGCGCTGGTGCGGTGTGCTCGGACCAACGAGCGCCGCACCGGGAGGTCACGCCCCGGTGGTGCAGGCCTCAGCCGGTGGTCCGGACCAGCTCCACGACCCGTCGCGCTAGCTCGGGCCCGCGGTCCTCCTGCACGAAGGGGCTGCCCACGAGCCGCGCGTGCGGCTGGACCCGCGCTGCGGGGACACGGGCGATCAGTCGGGCCTGGAGCGAACGGCGCGGCGTACGCCGCGCGCTCGGCCGGCGAGGGCCGGGCGACGGCGCGGGAGCCGGTTTGCTCAAGGAAGCCTCAAGATTGCCGCACGACGGCTCAAGGTCTCCCCAAGTCCCTTCCCAGGGTCGCCGACCACTGTCACGGTCCTCCCATGGTCCTTCGCAGCCTCCTCGCCACCACTGCCGTCGCCGGCATCCTCGTCGGCGGCCTCGTGGCCGGCGCCACCGCGGCCGACGCCGCGCCGAGCGGCAGCAGCCAGGGCAACTGCCCCGACGCCCGTCCGGTCCCGGGCAAGTCCGACTCCCTGCTCGTCGAGGCACCCGTCGGCCAGGTGATCACGGGCTACTGCGTGAAGTCCGCCGGGCTGAAGGGCACCACCGGCGCCCCGGAGACCGTCGTCCTCGCGACCCCCGTGAGCTCCCTGGTGCTGCGGCACACCGAGGGGGGCAACCTCACGCACTACACCCTCTTCACCGCGCCGGTCGCGACGGAGCCCGAGGAGCCCACCGACCCGGAGGAGCCGCCCGTCGGCCCGACCGACCCCGAGGAGCCGGTCGACCCGGAGACGCCCGAGGAGCCGGTCGACCCGGAGACGCCCGAGGAGCCGGTCGAGGAGCCCGAGGAGCCCGAGAGCACCCCGAACCCGCCGGTGACCACGCCGGGTGGCGGCTTCGACTGGGACTGGACCTACGAGACCCCGGGCTGCGACGGCCTGGTCGTGGCCTACCCGAGCAACATCCCCGACGGCCAGTCCAACGACGTCAACATCCGCCTCATGACCGACCAGGGTGAGATCACCCTCAACTACCACCTGGACCAGGGCACCTGGTCGGGCACGACCGCCTTCGTCTACAGCCAGCACCGCCTGTGGCCGGCCGACGTCGCGTCGTACACCGTGGTCTGGACCCAGGTCGGCGGCACCAACTACCACTGGCAGGGCGCCGTCGAGTGCGCCCTCGGCGAGCCGTCGCCGACGACCGGCGCCCGCAACGGGTACGCCGTCGTCAAGCCCGGCGCCGGGGATGGCGGCACCGGCACCGTGCCCGGCCAGCCCACTGCAGACCTCGTGACCGGCTACCGGACCGGCACCACCACGCTGTCCCGCGGCCAGCGGCTCGGCGCCGACACGATCGTCGTGACGGGCCTCGAGGGCCGGACCCTGGAGCTGCAGCGCCTGCGGAAGGGCGCCTGGAGCACCGTCGGCACCGTCGCCACCGCGGACGGCACCGCCACCGTGACCTACCCGAAGCAGGCCAAGCGCGGCACCGTCGGCTACCGCCTCGTCGCCGGCGACTGGACCAGCGAGGTCCTCACCGTCCGGGTCCGCTGACCGACCTTCCCGCGCCCCGTGGGGGCGGCGCGGGAGCACGACGCACCTCTGGGGAGGGAGTGCGCCGGACCGCGCCCCGGGCGACCACCGTGTCGTCCGGGGCGCGGTGGTGTCCGCGGGGCCGAGCCTGCCGACGGCGTACGTCGGCGGCCGTCGCGGCTAGAGGTAGAGGCCGGTGGCCTGGTCGCCGACCCGCTCGGCGGCGACGGCGTGGACGTCGCGCTCGCGCATGACGACGTAGAGCTCGCCGTGGACCTCGACCTCGGACTTGTCGTCGGGCTCGAAGAGGACCCGGTCGCCGGCCTGCACGGCTCGGGCGTGCGGGCCGACCGCGACGACCCTGGCCCAGGCCAGGCGCCGGGCGCCCATGGCGGCGGTCGCGGGGATGACGATGCCGCCGGAGGAACGACGCTCCCCCGCCTCCTTGTCGACCTCGACGAGCACGCGGTCGTGCAGCATCTTGATCGGGGTGCCGTCACCCACGGCGCAGCCCTAGCTCGTGATCTTGCGGACCAGCACGAACGCCGCGACCACCCCGGCGACCGCACCCACGGTCTTGAGGATGTTGTCGGTGCGCGGCTGACCGGTCTGCACGTCGACGTAGTGCGCCTTGATCGTCCAGATCTCCCGTCCGACGATCGTCTTGGGGCTGGTGCGGTGCAGGAGCTGGTCGATGGTGCCCGCGAGGCGCTCGCGGGTCTCCTCGATCTCGCGCTCGAGGGCGCTGGGGTCCGGACTCACGCGCAGCAACCTACCAACCCCGGCGCCCCTGCCCGGGTGGTGTCCTTGGCTAAGGTCACGCGCATGAGCGAGACCCCCCGCCTGAGCCCTGGCGACACCGCCCCCGACTTCACCCTCACGGATGACACCGGCAGCGACGTCAGCCTGTCCTCGCTGCGCGGCCGCAAGGTGATCGTCTACTTCTACCCGGCGGCGATGACCCCCGGCTGCACCAAGCAGGCCTGCGACTTCACCGACTCGCTGGAGTCGCTGCAGGCCGCCGGCTACGAGGTGCTCGGCATCTCCCCCGACAAGCCGGAGAAGCTGGGCAAGTTCCGCGAGAAGGAGTCGCTGGGCATCCGGCTGCTCTCCGACCCCGACCGCGAGGTCATGACGGCCTACGGCGCGTTCGGCGAGAAGAAGATGTACGGCAAGGTCGTCCAGGGCGTCATCCGCTCCACCTTCGTCGTCGACGAGGAGGGGGCGATCGAGGTCGCGCAGTACAACGTCAAGGCCACCGGCCACGTCGCCAAGCTGCGCAAGGACCTCGGGCTCGACGCCTGAGCCGACCCCGCGAGGGGCGGGCCCGGGCTAGCGTGGTCGGGTGCGCCGCACGCTGACCCGGCACCCGCACCCTCCGGTACGCCAATGGGCGGCTGCCGCGCTGTCCGTGGCCGCCCTGGCGCTGGTGGCGGCCGGGTGCGGCGGCGACGGGACCGAGGCGCCCGCCGCGACCGGCTCCAGCAGCGCGCCCGACGTCGTGCCCCACCCCGACCGCCTGGTCCTGCACCTCGACCAGAACCGCATCCTCCGCCTCGGCCGGACCATCACCGTGCAGGTCCTCGACGACGCCGAGGGCCCCGTCACCGTGGCCCGGGCCGAGGTCTCCTCCGACCGCTTCGACCCGGTGACCTGGACCGGCGAGGAGACCTTCGAGCAGCAGCTGCAGCTCGAGCTCGCGCTGCCGCCGACCCGGTGCGGCTCGGGGTCGGACGCCGACGTGACCCTCACCTACCGGATCGGCGGGGGGCCCTGGGTCCGCTCCACCTCCACCGCCACCGACCTCTACGGCTCCGTGGGGCAGCTGATGGTCCGCGACTGCGCCGAGCACACCTTCGACGAGGCAGCGCGGCTGGAGCTCGGCCGGCACGAGGTGGTCGGGACCGGTCGTGGCTCGCGCTTCCTGCTGCCGGTGGGCATCCGCGCGACCGGTGAGCGCCCGGACGTCGCCTTCGCGGGGTTCGAGAGCACCGTGCTGTTCACGGTGGCCGGCACCCCGGGCCTCTTCCCCGACGTCGAGCCGCTGCGGCTGGAGGCCGGCGCGACCTACGAGGAGGTCCTGGAGATCACCCCGAGCCGGTGCGACGCGCACGCCCTGGCCGAGGACAAGGTGGGCACGCTGTTCCCCGTCCACCTCCTCGCACCCGGGCTGCCGGAGGACGCGTCGTTCCACCTGCCGATCCCCGACGAGGTGCGCGGGGACCTGCGGGCCTTCTTCGCGCCCCACTGCGGGATCTGAGCCGCAGCGTCCGCGGCACACCTCGGCCCGGATCAGTCGGTCGCCAGCCGGGCGTGCAGGTGCTCGTCGTGGAACCGGCCGTCGGCGTACCGGTAGGACTCGCGCAGCGTCCCCTCCAGCAGGAAGCCCGCCCTGCGCGCGACCCCGCACGACGCCGGGTTCTCGACGGCGTGGAAGAGGTGCAGCCGCCGCAGCACCAGCGCCCCGAAGCCGTACGCCGCCGCCGACCGCACCGCGCTCGCCGCGACGCCTCGACCCCGGCCCCAGGGCGCCACCCAATAGCCGACCTCGGCGTCGCCCTGGTCCAGGTCGATCTTGAACAGCGACACCGCCCCGAGCACGTCGTCGGTGTGCGGGTCGGCCACGAGCCAGGACGCGTGCGTGCCGTCCCAGTCGTTGCGGCCCCGCGCCCACTCCTCGACCCCGGCCAGGGTGGTGGGGCCGGGGTTCCACAACGCAGTCCGCCCGTCGCCGAAGGCCTCCAGCACCCGTGCGTGGTCGTCCTCGCGCACCTCGCGCAGCAGCACCCCGTCACCGGGCACGCGCACCGGCGGCGCCGGCAGGACACCGTCGGCGCTCATCGCCGGGCCTGCTGCCGGTGGCGGACGACCGGCCGCACGGTCGGCCGGGTCTGCGACCATGCGGTGTGACCAGCGTCCCAGTCGTTCCTCGTCGCGTCGGCCTTGCCCTGGTGGCCCTGCTGCTGACCGCCGGCCTCCTGCCGGCAGCGGCCGCGCCCGCCTCCGCCGAGGAGGAGCTGCCCGTGCCGTACACCTTCCTCACGTCCGCGATCCTCGCGGGGACACAGCTGGACGCCTCTCCGCCGGGCGCCAACGACTGGGACTGCCGCCCGACGCGGCGCAACCCGCGCCCGGTCGTGCTGGTGCACGGCCTGCTCGGCAACCGCAACACCAACTGGCAGACCATGTCGCCGCTGCTGAAGAACAACGGCTACTGCGTCTTCGCGCTCACCTACGGCGTCTCGCCCTCCCAGCCCACCGGCCTCGACCAGTTCGGCGGGCTGACCCGCATCCAGCGCAGCGCCCGCGAGCTGAGGCGGTTCGTCGCCCGGGTCCGCTCGGCCACCGGCGCGGAGGAGGTGGACATCGTCGGCCACTCCGAGGGCACGGTGGTCCCCAACTACTACGCCAAGTTCCTCGGTGGCGGGCAGTTCATCCGGCGCTACGTCGCCATCGCGCCGCTGTGGAGCGGCACCAACCCCGCCGGGCTCGACACCCTGAGCACCACCGCCCGCGCCTTCGGGCTGGGACCCGTGGTCGACGCGGTCTTCGCGCCGTTCTTCGCCTCCGGACCGCAGCTGCTGGCCGGCTCGGACTTCTGGCGGAAGATGCGTCGCGGCGGTGGGCCGGCCGTCCCGGGCGTGGACTACACCAACATCGTCACGGAGTACGACCAGCTGGTCACGCCGTACACCTCCGGCATCGAGGAGGGCATGCGCAACCACGTGCTGCAGGACATCTGCCCGGTCGACCTCTCCGAGCACTTCCAGGTCGTGGCCTCGCCGACCACCGCCCAGCTGATGCTCAACGCGCTCGCGCCCCGGCGCGCGCGACCCGTGGAGTGCCGACCGGTCCTGCCGTACGTCGGCACGCCCGGCTGATCCCGACCGGCCGTACGGTCGCCGCTCGTCCATGGGGCGACTGTAGGGCGAGCGACCGACGGCCCGCGGGCGCTGCCTAGACTCCCTCCGCGAGCCGGAGTGGTGGAACAGGCAGACACGCATGATTTAGGTTCATGTGCCCACTGGGCGTGCGGGTTCAAGTCCCGCCTTCGGCACCCTGGCGAGTGCGGGACGTCATGCGTCACGTAGCAACGGACGACCCGTCCGTATGACGTCCCGCGCCGGCACGGGACGGACTCAGTCCTGGTCCTCCTCGCGCAGCCGCGGGACCGACTGGAGCGCGGGGCGGATGGCGGTCTTGTCGGCGTAGAAGGCGCGGACCCGGTCCATGTCCGCACGGACGTCGCCGGTCAGCGTGAACGTCGGTCCCCAGCCGACGGTCCGCGACGGGCCGTCGACGAAGGCGAGGGTGATGGGCAGGCCGGTCTGCTGGGAGATGCGGTAGAAACCGGACTTCCAGTACTCCACCTTGCTGCGCGTGCCCTCGGCGGCGATGCCGAGCAGGAACGTGTCGTCGGTGGCCGACTCCTCGATCAACCGGCGGATCGTGGCGCCCGGGTTGGCGCGGTCCAACGGCACCGCGCCGGTGCGCAGCAGCAGCCAGCCGACCGGACCCTTGAAGAACTCCTGCTTGACCAGGAGCCGGATCGTGACGCCGGAGTCCCACGCCAGCAGCATCGTGAGGACCCAGTCCCAGTTGGAGGTGTGCGGGGAGCCGACCAGGATCCCCTTGCGCGGGACCTCACCGGTGGTGCGCCAGCGGGAGAGCCGCAGCAGGAGCTGGGCGAGCACCCAGCGCAGCCGGGCAGCGGGCCTCACGCCCGCTCCCCCGCTGCGCCGAGCCGCGCCGCCAGGAGCGGGCCGAGCTCGCGCAGGGCCCGGCCCCGGTGGGAGATCGCGTCCTTGTCCTCGCGCGAGAGCTCCGCGGTGGTGAGGCCCGGTCGCTCGTCGGCGACGAACAGCACGTCGTAGCCGAACCCGCCGTCGCCGCGCACCTCGCGGATCACCGAGCCCGGCATCTCGCCGGTCACGACGAGCTCCTCCTCGTCCGTGTCGCCGTGCACCAGCGCCACGGCACACGTGAAGTACGCCGTCCGGCGCTCGTCGGGGACGTCCTCGAGCTGCTCGAGCAGCAGCCGGTTGTTGCGGTCGTCCTGCCCCTCCTTCGACCCAGCCGGCCTGCCCGACCAGCGCGCCGACAGCACGCCCGGCATCCCGTTGAGGGCATCGACGCACAGACCCGAGTCGTCGGCCACGGAGGGCAGGCCGGTGGCCCGCCAGCCGGCGCGCGCCTTGAGCAGCGCGTTGCCGACGAAGTCGGGCGCGTCCTCGACCGGCTCGTCGTACGCCGGCACGTCGTCGAGCCCGACGACCTCGAGCCCGGGAGCGTGCTCGGCGAGGATGCGCTGCATCTCGGCGAGCTTCTTGGCGTTGCGCGAGGCCAGGAACACGCGGGGCTCAGCCACGCGCCAGCGCCTCCTGCTGGAGCCGGGTCAGGTCGGCGCAGCCCTTCTCGGCCAGCCCGAGCAGCGCGTCGAGCTCGGCGCGCGAGAACGCCGCGCCCTCGGCGGTGCCCTGCACCTCCACGAAGGAGCCGGTGCCGGTCATGACGACGTTCATGTCGGTCTCGGCGCGGACGTCCTCGACGTAGGGCAGGTCCAGGCGCGGGACGCCGTCGATGATGCCGACCGAGACCGCGGCCACCGACCCGGTGAGGGTCTCGGTGCGGCCCAGCGAGGCGCAGGCGTCGGCGAGGGCGACGTAGGCGCCGGTGATGGCTGCGGTGCGGGTGCCGCCGTCGGCCTGGAGCACGTCGCAGTCGAGCTGGATGGTGTTCTCGCCCATCGCCTCGTAGTCGATGACGGCGCGCAGGGAGCGGCCGATGAGGCGGCTGATCTCGTGGGTGCGGCCACCGATGCGGCCCTTGACCGACTCGCGGTCGGAGCGGGTGTGGGTGGAGCCGGGGAGCATGGCGTACTCCGCGGTCACCCAGCCCAGCCCCGAGCCCTTGCGCCAGCGCGGCACGCCCTCGGAGGCGGAGGCCACGCACAGGACCTTGGTCTTCCCGAACTCCACCAGCACCGACCCGGCTGCGTGGTCGAGCCAGCCTCGGCTGATGCTGATGGGGCGGAGCTCGTCGTCGGCGCGGCCGTCCTGGCGCGGTGCAGCAGTCATGCTCGCGAGGCTATCCACCGACGACGACGCCGGCGACCGCGGGTGCGCGGGCGCCGGCGTCGTGCGCCGTCGGCTGACGGGTCAGGGGCAGGGGGCCCGGCTACTTCAGCTCGGCGCGCAGGACGCGGACGAGACCCAGCGCGAACGGGATGAGGATCCAGACCAGCGTCGTGGTGCCGAGCTGGGCCCACTGCTCGCCCGTGAGCGAGTCCCCGCCACCGAGCTCGAAGAGCGGCTGCTGGGCGGTGCCGAGGTCCAGCCACGGCGCGGCGTCCCGGAGCGCGGGGACCACGTTGAAGATGATCGAGGAGGCGATCGGTGCCACGAAGAACGTGACGATCGCAGCCGGGCTGTTCAGCAGCAGCAGACCGTAGGCCAGGCCCTGGATGATCGTCAGCAGCTGCAGCAGGAAGAACAGCCCGAAGAGCCAGGCGTCGACGCCCTCGAACCCGCCGGAGGCACCGCCCACGGCGGTGAAAACCGCGGCGAGCAGGAGCGCCGCCACGAACGCTGCGGCGCCGAAGACGAGGGCGGCCACGACCTTGGCCGAGACGACCTTGGCCCGCGAGGGCTCCAGGGCGAAGGTCACCATCGCGGTGCGCTGGCCCCACTCCTGGGTCACCAGCAGGATGCCGAGCACCGGGAGCAGGAAGCCCTGCGGTGTGGCGGCGAAGGCGATGAAGTTGTCGAAGACCCGGTCGCTGGAGTCCGCGACGAAGAAGAAGATGAGCATGAACGCGGCAGTGACGACCACGATCGAGCCCAGCAGCCACAGCCCGGCGCGGGTGTCCCACATCTTGCGCAGCTCGACGGAGACCAGGCGCGCGAAGGGGATCGGTGCGGTGCCGGTGACGTCGAGGGGACGCACCGGCGCGTAGCCCGTGGACGGGGCGGAGGGGGTGGGGGTGCTCATGCGGTGCCTCCCGGCTGGGTCGCAGGGACGGTCGCGGGGCCGGCGTGGCCCTCGCGCTGGGTGTCGGCGGTGAGGGAGAGGAAGAGGTCCTCCAGGCCGGCGGAGCCGGAGCGGAGGTCGGTGAGGACCACACCGGCCTGCAGTGCGGTGCGGCCCGCGGTGGTGGTGTCGGTGCCCACCCGCAGGCCCTCGCCGGCCTTCTCGACGGTGTGGCCGGCGGCGGTGAGCGCGCGAGCGAGCGCGTCGTTGTCGAGGGCGGTGACCAGCGAGCTGGCGTTGGCCCCGTCACCGGACAGCAGCGTCTTCTTGTCACCCTGGGCCACGATCCGGCCGCGGCCGATGAGGATCATCTCGTCGGCGATCATCTCCACCTCGTGCAGCAGGTGGCTGGAGAGCAGCACGGTGCCGCCGCGGTCGGCGTACCCCTTCAGCAGGGTGCGCATCCACCGGATGCCCGCCGGGTCCAGGCCGTTGGCCGGCTCGTCCAGGATCAGCACCGACGGGTCCCCCAGCAGGGCGTGGGCGATGCCGAGGCGCTGCTTCATGCCGAGCGAGTAGTTCTTGAGCCGGCGCTTGGCCTCGTCGTCGGTCAGCGAGACCAGCGCGAGCATCTCGTCGACGCGCGAGGAGGGCAGGCCCATCGTGCGGGCGCCCAGCGCGAGGATCTCGCGACCGGTGCGGCCCGCGTGCTGGGCCGAGGCGTCGAGCAGGACGCCGACGTGGCGCCCCGGGTTCGGGATCTCGCGGTAGGGGTGGCCCCCGATGGTCACCCGGCCGCGGGAGGCCGGGGTGAGCCCGACCATGATCCGCATGGTGGTGGTCTTCCCTGCACCGTTGGGTCCGAGGAAACCTGTGACCCTGCCTGGCTGGGCGACGAAGCTGACGTCGTCGACCGCGGTGTACGCACCGTAGGTCTTGGTGAGTCCTTCGACTGTGATCATGGCGCCCAGCCTGCCGGATCGCGCGCGGGCGCGCATCGGACGCGCGGCGGGTCCGACCCCGACCTTGGTAGGGGGTCGGGCGCGACCCTGGGACGCTGCCCCCACGCCCGGGGCCGCCTATCGTCTAGCCCCGTGACCGCCGCCGACCCACACCCCGTGTGCGAGGACGTGCACCCGCAGGTGACCCGCGCCGGCCACCTGTGGCGCCTGGTCGTCATGCTGGGCCTGTCGGCGGTCGTCTGGCTGCCCGTCGCGTCCTGGCAGTGGTCGGTCTCCCCGTGGTGGACCCTCGCCGACGTGGGGCTGGGCCTGGTCGCCTACGTCGTGGTCCACCTGCGGCGTCGGGCGCCAGTGGCGGTCGCCGTGGTGGTAGCTCTCGTCGCCGCCGGGTCCGGCCTCGCCGCCGGTCCCGCGGTCCTGGCGCTGGTCTCGCTCGCCACCCGACGCCGGTGGCGGGAGGTGGTGCCGCTGGGGCTGCTCAACCTCGCCACGGCCCAGCTCTGGACCTGGCTCACCCTCCCCACCACCGAGGACTCGCTGTGGGTCCTGCTGGTCGCGAACATCGTGGCGATCGTCGCCATGATCGGGTGGGGGCTGTTCCTGGGCTCGCGCCGCGAGCTGGTGTGGACGCTGCGCCAGCGCGCCGAGCGGGCCGAGGCCGAGCAGGAGCTGCGCGTCACCCAGTCGCGCACCAACGAGCGGGCACGCATCGCCCGCGAGATGCACGACGTCCTGGGCCACCGGATCTCCCAGATCTCCATGCAGGCCGGGGCCCTGGGCTACCGCTCCGACCTCGACCTGGACCAGATGCGCGCCGGCACCGCCGTCATCCAGCAGCAGGCGCACGAGGCGCTGCGCGAGCTCCGCGCCGTCCTCGGGGTGCTGCGCGACGCCGACGGGGCGGTGCTCGACGCGCCTCAGCCGACGTACGCCGACGTGGCGGACCTGGTCGAGGGGGCCCGGGCGGCCGGGCAGCGGGTCGAGCTGGTAGACGCACTGGGCCCCGACCGCACCCCGCCGGACCTCGTCGGACGCACGGTCTACCGGATCGTGCAGGAGGGACTCACCAACGCCGGGCGGCACGCGCCGGGGGCGCTGCTCACCGTCAGCCTGTCCGGCTCGCCCGAGGAGGGACTGAGCGTGGAGCTGCGCAACCCCGTCGGCTTCGGCTCCGCACCCACGCCCGGCGCGGGCCTGGGCCTGGTCGGGCTCACCGAGCGCACCGAGCTCGGCGGCGGGCGTCTCGAGCACGAGCGGACCGACGGGTCCTTCGTGGTGCGCGGCTGGCTGCCGTGGGCGTCGTGACCACCCGCGTGCTGGTCGTCGACGACGACCCGCTGGTCCGCTCGGCCCTGACCCTCATGCTCGGGGGCGCCGCCGACCTGGACGTCGTCGGCGAGGCGGCGGACGGACGCCAGGGCGTGGAGATGGCGCTCTCGCTGCAGCCCGACGTCGTGCTGATGGACGTGCGGATGCCGGTGCTCAACGGGCTGGAGGCGACCCGCGAGCTGCACGCGCGCCCCGACCCGCCCCGGGTCGTGGTGCTCACGACCTTCGACGCCGACGAGCACGTGCTGGGCGCCCTCGCGGCCGGGGCCGACGGGTTCCTGCTCAAGGACACCCCACCCGCGGAGATCGTGGCTGCGGTCCGCGCCGTCGCCGCCGGCGACCCAATGCTCTCGGCCGCGGCCACCCGCACCCTCATCGACCGGCTCCGCCGCCAGGACCCGGACGACCGGCAGGCGGCGGCGCGGGCCAGGCTGGCCGAGCTCACGGACCGCGAGCAGGAGGTCGCGCTGGCGGTCGGGCGCGGGCTGTCCAACGCAGAGGTCGCCCGCTCGCTGCACCTGTCGATCCCCACGGTGAAGGCGCACGTGTCGCGGGTCTTCGAGAAGCTCAGCGCGACCAACCGTGTGCAGGTCGCCATCTGCGTCCACGACGCCGGGCTCGTCTAGGGTCCGGGCGCCTGGTCGCCGGCCGACCGCCCGGTCCGACCGAGGTCAGACCTCGTGGACCGAGCCGGCCACGGCGAGCTCCATCGGGCCGTCGTACGCCGTGCGCGCCTCGGCCAGGACGACCTCGGGGTCGTGCCAGGGCGGGACGTGGGTGAGCAGGACCCGGGCGGCCCCACCGCGGGCGGCGGCCTCGGCCGCCTCGGCTCCGGTGAGGTGGAGCGAGGGCGGGTTGTCGGCGGAGCCCAGGAAGGAGGCCTCCACCAGGAAGAGGTCGGCCCCCTCGGCGATCCGGTCCAGCCCCGCGCAGGGGCCGGTGTCGCCGCTGTAGGCCAGCACCCGGTCACCGACGGCGATCCGGAGGCCGTAGGCCTCCACGGGGTGCTCGACCGCGACCGGCTGCACGCTGAACGGGCCGAGCTGGACCGGCGGCGCGTCGGGGCGGTGGCGGTGGAACACGAACTCCTCCCGCATCCCCGGCTTCTTGGGCAGGTCGTAGGCGCGGGCCAGGCGCCGGGACGTGCGACGCGGGCCCCAGACCGGCAGCGGCACCTGCTCGCCGTCGGGGTGGTACTTGCGCAGCACGTAGTAGCTGGTCATGTCGATGCAGTGGTCGGCGTGCAGGTGGGAGAGGAAGACCGCGTCGACGGCCAGCGGGTCGACGTAGCGGTGCAGCGCACCGAGCGCGCCGTTGCCGAGGTCGAGCAGGATGCTCCACGTGCGGCCCTCGTGCTCGGCCTCCACGAGGTAGCAGGAGGCGGGCGACTCCGGTCCTGGGTAGGAGCCGCTGCACCCGACGACGGTGAGCCGCATGCTCATGGCCGACCTCCCGCGACCAGACCGCCGGCGAACTGGCCGGCCGCGACCATCTCCGGCCCCAGGAAGCGACGCCCGATGGCCTCGAACTCCCCCGGCGCCCCGGTCGTGAGGAAGCGGTACGACGCCTCGCCGGACTCCCGCATCAGACCGGTCGCGGTGAGCATCTTGTAGACGTCCTTGGCGCACTCCTCCGCCGAGGACACCAGGGTCACGGCGTCGCCCATCACGTAGGAGATGACGCCGGTCAGCAGCGGGTAGTGCGTGCAGCCCAGGACGAGGGTGTCCACCCCGGCCTCGACCAGCGGGTCGAGGTACTCGTGGGCGACCTCGAGCAGCTCGGATCCACCGGTCACCCCGGCCTCGACGAACTCCACGAACCGGGGGCACACCTGGGTGTGCAGCTCCAGGTGCGGGGCTGCGGCGAAGGCGTCGTCGTAGGCCATCGACTCCGCGGTCGCGCGGGTGCAGATCACCCCGATCCGACCGTTGCGGGTGGCCTGCACGGCTCGGCGGGTCGCCGGGAAGATCACCTCGACCACCGGCACGTCGTAGCGCTCGCGAGCGTCGCGCAGCATCGCGGCCGAGGCGGAGTTGCACGCGATGACCAGGGCCTTCACGCCCTCCTCGACCAGGTGGTCAAGGCACTCCAGGGCGTACTCCCGCACCTCGCCGATGGGCTTGGGTCCGTACGGCTGGCGGGCGGTGTCCCCGACGTACACGACCGACTCGTGCGGCAGTTGGTCGATCACCGACCGCGCCACGGTCAGGCCTCCGAAGCCGGAGTCGAAGATGCCGAGCGGGGCGTCCTTCGTCTGCGGGGGCGTCACGGAACACCACCCTAACCCCGCCGGGCGGAGGTACGGTCCGGACGTGCTGCGTGCCACGCACCGCACGCGCTCCCGAGCGCGCGCGGCCCTCCTCACGGTCCCCGCCCTCGCGCTCGTCGTCCCCGCAGCGTGCACTGCCACCGGTCCCCCGGGCCCCAGTGCGAGCGCGACGGCGGCGATCGCCGGGAGCGCTGCTGCGAGTGCCGCCGACCCGACTGCGACCGACCCCGCGTCGAGGGACGCCGAGCAGCTCGACACCGAGCGCCGGGTGCTGGTGGTGACCGTCGACGGTCTGCGCTCGTCGGTGCTGCGCGAGCTCGGTCCCGAGGAGCTGCCGGTCCTGACCCGCCTCCGCGAGGAGGGGGCCAGCACGCTGGAGGCCCGCACCGTCGTCGAGCAGACCGAGACCCTGCCCAACCACACCAGCATGCTCACCGGCCGGCGGATCGACGCCGGGCTCGGCGGGCACGGCGTCACCTGGAACACCGACGAGCCCGGCACCACGGTCCAGGAGGCGGCCGGCGAGCCCGTGGGGTCGCTCTTCAGCCGCGTGCACGCCGCCGGCGGGGGCACCGCCCTGTTCACGGGCAAGTCGAAGTTCTCGCTCTTCCAGCGCTCCTGGCCCGAGGGGCTGGACCGCTACACCCTCCGTGAGGACGGCGCTCGACTGGTCGCGCTGGCCCGGCGGGACCTGCGCCGCGAGGCGCGGACCGTGACCTTCCTCCACCTCGCCGCCCCCGACGTCGCGGGCCACGCGCACGGCTGGGGGTCGCAGGAGTACGCCGACGCCGTACGCGCCGTGGACGGGTGGCTGGGCGAGGTGCTCGACACCGTCGCCAGCCGCCCGGTCCTGCGCGAGCACCTGACCCTCGTGCTCACCGCCGACCACGGCGGCTCGGGCCTCGGCCACACCGACCCCAGGCGCCCCGAGGACTACCGGATCCCCTTCGTGGCCTGGGGCGACGGTGTCGCGACCGGCACCGACCTCTACGAGCTGAACGAGGACTACCGCGACCCGGGCAGGCGCCGGCCCGGGTACGCCGCGGAGCGACAGCCCGTGCGCAACGCCGACGTCGCCAACCTCGCCCTGGACCTGCTCGGCCTCGGGCCGGTCCCCGGCTCCACCATCGGCACGGCACAGGAGCTGGACCTGGAGCCGCCCCCCGCGTGACTGCGTCCCGGTCGCCAGCCGTGACCCAGTCTTTACCGTTCCCGGCCACCGATCGGCTGCGGCCCGGCAGGGCAAGGAGCACAGTGGGACCCATGGGAACCGGCGAGGGAACCACGCAGCAGGCACCGCAGGCGGACGCCGGCGAGCTGGAGCAGCGGCTCGCGCAGGTCACCTCCGAGCTCGCGGACCTGCGCGCCCGCGTGGACAACGCCCAGCGGCTGGCCGTCATGGGTGACTACGACTGGCACATCGAGACCGACACCAACACCTGGTCCGACCAGCTGTTCCGCATCTACGGCTACGAGCCGGGGACCATCCAGGCGTCGTACGAGGTCTTCATGCAGCACGTGCACCCCGAGGACCGGGACAAGGTCCGGGCGGTCCACCAGCACGCCTACGCCACCGGTGAGCCCTACGAGATGGTCGAGCGGATCGTGCGCCCCGACGGCGAGGTCCGCCACCTCGCCTCCAACGGGCAGGTCGTCACCGACGAGCACGGCAACCCGATCCGCTTCCGCGGCACCTGCATCGACATCACCGAGCGGGTGCGTGCCGAGCAGCGCCACGAGCAGGTCGCGGTGCGGCTGGCCAGCGCCGAGCAGGCCCGCCGCCAGGCCGGTGAGCTCAACGACAACGTCGTCCAGGGCCTCACCGCCGCGTTGTACGCCGCCGAGCTCGGCGACCTGCGCCGGGCCAAGGCCTACGTGGAGGAGACCCTCGCCCACGCGTCACGCATCCTCGACGACCTGGTGCTCGCCGGGGGCGACTCCGACCTCCAGCGCGACGTGGCCGCTCGCATCGGCCGCTCCCCCGACGCCTGACCCCGACCCTCCCCACCGAGGCCGACTGTCCCTCGCCGAATCGGCGCGTCCTTCCGGAACCTTGCGCCGGCTCGGCGGGAACGGGGTCAGCGCAGGCGGGTGACCGCGATCCGGTCGCGGCGGATCTGGCTGTCGGTCCAGGCGAAGCGCACCCACTTCTCCGCACCGAACAGCCGCGTCTGGTCGGCGGAGAACCGCGACGTCGGGTCCTCGGACTGGCTGTAGGTCAGGATCGTGCGTGCGATCGGCGGGCCGTTGCGGCGGAACGCGATCGCTTGGATGTGCGAGGAGCCGTAGGTGATCGGCTTGTAGCGCTCGTCGTTCTCCTCCGGCCGGTAGGAGGCCAGGGCGTTGGCGTTGCCGACGCTGTCGGCCGCACCGCCGCCCAGCCCGATCGGCGGGGCGCCGCGGTCGCCGGCCACCTGCAGGTCGCCCCAGCGGGCGTCGAAGGCGACACCGGCCTCGCGGACCTGGTCGATGGCGGCCTGCATGGCCTGGACGACCTGCGGGTTGTCGACGTTGAGACCACGGGGGGTGCCGAAGGGGTCGGCCGGGTCGAACGGCGTCGTCCACACGGGGTCCACCCCGACGACCGGCAGGGCCGAGGGCAGGTTGGCGACGAAGGCCTCGAAGAGGTGCACGCCGCGCGAGGTGCGGTCCGAGCGGCCGTCCCAGGCGGCCAGCGCAGCGCAGGCCTCGGTCTCGCCGGTCGCCTCGCACACCGCGTCCAGCGCGCCGTCGGCACGCATGATCTCGGCGGCCATGACGCGGTTCTCGTGCTGGTGGCCCGCCAGGCTGCGCGGCGTCTCCTTCTTCCCCGAGGCGAGCCGGTCCGCGACGTACGCCGCGACCACCCGGGTGCGCATCGTGCGGGTGCACTGCTCGCAGCCGATGATCCCGTCGAAGCCCTCGAGCCGGTCGTCGTAGGACGGGGTCCAGTAGGAGTCGTTGGCGTTGTGGACCCAGGTGCGGTTGACCACGTCGGGGAGGTTGGCCGGGCCGAAGATGCCCGGGCGGGCGGCGTCCTCGTCGGTGCCCCACGCGCACGAGCTGCCGGCGCGGGTGCCGTCGAGGCCGGGGAGCCCGGCGACCTGGTCGAGGACCCGGCCGACGACGGTCATGCAGGTCGCGGCCATCTCGTCGGTGACGTGCGGGACCACCGAGTGGTCGGCGTAGAGCACGTTGCCGTCGCGGTCGGCGGCGGTGGTGTTGACCCACGGCATGCCGCCGGCGCGGTCCTGGCGGCGCAGGAGGTCCTCGACGTCGCGGGCCTTGCCCATCTCCAGGAAGGTGTCGATGGTGCGCAGGTGCTCGCCGTTGGCGTCGCGGATCGCCCAGAAGCTCCCCACGCCCCACGGCATGAGCAGGTCGGGGGCGTCGATGACGTAGCCCTCGGGCGTGCGGTAGACGTCCTCGGTCACCGTCTCCAGGCTGCCGTCCTCACGGCGCACGACGACCTCGACCTCGCGGCGCTCGAGCTCGGCCGGCCCGGCGTCGGTGAGGTACGTCGTGGGGCTCAGCGCCACGGGAGTGAGGTACTCGTAGGGGGTGAACCGGTACGCCGTGGACACGGTGTGCGACCAGGCGACGCGGTCGTTGAAGCCGATGTTGACCACGGGCGAGCCGACCAGCGAGGCGCCGGCGACGTCGTACTCCCCCGGGATGGTCAGGTGCTGCTGGGTGAAGTGGTACCGACCGCGCCACGGGAAGTGCGGGTTGCCGAGGATCATCCCGCTGCGGGTGCTGGTGGCGTCCGCGCCGACGGCGGTGGCGTTGGAGCCGAAGGGCCGCTCGGGGTCGCGGCCCAGGCCCGCGAGCAGGGCCGCGCGGTCGACGTCGGCGGCCCGGACCGGCAGCTCGGGCAGGCCCGGGTCGGTGGGGCTCGGCGGGGCCGCGTCGGCGATGCTGCCCATGAAGACCCCGGTCGAGGCCAGCAGGTTGGCGAGGTAGACGCCGTACCAGACGTCGAGGGGGGTCGCGTCGTCGTCGATGTAGCGGGCACCGCGGCAGGCGGGGTCGGTGATCTCGTTCTCGCGGACCCAGCGGTTGATGCCGGCGACGTAGCCCTGCACCATCTGCCGCGCCTCGCGGCCGGGTCCGCGCACGGGGTCGGCCAGCAGCTGCTCGACGACCTTGCGGTTGCGCAGGTCGGTGACCACCGTGTCGACCTGCAGGTTGGTGGCGCGCAGCGTCACCTGGTCGTCGTAGACCGCGTCCGGGCCGAGCCAGCGCGACCGCTCGCCGCGACCGGTCAGCAGCGTGTCGAGCAGGGTGCACGCAGACATCTCCGCAGCGGCGTACCCGCTGCCGTAACCGAGGTCGCCGAAGTCGTCGGCGGTGATGTGCGGGATGCCGTGCTCGGTCCAGGTGATGTCGGCGGCGTAGCGTTCCTGCGACCGACCGCCCTGCGGGAGCTCGTCGGCCCCGGCGCGCGGGGCGGCGGCCGCAGCGGCCGCCGGGAGCACCGGGGGCGCGGCCGTGGACGAACCGGCACCCGGCAGGAGCAGGGAGCCCACGACGGCGGAGGTGAGCAGGGACGCGGTGAGGGGACGCGAGGGACGCACGCAGGCACAACGCGTCGGTGTGACGGCGGTTACTGCCCGGTGAGGAGCCGTCTCACCCCATGGTCAGACCCGGCCCTGCTCCGACAGCAGCGGGAACGGGTTGAACCGGCAGCCCGAGGTGCCCTTGGACTGCTGCATCATCACCGGGGCCGGCTTGCCGGGTCCCGGGCACGAGGGGTGCCCGAGGCCGAGCCAGTGACCGGTCTCGTGGTTGACCACCATGTGGCGGTAGTCGCGCAGGGACCGCCCGCCGGCGTTCCACGCCGGCGAGGCGTTCCGCCAGCGGGTCTGGTTGATGATCACGTAGCGCCCCACCCGGCACGACCAGGTCGCGGAGCAGACCGGGGAGTACGATGGCACGGTGCTGGCCTCGGCCAGCACCAGGGTGAAGGAGCCACCGCTGGCCACCCGGCGGAAGGACACCCCGCCTCCGCGCCAGCCGCGCGGGTCGTCGTAGGTCTCCTGGGCCAGCCGCGCGAACTCCCGGACGCTGGCCGTGACCCGGCCCCGGGTGACCACGCTGTAGGTCACGCTGCGCTGCACGTCAACGCGGTGCCGCACCGGGTCGGTGCGCACCGACCTCGCGGTCGCCCGCTCGTGGCCGGGCGCGGCGGCGGTGACCTCGACCCGGAGGCGGTGGCCGACGTCGCCGGGCTGGATGCGGTAGGTCGCCTCGCGGGCGCCCGCGATCGGATCGCCGTCGCGCAGCCAGCGGTAGCGGACCTTCGTCGGGTCGGCCCGCCAGCGGCCGGGGGTGGCGGTGAGGGTGTGCGTGAAGCGCTGGGTGCCGCGGACCTTCGGCTCGCCGCGCAGCACCATCTCCGCGCGGGCGACCGGCTCGGTCGGCTCGGAGAGCGCCACGGCGCTGTCGCCGTCGCCGTCGGTGGCGGTCACCTCCACCTGGAGCCGGCTGCGCAGATCGTCGAGGTCGAGCTCGTAGGTCGCCTCGCGCTCCCCGCGCACGGGTTCGCCGTCGCGCAGCCAGCGGTAGGTGAAGGTCAGCGGCTCCTCCGGCTCGGCGGTGGCCCACTCGCCGTCGGTGGCGCTGAGCACCTCGGCGTACGTCGCCTCGCCGGTGACCACGGGCGC
The DNA here is from genome assembly GCA_009701885.1 of Actinomycetota bacterium. GTDB lineage: Bacteria > Actinomycetota > Actinomycetes > Propionibacteriales > Nocardioidaceae > Nocardioides. Next base: position 58,512 of record WLJH01000019.1, read on the forward strand.
CACGACGTTCGTGACCTCGCTCGGCTCCTCCTGCGCGGGGGCGGCGACGGGCAGCAGCACGAGCCCCGCGAGGGCGGTCGCAGCCACGCTGACGCAGAGCGTCAGGCCCAGAGCTGCCCCTCGAGCCGGTCCTCGGCCTCGTCGATGGTGCCTTCGTACGCCCCGGTGCTGAGGTACTTCCATCCGCCGTCGCACACGATGAAGGCTATGTCAGCCTGCTCACCCGCCTTGACGGCCTTCGCCGCCTGGCCGAGCGCGGCGTGCAGGATCGCCCCGGTCGACACACCGGCGAAGATCCCCTCGAGCTCCAGCAGCTCGCGCACCCGCCGCACGGCGTCGCGCGGACCGACCGAGAACCGGGTGTCGATGAGCGAGGCGTCGTACAGCTCGGGGACGAAGCCCTCGTCGAGGTTGCGCAGGCCGTAGACCAGCTCGCCGTAGCGCGGCTCGGCGGCGACGATGCGCACGTCGGGCTTGGCGCGGCGGAAGAAGCGGCTGACGCCCATGAGGGTGCCGGTGGTGCCCAGGCCGGCGACGAAGTGCGTGATCGAGGGGAGGTCGGCCAGCAGCTCGGGGCCGGTGCCCTCCTCGTGCGCGAGGGCGTTGGCGGGGTTGCCGTACTGGTAGAGCATCACCCAGTCGGGGTGCTCCTCGGAGATCCGCTTGGCGACCCGCACGGCCTCGTTGGAGCCGCCGGCGGCCGGGCTGGAGACGATCTCGGCGCCCCACATGCGCAGCAGCTGGCGGCGCTCCTCGGAGGTGTTCTCCGGCATCACGCACACGATGCGGTAGCCCTTGAGCTTGGCCGCCATCGCCAGCGAGATGCCGGTGTTGCCCGAGGTCGGTTCGAGGATGGTGCACCCGGGTCGCAGGGTGCCGTCCTTCTCGGCCTCCTCGATCATCCGCAGCGCCGGGCGGTCCTTGACCGAGCCGGTGGGGTTGCGGTCCTCGAGCTTGGCCCACAGGCGCACGTCCGGGCTCGGCGAGAGCCGCGGCAGCCCCACGAGGGGCGTGCCGCCGACCGAGGCCAGCAGGTTGTCGTAGCGCACGTGGACCCGAGGATCAGACCGCGCCGCCGGCCACGGCCGGCAGGACGACGACCTGGTCGCCGTCGGAGAGCGGGGCCTCGAGGCCGCCCATGAACCGGACGTCCTCGTCGTTGATGTAGATGTTGACGAAGCGGCGCAGGTCGTCGGCGCCGTTCTTCTCCTCCACCAGGCGGTCCTTGAGACCGGGGTGCTTGGCCTCGAGGTCCTCGATCAGGGCGGCCAGGCTGCCACCGTCGCCGGTCACGGCCTTCTCGCCACCGGTGTAGGTGCGGAGGATGGTCGGGATGCGGACCTCGATGGACATGGTGCTCCTCTTCTGGGGGACGTGCGGATCGTGCGTCGGGGCCGGGGTGGTCAGCCGAGCGAGGGGACGACGGTGACCTCTTCCTCGGTCACCTCGCCGTCGACGATCCTGTAGGACCTGAACGGAACGGGCGCGTCGTTATTCCCGCCGCCCGCCTCGGCCCACTCCCGGGTGGAGACCAGGACGTAGTGGGCGCCGGGCTCACTGGCCAGCCCGATGTCGGTGCGACTGGGGTAGGCCTCGGTCGCGGTGTGCGAGTGGTAGATCACCACCGGCTCCTCGTCGCGGTCCCACATCTGCTTGTAGAGCGCGAGCAGCTCGGTGGAGTCGAACTCGTAGAACGTCGGGCTGCCGGCGGCGTTGACCATCTCCACGTGACGCTCGGGACGGTCGCTGCCCTCCGGGCCTGCCACGATCCCGCAGGCCTCGTCGGGGTGGTCCCGCTTGGCGTGCGCGACGATCGCGTCGTACGTCGCCTGGTCGATGGTCAGCACGCCGACCAGCCTAGGCCGACCCCTCGGTCGGACCCTCATCCGCCCGCGAACCGGGACGGTCCGGGCCCGCGCCGGGACGCGTCAGCGGCTGAGCGCTCCGACCAGGGTCTCCTGCAGGTAGCCCACCCAGTCGTAGATGTCGTGCGCCTGGGCGCGGGGGTCGTCCTCGGGCAGGGCGTACCAGTAGTCCTCGTCGCCGTCCTCCACGCCGAGGCGGGTGGCCAGGGCCAGGCGGATGTCGGTGAAGGAGCGCATCCAGGCGTGCGCGGTGTCGGCGTCCATCTCCACGTCGATGGTCAACCCGTCCTCGCGGAGCTCGTCCGGCAGCCCCGCCTCCTCCAAGGTGTCGATGATGGTCGCGGCCGCGCGCGCCTTGCCGTCGCGCAGGGCTCCCTCGGTGAACCTGCGGAACTCCCCGGCCGCCTCCTCGTCGTCGGGGTAGGCGGTGGGGAACAGCCGGGCCAGCACCGGGTCCTCGGGCTCGGTCGTGGGGCCCGTGAAGTCCATCAGCGCCTCGAAGGGGTCGCGGTCCTCCGGCACCGCGGCCTCGCTGTGCAGCAGCTCGACGAGCTGCGAGGCCAGCGAGCGCAGCAGGTCGGCCTCGAACCCGGTGAAGGTGGCGATCACGTGGCCGCTGCGGCGGTGGCGCTGGAAGGCGCTCACCCGCGCACCCCCGCGGCGTGGTCCGCGGTCCGGCTCACGGCTGGTCCTCGCGCTGCATGGTGGCCCACAGGCCGTACTCGTGCATGGCCTGGACGTCGCGCTCCATCTCCTCGCGCGAGCCCGTCGAGACCACCGAGCGGCCTTCCTCGTGGACCTCCATCATGAGCTTCTCGGCCTTCTTCTTGGAGTAGCCGAAGTGGTGCTGGAAGACGTAGGTGACGTAGGACATCAGGTTGACCGGGTCGTTCCACACGATCGTCACCCAGGGCGTCGCGGGCCGGACCACGACCTGGTCGAGGACGTCGGGGTCGAGGGTGGGCTCCACCTCGACCGGGCTGGGCGCGGACACGTCTCCCATGCTTCCACACCCCGGACCACCCGGCGGCTTCGCGGAGGGGTACCAGAGGGGTGGCTCGCCGGCACCGCACCGACACCGGCCCCGCACCGCGTCGTACGCCGGGACGTGTGGGCTGCGCCACTAGGGTCCGGGCATGACCGACACCCCCGCCCCCGACCCCGCCGCCGTGCCCGGGCTGCTCGTCGACCTGACCGACGGCGTGCTGCGGCTGACCTTCGACCGGCCCGAGGTCTTCAACGCGCTCTCGGGCGAGGTCGCGCTGGCGCTGGCCGACATCCTCGAGGGCGTCCCCGCCCGCGACGACGTGCGCGTGGTGGTGCTGACCGGCACCGGGATGGCCTTCAACGCCGGAGCCGACATCTCCGGCGAGGACGCGCACGAGAAGTTCGACGTGCGCGCCATGGACGTCACCAACCGGATCATCCGGGCGATCGTGGCCTGCGACCGCCCGGTGCTGGCCGCGGTCAACGGCATCGCCGCGGGCGTGGGGTGCGGCATCGCCCTCGCCGCCGACATCGTGGTCACCGCCTCGTCGGCCTCCTTCCTGCTGGCCTTCGCCCGGATCGGTTTCATGCCCGACGGCGGCACCTCGGCCACCGTCGCCGCCGCGGTCGGCCGGGCCCGGGCGATGCGGATGGCACTGCTGGCCGAGCCGCTGTCGGCGCAGGAGGCGTACGACGCCGGGCTGGTGACCCACCTGGCCAGCGACGAGGAGTTCCCCGCGCTCGTGGAGACCCTCGTGCGCCGCCTCGCCAGCGGCCCGCCGCTGGCGCTCGCCGCCACCAAGAAGGCGGTCAACGCCGCCACCCTCCTCCCGCTCGAGGACGCCCTCGAGCGCGAACGGACCGGCCAGGTCGTGCTCATGCGCACCGCCGACGTCGCCGAGGGGATGCGGGCGTTCACCGAGCGGCGCAAGCCGGTGTTCCGCGGGGAGTAGGCGGCCGGCGCCGCGAAGGCCCACCCCCCAACAACCGTTTGACAGTACGCCGACGCCCGGTGTCCACTACTCCCCAAGAACTCTTGGAGGGTGATCGTGGACAATCCGTCGGCGCAGGCGCGCGAGCAGCAGATCAGCGCGATGCGGGCCGTGGCGCACCCGGTGCGGCTGCGGATGCTCTCGTTGCTGACCGGGACGGCGATGAGCGCGGCCGAGGTGGCGCGCGAGCTCGACCTGACCCATGCCAACGCCAGCTACCACCTGAGGCTGCTCGCCGACGCCGGCGAGATCGTCGTCGACGGCGAGGAGAAGGTCCGCGGCGGCACCGCCAAGCGCTACCGCTACCCCCACGAACGCGACCTGGCCCCGCTCGCGCCCGGCGCTCCGCACCCGACGGTCGACCCCGAGCACCGCGCGCTCTACGTGCGGGCGCTCGGCACCGAGCTCGAGCGCCGGACGCTGGCCCGCGAGCCCGGGACACGCGGCAGCAGCAGCGACCTCGAGGGCTGGGTCGACCCGGCGACCTGGGAGGAGGCCGCGGCGCTGGTCGAGCGCGCCAGCGCCCTGCTCCACGGGGCCAACCGGCCCCCGCGCACCGAGGGCACCGTGCACGTCTCGTTCACCGCCATCGCCTTCCAGATGTCGGCGCCGCACCCCCCGCAGCCGTCTCCCGCCACCAACCACGAGGACCCGGCATGACGACCTCCGAGGCCCTCGCCCCGCTGCGCGAGCGCAACTTCCGCCTCTACTTCTCCAGCCGGGTCGTCAACCTGCTCGGCAGCCTCATGGCCCCGGTGGCGCTGGCCTTCGCGGTGCTCGAGATCAGCGACTCCCCCACGGCGCTGGGCGTGGTGCTGGCCGCGCACAGCATCCCGATGGTGGCCTTCCTGCTGGCCGGCGGCGTGCTGGCCGACCGGTTCGGGCGGACCCTGGTGATCCAGTCTTCCAACGTCGTGGCGGGGCTGACCCAGCTGGCGATCGCGGCACTGGTCGTCTCCGGCACCGCCGAGATCTGGCACCTGGTCGTGCTGACCGCGGTCAACGGCGTCGCCGCGGCCGCCGCGCTCCCGGCACTGGCGAGCGTGCTGCCGCAGCTGGTGCCGCGCGAGCAGCTCCAGCAGGCCAATGTGCTCGTCTCAATGGTCCGCTCGGGGCTCTCGGTGCTCGGCCCGACGGTCTCCAGCCTCATCGTCGTGGGCGTCGGCCCCGGCTGGGCCCTGGCGGTCGACGGCCTGGCCTACCTCGGCGCCGCCGCGCTGCTCGCGCCGATCCGGCTGCCCCGCCCGGTGCGGGCGGCCGGAGGCTCGGTGGTCCGCGACCTGCGCGAGGGGTGGGGGTACTTCCGCTCCACCACTTGGCTCTGGGTGGTCGTGCTGGCCTTCTCCGTCATCTGCGCGGTGCACCAGGGCGGCTTCTTCACCCTCGGCCCGGTGCTGGCCAAGGACACCGCCATCGGCGAGCGCGGCTGGGGGCTGATCCTCTCCGCCGAGGCGCTGGGCCTGCTGGTGACCGGGCTCGTCCTGCTGCGCCTGCGCCTGGAGCGGCCGCTCTTCTGGGGCATGCTCGGCACGGTGCTGTACGCCGCCCCGCTGGTCGCCCTCGGACTCACCGACTCCGTGCTGCTCGTGGTGCTCGCGGCCTTCGTCGCCGGCGCCGGCATCGAGGTCTTCGGGCTGGGCTGGCAGCTGGCCATGCAGGAGAACGTCCCCGACGACATGCTCAGCCGGGCATTCTCCTTCGACGCCCTCGGCTCCTTCGCCGCGATCCCCCTGGGGCAGCTGGTGGCCGGCCCGCTGGCGCTGGCCTTCGGGCTGCAGCCGGTCATGCTCGTCGCGGGCCTGTCGCTCGCGGCAGTCGCCCTGCTGACGCTGCTCTCGCCCTCGGTGAGGGACCTGCAGCGCGCGGACGCGGCCGTCGGCGTACCGGCTCCGGCGCCTGCCACCTGAGCGACGACGCTCAGGCCCGGCCGCGGCTCAGCACCACTTCTCGACCAGCGCGGCCACGACGGTCGGGGCGCGCCAGGTCGACGTGGTGCCCAGGCAGCGCTCGAGCAGGGGGTTGGTGATCTTGGTGCCGTGGACGCCGTCGGCGCTCACCAGCAGGTGCACCGCACGACCACCGGCCTCGAACCGCTCCCCCGGCTGCGCGCGCTCCCGCAGCAGCGCGAGGCCCTCCTCGCTGGGCTCGTCGCGCAGCAGCGCCACGTAGTGCTGGCCGTCGTGGCGGTGGGCCTGCGCGTGCTGGTGCACCTCGCGCAGCTCGGCCTGGGAGTAGACGATCGTCGGCACCTCGAAGCCCCGGTCGGCGAGGTAGGCCTGCTCCAGCGCCGACTCGATCCGAGCGCGCGAGCGCATCGCGGTGCCCAGCCGGACGTTGCCGGTGTTGATGTGCGTCGCGACGTCGTCGAAGCCGGCGGCCTCGGTGGCCGCGACGATCGCGTCCTTCGGGAACTTCCGCCTCGCGCCGAGGTTGATCGCCCGGAGGAACGCCACGTACGTCGTCATGCGGGCCATCCTGCCCACCCGGAGCCGTCCACGTCCCGGAGGCTGCACGTCCCGGAGGCTGCACGTCCCGGCTGCAGCAGACGGCTCAGGCGCGGCTGCGCACGACCACCGTGCCGGCTGCCTTGTCGTGCAGGCCCTGGCGCCGCCCGTCCCACAACGGCCACAGTCCCGCGAGGATCACGTAGAGGCTGACCAACCACCCGAGGAACGGCACGACCGAGAGGATGCCGACGCCGTAGAACGTGGCCCACCGCACCATCACCACCCGCCACGGCAGCGGACCGCTCCTGGGCTCCCAGGTGCTGACCTCGACACCGACCGCGCGCATGCCCAGCGTCGAGCTCCGACCGCGGAGCTGGGCGGCGTGGTAGACCAGCCCGACCAGCAGCGTGATGACCGTGAGGACCACCAGCGGCCCGGCGATGTCGGCGTAGAGGTCGAGGCTGCTGACCGAGCTCGAGCGGCCGGCCTCGGCCGCGGTGGTCAGCTCGTCGAGGAACGTGGCGTACTCGCGGACCACCTGGATCCACCACGGGATGCCGAGCACGGTCGCCACGGCCCCCACGACCAGGGAGTCGATGACGTAGGCGCCGAGTCGGGAGCCCCAGCCGGCCAGCGGCCGGCCGTCGGGGGCCGTGGGGACGGCGGTTGCGCTCGCTGACCCGAGTGCGTCCGAGGCGGGCGGTGCGGCGTACCCGGTCCACTGCTCGCCGTCGTACCAGCGCAGGCCGGCGCCGCCGGCGGGGTCGGGGTACCAGCCCTGGGGTGCGGTCATGGGCGCCACCCTTCCCCGTCGTGGGGCCGTTAGCACCTCGGCGGTCCGCGGCCTGTGGAGAACCGCGGCGGACGCGCCTCAGAGGTTGCCGCGACGCTCCTGCTCGCGCTCGATCGCCTCGAAGAGCGCCTTGAAGTTGCCCTTGCCGAAGCCGAGCGAGCCGTGGCGCTCGATGAACTCGAAGAAGACCGTGGGCCGGTCGCCCATCGGCTTGGTGAAGATCTGGAGCAGGTAGCCGTCCTCGTCGCGGTCGACCAGGATGCCGCGCTCCTTCAGCTCCTCGATCGGCACTCGCACCTCGCCGATCCGCGCGCGCAGGGCCGGGTCGTCGTAGTAGGAGTCGGGGGTGTCGAGGAACTCGATGCCGTGGTCGCGCAGCACGTCGACGGTGCGCAGGATGTCCCCAGTGGCGAGGGCGATGTGCTGGCAGCCGGCGCCGTCGTAGAACTCGAGGTACTCGTCGATCTGCGACTTCTTGCGCGCGATCGCCGGCTCGTTGAGCGGGAACTTCACGCGGTGGTTACCGCTGGCGACGACCTTGCTCATGAGCGCGGAGTAGTCCGTGGCGATGTCGTCGCCGATGAACTCGGCCATGTTCGTGAAGCCCATGACCTTGTTGTAGAAGGCCACCCACTCGTCCATGCGGCCGAGCTCGACGTTGCCGACGCAGTGGTCGACGGCCTGGAAGAGCCGCCGCGGCTGCCCCTCGCGCCGGGTGGCGGTGGAGCTGCGGGCGACGAAGCCGGGCAGGTAGGGGCCGGAGTAGCGGCTGCGGTCGACGAGGGTGTGGCGGGTCTCGCCGTACGTCGCGATGGCGGCCGTGCGCACGGTGCCGTGCTCGTCGGAGACGTCGTGCGGCTCGACCAGGATCGTGGCGCCCATGGCACGGGCGTGGTCGATGCAGCGGTCGACGTCGGGGACCTCGAGGGCCAGGTCGACGACGCCGTCGCCGTGGCGGCGGTGGTGGTCGAGGACGGGGCTGTCGGGGGTGACGCCGCCGGTGAAGACGAAGCGCGCGCTGCCCGAGCGCAGGACGTAGGTCTTGTCCCCGCGGTGGCCGGTCTCCGGGCCGCGGTAGGCCTCGAGCTCCATGCCGAGGGCCAGCTGGTACCACCCGGCGGTCTGGGTGGCGTTGCCGACCACGAAGACGATCGCGTCCATCGCGGTCACCGGGAACGGGTCGCGGCTGGCGTCGTACTCCACCAGCCCGACCAGCTCCTTGAGCTGCTCGAGGGAGAGGTCGGCCTTGAGCTCGTCGCGGGTCAGCGTCATGGCGCGATCGTGGCGGCGGTCACGCAGAGTGTGCAACAGTCGGGCGTGTGACTGGTCAGGTTGTCCAGTGGGAGGGGTCGAGATGGACGAGCTGGACGTCAGGTTGATCGAGCTGTTCACCGACGAGCCGCGCGTGGGGGTCCTCGAGGCCTCGCGCCGGCTCGGCGTCGCCCGCGGCACGGTGCAGGCGCGGCTGGACCGGCTCACCGCGCGGGGCGTCGTCACCTCGTGGGGGCCGCAGCTCTCCCCCGAGGCGCTGGGTCACCCGGTGACGGCGTTCCTGACCCTGGAGATCCGCCAGGCGTCGGCCGAGCCGGCCGCGGGCGGTCGCGGTCCGGGGTCGGTCGCTGACGTCGTACCCGCCGAGCGGGGGCACGACGTCGTCGGCGCCCACCTCGCCGCCATCCCCGAGGTGGTCGAGGTGCACACGACCACCGGCGCCGGCGACCTGCTGGCCCGCGTGGTCGCCCGCTCCAACGCCGACCTGCAGCGGGTCATCGACCGGGTCCTCGCCCACCCCCGGATCACCCGGTCCTCCACCGTCATCGCGCTCGAGACGCAGGTGGCGCACCGGGTGCTGCCGCTGGCCCGGGCTGCGCTGGGGGCGGCTGACGCGGGGTAGTCCGAACGCTTTTTCACCCTCAGCTCGAGTTGAGGGTGAAAAAGC
>WLJH01000002.1 GCA_009701885.1 Actinomycetota bacterium
AGCCCAGATCCACCGATCCTCGCCTGCTACGCGACACCATGCGGGCGCCCTGGCTGCGTTGCCGACGCTCGACGGGCACCCAGCAGGCCTTCGCGCCGGCGCCTTGCCAGCGCACCCGCCTGGTGCCGCTCGCGACGGCGATCATCGGTGGATCTGGGCTGAGCCGGCCGCACCTCCGCGGGCCGCGGCGCACCAGGACGCCTCACGAGCGGAGTCGGCATGACGTGCCTGGCGCGTCGGGTGGACTCCGGTCGACGCCGCGCCGGGGTCGTCGCGGCCGGACCCGGCGACGCGCCCGGCCCCGGGCAGGGACGTCGACGAACCGGCCCCTCCGGTCCGCGTGTGCGATACTCGCCACGGTCCCAGACCTCCTGACCAGTCCGCCGCGGCACCGTGCCGCGACGAGCCCGACCGGGGGGTCCAGGACACGACGACGTTCTCGCCGGTCCCGCGCAAGGGCCGGCACACCGAGGACAGGTCGTCGCCAGACCGCGACGCGGCCCGGCTGATCGGTGACAGCGATCCTCCCGGAGCAGGCGACCGCGGCAGGCGAGGGCCGGCCGAGGTGACGCACCCGCGGAGGGGGTCGCCGCCACACGACAGACTTGCGTCCGGCCCCGCGGGGTCGCGGCGAACGACCAGCCCGGACGCTGCGCACCTCGCGACCGGGCCGAGGAGCAGCACGTGCCTGAGGACAACACGCAGGACAGCACGCACGACCAGGCAGTCGTCGAGCAGGCCGGGGACACCCCCGCCGCCGACAGCACCCCCGCCGCCGCCGGCGGCACCGCGACCGAGGGTCGCCAGGCCGAGGAGCCCGCCGCCCCGGCGCGCAAGACCGCCGCCCGCAAGGCGGCGAAGAAGGCCCCCGCCAAGAAGGCTGCGGCCAAGAAGACGGCCACGAAGAAGGCTGCCGCCGAGAAGGCCGCTGCCGACGAGGCACTGCCTCTCGAGGCCGGCGCCGAGGCTGCCGTGGCCGGCGCTGACGACACGGCCGCGACCGAACCCGTGGCGAAGAAGGCGGCCAAGAAGGCGCCGGCGAAGAAGGCTGCCGCCAAGCGCACGACCAAGAAGGCCGCCCCGGCGGCCGAGGACACCCCCGCCGCGGACCAGCCGCTCGAGGGCGTCTCCGCCGTCGACGCACCGGCCGAGCCGGTCGAGCCGGTCGAGGACGGGCAGACCGCTCCCGCCAAGAAGACGGCCGCGAAGAAGGCGACCGCGAAGAAGGCAGGCGCCCGCAAGAGCGCGGCGAAGAAGACCGAGGCCCCGGCGGACGCCCCGGTCGAGGCCACCTCGACCGACGACGCCGAGCAGGACGAGGCGGGCGCCCCCACCGGCGCCCCCGTGCCGCTGTTCCAGGCCCCGGTCGCGAAGAAGACCACGAGCCGCCGCAGCACCGCCAAGAAGGCAGCGCCCGCGCCCGTCGAGGAGCCCAAGGACGAGGACGAGGACGCCGAGGCCACGGCCGAGCCGGAGGACCAGTCCGACGCCCCGGCCGACGCGCCCGCGGCCGAGGCCGACGGCGACGACGCGGCCGACGACTCCGACGAGTCCGACGACGAGGGCGCGGACGAGGACGGCGAGGACTCCGGCGACGGCTCGCCCGCGCGCCGCCGCCGACGCCGCGGTGGCCGTCGCCGTCGCCGCGGGGGCTCCGGCGGTTCCGGTGGCGGCTCCGCCGACTCCGACGAGGACTCCGAGGACGGTGCCGAGGGTGCCGGCTCCTCCGCTGACGCCGAGTCCGGCGCCGCCTCGTCCGAGGACGGCGACGCCGACAAGGACGCGAAGGACGACGGCGACCAGGACTCCCAGGCGGGGCAGGGCGAGGGCTCCGGCTCCTCGCGCCGCCGGCGCCGCCGTCGCCGCTCCGGCGAGGGCGGGGACGACTCCGCCGACGAGCCCGGCACCACCACGCGCGTGCGCAGCTCGCGCACCGGTGAGGACCAGATCACCGCGCTGAGCGGGTCCACGCGCCTGGAGGCCAAGAAGCAGCGTCGTCGCGAGGGCCGCGAGGCCGGACGCCGGCGCGCGCCGATCGTCTCCGAGGCCGAGTTCCTGGCCCGCCGCGAGTCGGTCGACCGGGTCATGGTCATCCGCGAGCGCGAGGACCTCACCCAGATCGCCGTCCTCGAGGACAAGGTCCTCGTGGAGCACTACGTCGCGCGCGAGTCCCAGACCTCGCTCATCGGCAACGTCTACCTCGGTCGGGTGCAGAACGTCCTGCCCTCGATGGAGGCCGCCTTCATCGACATCGGCAAGGGCCGCAACGCCGTGCTGTACGCCGGCGAGGTCAACTGGTCCGCGCTGGGCCACAAGGAGGGCCAGCCGCGCAAGATCGAGTCGGTGCTCTCCTCGGGCCAGCCGGTCCTGGTGCAGGTCACCAAGGACCCGATCGGCGCCAAGGGCGCGCGCCTGACCAGCCAGATCAGCCTGGCCGGCCGCTTCCTGGTCTACGTCCCGGACGGGACCACCTCGGGCATCTCCCGCAAGCTGCCCGACACCGAGCGCAGCCGGCTCAAGGCCCTGCTCAAGGAGATCGTCCCCGACACCGCCGGCGTCATCGTGCGCACCGCGGCCGAGGGCGCCAGCGAGGAGGAGCTGACGGCCGACGTCGAGCGGCTCAAGGCGCGCTGGGAGGACATCGAGAAGAAGTCCAAGGGCAGCGCCCCGCAGCTGCTCTACGGCGAGCCGGACCTGACCCTCAAGGTCGTCCGCGACCTGTTCACCGAGGACTTCGCCAGGCTCGTGATCCAGGGCGAGGACGCCTGGGAGACCGTCGCGTCCTACGTCAGCCACGTGGCTCCGGACCTCGCCGAGCGGCTCGAGCGCTTCGAGCCCGCCGCTGAGGGCCGCGACGCCGGCAAGGACGTCTTCGCGGCGTACCGCGTCGACGAGCAGATCGCCAAGGGCCTGGACCGCAAGGTCTGGCTGCCCTCGGGCGGCTCGCTGGTCATCGACCGCACCGAGGCGATGACCGTCGTCGACGTCAACACCGGCAAGTTCACCGGCTCCGGGGGCAACCTGGAGGAGACGGTCACCAAGAACAACCTCGAGGCGGCCGAGGAGATCGTGCGCCAGCTCCGGCTGCGCGACATCGGCGGCATCATCGTCGTCGACTTCATCGACATGGTCCTGGAGTCCAACCGCGACCTCGTGCTGCGGCGCCTGGTCGAGTGCCTGGGCCGCGACCGCACCCGCCACCAGGTCGCCGAGGTCACCTCGCTCGGCCTGGTGCAGATGACCCGCAAGCGGATCGGCACCGGGCTGCTGGAGGCGTTCAGTGAGAACTGCCAGGCCTGCCAGGGCCGCGGGATCGTGATCCACGAGCACCCGGTCGAGCCGCGGGGCGGGGGCGCCGACGACGACCGCGGCGGACGCGGCGGCGGTGGCAAGCGCTCCCGCGGTGGTCGGGGCGGCAAGGGCTCGGAGGGCTCGGCCGGCTCGAACCAGGGCGGCCAGGGTGGTTCCGGCGGGTCCAGCACCCCCGCAGCCCCCTCGCCCAAGGACGTGGCGGCCATGGCCCGCCAAGAGCGCCAGGACGCCGAGAAGGCGGCGGAGTCCGCCGCCGACGCCGCTGCCACCGACCAGCCGGCCGACCAGGCCCCGAAGACCGAGCAGGCCCAGGCCGACCAGGCCCAGGCTCCGACCGACCAGGTCCAGGGGGACCAGCCCCGGTCCGAGCAGCCGAGCGAGCCCGCGGCACCGCGCGTGAGCACCCGTTCGCGCTCCCAGCGCGGCCGCTCGGGCCAGTCCGGCCGCACGGACGCCCCGGGCGCCCCGGACGCCCCGGCCCCCGCGGCCCCGCAGGAGACTGCGGCGGCCGAGCAGCCGGTCCAGCAGGCGCCCCGGGACACCGAGCCCGCCCCGGAGCCGACCCCGGCCCCGGAGCGAGCGGAGGCGCCCGCCGCAGCCCCCGCGGGCAGCAGTGGGGTCGTCACCCGGACCCGCCGCAGCGCCCGTCGTACGGCGCCGCTGACGACCGGTGAGGCAGCGGCCGTGGTCGTGGACCCGACGAAGGTGGAGAGCGCCGCACCTGCCACGAGCTCCACGGCCCCGACGGCCCCGACGCCCGCCCCGAAGGTCGTGACCCGCACCCGCTCCAGCCGGCCGGCCCGGCAGGGGAGCGTGCCGAGCATGGGCGAGGCGTCCGTGACCGGCGGTGTGGGAGAGCCGGCCGGCGACGGGCGGGTCGAGCCCGGGACCGCCGGTGCTGCGCCCGACGCCGGGACCGACGCCGGGACCGAGACCGGGAGCGGCGCGAGCACCGTCGAGCACGTGCCCGTGAAGCGCAAGGGTGCGCGCAAGCGCTGACGTTTTGCGGGGGCACCCCGCGGGCGCGTAGCATCATCGTTCGGTGCGCCCGCGAGCGTGCCGTTCTCCGTGTGGCGCCACCGTCGCCGCCGACCTCCCGGGTGGGAGGGTCAGGCGTGGGCAGGTGCCGCAGCCCCGGAGCCAGCACCACCAGCACAAGCACCAGACCCAGCAGCATCAGACGTAGGACGACGAAGGAGACCGCGGTGTACGCGATCGTGCGCGCTGGCGCCACCCAGCAGAAGGTTGCCGTGGGCGACGTCATCGAGATCGACAAGGTCGGCACGCCCGTCGGCGAGACCCTGACGCTCCCCGTGGTCATGGCCGTCGACGGCGAGAAGGTCACCTCGACCGGCCTGGACGAGGCTGCCGTGACCGTCGAGGTCCTCGGCGCCACCAAGGGCCCGAAGATCGTCATCCAGAAGTACAAGAACAAGACCGGCTACAAGAAGCGCCAGGGTCACCGCCAGAAGTACACCCAGGTCAAGGTCACCGACATCTCCCTCTGACCCGTCCGGCCGGCGAGTCAGCAGCAACGACACGAAGGAACTCCTCATGGCACACAAGAAGGGTGCGGCGTCCACCAAGAACGGCCGCGACTCCAACGCCCAGCGCCTGGGCGTCAAGCGCTTCGGCGGTCAGCTGGTCAACGCCGGCGAGATCATCGTCCGGCAGCGTGGCACCCACTTCCACCCGGGTTCCGGTGTGGGTCGTGGCGGCGACGACACCCTGTTCGCGCTGCAGGCCGGTGCCGTGGAGTTCGGCACCCGTCGCGGCCGCAAGGTCGTCAACATCGTGCCCGGCGAGTGACCAGGCGCTAGCACTTCCGACCGGCTCGTCCGGTCCCGTCGAGGGCGTCCCGATCCGGGGCGCCCTTCGTCGTTCCCCACCCGAGAACAGAACAGATCCGAGGAGCACCTGATGGCCCTGCCGACCTTCGTCGACCGCGTGACGCTGCACGTCAGCGCCGGGCGCGGCGGCAACGGCGTGGCGTCCGTGCACCGCGAGAAGTTCAAGCCGCTGGGCGGCCCCGACGGGGGCAACGGCGGTCCGGGCGGCTCGGTCATCCTCCGGGTCGACCCCGGCGTGACGACCCTGCTGGACTACCACCACAGCCCCAAGCGCCGTGCCGAGCACGGTGGCCACGGCGCCGGCGCCCACAAGAACGGCGCCCACGGCAGCGACCTGGTCCTGCCGGTCCCCGACGGCACGGTCGTCGCCGACCGCCAGGGCAACGTCCTGGCCGACCTGGTCGGCCCGGGCACCGAGCTCGTGGTCGCCGAGGGCGGCCGCGGTGGTCTCGGCAACGCCGCCCTGGCCTCGGCCAAGCGCAAGGCCCCCGGCTTCGCGCTGCTCGGCGAGCCGGGCGACGAGCTCGAGATCGTCCTCGAGCTCAAGGTCGTCGCCGACATCGGCCTGGTCGGCTTCCCGAGCGCCGGGAAGTCCAGCCTGATCGCCGCGATCTCCCGGGCCCGGCCCAAGATCGCCGACTACCCCTTCACCACCCTCGTCCCGAACCTCGGCGTGGTCACCGCGGGCGAGACCGTGTTCACGGTCGCCGACGTCCCCGGCCTGATCGAGGGCGCCAGCGAGGGCCGCGGCCTGGGCCACGACTTCCTGCGCCACGTCGAGCGCTGCGCGGCCATCGTGCACGTCATCGACACCGCGACGATCGAGCCGGGGCGCAACCCGATCGACGACCTCGACGTCATCGAGGCCGAGCTCAGCAGGTACGGCGGTCTCGAGGACCGGCCCCGCCTGGTCGCCCTCAACAAGGTCGACGTCCCCGACGGCAGCGACATCGCCGACATCACCGGCGACGACATCCGGGCCCGCGGCCTGCGCGTCATCCCGGTCTCCGCGGCGTCCGGGGTGGGGCTCAAGGAGCTCACCTTCGCGATGGCCGAGATCGTGGCCGCCTCCCGCACCGCCAAGGAGGTCGTGGTGCCCCAGCGGATCGTCCTGCGTCCGCCGGGCGTCGACGGCAGCGCCGACTTCACGGTCACCGAGGCCGACGACGTCCCGGTCGAGCCGGGTCACCGCGGCTGGCGGGTGCGCGGCACGAAGCCCGAGCGCTGGGTGCGCCAGACCGACTTCAGCAACGACGAGGCCGTGGGCTTCCTCGCCGACCGGCTCAACCGCCTCGGGGTGGAGGACCGGCTGGTCAAGCTGGGCGCAATCGAGGGCGACACCGTCCTCATCGGCCGCGACGACAACGCCGTGGTCTTCGACTTCAAGCCCGGCATCGAGGCCGGCGCGGAGATGCTCGGCCGACGTGGCGAGGACCAGCGCTTCGACGAGCGTCGCGACGCCTCGCGCCGCCGTCGCGAGATCGATGCCGCCATGCCCGAGCGCGGGGAGAACGAGACCCGGGCCGACGTCGCGCGACGCCTGGACGCCGAGCGCCGCGGTGGCGCCGCCGGTCCGATGTCCTACGAGATCGGCAGCGCCGACGACCCCGACTGGGCCGAGGACGACCCCGGCGCCGGAGCAGACCGGGGGTGAGCGCCTCCGTGGCGGGCACCCGGCCCGAGGTCACCGGCGCACGCCGCGTCGTGGTCAAGGTCGGCTCCTCCTCCCTCACGACCCCGGCCGGCGGCATCGACCCCGACCGGGTCCGCGCGCTCGTCGACGTCCTCGCCGCCGCGCGCGAGCGCGGCACCGAGGTCGTGCTGGTCTCGTCGGGTGCGATCGCCGCGGGCCTGGCTCCGCTGGGCCTCGCCAAGCGGCCCCGCGGCCTGGCCGCCCAGCAGGCGGCGGCGTCCGTGGGCCAGGGGCTGCTGGTGCACCGCTACACCGAGGAACTGGCCCGCCACGGCGTCATCGCCGGCCAGGTGCTGCTGACCCTGGACGACGTCACCCGGCGCGCGCACTACCGCAACGCCCACCAGACCCTCGCCACGCTCCTCGAGCTGGGCGTCCTGCCGATCGTCAACGAGAACGACACCGTCGCCACCTCCGAGATCCGCTTCGGCGACAACGACCGGCTCGCCGCGCTGGTCGCACACCTCGTGCACGCGGACCTGCTGGTGCTGCTCTCCGACGTCGACGGGCTCTACGACGGCCCGCCGAGCCGCGAGGGCACCCGGCTGCTCCCCGACGTCCGCGGCGAGGACGACCTGGCCGCGGTCACCATCGGGTCGGTGGGGTCGGCCGTCGGCACCGGCGGCATGGTCACCAAGGTCGAGGCCGCCCGGATCGCGACCGGTGCCGGCATCCCTGTCGTGCTCACCTCCGCCGGCCACGCCGCCGGCGCACTGGCGGGGGAGCCGGTCGGGACGCTGTTCCACGTCACCGGTCGCCGGCGGCCCACCCGGCTGCTCTGGCTCGCGCACGCCACCGAGTCCCGCGGCACCCTGCACCTCGACGCCGGCGCCGTCCGCGCGGTCGTCGAGCGCCGTGCCTCGCTGCTGGCCGCCGGTCTCACCGGCGCCACGGGCGGCTTCGTCGCCGGTGACCCCGTCGACCTCGCCGGGCCCGACGGCGCGGTGGTGGGCCGCGGCCTGGTCAACTTCGACGTCGAGGAGATCCCCGCGCTGGTCGGCCGCTCGACGGCCGAGCTCAAGCAGGAGCTGGGCGCGGCGTACGAGCGCGAGGTCGTGCACCGCGACGACCTCGTCCTGCTGTAGCAGGCGAGCCGCCCCCGCGCCCAGCGGCTGGCTAGCCTGGCGCCGTGCGCGTTCGGGGGATGCTCTTCTGGGGTGCGCTGGTCCTCCTGGTGCTTCCCGCCGCCGCGCTGACGCTGGTCCGCCTGCTCGGCCTGGGCTCGGCCCCCGCGGTGCGACTGGTCAGCTTCGCCCCCCTCGCCCTGCCGTCGTACGCCGCTGCGCTGGTGCTCCTGGCGGTGGCCCTCCTGCGTCGACCGGCGCGCGGTGCGGGCGGCGGTCGGCTGCTCGTGCCGGTGACCGTCGCGGTGCTGGTGGGGCTCGGCCTGCACGCGTGGTGGCTGGCCCCGCTCGTGACCGGGGAGCGGCCGGCCACCGAGGGCCGCACCTGGTCGGTGCTGACCAGCAACCTGCTGGCCGGGCAGGGCGACGGGCTCACCGTCCTGCGCACGGCCGTGGCCGAGGACGTCGACGTCCTGGTGCTCCAGGAGGTGACCCTGGACGCGCTGGCGACCCTGGATCGCGCCGGGCTCGCCGAGGCCTACCCCCACCGGATCGGCGAGGCGGTCCCCGAGGGTCGCACCGACGGCACCATGGTGCTGTCCCGCACGCCGCTGGGGGAGCCGGTGCGCGTGGCGACCGACATGCAGTCGTGGGCGGTCGACGTGGCCGACCCCGACGGTGGTGACCCCGTGCGGCTGCTCGCGGTGCACCCCGCCGCCCCGACCGACGTCGGGGCGTGGCGGCGCGACCACGCGGTGGTGCTGGCCGCGGCCCGGGAGCTCGACGTCGACCTGGTCGCCGGCGACCTCAACGCCACCCTCGACCACGCCCCTGTCCAGGCCCTGGTCGACCGCGGCTGGCGCGACGCCACGGAGGAGGCCAACGGCGGGTGGCAGCCGACCTGGCCCAGCAACGGCCTCTTCGAGAGCCTGCCGCTGCCGCCGCTGGTGCAGATCGACCACGTGCTCACCGGGCCGGGGTGGGTGGGCACGTCCTCGCGGCCGCTGCGGGTCGAGGGCACCGACCACCTCGCCCTGCTCGTCGAGGTGGCCCGCGCCGCCGACGACCCGCCCGCCCCGTGACCGGACAGGGTCCGGACCCGGGGTGGGGACCCGGCGCCGTACGCTGGGCGACGTCATGACCCCGCCCGTCTACCTCGACCACGCCGCCACGACGCCGATGGTGCCGGAGGCCGTCGAGGCGATGGTCGAGCAGCTCGGCCGGGCCGCCAACCCCTCCTCGCTGCACGCCTCGGGCCGCGCCGCCCGGCGCGCCGTGGAGGAGTCGCGCGAGCGGGTCGCCGCGGCCCTGGGCTGCCGCCCCGGGGAGGTCGTGTTCACCTCCGGCGGCACCGAGGCAGACAACCTCGCGCTCAAGGGGCTCGCCTGGGCTCGCCGCAGCCAGGACGCCCGCCGGCGCCGGCTGCTCACCACCGCGGTCGAGCACCACGCCGTGCTCGACCCGCTGGAGTGGCTGGCCACGGCACAGGACTTCGTCGTCGAGCACCTGCCGGTCGACGCCGAGGGGGCTCTCGACCTCGACGCCGTGGCCCGGGCGCTCGCCGAGCCCGACGAGGTCGGCCTGATCTCGGTCATGTGGGCCAACAACGAGGTCGGCACCGTGCAGCCGCTGCCTGAGGTCGCCGCGGCCGCGCGCGAGCACGGGGTCCCCGTGCACACGGACGCCGTCCAGGCCGTCGGCGTCCTCCCGGTCGACTTCGCTGCCTCCGGCGTGGAGGCGATGAGCGTCTCGGCGCACAAGGTCGGCGGCCCCCACGGCGTGGGTGCGCTGGTGGTGCGGCGCGACCTCGAGCTGGCGCCCCTGCTGCACGGGGGCGGCCAGGAGCGCGACGTGCGCTCGGGGACCCTCGACACCCCGGCGGTGGTCGGGTTCGCGGTGGCGCTCGAGCTCGCCGTCGTACGCCGCGAGCAGCACGCCGCCCACCTCGCCGCCCTGCGCGCGCGGCTGGTCGAGGGCCTGCGCCGGGTCGTGCCCGACGTGGTGCTCAACGGCCCCGACGCCCCCGAGTGGGACACCCGCCGCCTGCCCGGCAACGTCCACGTCTCCTTCCCCGGCTGCGAGGGCGACTCGCTGCTGATGCTGCTCGACGCCCGCGGCATCGAGTGCTCCACCGGCTCGGCCTGCTCCGCCGGCGTGCCCCAGGCCTCGCACGTGCTGCTGGCGATGGGGCGCGACGACGACGCGGCCCGCAGCTCGCTCCGCTTCACCCTCGGCCGGCCCTCCAGCGAGACCGACGTCGACGCGGTCCTCGACGCGATCGGCCCGGCCGTCGAGCGGGCCCGGGCGGCCCGGCTGTGAGGGTCCTGTGAAGGTGCTCGCGGCGATGTCCGGCGGGGTCGACTCCGCCGTGGCGGCCGCGCGCGCCCACGACGCCGGCCACGACGTGACGGGGGTGCACCTCGCGCTGTCGCGCAACCCCGCCTCCTACCGCTCCGGGGCCCGCGGCTGCTGCACCATCGAGGACAGCAACGACGCGCGCCGCGCCGCCGACGTCATCGGCATCCCGTTCTACGTCTGGGACCTCTCCGAGCGCTTCCACGCCGACGTGGTCGAGGACTTCATGGACGAGTACGCCGCCGGGCGCACCCCCAACCCCTGCCTGCGGTGCAACGAGAAGATCAAGTTCGCCGCGGTGCTGGACCGAGCCATGGCCCTGGGCTTCGACGCGGTGGTCACCGGGCACTACGCGGTGCTGCGCCAGGGTGCCGACGGGCTGGTGGAGCTGCACCGCTCCGTCGACGCCGGCAAGGACCAGTCCTACGTGCTCGGGGTGCTCGACCAGCACCAGCTGCGGCACTCGCTCTTCCCGCTCGGCGACACCCCCAAGACCCAGGTGCGTGAGGAGGCGGCCGTGCGCGGGCTGCTGGTCGCCGACAAGCCCGACAGCCACGACATCTGCTTCGTCGCCGACGGCGACAACGCGGGCTGGCTGCGCGAGAAGCTCGGTGACCGCGCGCCCAACCACGGCGGCGCCATCGTCGACGACGAGACCGGCGAGGAGCTGGGGCGCCACGAGGGCACCTACGGCTACACCATCGGCCAGCGCAAGGGGTTGCGGATCGGCACGCCCGCACCCGACGGCCGCCCCCGCTTCGTGCTCGACATCGAGCCGGTCGCCGGCACCGTGCGGGTCGGCCCGCGCGAGCGGCTGGCCGTGCACGGGCTGGAGGGCATCCGCCCGCGCTGGTGCGGCACCGAGCCGACCCGGCTGACCGGGACCGTCCAGCTGCGCGCCCACGGCGCCGAGCACCGCGCCGAGGTCGAGGTCAGCGGGCAGGGCGCCGACCAGCGGGTCTCCGTGCGGCTGCTCGACCCCGCCGAGGGCATCGCCCCCGGCCAGGCCGTGGTCGTGTACGACGGAAGCCGGGTCGTCGGGTCGGCCACCATCTCCGCCACGCACCGCTCCCCGGCCGGAGCGTCCGCATGACCCGCTCGACCGGTGTCGGCTCCTGGCCGGGCGAGGACGCGGCCGCCTTCGCCGAGGCCGTGCGCGTGGTGCTCGGTGAGCTCGACGTGCCCCACGTCCCCGAGCTGCCGGGGCGCGGTGCGACCGCGTCGATGACCGGGCGCGCGCTGGCGCTGCTCGAGGGCCTGACCGTGGACCTGCAGCCCGCCGGGTGGCGGCTGGTGGGTGACGGGGCTCCTGGGGTGGACCACCGGCGCACGCGGAGCCTGCTGGCCCAGGACCTCGACGCCGTCGAGGAGCAGGCCCAGGAGTGGGAGGGGCCGTTCAAGACCCAGGTCGCCGGGCCGTGGACGCTCGCTGCCACCGTCGAGAAGCCGCGGGGGGACCGGGTGCTGTCCGACCACGGTGCGCGCCGCGACCTGGCGGAGTCGCTTGCGGAGGGGGTGCGCGCGCACGTGCGCGACCTGCGCCGACGGGTCCCCGGGGCCACGTCGCTGGTCGTGCAGGTCGACGAGCCGGCCCTCGGGGCGGTGCTCGCGGCGCAGGTGCCGACGGCGTCCGGGTTCGGGCGGCACCGGGCGGTGCACCCGCCCGAGGCCTCGGCGCTGCTCGGGGTGGTGCTCTCCGCGATCGCCGAGGAGGGGGCCGAGCCGTGGGTGCACTCCTGCGCGCCGGGCGTGCCCTGGGACCTCGTCCGCGGCGCAGGCGCGGCCGGCCTGGTCCTCGACCTCTCCATGCTCTCCGCGGGTGACCACGACACGGTCGCCGAGGCGCTCGAGGCCGGCACGACCGTCGCGCTCGGCGTCGTACCCAGCACGGAGCCGGCGGGCGGGCTCACCGACACTCGGGTCGTGGAGCGGGTGCAGCGGTGGCTGGACATGCTCGGGCTGGACCCGACCGTCGGCTCGCTGGTCGTCGCACCCACCTGCGGGCTCGCCGGTGCGTCCGAGGCATGGGCCCGTCGCGCCACCACGCTGTCCCGCCAGGTCGCGGCCGGCCTCACCTGATCACCGGCACGCCGAACCGGCGCATCCTTCCGGAAGGATGCGCCGGCTCGGCGTGGAGGCCGGTCAGACGTGGACCGCGGCACCCTCGGGGCCGTCGGTGGCCAGCTCGGTGTGCTTGACCCGCAGCTGCGTCCAGATGACCAGCGAGGCGGTGAGCATCATGAACGCCCCGATCCGGAAGGCGTCGGTGGCGCCCTCGGAGAAGGTGGCCTGGAAGACCGCGGCCTGCAGGAAGCCCTGCCCCTGCTCGCTGGCGACGTCGATGCCGGCGGCACCGGCGGCCTCGGCCAGCTGCGGGGTGATGGTCGCGGCCCGGTCGTTGACCACGCTGAGGGCGACCGTCGACAGGGTCGCCAGGCCCAGCGCGCCACCGACCTGCTGCATGGTGTTGAGCACGCCCGAGCCGATGCCGGAGTCCTCGTTGCGCAGGTGGTGCACGGCGGTGAGGGTCAGCGGCACGAAGGTCAGGCCCATGCCGATCGACATGGTGAAGATCCACGGCAGGATGTGGGCGAAGTAGTTGTAGCCCTCGCCGGCGGTGGAGTCCTGGGCCAGCTGGGAGACGACGTTGCCCGCCGAGGTGTCGATGTCGATGAGGCTGAACATGAACAGCGAGAACGCGGCGACCAGCGTGCCGGTGCCGGCCAGGAAACGCGGGTCGACGCGGGCGACGAGGTTCGAGGAGAGCCCGGCGCCGATGACGATGCCGACCGAGAACGGCAGGAACGCGAAGCCCGCCTGGAGCGGGGAGTAGCCGATGACCTGCTGGATGGTGAGCGAGAGGAAGTAGAACATCGCGAACATCGCGGCCGGCGCGATCATCATGGCCACGAAGCTCGAGGCCCGGGTGCGGTTGCGGAAGATCCGCATCGGCAGGAGCGGGTGCTCGACGCGCGACTCGATCACCATGAAGACGACGAGCAGCGCGACGCCGGCGACGAGGCTGGCGATGGTCCAGGTGTCGCCCCAGCCGTGCGCCTCCTCGCCGGCGCGCGTGAGGCCGTAGACCACGCCGAGCAGGCCGAGGGTGCCGGTGATGGCGCCGGGGACGTCGAGCCAGCCGGAGTGCTTCTCCGACTCGGGCAGGAAGAACGGGGCGGCCACGGCCGCGGCCACGCCGATCGGGACGTTGATGAGGAACGTGTAGCGCCAGCCGTCGATGCCCAGGCCGAACAGGTCGGCGTGGCCGGTCAGCCAGCCGCCCAGGATGAGGCCGACCGCGGCCCCGGCGCCCGACATGGCGGCGTAGACCGCGAAGGCGCGGTTGCGCTGCGGGCCGGCCGGGAAGGTCGTGGTGATCAGGGCGAGGGCCGCGGGGGAGGCGAGCGCGGCGCCGAGGCCCTGGAGCCCGCGCGAGGCCAGCAGCATCGCCTCGTTCTGGGCCACGCCGCCGAGCAGCGAGGCCAGGGCGAAGACGAGCAGGCCGACCATGAAGACGCGGCGGCGGCCGTAGAGGTCGCCGAGACGCCCACCCAGCAGCAGCAGGCCGCCGAAGGCGAGGGCGTAGCCCGTGACCAGCCACGACAGGTTGGCGGGCTCGATGGCCAGGTCGGCACCGATGTAGGGCAGCGCGATGTTGGTGATCGTGCCGTCCAGCACGACCATCAGCTGCGCCACGGAGATGACCACGAGGGCCCAACCGAGGCGGCTGTGCCCGGCGCGTGCGGGCTGCGCCGGGGCGTCGGTGGTGTCAGTCATGAGGATCCTTCTGGTGCTGACGTGGACTGCCCGGGCGGGTCGCGGCAGGCAGCAGGACCGCGTCGATGACGCGCGTGACGAGCTCCGGGGTGGGGAGTTCGCCGAGGAGGTGGACGCGGTGCATGAGGATGCCCGCGAGGGCCGGCTCGAGGACCTCGAGGTCGGCGTCGGGGGAGACCTCGCCGCGGGTGACGGCGCGCTCCCAGATCAGCCGGCTCACGGCCAGCCGGGGTCCGACCACCTCGCGCCGGAACACCTCGGCGAACTCCGGGTCGGTCGTGGTGGCGGTGAGGATGCTGCCGAAGAGCGCGGCCTGGCGCGGGGTGGCCATGCCGCCGAGCCCGCAGTAGGCCTCGCGCAGGTCCTCGCGCAGGCTGCCGGTGTCCGGCGGCTCCGGGGCCGGCCCCTTGTCGTGGACCAGGGCGTCGACCACGAGGGCGGCCTTGCCGTTCCAGCGGCGGTAGAGGGTGGCCTTGGAGGCCTTGGCCCGGGAGGCGACGGCGTCGAGGGTCAGCCGGTCGTAGCCGACCTCGACCAGCACGTCGAGGGTCGCCTCGAGGATCTCGGCCTCCCGGTCGCCCTCGACGCGGGGGCGCGCGACGGTCTCGGACACGCGCCCTCCCTCTGTCGATGAAACGAAACGGTTCCGTTCCATCGGAGCCCAACAGTCGTACGCCGCTCGACCATTCCCGCCCCGGGTGAAATGTCTAGCGGGGCCCGCCGACAGTCGGGTCGTGGGCTTCCCGGATGGGGCCTCAGACGTGCGTGGCCAGCTTCAGCACGCCCTCGGCGGCGACGTCGTTCCACCGGTCGATCCGGCGCAGCATGTAGTGCCCGACCCGGCCCATGTCGACGTACTCCGTGCTGGCCGCGAGCGGGGTCGCGCGGGCGAGGAAGGCGCGGGTCATCTTGGCGGAGGTGATCTTGTCCGAGCGGCCGTGCGCGGCAACGACGTGGCGGTCGCGCAGCGCGCGGACCGGGTCGTCCGGCTGCCACCACGGCGCCAGGGCCATGACGCCCAGCACCGCGGGGTCGTCGGCGACGTACGCCGAGGTGCGCCCGCCCATCGAGTGCCCCAGCAGCACGACCGGCACGTCGCCGTACGCCGCCCGCACCTGGTCCAGCGCCCAGCGCGCGTCCTCCTGCGGGCCGGCGCCGGTGCCGTTCCAGCCGCGGGCGCGGTAGCGCAGGAGCCACGTGGCGATGCCCGCCTCGTGCAGCCGCGGGGTGATCCGGCGCTGCATCGCCGCCATCCGCTTCCACGAGGCGCTGCGCCCGCCGACCGGCTCGTGGGAGTGCTGCGTGCCGCCGTGCAGGACCAGGCACACGACCCGCGGGGTCCCGGCGAGGTCCAGGCGGGTCAGGGACGGGGTGCTCACGCTGTCGTCTTCGTCGCCGGGCAGCGCATCGGATGGGTGGCCGGACGGGTGGGCCGGGGGTGTCGGCGTCCCCTGGCAGGATGCGCGCATGGCCACAGGGACCCCCGCGACCGAGGACGCGCGCGAGGAGCACCGCCGTCTGGCCGAGGAGGTCGAGGACGCGCGCTGGCGCTACTACGTGCTGGACTCCCCGACGATCGACGACGCCGACTTCGACGCCCGGATGCGCCGGCTCGAGGAGCTCGAGGAGGCGCACCCCGAGCTGCGCACGCCCGACTCCCCGACGCAGAAGGTCGGGGGTGCGGTGTCCACCGAGTTCACCCCCGTCGACCACCTCCAGCGCATGGAGAGCCTCGACAACGCCTTCTCGCTCGAGGAGCTCGAGGCCTGGCACGCCCGGTTGGCGCGCGACGGCGTGGAGTCGCCGGCGCTGCTGTGCGAGCTCAAGGTCGACGGCCTGGCGATCAACCTGCTCTACGAGCAGGGCCGCCTGGTCCGGGCGCTGACCCGCGGCGACGGCAGCACGGGGGAGGACGTCACCCCCAACGTCAAGACCATCGACGTCGTGCCGCACCGGCTCACCACCAGCGAGGAGTTCCCGGTCCCGGCGCTGGTCGAGGTCCGGGGCGAGGTGTTCCTGCCGACCGAGGCCTTCGAGCGGCTCAACGAGCAGATGACCGAGGCCGGCAAGCCGGTCTTCGCCAACCCGCGCAACGCCGCCGCCGGCTCGCTGCGGCAGAAGGACCCCCGCGTCACCGCCTCGCGCGCGCTCGGGATGGTCTGCCACGGCATCGGTGCCCGTGAGGGCTTCGAGCCCGAGTCGCAGTCGCAGGCCTACGCCGCCCTCGCCGCCTGGGGTCTGCCGACCTCCGCGCGTGCCCGCGTGGTGGCGACCCTGGCCGAGGTCGAGGAGGTCATCACCCACTTCGGCGAGCACCGCCACGACGTCGAGCACGAGATCGACGGGGTGGTGGTGAAGGTCGACGAGGTCGCCTCGCAGCGTCGCCTGGGCTCGACCAGCCGCGCCCCGCGCTGGGCGATCGCCTTCAAGTACCCGCCCGAGGAGGTCAACACCAGGCTCCTCGACATCCGGGTCAACGTCGGTCGCACCGGCCGCGTGACGCCGTACGGCGTCATGGAGCCGACCCGGGTGGCCGGCTCGACCGTGGAGAACGCCACCCTGCACAACGCCCACGAGGTCAAGCGCAAGGACGTACGCCCCGGCGACACCGTCATCCTGCGCAAGGCCGGCGACGTCATCCCCGAGATCCTCGGGCCGGTGCTGGCGCTGCGGCCCGAGGGGCTGCCGGAGTGGGAGATGCCGACCCACTGCCCCGAGTGCGGCACCGCGCTCGCGGAGCAGAAGGAGGGCGACAAGGACCTGCGCTGCCCCAACTCCGAGCAGTGCCCGGGTCAGGTGCGCGAGCGACTGTTCTTCGTGGCCAGCCGCTCGGCCTTCGACATCGAGGGCCTGGGCTACGAGGCGGCCGTGGCGCTGATCGAGGCGGGCGTGGTCGCCAACGAGGGCGACGTCTTCGACCTCGACGAGGCCGCGCTGCTGCGCACCGAGCTGTTCACACGCGCGCCGAAGAAGGGGGCCCTTCGAGACGGCGCTGGCGCGCCTCCTCAGGAACCGGGGGCCCGAGAGCTCAACGCCAACGGCCGGCGGCTGCTCGACAACCTCGCCACCCGCAAGCAGGTCCCGCTCTGGCGGGTCCTGGTCTCGCTCTCCATCCGGCACGTCGGACCCACGGCCGCCCGGGCACTGGCCACCGAGTTCGGCTCGATGGAGGCGATCCGCGCCGCCACCGAGGAGCAGCTGGCCGCCGCCGAGGGCGTGGGCCCGACGATCGCCGACGCGGTCATCCGGTGGTTCGAGGTCGACTGGCACCGCGAGATCGTCGAGAAGTGGGCCGCGGCCGGGGTCTCGATGGCCGACGAGCGCGACGAGTCGGTGCCGCGCACGCTGGAGGGGCTCACCGTCGTGGTCACCGGCTCCCTGGTCGACTTCTCCCGCGACTCCGCCAAGGAGGCGATCCTGAGCCGCGGCGGCAAGGCGGCGGGGTCGGTGTCGAAGAAGACCGACTTCGTCGTCGTCGGCGACAACGCCGGCTCCAAGGCCGAGAAGGCCGAGCAGCTCGGGGTGCCGATCCTCGACGAGGACGGGTTCAAGCAGCTGCTCGAGCAGGGACCACCGGCCGTCGAGCCCACCGCGCCCGACGAGGAGTCGTAGTACCGACGTACGACCCCTCGCCCGGTTTCGCCGGGACCTGAGCGGGCACGGGACCTGGCGTGCTCGAGCCCCTCACCTCCGCGCTCCTGGTCTCCGCCGCCCTGCTGGTGGTCGCCACGGTGCTGCTGTTCACCGTCCGCGACCGGGACGCGCGCACCCCGCACCTGCCACTGACCACCGCCGTCGCCGGCGCGGTGGTCGTGGCCCTCGCCGCCCTCGGTGTCGCGCGGCTCCTCGACCTCCCTCCCGGTACGGCGACGGGCGCGGCGGTCGGCCTGGGCGCGACCGTGCTGGCGTGGTACCCCCTGGGTCGCGCCTGGGACGTCCGCGGGCTCGCCGCGTGGGCGCTGACCCTCGACACCGGTGTGCTCTACCTCGCCTTCATCGCCACCTGGACCCTCACCGCCGACGCCGGGGTCCTGACCGTGGCCGTCAGCGGGGCGTTGTGGCTGCTGGAGCTCTTCGTGCTGGTCCTCGGCGCCGGCTACGTCTGGGAGCTGGTCGACGTGCTGGCGCGGCGGCACTGGACCGGGCCCGCGGCGGCGACGCCCGTCCCCGGGGCCCGCCGGCCGTTCGTGAGCCTGCACGTCCCGTGCCACGACGAGCCGCCGGACATGGTCATCGAGACCGTCGAGCGGCTCCTGCTGCTGGACTACGTGGACTACGAGGTCCTGGTGGTCGACAACAACACCACCGACCCCGCGCTGTGGCGCCCGCTCGAGGAGTTCTGCGCGCGGCACGACCGGGTCACCTTCCTGCACCTCGAGGACTGGCCGGGCTTCAAGTCCGGGGCGCTCAACCACGCCCTCACCGTCACCGACCCGCGCGCCGAGGTGATCGGCATCGTCGACGCCGACTACCACGTCGACCCCGACTTCCTCGCCGACTGCGCGCCGCTCTTCGCCGACCCCGACGTCTCCTTCGTCCAGACCCCGCAGGACTACCGCGACTGGCGCGTCTCGGCCTACTTCCGCCGGCTCTACCACTCCTACGGCTACTTCTTCGACGTCAGCCAGCGCTCGCGCAACGAGCGCAACGGGGCGATCTTCGGCGGCACCATGGGCCTGATCCGCCGCTCCTCGCTGGAGCAGGTCGGCGGCTGGGACGAGTGGTGCATCACTGAGGACGCCGAGCTCTCACTGCGGCTGCTGCGCGCCGGCACCCGCGGCGTGCACATCGACCGCGCCTACGGCCGCGGCGTCATGCCGCTGAGCTTCGAGTCGCTCAAGGGCCAGCGGTTCCGCTGGTGCTTCGGCGGCATCCAGATCCTGCGCATGCACTGGCGCTCGCTGCTGCCCGGGCGGCGCACCGAGGAGAATCGGCTGACCCTCGGCCAGCGCTGGGCCTACCTCGTGGGCGGCCTGCAGTGGTTCGGCGACCTGGCCGCGGTGGTCTTCACGTTCTTCCTGCTCGCCGGCGCCGTCGACGCGGTCGCGGGGGAGGGTCTGGTCATCCGCCGGCTGTCCGGGCTGATCCTCGTGGCGGTGGTCGCGCTGGTCGTGCTGGGCGCGGTCCGCTCGGTCGCGCTCGTGCGGCGTGCCAGCCGTGCCTCCTGGGGCGAGGCGGCCGGTGCGTTCGGGCTGTGGCTCGGACTCGGGCTGACCGTGGCCAAGGCGTCCTGGCTGGGCCTGGTGTCGAAGCAGGGCGCGTTCCTGCGCACGCCCAAGGTCAAGGGCGAGCCGACCGCGCTCGACGCGCTGCGCGGCAACCGCACCGAGACCCTCCTGGCCCTGGTCTGCCTGGGCGTCGGCGCCGCGGCCCTGGCGGCCGGCACCCCCGGCGCGCTCGCGGTCGGGGCGCTGCTGCTCCTCCAGGGTGTCGGCTTCGCGCTGGCGCCGCTCAACAGCCTGGCCGCCATCCGCTCGGACCTGCCCGAGGACCTGCGTCGCCGCCGGGCGGGCATGGCCCTGGCCGCCGTCGCCACGCCCGTACGACGCAGCGGCACCGTCCTGGCCGGTGCCGCCGGTGTGCTGACCGGCTTCGTGGTGCTGGCCGCGCCGGTCTCCGCCCCGCCGGGGAGCCTCGACGACCTGCCGGGGTTCCCCGGCCTGGAGTCGCTGGAGGAGGCCACCGAGCCGGACGAGCCTGCCGTCGGCCCAGCCTCGCGCGACCCGCGCCCGGAGGCGACCCGGCCGTCGGTCGTGGGGGTGGTGGCCGCGACGGCGGTCGGCACGGCCGCCCCGGCCGCCACCGCACCCGCGGCCACCGCGCGGCCCACGCGGACCCCGTCAGGCGCCCCCACGTCGGGCGGCCAGCCCACCGGCACGCCGGGTTCGGCGGCCACCACGCCCACGACCGCGGCGACCACGCCGCCGGCCTCCACCCAGTCCCCCGGGAAGCCGACGGCCAAGCCGACCCAGGCGAGCTCACCGACCCCCGGCGGCGGCAAGCCCACGGCCAAGCCGACCCAGGCCGCCTCGCCCACCAAGGGTCCGGGCAAGCCGACCGGCTGAGGCACGAGCGGCCGCGGCCCGGCGTACGACGCAGGGGCCAGCCCCGTGACGGGACCGGCCCCTGCGGGGGTCGTGCAGCTCAGGCCGCGGCGGAGCCGTTCAGCCGCTCGGCGATGGTGATCGCGCGGGTGACCAGGTGGTCGAGCACCGCGTGGTCGTCGTCGTCCAGGTCGCCGCCGGCGCCGGTGACCTTGCCGACGCCGTACGGGTTGCCGTCGGTGAACTTCACCGGGTCGGTGTAGCCGGGCGGCACGATGATGCCGCCGAGGTGCGCGAAGGTGGTGTGGAAGGCCTGCAGCGTCGTCTCCTGCCCACCGTGCTTGGTCTGCGAGGAGGTGAAGGCGGTGTAGACCTTGTCGGCCAGCTTGCCCTCGGACCACAGCGGGCCGAGGGTGTCGATGAAGCCCTGCATCTGGCTGGTCACGTGGCCGTAGCGGGTGGGCGAGCCCATCACCACGACGTCGGCCCACTCGAGGTCCTCGGGCGCCGCGACGGGCTCGTCGGCCATCGCGTCGACGTGGGCCTTCCAGGCCTCCTGGGCGCCGTACGCCTCGGCCGGGGCGGTCTCCTTCACGTGCCGCAGGCGCACCTCGGCGCCCCGCTTCTCGGCGGTCTCCGCGAGGCGCTGGGCCATGGCGTGGGTGCTGCCGTAGCTGGAGTAGTAGACGATCGCGACCTTGGTCATGCGGGGGGTCCTCCCGAGTTCGTACCACGAATGTTGACGGTTCAACTTCGAGCGTACGGAGCCGCGGAGGCCCGGCAGTCACCCCCGCGGGTGGCCGCTCCTAGGATGGCCCCCATGCCCGAGATCTCCCGAGACGAGGTCGCCCACCTGGCGACCCTGGCCCGGATCGACCTGTCCGACGCCGAGCTGGACCACCTGGCTCCCCAGCTGTCGGTGATCCTCGAGTCGGTCGCCTCCATCAGCGAGGTGGCCGGTCCCGACGTGCCTCCGACCTCCCACCCCATGCCGCTGACCAACGTGTTCCGGGAGGACGTCGTGCAGCCCAGCCTGACCGCCGAGCAGGCGCTCGCCATGGCCCCGCAGGCCGAGGAGCAGCGCTTCGCCGTGCCGCGGATCCTGGGGGACGAGCAGTGACCGCCGTGGTGCGCTGGACCCGCGCGACCGCGGCCGGCATGGCCGAGGCCCTCGAGCGGGGCGAGACGACCTCGGTCGAGCTCACGCGGGCCGCGTTGCGGATGACTGAGATGGTCGACGGTGCGGTCCACGCCTACCTCCACGTCGACGCCGAGGGTGCGCTCGCGCAGGCAGCGGCCTCCGACGCGCGCCGCGCGGCCGGGGCGCCGCTGCACGCCCTGGACGGCGTGCCGATCGCGGTCAAGGACGTCCTGACCACCACCGGGCTGCCCACCACGTGCGGGTCGAAGATCCTCGAGGGCTGGATCCCGCCGTACGACGCCACGGTGGTCGCGCGGCTCAAGGCCGCCGGCCTGCCGATCCTGGGCAAGACCAACATGGACGAGTTCGCGATGGGCTCCTCCACCGAGCACTCCGCCTACGGGCCCACCCGCAACCCCTGGGACCTCGAGCGGATCCCCGGGGGCTCCGGCGGCGGCTCGGCCGCCGCGGTCGCCTCGTTCCAGGCGCCGCTGGCCCTCGGCACCGACACCGGCGGCTCGATCCGCCAGCCGGGTGCGGTCACCGGCACGGTCGGGGTCAAGCCGACGTACGGCGGCGTGTCCCGCTACGGGTTGGTCGCCATGGCCAACAGCCTGGACCAGGTCGGTCCGGTCACCCGGACCGTCCTGGACGCCGCGCTGCTGCACGAGCTGATCGGCGGGCACGACCCGCGCGACTCCACCTCCATCGACCAGCCGCTGCCCGGCCTCGTCGCCGCCGCCCGCCAGGGTGCCGCCGGCGACCTGACCGGCCTGCGGGTCGGCGTCATCCGCGAGCTCCAGGGCGAGGGCTACCAGGCCGGCGTCCTGGCCCGGTTCCAGGAGTCGCTGGAGCTGCTGACCAAGGCCGGCGCCGAGGTCGTCGAGGTGTCCTGCCCGAGCTTCGTGCACGCGCTGGCGACCTACTACCTCGTCATGCCGTGCGAGGCGTCCTCCAACCTCGCGAAGTTCGACGCCATGCGCTACGGCCTGCGGGTGCTGCCGGAGGGCGTCGACTCGCCCTCGGCCGAGGAGGTCATGCGCGCCACCCGCGACGCCGGCTTCGGCGACGAGGTCAAGCGCCGCATCATCCTGGGCACCTACGCGCTGTCCAGCGGCTACTACGACGCCTACTACGGCACCGCCCAGCGGGTCCGCACGCTCATCTCGCGCGACTTCGAGGCCGCCTTCGGCCAGGTCGACGTGCTCGTCAGCCCGACCGCGCCGACCACGGCGTTCAAGCTCGGCGAGAAGCTCGACGACCCGCTGGCGATGTACCTCAACGACCTGGCGACCATCCCGGCCAACCTCGCCGGTGTCCCGGGCATCTCGCTGCCCAGCGGCCTGGCCGACGAGGACGGCCTGCCCGCCGGCTTCCAGGTGCTCGCGCCCGCGATGGCCGACGACCGGCTCTATCGCGTCGGTGCCGCCCTCGAGGCGGCGCTGGAGGAGCGGTGGGGCGGCCCGCTGCTCGACAAGGCCCCCGCACTGGAAGGTGGCAGCAAGTGACCTCGGAGACCCTCGTCCCGTTCGAGGACGTGCTGGCGGCGTACGACCCGGCCCTGGGCCTGGAGGTCCACGTCGAGCTCAACACCGCGACGAAGATGTTCTGCGGCTGCCCCGCGGTCTTCGGCGGCGAGCCCAACACCCAGGTCTGCCCGACCTGCCTCGGCCTGCCCGGCGCGATGCCGGTCGTCAACGGCAAGGCCGTGGAGTCGGCGATCCGGATCGGGCTGGCGCTGAACTGCGACATCGCCGAGTGGTGCCGCTTCGCCCGGAAGAACTACTTCTACCCGGACATGCCGAAGAACTTCCAGACCAGTCAGTACGACGAGCCTATTGCCT
Source organism: Actinomycetota bacterium (assembly GCA_009701885.1). Taxonomy (GTDB): domain Bacteria; phylum Actinomycetota; class Actinomycetes; order Propionibacteriales; family Nocardioidaceae; genus Nocardioides. The sequence goes on from WLJH01000002.1 coordinate 23,081, forward strand.
TCAACGGCTACATGGACGTGACTCTGCCTGACGAGGGGGGCGACGGCGAGACCTTCCGCGTCGAGATCGAGCGCGCGCACATGGAGGAGGACACCGGCAAGTCGACGCACGTGGGCGGCAGTACCGGCCGCATCCACGGCGCCGACTACTCCCTGGTCGACTACAACCGCGCCGGCATCCCCCTCATCGAGATCGTCACGCGCCCGATCCTGGGCGCGGGGGAGAAGGCCCCGGCCGTCGCCCGCGCCTACGTCAGCCAGCTGCGCGACCTGATCGTCGCGCTGGGTGTCTCCGAGGCCCGGATGGACCAGGGCAACCTGCGCGCCGACGTCAACCTCTCGCTGTCGCCGAAGGGGTCGGGCACGCTCGGCACCCGCACCGAGACCAAGAACGTCAACTCCTTCCGCTCCGTCGAGCGGGCGGTGCGCTTCGAGATGCAGCGGCACGCCGCGATCCTCGACGCCGGTCAGGCGATCTTCCAGGAGACCCGGCACTGGCACGAGGACACCGGCATCACCACCGCCGGGCGGCCCAAGTCCGACGCCGACGACTACCGCTACTTCCCCGAGCCCGACCTGGTGCCCGTCGCCCCCTCGCGCGAGTGGGTCGAGGAGCTGCGCGGCACCCTGCCCGAGAACCCCGTCCTGCGCCGCGCGCGGCTGCAGGAGTCCTGGGGCTACACCGACCTGGAGATGCGCGACGTCGTCGCCGCCGGGGTCATGGGCGAGATCGAGCAGACCGTCGCCGCCGGCGCCTCGCCGCAGGCGGCGCGCAAGTGGTGGCTCTCCGAGCTCTCCCGCCGCGCCAACGACGCCGGCGTGGAGATCACCGACCTGGGCGTGACGCCCGCGCAGGTGGCCGCCGTCCAGGCGCTGGTCGACGCAGGCACCGTCAACGACAAGCTGGCCCGGCAGGTCTTCGACGGCCTGCTCGCCGGTGAGGGGACGCCGGAGGAGATCGTGGAGAAGCGCGGCCTGGCCGTCGTCTCCGACGAGGGCGCGCTCTCGGCCGCGGTGGACAAGGCGATCGCGGAGAACCCCGACGTCGCCGACAAGATCCGCGACGGCAAGGTCGCGGCCGCCGGTGCGCTCATCGGTGCGGTGATGAAGGAGATGCGCGGCCAGGCCGACGCCGGCCGGGTCCGTGAGCTGGTGCTGGAGAAGCTGACCTGATCCCGCTGACCCGGGTGCGCTGACTTGTGCGCCGCACCCGGGGCCTGCCCTACCACAGGTCCCGGGTGGCGCAGGTCTCCTGGTCCCGGGCTGGTGCCGGGCCCGGATCGCGGTACGCTCCAGCGGCACCGCCTGGTGCACCCAACTCCACACACGCCCGCAGTGGGGAAAGCCGGTCGAAGCCCGGCGCTGACCCGCAACCGTAGGCCGCTCCTCCCGCGTGGAGGGGCTGCGAGCCGGAGCACCTGCTGCGACGCGTCCCGATCACACGCTGTCGTGGAAAGCAGCGGGTGGCCACCTCGGTCTGCCGAGTCGTGCCCTCCCGCTGGTGCAGCGGAGAGGAACCCATGACCCGCACCACCCTGCGCGCGACCTTCGTCGCGCTGACCGCCTCGGCCCTGGCTGTGAGCGCGATCGCCCCGGCCTCGGCCGCCCGCGCCGGTGCCGCCGAGGAGAAGCGCGCCGTCCAGTGGCTCGCCGGCGAGCTCGGCCCCGACGGCCTCATGGTCAACGAGGAGTTCGCCTTCACCGACGTCGGCCTGAGCATCGACGCCGGCCTCGCGCTCCTCGGAGCCGGCCGCAAGGGCGCCGTGGCCCGTGACATCGCGACCGCGGCGGCGGGGGAGGTCGAGTCCTACACGCAGGGCGGCGAGTTCGACCCCGGTGCGGTGTACGCCGGCGCGACGGCCAAGCTGGCGGCGTACACCGTCCTGACCGGCGGTGACCCGACCGACGTCGGCGGCACCGACCTGGTCGCCCAGCTCGAGGGCGTGACCGCCGACGCGGGTCCCTCGGCCGGCCGGATCGCGGACCAGAGCGACTTCGGCGACTTCGCCAACACCATCGGCCAGGCGTTCGCGGCCACCGCGCTGTCGCGCGCCGGGTCCTCGGAGGCCGGCGCCGCCGTGGAGTTCCTGCTGGCCCAGCAGTGCGCCGACGGCTACTTCCGCCTGTCCTTCACCGCGGACGCGGCCGCCGAGGACCAGTCCTGCGACGCCGACGGTGGCCAGCCCAGCGTGGACACCACCGCCCTGGTGCTGAGCCAGCTCCTCGAGGTCCGGGGCGTCGGGTCAGAGGCCTCGCTCGCCATCAGCCGCGCCGCAGGCTGGCTGGAGAGCATGCAGGCGGAGAACGGTTCGTTCCCGACCGGTGTCGAGGGCGAGGCCAGCAACAGCAACTCCACCGGCCTCGCCGGCTGGGCGCTGGCCGAGGTCGGCTCCTGCGGCAAGGCCCGCAAGGCGGCGCGGTGGGTGAAGAGGCTGCAGGTCGCCCCGAAGCACTCCGAGACCCCGCTGGACCAGGAGATCGGCGCGATCGCTTTCGACCGCGCGGCCTTCCGGGCCGGCAAGGCCGACGGCATCACCGACCGCGACCAGTGGCGCCGGGCGACGGCCCAGGCCACGGCCGTGCTGGAGAACCTCTCCAAGGCGACGTGCCGGCGGTGACCCGGCTCGCACGCGTGGCGGCGCTCGCGCTCGGGGCGACCGTCCTCACGGTGCCGGTGGGTGCCCAGCCCGCCTCCGCGGCCACCTGCGCCGCGGGGAGCGGGGTGAGCGTGGTCGTCGACCCGAACAGCCTGGGCGGCTCCGTCGCCACCTCGTGCGTCGCGGACGGCGGGGGCGACACCGCCTCCGCGCTCTTCGCGGCGGCCGGGCACTCGTTGACCTACGCCCAGCGCCAGCCGGGCTTCGTGTGCCGGGTCGACGGGGCACCCGCGGACGACCCGTGCGTGAACACCTCGCCCGCGGACCGGTTCTGGAGCCTGTGGTGGTCCGACGGCACCTCCGGCAGCTGGACGTTCTCCACGCAGGGCGTCACCGCGCTGAAGATCCCCGAGGGTGGCTCGGTGGCGTTCTCCTTCGACGACGTCGAGGGGGAGGCGCGCCCGAGCGCGACCCCGCCGCAGGGCAGCGCACCCAGCGCGACGCCGACCACGGGCAGCGGTGGGTCCGGCTCGGGCGGCAGCTCGGGCGGGTCCTCGGGCTCGACCGGGGCCGGGTCCGGCTCGCCGGCCGCGACCGGTAGCCCGACCAACCCGACCCCCACCCCCGGGGCGGGCGAGCCCTCGGGTGAGCCCCGCGGGCGCGACCGGCGCTCGGACGAGGCCGGCGACCGGAAGGGTCGCGACCGTCGTACCGGTGGCGCGGCCACCGAGCCCTCGGACGAGCCGTCGGAGGACGCTGCGGACGAGGCGGTCGCCGACGGCGTCGTCTCCGATCCTGACGCCGCGCCGGTCTCCGCGGAGACCGACGGGCTGCCCGTGTGGGTGGCCCCGGTCGCCCTGCTCGTCCTGGCGCTCGGCGCCGGCGGCGCCGTCCTCGCCCGGCGGCGATCGCTGCGATGACCACCCGAGCCCCACGCCTGCCACGCGACCTGCACCCGGTCGCGTGGTGGGTGTGGGCGCTCGGCCTCGCCGCGGCGGCGTCCGCGACGACCAACCCCTTCTCGCTGCTGCTGCTCGTCGGGGCGGCCTGCGTGGTCGTGCTGGCCCGCCGCTCCGACCAGCCGTGGGCGCGCGCCTTCCGGCTCTACCTCTGGCTCGGTCTGGCCGTCGTCGTCTTCCGGGTGGCCTTTCGCCTCGTCCTCGGTGGCGGCTACGGGACGACCGTCCTGCTCGACCTGCCGGCGGTGCCGCTGCCGGACATCGCCGCGGGGATCACCCTGCTCGGCCCGGTCACCCTGGAGTCCCTGCTGGCCGGTTTGTACGACGGCATGCGGCTCGCCGCCATCGTCATCTGCATCGGCGCGGCCAACGCGCTGGCCAACCCCAAGCGGCTGCTGCGCTCCGTGCCGCCCGCTCTCTACGAGATCGGAGCGGCCCTGGTGGTCGCCATCACCGTCCTGCCCCAGCTGGCCGACTCCGCCCGTCGGGTGCGCGCCGCGCAGGGCCTCCGGGCCGGCGCGAGCGGGCGGGTGGGTCGGCTGCGCCGCTTTCTCGTGCCGGTGCTCGAGGACGCCATTGACCGGTCGATGGCGATGGCCGCCGGCATGGACGCCCGCGGCTACGGTCGCGCCCCCGGCCTGAACCGCCGCGCCCGGATCCGCACCGGCGCCCTGATGATCACCGGCCTGTGCGGCGTCTGCCTGGGCACGTACGCCGTCCTCGACCGCACCGCGCCGCGCTGGCTCGCCCTGCCCGTGCTCCTGCTGGGCGTGGGCATCGCCGTCCTCGGCCTGGTCAGCGCCGGACGCCGCGTGCAACGCACCCGCTACCGGCCGGACCCGTGGCGGGTCGATGAGTGGCTGGTCGCCGGCTCCGGTGTCGCCACTGCCGCCGTGGGCGTGTGGACCGGCCGTTCCCAGCTGCTCGTCGCCTACCCGCCCCTCGACGCCGTCCCCGTCGTCAGCACGGTCGTGCTGCTCGGCGTGGGCATCGCCCTGGCCGGTGGCCTGGGCGCACCTCGACCGGTCCTCCAGGCCGACCGGCTCGCCCCCCTTCCCGCCCCCGAGAAGATCGGAGCGGCCGCATGACCGCCCCCGTGCTGGAGCTGCGCGGCATCCGCCTGGGCTACCAGGCCGGCCAGCCGCCCGTGCTCGCCGACGTCGACCTGACGGTGGAGGAGGGGGAGCTGGTCCTGCTCTCCGGGCCCACCGGTGTCGGCAAGTCCACACTCCTCGGCGTCGTCAGCGGCCTCGTGCCGCGCTTCTCCGGCGGGGTGCTGACCGGCGACGTGCTGCTCGACGGCGAGAGCGTGCTGCACCGCCCGCCGCGGGAGCGCGCCCACGTGGTGGGCTACGTCGGGCAGGACCCGGCCCTCGGCTTCGTCACCGACACCGTGGAGGAGGAGCTGGCCTACGGCATGGAGCAGCTCGGCCTGCCCGCGCCGACGATGCGCCGCCGGGTCGAGGAGACCCTCGACCTGCTCGGCATCGCCGACCTGCGCTCCCGCGACCTGCGGACCCTCTCCGGCGGCCAGCAGCAGCGGGTCGCCATCGGTGCCGTGCTCACCATGCACCCGCGGCTGCTCGTGCTCGACGAGCCGACCTCGGCCCTCGACCCCACCGCGGCCGAGGAGGTGCTGGCCACCCTGACCCGGCTGGTCCACGACCTCGGCGTCTCGGTGCTGCTGGCCGAGCACCGGCTGGAGCGGGTCGTCCCGTTCGCCGACACGATGTGCCTGATGACCGGCGACGGCCGGGTGCGGGTGGGGGAGCCGGCCGACCTGCTCGCGGAGTCCCCCGTCGTCCCGCCGATCGTCGAGCTCGGTCGCGCCGCCGGCTGGAGCCCGCTGCCGCTGAGCGTCCGCGACGCCCGCCGCCGGGCGCGAGGGCTGCAGGAGCGGCTCGCCGGGGTCTCGTGGCTCGAGACGGACCAGGCCGAGCGCGCCGTCGGTGGCGCCGACCGCGTCGACCTCGACGGTCTCGTCGCCACCGGTGTGACGGTGGTCCACGGCCGCGAGGTGGCCGTGCGATCGGTCGACCTGTCGCTGCCGGCCGGTCGGGTCACGGCCCTCATGGGTCGCAACGGCGCGGGCAAGTCCTCGCTGCTCTGGGCGCTCCAGGGCACGGGGGCCCGGTTCGCCGGCACGGTGGACGTACGCCGCCAGGGGGTCGTCTCCGACCCGGCGGCCCGGCCTGCAGCCGAGCGTCGCGCCCTGGTCGGGCTGCTCCCGCAGAACGCGGCCGACCTGCTCTACCTCGAGACCGTCGCCGAGGAGCTGGCCGCCGGCGACGGCGAGCGTCCCGCGGACCGCGGCGGGTGCCGGCGGATCCTGGACCAGCTCGTCCCCGGCGTACCCGACGACGCGCACCCGCGCGACCTCTCCGAGGGTCAGCGCCTGGCGCTCGCGCTCTCCCTGGTGCTCGCCGCCCGGCCCAGCGTGCTGCTGCTCGACGAGCCGACGCGCGGCTTGGACTACGCCGCCAAGCGGGCGCTCGCGTCGTCGGTGCGGGCGCTGGCCAGGGACGGGCACGCGGTGCTGGTGGCCAGCCACGACGTCGAGTTCATCGCGCAGGCCGCCGACGACGCGGTCGTCATGGCCGACGGCGAGGTGGTCTCGCGCGGCCCGGCCCGCCGCGTGGTGGCGGAGTCGCCGGCCTTCGCCCCGCAGGTCACCAAGGTCCTCGGCCCGCCGTGGCTCCGGGTCGACGAGGTGGTCGCCGCGCTGGAGACGGCGTGAGCGCGCCCGCCCCGGCGTCGGCGTCGGGTACCTCCTCGACGCCGCACGAGCGGCTGGTCGACGCCGTACCCCTCTCGCGGCGCTCGGTCGCCGTGCTCTCTCTCGCCAGCCTCGCGGGGCTGATGATGCTGGTCTGGCCGCTGCTCCTGCAGGTGCCGGACGGCGCACGCGTGGACCCGCCGTTCCTCTTCCTGGCGCTGCTGCCGGTGGTGGTGGCGGTCGTGCTCGCGGAGGTCACCGAGGGCGGGCTCGACGCACGGGTGCTGGCGCTGCTGGGGGTGCTGAGCGCGGTCAACGCGGTCACGCGCGCGATCTCACCAGGGATCTCCGGGGTGGAGCTGGTCTTCTTCCTGCTGATCATCGGCGGACGGGTGATGGGGCCCGGCTTCGGCTTCGCGCTCGGGTGCACGTCGCTGTTCGCCTCGGCGCTCGTGACCGCCGGTGTCGGCCCCTGGCTGCCCTACCAGATGCTGACCGCGGCCTGGGTCGGCATGGGGGCCGGCCTGCTGCCGCGCCGGGTCAGGGGTCGGGCGGAGATCGCGCTGCTGGTGGCGTACGCCGTCGTGGCGGCGTACCTCTTCGGTGCGCTGATGAACCTCTCCGGCTGGCCGTTCCTCCTCGGCGTCGCCGTCCCGGGCTACGAGAGCGACCTGTCCTACGTGCCGGGCGCGCCGATCCTGGAGAACCTCCAGCGGTTCGGGATCTACACGCTGCTCACCTCCACCGGCGGCTGGGACACCATGCGCGCGATCACCAACGCGGTCGCCATCGTCGTCCTGGGCCCCGCGGTCCTCGCCGTGCTGCGCCGGGCCAACCGCCGGGCCACCGTCACCGGCACGGTCACCAGCGGCTGACGAACGGGGCCTCAGGAGGGCCGGTCGGCCTGCCCGTCGAGCCAGAGCTCCGTGCCGGCGTCCGCGTGGGACCCCGAGGTCCCGACGTGCTTGTCGGAGATGGTGGGGCCCTTCGTGATGACGTGGACCATGGCCATCCCGTGCCCCCGACCCAGGTCGTAGGTGTCGGCGAGCCAGGCGAGGATCGATGTGGCCTTGGTGCCGGGCCCGAAGCCCTGCTCCTGCGCCTCCACCAGCAGCTCTCGCGGCGTCTTGCCGGTCTTGGTCTCGATCGCGTCGAGGTAGGCCTGGAACGACATGGGTCCTCCGAAGGTTCGTGCTGGAGCGGGGCTTGGTGTTCGGCGGGGGTGTGCGTGGTCGTCGCGGCGGCAGCGGTCGTGGAGCGACGCCGCGCCGGGTGGGCGTCCGTGGTTCGAGCACTCAGACCGGGAGAGCGCCCAGGACTCATCGCTTCCCCGTCTCGCCGACGGGCGTGCCAGGACAGTGGGACGGGCCGCCGGGCCGCAGTGCGGCTGGCTCGGCAGCGCGGACGAGGCGCTCCGGGGCGTCGACCCGGTGCAGCTCGACGTGCTGGAGGCCGTGTCCGGCACCTGGTGCCGGAGGCGACCTCCACCCTGGGACGCCGTGACTCCGTGACTCCGTGACTCCGTGACTCCGTGACTCCGTGACGCCGTGCATGCTTGGGCGCGGGCGGGTGGGCGTGCCGGTAGCCCGGCCACGGGGTGGTGGTCGGGCTGCGAGCTAGGTGGTCAGAGGCTGGTGGTGCCGTCGGGGTGGACGAGGTAGCGGTGGCCGTGGGGGCTGGTCCAGAGCCAGTGGCCTGGTGAGAGTCCGCGGACCCGCCAGGGTTTCCCGGCTGGTGACGGGTGGGTCTTGGCGCGGTGGTCGTGGCGACAGAGCGGGGCCAGGTTGTCGGTCGACGTCTGGTCCGGTGGGCCGGTGTCGGAGTACTCGACGGTGTGGTCGAGGTCGGCGGTCTCGGCTGGTCGGTTGCAGTGGGGGAAGGTGCAGGTCGTGCGGGTGAGCTTGACCCGGGTGGCGATGCGGTCGGGGACCTCGTAGCTGCTGACTGCGACGGTGTCGTGGAGGTCGATGACGGGCTTGACGATGACCTGGGTGCCGGGGGTGCCGCACCAGTCGCGGACTGCGTCGGCGGTGAGAAGCTGGCGGTGGTTCTCGACCCGCGCCAGGTTGAGGCCGAGCTTGCCGGTGACGGGGTCGACCTGGGGTGCGCCGGTGAGGGCGGCGTCGGAGAGGTGGACGGTCAGGATCACGGTGCGGCGGGGTGCGGTGCGCGTGTGGGTTGCGCGGTCTCGACGACGCTCGCTGGCGCTCGCTGCTCGACCATCCTCAGTCGCCCCGGCCTCAGTCGCCTCGGCCTCAGTCGCCTCGGCCTCAGTCGCCTCGGCCTCGGTCGCCTCGGGGTCGGTGTCGGTGTCGGTGTCGGGGAGGGTGTCTTGGCCGCGGGCGAGGTAGCCGAGGGCTTTGGCTCGGCGGATGGCGAGGGTGTCGGTGGAGCCGTGGAGCAGCAGCTGGTGGGCGATCTGCCGGATGGCTGTTTCGAGGTCTTCGGCGTCGGCGCGGTCGAGGAGTCCGTCGGCAGAGACGGCGGAGGCGGTGCCGACCGAAGTCGCCGGTGATGCGAGGTCGAGGTCGAAGTAGAGGTTGGCGCGGGTGTCGCACTCGGCGACCTCGACCGACTCTGGGTCGAACCGGGCGGTGGCTTCGAGGACGAGGCGGTCGACGGTGACGGGGCCGGCGGTGTGGATCACGTGGGCGATCTGGGCGTCCACGAACGCCACGGCCTCGGCGGAGAGGCTGCGGGTGGCTTGAGCCAGGCGGCGTACCCGCCAGGCGGTGACCTGCCCGGCGAGAAGTCGGGCCCAGACCTTGGGGAGGCGGTGCTTGGCCTCCACGACGTCGCCGACCAGGAGGCGGCCGGACTCACGGGTGCGACCCAGCGCGGTCGACAGTTCGGTGACCGCGAAGTCGGACACCTCGGGGGCACCGGCACCGGCCAGCTCGAGCATCGTGTCGGCGCCGGGCATGCCGAACCGGGACACCCATGCCGACTCCGCGGCGTCGTAGGCGTCGTCGTCGGGGTGGGAGTAGGTGCCGTACAGGTCCGGCATCAACGCACCCGTGGTGTGCGCATCGGCCCACTCCGCGACCCCGATCAGCAGCTCGCGAGCGGCGTCGTCCTCGCGCGCCTTCGCGGCGCGGATCGCGTCGAGGAGGGGGCTGGTGGACATGATGGAAGTATAGTCGAACACACGTTCGAGGGACAGTGTTTCCCCAGGTCAGACCCACTTTTTCACGACATTCTTGTCGTCCGATCGAAGCCCGACCGAAGCGAGCACCCCAGCGCAGGGCGACCATCGAGGCAAGCGCAACCAAGAAGCCCAGCTGGCACCCACGGCGACCACGCTTCTCCGTCAATCAGGACCTGCTGCCGCGCGAACGCGCCACGACCCACCAACGGCGACCCAGGGAGCAACCCTGGTGACAGCAGCGCGACCGGCGTACGCGGTCTCGACGACGGCTCGCCTAGCGGCTCGCCTGCTCGACCATCGAGAGCAGCGCGGTCTCGACGACGGCTCGCCTAGCGGCTCGCCTGCTCGACCACCCAGCGTGGGGCGGTCCCGACGGTGCTACGGCTGGACCTGCAGGATCTTGTCGTCCCCGGGCGCGGGCGTGCCGCGGCCGTCGCGGTTGCTGGTGGTGACCCACAGGGTGCCGTCGGGGGCGAGGGCGACGCCGCGCAGCCGGCCGTGGTCGCCGAGGAAGAACGCCCGGGGCTTCTGGGCCTTCTTGGAGCCCTTCACCTCGACCCGCCACAGCCGCTGGCCCTTGAGCGCGCCGAGCCAGAGGTGGCCCTTCGCGTAGGCCAGGCCCGAGGGGGAGGCGTCGTCGGTGTCCCAGGTGATCGCGGGGTCGACGTACCCCTGCTGGCGGGCCGCCTTGCCGCCGTCGCCCTCGAAGGCCGGCCAGCCGTAGTCCTTGCCCGACCGCACGAGGTTGAGCTCGTCGAAGGTGTCCGCGCCGAACTCCGAAGCCCACAGCTGGTTGCGCACGAACGCCAGGCCCTGCACGTTGCGGTGGCCGAGGGAGAAGACCGGCGAGTCCGGGTCGGGGTTGCCGGGGGCGGGGTCCCCGTCGGGGGTGATCCGCAGGATCTTGCCGCCGAGGTCGTCGGGGTCCGCGGCGCGATCGGGCTCGCCGATCTCCCCGGTCGAGACGTAGAGCAGCCCGTCGGGTCCGAAGACCAGCTGACCGCCGTCGTGGATGAAGCCGTTGGGGATGCCCGTGAGGATCGGCTCCGGCTCGCCGAGGGTGTCGCCGTCGAGCACGGCCCGCACGACCCGGTTGTCGGTGGCGGTGGTGACGTAGAGGTAGACCAGCCCGTCCTCGTCGTACGTCGGGGAGACGGCCACCCCGAGCAGGCCGCCCTCACCCTCGGGGGCCGCGGTCTCGATCGTGGCGACCTCGACGACCTCGTGGTCGGGGCCGGTCAGCCGCAGCAGCCGGGCGGTGTCGCGCTCGGTGACCAGCGCGTCGCCATCCGGCAGGAACGCCAGGCCCCAGGGGGCCTCGAGGTCGGTGGCGATGGTGCCCACCAGCTCCGGAGGACCGCCCTTGCCGCCCGTGCCCTTCCCCTCGGTGTCGTCCGCGGACCCCTGGTCGGTCGGGGCCTCGGTCGGCACCGGGAGCGGCGTGCCGGTGGCGGTGGTCTCGATGAGGGTGACCGTGGAGGTGCTGCCCTCCTCCAGGCACCCGGTCGTGCCGGTGACCAGCACCAGGACCGCCGCCAGGGCCAGGCTGCGGGAGCACCGCAGCGGCCCGGGTCGGTTCACGGCACCCGCCGCAGGAAGTCCAGCAACAGCTCGTGCACCTGCTCGGGCTTCTCGAGGTTGAGGAAGTGGGTGCCCGGCAGCTCGACGTACGTCGCCCCCTCGATCCGCTCCGCGGCGGTGCGCATGTCGCGGGAGCCGGCGAGCAGGTCCCAACGGCCGGCGACGAAGGCGGCGGGCACGCGGATGTTGCGGAGCGAGACGCGGCCGTGCTCGGAGGTGCGCAGCGCGAGGTGGAAGTACCACCGCAGGTCGGTCGAGAGCAGCTCGGCGACCGCCTTGGCGGTGATGTCGGGGTCGCGCACCGGCAGCATGAAGCCGGTGTGGCTGAGCAGGTCGATGGCGCGGCGGCCGATGGGCAGCCGGTGCACCAGCGGGTTCAGCGCCCCACCGGCGTGCTTGCCGACGCGGGTGATGTTGACCGTCAGCGTGCGGGCGACGAGGTGCGGCAGCCGCAGCGGGCCGAGCATCGTGGCGAAGGTGTCACCGGGGACGCCGGCCACGGCGAAGAGCCCGCTGACCCGCTCGGGGTGACGGAAGGCCAGCTCGAACATCGTGTTGACGCCCATCGACCAGCCCATGAGCACCGCGCGGGCCACGCCGAAGTGGTCCATGACCGAGAGGCCGTCCTCGACGAACTCCTCGATGCCGCAGCGGTCGGGGTCGTCGGGTCGGGCCGAGCCGCCGGTGCCGCGGTGGTTCCACGACACGACCCGCACCTCGCAGGCGGGGTCGAGCAGCGCGGGCCACGCCCACGGGTTGGTGCCCAGGCCGTTGCACAGCACGACCGTGGGGCCGGTGCGGGTGCCGTCGGGGTCGTTGGTCCAGGCGCGGAGCCGGGTCCCGTCGTCCGAGAGCACCTCGTGGAAGGCGATGGCGGGAGCGGTGGTCGGGCGGGCCGCGGACTTCGGCATGGGTCGATTGTGCCCGAGGAGCGCGGTGGCGGGACGGATCCGTCCAGCGTCAGGCCCGGGCGCTGCGGCCGGGCCCGGGGCCGTCCTCGGTCCGCGGGGCAGGGATGGTCGGGTGCCCCTCGCGGGCCGCGAGGAACTCCTCGACGTCCTCGCGCTCGGCGCGGCGCGCGGCCAGCGCGGTGCCGGCGACCATCGCGTTGCGGCAGGCCGCGCGCTGGGAGTCCAGCGCCCACTGCTGGACCGAGGAGCGCAGCGCGTGCCACGCGGCCCCCGGGACGCTGCGCGGGGTGACGATCGGCGGCAGGACGCGCAGCCGCCGCGCCCGGGGGTCGGGGTGCTGCGGCAAGGACATGCGGGGTGGACTCCTCGAAGAGGGCGGAGCCAGAGGGTCGGGGCCAACGGCGACGGCACCGCCCAATCTAGGCCCCGGACGCGACGGCGCAAGGCCTCGCGCGCGATGCTCACGTGAATCTCAGGTCACGCCCTCAGTCGCGGACGACGACGTCCCGTCCTGCCCGCCCTGCCCCGGCGGCCCGGGTGGCACCGACGCTCGCGGCGATGACGCAGGCGACCGCCGCCCACTGCGCCGCTCCGAGCAGCTCCCCGAGCACCAGGATCCCCGCGAGGGCCGCGGCGGCCGGCTCCAGGCTCATCAGGATGCCGAAGACCCCGGGGGAGAGGCTGCGCAGCGCGACCAGCTCGCAGCTGTAGGGGATGACCGAGGAGAGCAGTCCGACCGCGGCCCCGATCAGCAGGATGCGCGGGTCGAGCAGGTCCTCGCCGCCTATGCCGATCGCGAAGGGGGTCAGCAGCAGTGCGGCCACGACGCTCGCCACGGCCAGACCGTCCAGGCCCTCCCAGTGGCGCCCGGTGCGCGCGCTCAGCAGGATGTACGCCGCCCAGGCCGCCCCGGCGACCAGCGCGAACACCACGCCCGCGGCGTCCAGGTCGTCGCCGTCGAAGCCCAGCAGCAGCACCCCGACCGCGGCGAGCACCACCCACGCCAGGTCGCGCGGGCGGCGCGACCCCAGCACCGCCAGCGTGAGCGGCCCGATGAACTCGATCGTCACCGCGACGCCGAGCGGGATCCGGGCGAAGGACTGGTAGATCGCCCAGTTCATCAGCGCCAGGCTCGCCCCGAAGGCGAGCACCACGAGCCAGTCCTCGCGGGTGCGTCCCCGCAGCTGCGGGCGCAGCACGGCGACGAGCACGAGCATGCTCGTGGCCAGGCGCAGCCACACGATCGTGGTGGGGTCGACCTCGTCGAAGAGCGACTTCGCGAAGCCCGCCCCGAGCTGCACCGAGGCGATCCCGACGAGCACCAGCCACACCGGTGACAGGACCGGTCGCCGGGTGGACGATGAGTTCCGGCCGGTCACCGGGTCACCGTAGGTGACACCTCGCCAACGCCCCCGCCCGGGGAGATCTGGAGCAACGCATGAGCGACACGGTGCTGATGGTCGGCACGCGCAAGGGCCTGTGGGTCGGGCGCTCGGACGCCGCGCGCCGCGACTGGGAGTGGAGCGGCCCGCACAGCGACATGGAGGAGGTCTACTCCTGCCTCGTCGACGTGCGCGGTGACCGGCCTCGGCTGCTCGTCGGCGCCTCCTCGCCCTGGCTGGGCCCGCAGGTGCGGATCAGCGAGGACCTCGGCGCGACCTGGAAGGACGCCGAGGAGCCGCCGCGGTTCCCGGCCGACGTCGACGCTTCGGTCGAGCGGGTCTGGCAGCTCGTCGCCGGTGCCGGCCCCGGGGTGGTGTACGCCGGCACCGAGCCCGGTGCGGTCTTCCGCTCCTCCGACGGCGGGCACACCTTCACCCTCGAGCGCGGCCTCTGGGACCACCCGCACCGCCCCGAGTGGGGAGCGGGCTACGGCGGTCAGGCGTTCCACACGATCCTGCCGCACCCCAGCGACCCGTCGTCGGTCCTGGCGGCGCTCTCGACCGGCGGCGTCTACGGCACGACCGACGGCGGCGAGACCTGGGAGCCACGCAACCAGGGCGTCTCGGCGATCTTCCTGCCCGAGGGGCAGCAGTACCCGGCGTACGGCCAGTGCGTGCACAAGGTCGCCCGCCACCCCTCGCGGCCCGAACGGCTCTACCTGCAGAACCACGGCGGCGTCTTCCGCTCCGATGACGAGGGCGGGTCCTGGACCTCGATCGCCGACGGCCTGCCCTCGGACTTCGGCTTCCCGGTCGTGGTCCACCCCCACGAGCCGGACACGATCTACACCTTCCCGCTCGGCGGCGGCGAGGGTCGCTACCCGGTCGACGCGCAGGCGCGGGTCTGGCGCTCGCGCGACGCCGGCGACACCTGGGAGCGGCTCGGCGACGGCCAGCTGCCGGACGGCTTCTTCGTCGGGGTCATGCGCGACGCGATGTGCGTCGACGACCACCCCGAGGCGGGGGTGTACGTCGGTGCGCGCAACGGCTCGGTGTGGGTCTCGCCGGACGCGGGGGAGAGCTGGCACTGCGCGGTCCGCGACCTGCCCGACGTCATGTGCGTGCGGGCCGCGGCGCTCGACTGAGCGCCGCCGACGGCCCGGCCGCGAGACGCCCTCACCGGCTCCCGCCCGCTCGCTACCGTAACGGCGTGAGCGCGACCACTGCCGACCTCGAGGACGCCCGCACGGACACCGACGTCGAGCACCACGAGGTGATCGTCGTGGGCGCCGGCTTCTCCGGCATCGGTGCGGCCATCAAGCTCGACGAGGCCGGCATCCGCGACTGGCTGGTCCTCGAGGCCGCCGACGGCGTCGGCGGCACCTGGCACTGGAACACCTACCCCGGGGTCGCGGTCGACATCCCGTCGTTCAGCTACCAGTTCTCCTTCGCCCAGCGCACCGACTGGTCGCGCACCTACGCACCCGGCTCGGAGCTGAAGAGGTACGCCGAGGACCTGGTCGAGGCCGCCGGCATCCGCGACCGGATGCGGTTCGGCTGCCTCGTGGAGGGGGCGGCGTGGGACGAGGCGACGACCCGCTGGCGGGTGCGGCTGGCCGACGGGACCGAGCTGACGGCGACGTACCTCCTCAACGCCTCGGGCGTGCTCACCACCCCGAAGGCCCCCGACATCCCGGGCATCGAGGACTTCGCCGGCACCACCGTGCACACCGCGCGCTGGGACCACGACCTGGACCTCACCGGCAAGCGGGTCGGCGTGATCGGCACCGGCGCCTCCGCGGTGCAGCTCATCCCCGAGATCGCCCCGGTCGTCGATGAGCTCACCGTCTTCCAGCGCACCCCGATCTGGTGCTTCCCCAAGCCCGACGCGGCCCTGCCGGGCCCGCTGCGCCTGGCCATGCGGCTGCCGGGGGTCAAGCAGGGACTGCGGCTGGCCAGCCAGGCCTTCGTCGAGGTCACCTTCCCGATCGCGGCGCACTTCCACTCCTACGTCCGGATCGCCTCGACGATGGAGCACGCCGGCCGGCTGTGGCTGCGCTCGCAGGTGCGCGACCCGGAGGTCCGCGAGAAGCTCACCCCGTCGTACGGCGTCGGCTGCAAGCGCCCGAGCTTCCACAACGACTACCTCGCGACCTACAACCTGCCCCAGGTCCACCTCGAGACCGACGCCATCACCGAGGTCGTCCCCGAGGGCATCCGCACCCGGGGCAGCGACGGCGAGAGCCTCCACGAGCTCGACGTGCTCGTGCTCGCCACGGGCTTCCGGGTGATGGAGCCCGACAGCCTGCCGACCTTCCCGCTGGTCGGCGCCGACGGCGGCACGGTCCAGCAGTTCTGGGCCGAGCACCGGGTGCAGGCCTATCAGGGCGTCTCGGTGCCGGGCTTCCCCAACTTCTTCACCGTGTTCGGCCCCTACGGCTACATCGGCGGCTCCTACTTCCACCTCATCGAGACCCAGGTGCGCCACATCGTGCGCTGCCTCGAGCACGCCCGCAGCACCGGTGCCGCCCGGGTCGAGGTGACCCAGAAGGCCAACGACGCCTACCTCGCCTCGATGCTCGAGCGGCGCCCGACCCAGGTGTTCTGGCAGGAGTCGTGCACCGGCGCCAACAGCTACTACTTCGACCAGCACGGCGACGTCGGGCTGCGCCCGGGCACCACGCTCGGCACGATGTGGGCCAGCCGGACCTTCCCGCTGGACGCCTACACCTTCCAGCCGGCCCGCGACCGGGAGCCGGCCGCCACGGGCTGACCGGCCGGGCGGGTCACGACTGCGGCACGTGCGGCCCGATCGGGGGCGGCTCGGGCATCGCGTCGTGGTACGCCTCCTCCTCGAGCGCGGGGATCGGGTCCGGCACCCCGGCGGTGATCTTCGACCCGTCGGCACGGGTGCCGCCCAGCTGCGGCTCCTCGTTGAGCTCCCCCGAGAGCCGGCGGCCGTGGCCGCCGCCGCGCCCGTCGTTCTCCCCGAGCGGTACGACGAGGGGCTCGTCGGCGTGCACGACGTGCTCGGTCCCGCGGACGGTCACCGGGACGCCCCCGACGCCGTCGACCACCGTGAAGGTGAGCGACCCGGCGTCCAGCCGCACCCGCACCCGCGAGCCGCGCCAGACCAGCGCGAAGGTGATCGAGCCGAACGCGTCGGGCAGGCGCGGGTCGAAGGAGAGCCGGCCGCCGTGGTCGCGCATCCCGCCGAAGCCGCAGACCAGCGCCGACCAGACACCGCCGGTGGAGGCGATGTGCATGCCGTCGTCGGTGTTGCCGTGCAGGTTGGCCAGGTCGACGTACAACGCGGAGCGGAAGTAGTCCCAGGCCGCCTCGTGGTAGCCGACCTCGGCGGCCATCACCGACTGCACCACCGCCGACAGCGTGGAGTCACCGGTGGTGATCGGGTCGTAGTACTCGAAGTCGGCGCGCTTCTCCTCCGCGGTGAAGCGGTCGCCCTGGAGGAAGAGCGCGAGCACGACGTCGGCCTGCTTGAGCACCTGGAACCGGTAGATGACCAGCGGGTGGTAGTGCAGCAGCAGCGGCCGCAGCTCGTCGGGGGTCTGGGAGAGGTCCCACACCTCACGGTCGAGGAAGAAGTCGTCCTGGGGGTGGATCCCGAGGCCCTCGTCGAAGGGCACGTGCATGCCCTCGGCGCAGCGGGCCCACTCCTCGACCTCCTCGTCGGTGAGGTCCAGGCGCTTGCGGACCTGCTCGAAGTCCTGCGGGTGCTCGCGGCGGATCAGCTCGACAGCGGCCACGGCCTGCTCGAGGTTGTGCCGCGCCATGACGTTGGTGAACAGGTTGTTGTTGACGACCGTCGTGTACTCGTCCGGCCCGGTGACGCCGTGGATGTGGAACGAGGGACGGCCGTTCTCGCGCCAGAAGCCGAGGTCGGCGTACATCCGAGAGGTCTCCACCAGGATGTCGATGCCGTGGCGCAGCAGGAACCCGACGTCGTCGGTGGCGGCGAGGTACTGCGAGAGCGCGTAGACGACGTCGGCGTCGATGTGCACCTGGGCGGTGCCGGCGGCGTAGTAGGCCGAGGCCTCCTCGCCGTTGATGGTGCGCCAGGGGAAGAGCGCCCCGTGCTGGGCCATCTCGCGGGCGCGGTGCCGCGCGGCGTCGAGCATCCGGGAGCGGAAGTGCAGGAGATTCTTGGCCAGCGCCGGCTGGGTGTAGGTGAGGAACGGCGCGACGTAGATCTCGGAGTCCCAGAAGTAGTGACCCTCGTAGCCCGAGCCGGTGACGCCCTTGGCGGGCACGCCCCACTGGTCGGCGCGGGCACTGGCCTGGGCCAGGGTGAAGAGGTTGAAGCGGATCGCCTGCTGCAGGGCCCGGGTCTCCTGCTCCCCGCCGGGCCCGTCCCCGCGCTGCGAGGGGGTGACCTCGACGTCCGCGGCGTCCCAGAAGGTGTCGAACCAGGCGCGCTGCTCGGCGACGGCCTCACCGGTGCCGGTGCGGGCGGCCCGGTCCAGGGTCCGCTCGCAGCGGTCGGCCAGCTCGCGCACCGGCACGCCGCGGGAGGTGTGGTAGGCCACGACCTTCTCCAGCCGCACCGTGCGGCCCTGCTCGGCCTGGACGCGGTAGACCATCTTGGCCAGGTCGTCGTCGTGGCGCACGACGGTGTCGACGTCGGTCCCGCTGCCCGCCACCCGCAGCCGGTGGTCGGCGGCGACGGCGATGGTCATCTTGGACGAGGCGCACTGGTAGCCCAGCATCATCCGGCCGTCCTGGACCGTCGACAGGCGGGGGAGCAGCACCCGGCCCTCGAAGGCGGCGGCCTTGCGCGGGTCGATGCCCTCGCCCATGGAGGCAGCCGCGTCGTGGTACTCGTCGCTGCCGTCCTGGCGGTTCATCAGCTGGCTGGAGATGACGATCGGCGCGCTGCCCTCGAGCATCGTGACCTCGAGGGTCAGCAGGGCCAGGTGCCGCTGGGTCATCGAGACCATGCGGGTGGAGTCGACCTTGACCCGCTTGCCCGAGGGGGTCCGCCAGACCAGCGAGCGGCGCAGCACGCCGTCGCGGAAGTCGAGGATCCGCTCGTAGTGCTCGAGGTCGGCGGTGCCGAGGATGAGCGGCTCGTCGTCGACGTAGAGCTTCATCAGCTTGGCGTCGGGGACGTTGACGATCGTCTGGCCGGTGCGGGCGAAGCCGAAGGCCGCCTCGGCGTGCCGGATCTCCCAGGTCTCGTGGAAGCCGTTGACGAAGGTGCCGTGCGCGTGGGCGTCGCGGCCCTCCTCGGGGTTGCCGCGCATGCCGAGGTAGCCGTTGGCGACGGTGAACAGGGTCTCGCTGACGCCGAGGTCGGCGTGGCTGTGGGCGCGTTCCACCAGCCGCCAGGGGTCGACGGGGAAGCGGCTGCGGTCCAGCGGGTCGCCCTCGGGGGCGCGGCTGCTCACGGGACCAGCTCGGCCAGGTCGGCCACGACGACGTGGGCGCCAGCGGCGGTCAGCTCGTCGTGCCCGGCGCCCCGGTCGACGCCGACCACGAGGCCGAAGTCGCCGGCAGCACCCGCGCGCACGCCGGAGACGGCGTCCTCGACCACGACCGAGGTCGCGGCGCTCGCGCCGCACACCTCGGCGGCGTGGAGGAAGGTATCGGGCGCCGGCTTGCCCGGCAGCGAGCGCGCGGCGGCGACCCGGCCGTCGACGACGGTCACGAACCGACCGGCCAGCCCCGCGGCCTCGAGCACGGCGGGGGCGTTGGCGGAGGAGGAGACCACCGCCATCGGGACGTCGAGCTCGGCCAGGTGGTCGAGCAGGGCCACGGAGCCGGCGTACGGCGCCACCCCGTCGCGCTGGAGCACCTCGTTGAAGGCGTCGTTCTTGCGGTCGCCGAGACCCATGACCGTGCGGTCGAAGGGCCGGCCGGGCTCGCCCTCGGGCAGCTCGATGCCGCGCGAGGCCAGGAAGTCGCGCACGCCGTCGTACCGCGGCTTGCCGTCGACGTGGGCGAAGTAGTCGACGTCGGTGTAGGGGGAGGTGTCACCGGGGCCGTCGTGGTCGGCGAGGAACTCGTTGAACATCGCCGACCAGGCCCGCATGTGCACCTCGGCGGTGGGGGTCAGCACCCCGTCGAGGTCGAGCAGGACGGCCGCGTAGCCGCGCCAGGTCACCGGAGTCGAAGCAGTCACCCGACGAGGCTAGGGCGTGGGGGGTCACCCGCGCGGCGGGTGGGGCTGAGATGCGCCTCCGGAGTGACGACGCTCGCACGTAGGCTGGCCGCCATGACCGGCCAGGAGCAGCCCGACGAGAAGATCGACCTGAAGCCCAGGTCCCGCGACGTCACCGACGGCCTCGAGCGCGCCGCCTCGCGGGGCATGCTGCGCGCGGTCGGCATGGGTGACGACGACTGGGAGAAGCCGCAGATCGGCGTGGCCTCGAGCTGGAACGAGATCACCCCCTGCAACCTCTCGCTCGACCGGCTCGCGAAGGCCGTGAAGAACGGCGTGCACGCGGGTGGTGGCTACCCGCTGGAGTTCGGCACCATCTCGGTCTCCGACGGCATCTCCATGGGCCACGAGGGCATGCACTTCTCGCTGGTCTCGCGCGAGGTCATCGCCGACTCCGTCGAGGTCGTGATGAACGCCGAGCGGCTCGACGGCTCGGTGCTGCTGGCCGGCTGCGACAAGTCCCTGCCCGGCATGCTCATGGCCGCCGCCCGCCTCGACCTGGCCAGCGTCTTCCTCTACGCCGGCTCGATCATGCCCGGGCAGGTCGACGGCAAGGACGTCACGATCATCGACGCCTTCGAGGCCGTCGGCGCCTGCCTCGCCGGCAAGATGACCCGCGAGCAGGTCGACAAGATCGAGCGTGCGATCTGCCCCGGCGAGGGTGCCTGCGGCGGCATGTACACCGCCAACACCATGGCCGCCGTCGGCGAGGCGCTCGGCATGTCGCTGCCCGGCTCGGCCGCCCCGCCGGCCGTCGACCGGCGCCGCGACGGCTTCGCCCACCGCTCCGGCGAGGCCGTGGTCAACCTGCTGCGCCAGGGCATCACCGCCCGCCAGATCATGACGATGGAGGCGTTCGAGAACGCCATCACCGTGGTGATGGCGCTCGGTGGCTCCACCAACGCCGTCCTGCACCTGCTGGCCATCGCCCGCGAGGCCGACGTGCCGCTGACCATCGACGACTTCAACCGGATCGGCGACAAGGTCCCGCACCTCGGCGACCTCAAGCCGTTCGGCAAGTACGTCATGAACGACGTCGACAAGATCGGCGGCATCCCCGTGGTCATGAAGGCGCTGCTCGACGCCGGCCTCATGCACGGCGACGCGCTGACCGTGACCGGCAAGACGCTGGCCGAGAACCTGGCGGAGCTGGACCCGCCGGCCCTCGACGACGACGTCATCCGCTCGCTGGAGCGCCCGATCCACAAGACCGGCGGCCTGACGATCCTCAAGGGCTCGCTGGCCCCCGACGGTGCCGTCGTGAAGTCGGCCGGCTTCGACGAGACCGTCTTCCGCGGCACCGCCCGGGTCTTCGACGGCGAGCGCGACGCGATGGACGCCCTCGCCGAGGGCCGGATCGTCGCCGGCGACGTCGTCGTCATCCGCTACGAGGGCCCCAAGGGCGGTCCCGGCATGCGCGAGATGCTCGCCATCACCGGCGCGATCAAGGGCGCCGGCCTCGGCAAGGACGTGCTCCTGCTCACCGACGGCCGGTTCTCCGGTGGCACGACCGGCCTCTGCGTCGGCCACGTGGCCCCCGAAGCCGTCGACGGCGGCCCGATCGCCTTCGTCCGCGACGGCGACCCGATCACCCTCGACGTGCTCAACCGCACCCTCGAGGTCGAGATCGACGACCTCGAGGCACGCAAGGAGGGCTGGGCCCCGAAGCCGCCGAAGTACACCCGTGGCGTGCTCGGCAAGTACGCCAAGATCGTCTCCTCCGCCGCGCACGGGGCCGTGACCGGCTGACGGGGACGCGCCAGCGGACCCGTCGATCGGCGCTCGAGCGGCGACGGCTCGCCGGCGCTCGCCTGCTCGACCACCGGAACGGGTGTTGAGCCTGCCGGTACACCTGGACCGTGCAGCTCCCCACCCCACCTCCGCCCCACGAGGACGGCGGTGACGCCGTCCTCGCCTGGGTCGCCGAGCACCTCGGCGACCTGGCCCTCGAGGGCCCCGACGGCGTACGGCGCGGGGGACACGTCGGGGGACAGGCCGCGGCCGACGCGGCGCTGGCATCGCTCGACGTCAGCGGGTACGCGCGTCGCCGCAGCGTGGTGCTGCCGGTGTCGGGGCGCGGGGCGACCCGGATGTCGCCGTACCTGCGGCACGGGCTGGTGCCGCTGCCCGAGATGTGGAAGGCGGTCGCCGACGCGCCCGCGCACGACCGCGACAAGTACCGCGACGAGCTGCTGTGGCAGGAGTACGCCCGCCACCTCTACGCCCGCACCGGCGCCGCGCTGGGCCGCTCGATCAAGCACGAGCAGCCGCGCGTCGGCTCGTGGCCCGAGCCCTGGCCGGCCGAGATGGCCTGCATGGAGGCCGTCGTCGGCGAGCTCGAGGGCGAGGGGTGGCTGGTCAACCAGACCCGGATGTGGATGGCCTCGCAGTGGGCGGTGCGGGCCGGCGCGGACTGGCGCGACGGGGAGGACCTCTTCTTCCAGCACCTGCTCGACGGCTCACGCGCGGCCAACAGGCTGGGGTGGCAGTGGACGGTCGGCACCGGCAACGGCCGGCCCTACGGGTTCAGCCGGTGGCAGGTGGAGAAGCGCGCCAAGGCGCTGTGCCGCTCCTGCCCCCTGAGCAACGCCTGCCCGATCGAGGACTGGCCCGAGACCGGCGACCTGCCCCGGGTGGACGGCCCCGACCTGGGCAAGGACGGCTTCGACGGTGGGCCGGCCGAGGTGCAGGGCGGGGGAGCCGAGCAGGTCTGGCTGACCGCCGAGTCCCTCGGCGACGCCGACCCCGCGCTGGCCGCCGACGAGGAGCGCCCCGCTGTCTTCGTCTTCGACGAGCCGCTGCTGCGCCGGCTGCGACTCTCGGGCAAGCGGCTGGTCTTCCTCGCAGACACGCTCGGCGACCTGGCCGCTCCGCGGCCCGTCGAGGTCCGGCGGGGCGAGGTGCCCGCGGAGCTCACGGGGCGCTCGCTCGCGGTCACCCATGCGCCGGTCCCCGGCTTCCGGCGGCTGGCCGCCGTCGTACGTCCTGAGGAGGTGCACCCCTGGCCGTGGCTGGTGCGCCCCCGACCCTCCGCCGTCGGCAGCTTCACCGCCTGGCGCCGCTCCTCCGGCGCGCCCGCCCAGGCGTCCCCGCCCCGGGCCCGCGGCCGCCGCCGCTGAGCCGCCGAGCCGTCACTTCCGAACCCTCGAGCCGTCACTTCCGAACCCTCGAGCCGTCAACTCCGAGTCGGCGAGGCGACGCTCCGAAGTGACGCCTCGAGGGTTCACATGTGACGGCTCGGCGTTTCAGAAGTGACGGTTCGGCGGTCCTGGCCGGCGTGGGGAGGTCAGCGGACGACGTCGAGGACCTGCAAGGTGACCCCGTTGCTGTAGGTCGCGGTCTCGACCAGCTGCAGCGTGACCTTCCCACCGGCGTCGGAGAACAGCCGCTTGCCCCTGCCCAGCAGCAGCGGGAAGACCAGCAGGTGCAGCCGGTCGACGAGCCCGGCGGCGAGCAGCCCCTGCGCCAGCGTCGCGCTGGCGTGGACGTAGATCGGGCCCTCGCCCTCGTCGGTGCGCTCCTTGAGGGCACGCACGTCGTCGAGAGAGCGCAGTACGTGGGTGTTGCTCCAGTCCGAGCCCTCGAGGGTGGTCGAGACGACGTACTTCGGGAGCGCGTTGTAGGTCTCGAACTCCGCCATCGACGGCCACACGGGCGCGAATTCGTCGTGGGAGACCCGGCCGAGCAGCAGCGCGCTGGCCTCCTCCTGCTCGCGGCCCTTGATGTCGTAGACGGCGTCGTCGTGCTCGACCTCGGTGAAGGTCCAGCTCGGGTCCTCGATGACTCCGTCCAGGGTGATGAACTCGGTGACGATCAGCTTCCTCATGACCCCATCCGACCAGCCCGGACCGACGGACTCATCGGTCGGGCCGCGGCGGGAGGATCACCACGTGTCGACGGGGCGCCCGCTGCCGACCAGCCGGCCGTCGCGGTCGGCGGCGTCGAGGAGCCGCGCGAGGATGCCGCGGGTCTCGGCCGGGTCGACGACGTCGTCGATCTCGAAGTGCCGGGCGACCTCCAGGGCCGTCGAGTGCGCCTGGGCGTACGCCGTCAGCTCCCTGACCCGCGCCTCCCGCTCGTCCGGGTCGGCGATCTCCTCCAGCTCGCGCCGCATGGACAGCCGCACGGCGCCCTCGAGCCCCATCGCCCCGAGGTGCGCGCCGGGCCAGGCGATCGTCATGAGGGGCTCGTGGGTGCTCCCGCCGAGCATCGCCTGCGCGCCCAGGCCGTAGCCGCGGCGCAGCACCACCCCCAGCAGCGGCACCTCCATCCGGGCCGCCGCGACGAGCAGTCGCGAGGTGTGGCGCACCAGCCCGGTGCGCTCGGCGTCGGGGCCGACCATCATCCCGGGGGTGTCGACCAGGGACACGACCGGGAAGCCGTGGGCGTCGCACAGCTGCAGGAAGCGCGCGGCCTTGTCGCCCGCGTCCGCCGTGACCGCGCCGGCCCAGTGCCGGGTGTCGTTGCCGACGACCCCGACGGTGCGGCCCTCGATCCGGCCCAGGGCGGTGAGCAGCTCGGGCGCGAACCCGGGCCGCAGCACGGTCACCGAGTCCCCGTCGCACAGCGTCTCCACGATGGGCAGCAGGTCGTAGGCGGTGCGCTCGCCCTCGGGGACCGCCTCCCGCAGCGGTGCCTGGTCGGGGGCGGTCCACTGCGTCGTACGACCCAGGAAGTAGGAGAGCAGCTCGCGCGCGGTCGCGACGGGCTCGTCCGTGACCACGTCGACGACGCCGTTGGCCTCCATCACCTCGATCGGGCCGACGTCGGCCGCGGCCACGTCGCCGAGGCCGCCGCCGGCGATCATCGCCGGCCCGCCCATGCCCAGGGAGGCCCGCTCGGTCGCGACGATCAGGTCGGAGCACCCGGCGATCACCGCGTTGCCGGCGAAGCAGTTGTCCTCCACGACCGCGATCCGCGGCACCCGGCCCGAGAGCCGGGCCCAGGCGGCGAAGGTCGTGACGTCGAGGGCGGAGACCAGCGGGATGTCGGTGTCGCCCGGCCGGCCGCCACCGCCGGCGGCGAAGAAGACCGTCGGCACCCGCAGCCGGTCGATGACGTCGAGCAGCCGGTCGGTCTTGCGGTGCCCGCGCATGCCCTGGGTGCCAGCCATGACGAGGTAGTCGTAAGAGAGCGCCGCGACGGGGTGGCCGTCGACCGTGGCCAGCCCGCCGACGATCCCGTCGGCGGCGGTCCGGTCGAGCAGCTCCTCCAGGGGACGGCGCTGGGACTGCGCCGCGGTCACGAACCGCCCGTACTCCACGAAGCTGCCCTCGTCGACGAGCTCCGCGAGGTTCTCGCGGGCGGTCCTCCCGCCGCGCTCGTGCAGCCGCGCGACGGCCTCGGGCCGGGCGGAGTCCTCGGTCAGTGCCCGTCGCGCGAGCACCTCCAGCAGCTCGGGGCGGATGACCATGCGGGGGAGCATGCCACCCGTCCGGCGCTGGGGTAGACATGCGGCGTGAGCGACCTCCCCGACGCCGAGCAGCTGGACCGTGACGATCCGCTGGCGCACCTGCGCGAGAGGTACGTCGGCAGCGAGACCTCGCTCGTCTACCTCGACGGCAACTCCCTGGGCCGCCCGCTGCGCTCGACCGCCGAGCGGCTGGCGACCTTCGTCACCGACGAGTGGGGCGGCCGGCTGATCCGCGGCTGGGACGAGTCGTGGATGGACCTGCCGCTGGTCGTCGGCGACGAGGTCGCGGCCGCCTGCCTCGGTGCCGCGCCCGGCCAGACGACCGTCGGCGACTCCACGACGGTGCTGCTCTACAAGGCGCTGCGCGCGGCCTGCGCGCTGCGGCCCGACCGCACCGAGGTCGTGCTGTGCCGCGACGACTTCCCGACCGACAGGTACGTCGCCGCCTCGGTCGCCCGTGAGCTCGGTCTGTCCCTGCGCTGGGTCGAGGTCGACCACGCCGCCGGCGTCACCCCGGAGTCGGTCGCCGCCCAGCTGTCCGAGGCGACCGCCTGCGTGCTGCTCTCCCACGTCGCCTACCGCTCCGCGTGGCTGGCCGACGCCCCCGCCATCACCGCCGCCGCGCACGACGCCGGCGCCGTCGTGCTCTGGGACCTCTCGCACTCGGTCGGCTCGGTGCCGCTGGCCCTCGACGACTGGGGCGTCGACCTGGCCGTCGGCTGCACCTACAAGTACCTCGGCGGCGGGCCCGGCTCGCCGGCCTTCGTCTACGTCGCCGCCCGCCACCTCGACCGGGTCGACCAGCCGGTCACCGGGTGGATGGGGCACGCCGACCCGTTCGCGATGGGGCCGGAGTGGACGCCCGCGCCCGGGATCCGCCGGATGATCTCGGGCACCCCGCCGGTCGTGGGCATGCTCGCCCTGCGCGACACGGTCGCGACGATCGCCGAGGTCGGCATGGAGGCGGTCCGGGCCAAGTCCCTCGCCCTGACGTCGTACGCCGTGGGGCTGGCCGACCAGCTGCTCGCCCCGCTCGGCGCCGAGCTGGCCTCCCCGCGCGACCCGGCCCGCCGGGGCGGGCACGTGACGGTGGACCACCCGCGGATGCGCGAGGTCGTCGCCCGGCTCTGGGAGCGCGACGTCATCCCCGACTACCGCGACCCGGGTGGCCTGCGGGTCGGCCTCGCGCCGCTCTCCACCTCCTTCGCGGAGGTCGAGGCGGGAATGCGCGCGGCCGCCGAGGTGCTGGCACACGCGTGAGGAGACCAGGCGCGACCCGAGGCACCACCACGCCGCAGCAGCCCATCCCCGGCGAGATCAAGGTCCTGATCGCCTCGGCGTTCGTCATCGCGATCGGCTTCGGGATCATCAGCCCGGTCCTGCCCGCCTACGCCCGCAGCTTCGATGTGGGCGTGGCGGCCGCGTCGTTCGTGGTCTCGATCTTCGCCTTCTTCCGCCTCCTGGGGGCACCGGGCAGCGGCGTGCTCGTCGCCCGGCTGGGGGAGCGGTGGGTCTACCTCACCGGCCTCGGCATCGTCGCGGCGTCCTCGCTGCTGACCGCCGTCGCCCAGACCTACTGGCAGCTGCTGGTCTTCCGCGGCCTCGGCGGCCTCGGGTCGACGATGTTCACCGTCTCGGCGATGGCGCTGCTGGTGCGCCTGGCGCCCCCGACGATGCGCGGACGGGTCTCCTCGGCCTACGCCAGCTCGTTCCTCATCGGCGGCATGCTCGGCCCGGTGCTCGGCGGCCTCATGGCCGGGCTCGGTCTCCGCGTGCCCTTCGTCGTGTACGCCGCCGCGCTCGTCGTCGCCGCCCTCGTCGTGGGTGTCCGGCTCTCCCACGCCAGCCTCCGACCGGACCCGACCGCCACTGCGCAGGAGCCGATGCGGCTGGGGGAGGGCCTGCGCGACTCCGCCTACCGCGCCGCGCTCGCCTCGGCCTTCGCCAACGGATGGGCCAACTTCGGCGTGCGGGTCGCGATCGTCCCGCAGTTCGCCGTCGCGGTGCACGACGAGACCTGGGTCGCCGGCGTCGCGCTCGCGGTCGCCGCGGCCGGCACCGCGGCCAGCCTGCAGTTCTCCGGCAAGGTCACCGATACGGTGGGCCGCAAGCCGATGGTCGTGCTCGGCCTCGGCGTCACCGCCGTCTCGCTCGGCTCGCTGGGTCTCAGCGAGAGCCTCACCGTCCTGCTGGTGCTCTCCCTGGTCTCCGGCTTCGGCGCGGGCATGGTCAACCCGGGGCAGCAGGCGACGGTCGCCGACGTCATCGGCAACCAGCGCTCCGGCGGCACCGTCCTCTCCACCTTCCAGATGGCCCAGGACGGCGGCGCGATCATCGGCCCGGTCCTCATCGGCGTCGTCGCCGACCAGGCCGGCTGGGGCTGGGCGTTCGCGGTGACCGGACTGGTCAGCCTGCTGGCGCTGCCCCTGTGGCTGGCCGCCCGCGAGACGCTGCAGAAGGAGCCGGTGGCCGTCACGGCCGACCAGGGCTGATCGGCCTCGGCCGCCCGGCTGGTCAGCGGACCGCCGGAGCGGCAGGCTGTCCTCCCGTGAGCCCCTCGATCCCCGACGCCGACAAGCACGTCCTCTCCGACCACGACATCAGCACCGAGGTCGACGGCGGCCTGGAGGACTGGCGCCCGCTCTTCGGGCAGCTGGCCGCCCGCTTCGCGACCGGCGACTTCGCCACGGGCGCCCGCCTGGTGGCGAAGGTGGCCGAGGTCGCCGACGAGCAGGACCACCACCCCGACGTCGACCTGCGCTACGGCTTCGTCGAGGTGCGCACCTGGTCGCACGACGTCGGTGGGGTCACCCGCCGCGACCTGCGCCTGGCGCGCGCGGTCTCCGAGGCAGCGCACGCGCTGGGCGTCAGCGCCGTCCCCGGGCAGCTGCAGGCGGTCGAGTGGGCGCTCGACACCTGGGACGCAGGCGAGGTCAAGCCGTTCTGGGCCGCCGTGCTCGGCCTGGACGAGGCCGAGGACGACGCCGTCGACCCGGCCGGGCGATGGCCCTCGGTCTGGTTCCAGCCGACCGAGCAGCGTCCGGGGCACCTGGGGGAGCACCGCCAGCGCTGGCACGCCGACGTGCGGGTGCCGCCCGAGGTGGTCCAGGAGCGGATCACCGCCGTGCTCCAGGCCGGCGGCCGGCTGGTCAGCGACGACCAGGCGCCGGCGTTCTGGGTGCTCGAGGACCCTCAGGGCAACCGGGCCTGCCTCACCACCTGGCTCGGCCGCGGCCCGGGCCCGGCCGCCTGACCGCCCACGATGCGGGACGCCCGTCTCAGATGATGGGACCGGGGCGCCTCCCGGATGACGCGCGGGGACAGGGGGGCTACGGTGGCCGCATGCGCCAGGACCTCCTCGTACGCACGCGACGCGTGAGCTGATCGACCCCGATCCGGCCAGCGCGTCATCCCCTCGTAGCCATCGTGGCCGGGGGGCTTTTTTGTGGGGCCATCCTGGTGGGGCAGCAGCCCCGACGAGCAGTAGGACAGAGGAGACGAGCAGGGCATGAGCGAGATCACCGGCGCACAGAGCCTGGTCCGGTCGCTGGAGGCGGCCGGCGCGGACAACATCTTCGGCATCCCGGGCGGTGCCATCCTCCCGGCGTACGACCCCCTCATGGACTCCTCCATCCGCCACATCCTGGTGCGCCACGAGCAGGGTGCCGGCCACGCCGCCCAGGGGTACGCCGCGGCGACCGGCCGGGTCGGCGTCTGCATGGCGACCTCGGGCCCGGGCGCGACCAACCTGGTCACCCCGATCGCCGACGCCTACATGGACTCGGTCCCGATGGTGGCCGTCACCGGGCAGGTGGGTGCCTCGATGATCGGCACCGACGCCTTCCAGGAGGCCGACATCCGCGGCATCACGATGCCGATCACCAAGCACAACTTCCTCGTCACCGACCCCGCCGACATCCCGCGCACCGTCGCCGAGGCGTTCTACATCGCCTCGACCGGGCGCCCCGGCCCGGTGCTGGTGGACGTCGCGAAGTCGGCGCTGCAGTCGATGACCACCTTCGCCTGGCCCACCGAGATCTCCCTGCCGGGCTACCGCCCCGTCACCAAGCCGCACTCCAAGCAGATCCGCGAGGCCGCCCGGCTCATCCTGGAGTCCCGCAAGCCCGTGCTGTACGTCGGCGGCGGCACGATCCGCGCCAACGCCCACCAGGAGCTGCGGGTCCTCGCCGAGCTCACCGGCATGCCGGTCGTGACGACGCTGATGGCCCTGGGCGCCTTCCCCGACAGCCACCCCCAGCACCTCGGCATGCCGGGCATGCACGGCACGGTCGCCGCCGTGGCCGCGCTGCAGAAGAGCGACCTGATCATCAGCCTGGGTGCGCGCTTCGACGACCGGGTCACCGGCAACCTGGACTCCTTCGCCCCGCACGCCAAGGTCATCCACGCCGACATCGACCCGGCCGAGATCGGCAAGAACCGGCACGCCGACGTCCCGATCGTGGGCGACTGCCGCGAGGTCATCTCCGACCTCGTGGTCGCGCTCCAGGCCGAGCAGGACGCCGGGCACACCGGTGACTACGAGGGGTGGGTCGGCTACCTGGCCGGGCTCAAGCAGCGCTACCCGCTGGGCTACGAGACGCCCGCGGAGGGCCTGGCCCCGCAGTACGTCATCCAGCGCCTCTCCGACATCGCCGGCCCCGACGCGATCTACACCTCCGGCGTCGGCCAGCACCAGATGTGGGCCGCGCACTTCGTGAAGTACGAGAAGCCGCGCACCTGGTTGAACTCCGGTGGCCTCGGCACCATGGGCTACTCCGTCCCGGCCGCGATGGGCGCCAAGGTCGGCTGCCCCGACACCACCGTGTGGTCCATCGACGGCGACGGCTGCTTCCAGATGACCAACCAGGAGCTGGCCACCTGCGCGATCGAGGGCATCCCGATCAAGGTCGCGGTCATCAACAACGAGTCGCTCGGCATGGTGCGCCAGTGGCAGACGCTCTTCTACAACGAGCGCTACTCCAACACCAACCTGCAGCGCCACGACGGCCCCGTGCGGATCCCCGACTTCGTGAAGCTGGCCGACGCCTACGGCTGCGTGGGCCTGGCCTGCGACAGCGCCGACGAGGTCGACGCCACGATCGAGAAGGCCATGGAGATCAACGACGTCCCCGTCGTGGTCGACTTCCGCGTGCACCGCGACGCCATGGTCTGGCCGATGGTCGCCGCCGGCACCAGCAACGACGAGATCAAGTACGCCCGGGACCTCGCGCCCGAGTGGGAACACGACGAGCTGTGAGGGCCTGAGACCAGATGAGCAAGCACACCCTGTCCGTCCTCGTGGAGGACCGTCCCGGCGTCCTGACCCGGATCGCCGGACTGTTCTCCCGCCGCGGCTTCAACATCGAGAGCCTCGCGGTGGGCCCGACCGAGCACGACGGGATCTCCCGGATGACCATCGTGGTCAACGTCGAGGAGTCCCCGCTCGAGCAGGTCACCAAGCAGCTGAACAAGCTGGTCGAGGTGATCAAGATCGTCGAGCTCGACCCGACCGCCTCGGTCCACCGCGAGCTGGTCCTGGTCAAGGTCGCGGCCACCGCCGAGACCCGCGGCCAGGTGCTCGACACCGTCCAGCTCTTCCGCGCCAAGGTCGTCGACGTCGCCCCCGACGCGGTGACGATCCAGGTCACCGGCAACGCCGACAAGATCGCCGACTTCCTGCGGGTCGTGGAGCCCTTCGGCATCCGCGAGCTCGTGCAGTCGGGCATGGTCGCGATCGGTCGCGGCTCCCGCTCGATCTCCGAGCGCAACCTGCGCCCGGTCTCGGTCCCCGCCCCGACGGCAGCCACCGCCGGCTGAGGAGGCGCGCCAGCGCCGATGCGACGGTTGAGGAGGCGCGCCAGCGCCGTCTCGAAACCCAGACTTCGCCCCACCACCCAGCAGTACCCACACCAAAGGAGAAGCCCCCGTGGCTGAGATGTTCTACGACGACGACGCCGACCTGTCCCTGATCCAGGGCAAGAAGGTCGCCGTGATCGGCTACGGCAGCCAGGGCCACGCCCACTCGCTGTCGCTGCGCGACTCCGGCGTCGACGTCCGCATCGGCCTGCAGCCGGGCTCGAAGAGCCGGGCGAAGGCCGAGGCCGAGGGCCTGAAGGTCATGACGCCGGCCGAGGCCGCCGCCGAGGCCGACGTGGTCGTCATCCTCGCCCCCGACCAGCACCAGCGGAAGCTCTACGCCGACGAGATCGCCCCGAACCTGAAGGCGGGCGACACCCTGGTCTTCGGCCACGGCTTCAACATCCGCTTCGGCTACATCACCCCGCCCGAGGACGTCGACGTCTTCATGGTCGCCCCGAAGGGCCCCGGCCACCTCGTGCGCCGCGAGTACGTCGACGGCCGCGGCGTCCCCGTGCTCGTCGCCGTCGAGAAGGACGCCTCCGGCCAGGCCTGGCCGCTCGCGCTGTCCTACGCCAAGGGCATCGGCGGCCTCCGCGCCGGCGGCATCAAGACCACCTTCACCGAGGAGACCGAGACCGACCTGTTCGGCGAGCAGGCCGTCCTGTGCGGTGGCGCCTCGCAGCTGGTCATGTACGGCTTCGAGACCCTGATCGAGGCCGGCTACCAGCCCGAGGTCGCCTACTTCGAGTGCCTGCACGAGCTGAAGCTCATCGTCGACCTGATGTACGAGGGCGGCATCGCCAAGCAGCGCTGGTCGGTCTCCGACACCGCCGAGTTCGGTGACTACGTCTCGGGCCCCCGCGTCATCGACGAGCGGGTCAAGGAGAACATGAAGGCCGTCCTCGAGGACATCAAGAACGGCGCCTTCGCCGAGCGGTTCATCACCGACATGGACAACGGCTCCCCGGAGTTCACGAAGTTCCGCGAGCAGGGCGAGCAGCACCCGATCGAGAAGACCGGACGCGAGCTGCGCAAGCTCATGGCCTGGGTCAAGAGCCACGACTCCGACTACGTCGAGGGCACCGCCGCGCGCTGACCGGCGGCCCCGCACCACCACGCACCGACAGCCGAGCCGGGTCCCGACAGGGGCCCGGCTCGGCTGCGTCGTACGTCGTGGTCGGCGGCCGCTACTTCACCTCGGCCCGCACCAGGCGCCACAGTCCCCAGGTCAGCGGCAGGAGCAGCCAGACCGTGGTGGTGACGCCCAGCTGCGCCCAGTACTCCCCGTCGGTGGGCAGGCCCTCGAAGAGCTGGCTCTGCGTGAAGTTCCAGTCCACCCAGGGCTGGATGTCGGCGAACCACTGCTGGGCCGCCGCCAGCGTCATCGTGAGCGGCACCAGCACGAAGCTGATGACCAGGTAGCCCACCAGCGCCGCCGGCGAGCTGCGCAGCACCGCGCCGAGCATGAAGCCCAGGAAGACGCCGAGCACGTTGGCCAGGACGATGGCGGTGAAGTCGGAGACGCTGACGTCCCAGATCGCGTCGGTGCCGTTGAGGGCGGAGCCGACGAGGTTGCCCACGACGCCCACGGCCGCGGCGACCAGCATCCCGGCGACGGCCACGACGAGGGCACCGGCCGCCTTGGCGGTGATGACCCGGCCGCGGTGGGGCACCAGGGTGAAGGTGGTCAGGCCGTTGCGCTGGCTCCACTCGCTCGTCACGGACAGGACCGCGATCACCGGCAGCAGCACCGCCATCGGGAAGCCGACCGCAGCGGCGAAGGTCTCGTAGGTGACCTGGTCGTCGGGGGCCCACAGCACGACGGCGGCCGAGGCCAGCGCGGCGAGGATCCCGATCGAGGCCATCAGCCACAGCCCCGAGCGGGTGTCGAACATCTTGCGCAGCTCGACCTTGAGCAGCCGCGCGAAGGGGATGGGTGCGGGAGCGGCCCGGTCGGCGTACGCCGACGGGGTGCCGCCCGGGGCCGCGGCGGCGGCGCTCGGGCTGGTCGTCAGGGTGGTCATGCTGCGGCCTCTCTCTGCGTGTCGGCGGTGAGCTGGAGGAACATCTCCTCGAGCCCCGCGCCGTCGGCGGCGCGCAGCTCGAGCAGGGGGAGGCCGGCCGCGAGCGCGACCTGGCCCGTGGTGGCCAGGGAGGCGTCGGTGCGCAGGCCCGCGGTGGGGTCGGCGGGGTCGACCCGCTCGACGGTCCAGCCGGCCGCGGTGAGCGCGACAGCGAGGGCACCCACCTCGGGTGCCCGCACCAGGGTGCGGTCGTCGTGGAGGAGCTCCTCCTTGGTGCCCTGGGCCACGACGCGGCCGTGCCCGATCACGACGATGTCGTCGGCGATGACCTCGATCTCGTGCAGCAGGTGCGAGGAGAGCAGCACGGTCCCACCGCGCCGGGCGTGGTCGCGCAGCAGGTCGCGCATCCAGCGGATGCCCGCGGGGTCCAGGCCGTTGGCCGGCTCGTCGAGCACGAGCACGGCGGGGTCGCCGAGCAGGGCGGTGGCCAGGCCGAGTCGCTGGCGCATGCCCAGGGAGTAGTCGCGGACGCGGCGGCCGGCCTCCTGCTCGGTCAAGGAAACCAGGTCGAGCATCTCGGCGACCCGGGCGCGGGGGAGTCCCATCGTCTCGGCAGCCACCCGCAGCACCTCGCGGCCGGTGCGGCCGGCGTGCTGCGCGGAGGCGTCGAGGAGGACCCCGATCTCCAGGCCCGGGTTGGGCAGGTCGGCGTACCGGCGGCCCAGGACGCTGGCCGTCCCGCTGGTGGCGGGGGTGAGCCCGGCGAGGATCCGCAGGGAGGTGGACTTGCCGGCGCCGTTGGGGCCGAGGAAGCCTGTCACGCGCCCGGGGCGGGCGCTGAAGGTCACGTGGTCGACGGCGAGGTGGTCGCCGTAGCGCTTGGTCAGCTCGTGGATCTCGATCATGGGTCGAGCCTCGCGGCGTCGAGGGGTCCGGCACATCGGGGAGCACCACCCAGCCGACCCCTGGCGCGACCCCGAGCCCACCCTGAGGTCGACCCCGGGTCGTGGCCTCGGGCGGCGTACCGGGTTGTGGGGATCCTGTGGCCAAGACGGGCACCTGGAGCGGAATGCCGGCCGGTCGGTGAGGGTTCAACCACACATGCGGATCGAGATCTGGAGCGACGTCGTCTGCCCGTGGTGCTTCGTCGGGAAGCGGCGCCTCGAGCGCGCGCTGGAGTCCTTCGAGCACGCCGACCAGGTGGAGGTCGTGTGGCGTTCCTTCCAGCTCGACCCCTCGGCCCCGCCGCACGGCCACGGTGCCGAGCGCCAGCTGACCACGCCCGTGCTGGCCCGGAAGTACGGCCGCCCCGAGGACGAGATGCGCGACATGCAGCAGCAGCTCGTCGACCTCGCGGCCGAGGAGGGGCTGGCCTTCCGGCTCTTCGAGACCGTGCACACCAGCACTCTCGACGCCCACCGGCTGCTGCACCTCGCCCTGGACCAGGGGGGCCTCGACCTGCAGGGCCGCCTCAAGGAGGCGCTGCTCTCGGCGTACTTCGAGGACGCCGCCGACATCGGTGACCACCAGGTGCTGCGCCGCGAGGCGCTCGCCCTGGATCTCGACCCCGAGCGGCTCGAGGAGGTGCTGGCGGGCGAGGAGTACGCCGACGCGGTCGCCGCGGACATCGACGCAGCCCAGGGCCTCGGGGTCAGCGGCGTGCCGTTCTTCGTGGTCGACCGGCGCTACGCCGTCTCCGGGGCGCAGCCCACCGAGGTCTTCAGCCGGCTGCTCGACCGGGCCTGGTCCGAGGCGCACCCGCCGGTTCAGCTCGTGGGCGGGGCCGTCGGCGGTGCGGCCGGTGACGCCTGCGGCATCGACGGCTCGGCCTGCTGACGCAGCCCCCGCCCCGGGCTCAGCAGGCCGCGGGTCCGTCCAGGTCCAGCACCCGGTCGACCCCCACCTCCTCGAGGAATCCGGGGTCGTGGCTGACCACCACGAGCGCGCCGCGGTAGGACGCCAGCGCGGTCACCAGGGCGTCGTACGACGCCAGGTCGAGGTTGTTGGTGGGCTCGTCGAGCAGCAGCAGCTGCGGCGCGGGGTCGGCCAGCAGCAGCGTCGCGAGGCTGGCACGGAACCGCTCGCCGCCGGAGAGCGCGGACACCTGCTTGTCGCCGGCGCCGCCGCGGAAGAGGAAGCGCGCGAGCAGCGCGCGGACCTCGGTGGCCGTCGCTCCCGGGTGGGCGGCGTGGACGTTGCCGGCGACGGTGAGGGACTCCTCGAGCACGTCGAGGCGCTGGGGGAGCAGCGCGGTCGGCACGTGCACCGCGACGCTGCCGGCCAGCGGCCCCAGCCGCCCGGCGAGGGTGTGCAGCAGCGTGGACTTGCCGGCGCCGTTGCGGCCCACGACGGCGACCCGCTCCGGCCCGGCCAGGTCCAGCTCCACCGGCCGACCGGTGCGCAGGACCAGCCCGTCGGTGCTGAGCACCCGGCGCCCGCGCGGCACCGCCGTGCCGGGCAGGTCCACCCGGATCGCGGAGTCGTCGCCCACGGCGAGCTCGGCGGTGCCCAGCCGCTCGCGGGCCTGCTCGAGCCTCTGGTCCTGGGTGGTGCGGAGGCTGCCCGCGCCCTTCTCGGCACGGTTGCGCAGGAAGTCGCGGGCTGCCTTCGCGGTGTCGGGGGCGTCGCGCCGGGCCATCCGCGAGCGGGCCGCCAGCAGCTGCTCGGTGGTGCGCCGGTCCCGTTGCTGACGCCGTACGTCGGCGCGCGCGACGGCCACGGCGTGCTCGGCCGCCTCGCGCTCGGTGGCGACCTGCGCGGCGTAGGACGACCAGCCCCCGCCGTACCAGGTCACCGTCGTGGGCCCCTGCCGCGGCGTGCGGAGCTCGCCGACCCGGTCGACCCGTTCGAGCAGCTCGCGGTCGTGACTGACGACCAGCAGCGTGCCCGACCAGGAGCCGACGACCTCGTGCAGCACCGCGCGGGCGTCCCGGTCGAGGTTGTTGGTCGGCTCGTCCAGCAGCAGCACGTCGGGCCGGGCCAGGAGCAGTCCGGCGAGCGCCAGCCGCACCGCCTCCCCGCCGGAGACCTCGCCGACGCGGCGGTCGAGCAGCCCTCCGGGCAGGCCGAGCCGCTCGAGCTGGGCACGGGCGCGCTCGTCCACGTCCCAGTCCGCCCCGACGGCGTCGAAGTCGGCCGGGTCCACCGAGCCG
Source organism: Actinomycetota bacterium (assembly GCA_009701885.1). Taxonomy (GTDB): domain Bacteria; phylum Actinomycetota; class Actinomycetes; order Propionibacteriales; family Nocardioidaceae; genus Nocardioides. The sequence goes on from WLJH01000002.1 coordinate 59,003, forward strand.
GCCTCGATCCGGCGCAGCGCGCGCCGGGTCGCACCGAGGCCGAGGAAGTCCTCGACCGGCTGCTCGACCCGCAGCGCGAGGTCCTGCGGCAGGAGGCCGATGCTGCTCGGGTCCGGGCCGGTCACGTGGCCCGCGCTCGGTGCGAGCCGGCCGGCGAGCAGGTGCAGCAGGGTCGACTTCCCCGACCCGTTGGCGCCGACCAGGCCGGAGCGGCCCGCGGGGACGAGCAGGTCGAGGCCGCGCAGGGTCGTGGTGCCGTCGGGTCGCGCGAGGTCGAGGCCGTGGACGGCCAGGGCAGGGCTGTGCGCAGGGGTGGCGGGCATGTCGCTCCTGGGGTGCGAGACGTCGGGTCGGCCCCGGAGCGCGTGGCGTCCGGGGTCGGGGGCGGCGTGCTCACACGAGCAACGGCGGCTCCTGCCAGGAGGGGGTGGGACGGAACGAGGCTAGGTGGCGGGCGGGTGCGTCGGCGAGGGATTTTCGGCGAGGATGGCCGGGTGGAGCTGCCTGCCGAGCCGCGTCGCGCGGTGACCTACGACGACCACGGCCACGTGCGGGGGCCGTTCCTGCACGGCACCCGCGCGGTGCTGGCACCGGGTGAGGAGCTGCGGACCGGCTACACCTCGGCGTACCAGCAGGGGAGGGTGCTGCGCCACGTCTACTTCACGACCCTGGTGACGACCGCCGCCTGGGGAGCCCAGCTCTCCTGCGCCCTGAGCGGTGAGGACGGCCCCGGCCACGTCTACGAGGTCGAGCCGCTCGCGCCCTTCGAGGACGACCCCAACGTCACCGACAAGAGGTTCCCCGGCAACCCGACGCAGTCCTTCCGGACCGAGGGCGCGCTCCGTGTCGTGCGCGAGGTGGACGACTGGCCGCCGCACCCGCCGGAGGCGGTGGCGCAGATGCTCGCGAGCCTGCAGCAGCTGCGAGCCCAGGGCGCCGACGTCATCCTCGACTAGAGCTGCAGCCAGGTCCCCTCCGAGACCCACTCGACCTCGCCGTCGACGACCTGCACCGCGGTCCGGTCGTCCATCGCGTACGCCGGGCCGCTGATGCCCGCGGCCCACGACCGGGCCTCCTCCAGGCTGTTGCCGGGCTCGCCGTCGGCGGCCAGGTGCGGGCAGATCGAGAAGTCCACCCAGCCGAGCGTGCTGGTGTCGCCGGACGGCGGTCGCCACTGGATGAAGTCCTCCCCGACCTCGGGCGTCATCACCATGCTGCCGGCGCTGAGGCCGAGCCACGTGGTCTCCTCGAGCACCGGCAGCATCTCCAGCAGCCCGGACTCCCGCAGCCAGTGCGCCAGGTAGAGCACGTCACCGCCGGCGACGACCAGCGCGTCGACCTCGCGCACCCGCGGCTCCCACAGGTCGCGGTCGATGCTCGGGAGCGCGGTGAGCTCGAGCAGGCCCATGGAGGCCCAGCCGAGGTCGACCATGGGGTTCTGCGCGCGGCCTGCGACGAACTGCCAGGGCTTCTCGCCCATGCCGACCCAGGGGTGGGCGTACATCGCGGTCGGGATGCACAGCGCGCTCGCCTCCCCGACCGGCTTGCCGAGCAGGTCGACGAGCGCGGTGCGGATGCTGTCGTTGGTCACGCCGCCGGAGGTCAGCAGCAGCTTCATCGGGTCTCCTCGGGCTCGCGGTGCGGGGGCAGGTGCCCGTGTGAGGCCACCGCGGAGGTGGACCGGCGGCGCGAGCAGGACTCATCGTGCCTTCCCCCAGGGGTCCCACGCCCGAAGGGAGATCTGTCGAATCCCTGTGCATACTTCCGCGACGACGGGGGAAGGACGCCCTCAACGCGGGAGCTGCAGCAGCGTCGGCTCCCCGGTCGGTGTCCAGCCCGGAGGACTCTCCACCCATGAGCATCGCCCCGCTCCCGCCCCGTCCCGCCACGCCCGCTCCCGCGTCCCGCCCGTCACTGGGGCGCCGGTCGGGCTCCACCGTCGCCCCGCCCCGGGAGACCCCGGCACCCCCGGTCCCGGGCGAGGTCACCACGACCCGGCTGCACGCGGTCGACGGCACCGCCGAGCGCACGACCGCGCCCGTCGAGCACGATCCCCGCCGGCGCGCCACCAGCGCGCTGCTCGTCTTCGCCCACGGACTCCCCGAGGAGGAGGTGCGGCGGCCGGTGCTCGCTCGCGTGGTCGACGCCAACATGCCGGTCGCCGAGGCCGTCGCCGCGCGCTACCGCCGCCGCGGGCTGTCCTCCGAGGACCTCCAGCAGGCGGCGTACGAAGGGCTCTGCAAGGCCGTCCACCGTTTCGACCCGGCCCAGGCCGAGGACCTGCTGAGCTTCGCGGTGCCGACCATCCGCGGCGAGGTGCAGCGCTACTTCCGTGACCACTCCTGGGTGGTGCGGCCCCCGCGGCGGCTGCAGGAGCTGAGCGCCCAGGTGCGGGCCCTGCGCGAGGAGGTCGAGCAGGAGCTCGGCCGGCCCGCGACCACTGCGGAGCTCGCCGAGCGGCTCGGCGTCGACGAGCGCACCTGCGAGGAGGCGCTGCAGGCCTCGGCGGCCATGCACGCGACCTCGCTCGACGCTCCCGTCGGTCCGACGGGCACCGCCAGGATCAGCGACCTGCTGGGCGAGGGCGACCGGCTCGAGCGGGTCGACGACCACCTCGTGCTCCGTCCCCTCATCGCCGCCCTCGGCCCCCGCGAGCAGCAGCTGCTGCACCTGCGCTTCGTCGAGGAGCTCAGCCAGTCCGAGATCGGCGAGGTCCTGGGCGTGACCCAGACTCAGGTCTCGCGGCTGCTGCGCAAGCTGCTGGACGACCTGCGCCGAGCGCTGGACGCCCGCGACGTGCTCGACCCCCGGGGGCCGGTCGAGGAGTAGGCCTCAGCCGGCGCGTGCCCACGCCTCGCGCAGCCAGCCGGCGACCTCGTCGTCGACCTCGGCGGGGTCGCGCACCTCGAGGTGGTGCATCCAAATCCTCGGCCCGGGGTGCGCCACCTCCTTGAACCGCGCCGAGTCGAGCTCGCGGTCCAAGGCGATCGAGAGCACCGCCGGCACGTCGCTGCGGACGTACTGCCCGGGGCGCCACACGAAGGCGAACGCTCGCCGCCGACGCAGCGCGACCTGGCTGCGCGAGGTGCGGACCTCGGTGCCGGGCAACGCGGCCGCGAGCTGTGCGACCCGCTCCCAGACCGCGAGCCCGGCCGGGTGCCTGGCGAACAGGCCCTCGGGGGTGGCCGGGGCCTCGCTCATTGCTCCGAGGCGTCGTCGAGCCGCACGAGCACCACGGTGTCGGCGTAGGACATGCCCTTCCGGCCCTGGGGCCCCACCCTGGCCAGCAACCGGGTGACGGTGGTCATGACGCCGTACTTCTCCCGGACCTTGGCGTGCACCTCGTCGAAGAACCCGCCCGAGCGCACCATCTCGGCCGTCCCGTCCAGCGGGTGCGAGCCGGCCACGACCCGGCCCCGCCCATCCGAGGGCTGCACGCGCACCCGCTCGGTGTGGGCGAGCCGCTTGGTCTTGCCACTGCCCGCCGAGGTCCAGAAGCCCACCCTGCCGTCGCTGACGGGCACCACCCACACCGGGCTGGTGACCGCCTCGCCGGTGCGTCGGTACGTCGTGAAGGCCATGTACTTCCCGACCACCAGGTCCTCGCGCGTCGTCACCGGGGCAGCCTCCCACCGACTGGCCTCGCGGCCCAGGGGTCAGGCCACGAGCACCCGCCCCGGTCGCGGCCGGACCGGGGTGTCGGGCAGCGCCTGCCAGGCCTCCGCCAGCCGGGCGACGGCGGTGCGCAGCTCCTCGGCGGGGCGGGTCCACGGGATCCGCACGAACCTGTCCAACCCGCCCTCGGCTGCGAACAGCGGCCCGGGGGTCAGCCCGACCCCGACCCGCTCGGCCGCGTCGGCCAGCGCCACGGCGCTGCCCCGCGGCAGCGTGCACCACACCGCGAGACCGCCCCCGGGCCGCACCCAGCGCCACTCGGGCAGCTGCTCGGTGAGCGCCTCGAGCAGGGCCGCGCGCTGCTCGCGCAGCCGCACCAGCTGGTCGGGCAGCACCGGCCCGCCCGCGAGCAGCCGTGCCAGCACCAGCTGCTCCAGCACGGGCGAGCCCAGGTCGAGGCTGAGCCGGGCACGGGTCAGCTCCTCGGCCAGTCCGCGGGGCGCCCGCACCCACCCCAGCCGCAGCCCGCCCCACAGCGCCTTGCTCGCGCTGCCGATGGTGATCGCGTCGGGGGAGTGCACCGCGAAGGGCCGCGGCATCTCCTGGCCGTCCAGCGCCAGGGCCTGCAGCGACTCGTCCACGACCGCGACCGTGCCCGCGGCGCGCAGGTGCCCGGCGTACTCCTCGCGCTGGGCGTCGGTCATGAGGTGCCCTGTGGGGTTCTGGAAGTCCGGCACGAGGTAGGCCAGCGCCGGGCGGACCTGGCGCAGCTGTGCGCCGATGGCGGCGAGGTCCCAGCCCTCGGGGTCGACGGGGGCACCGACCAGCCGACCGCCCGCGTTGCGCAGGGCGAGGGTCGCGTTGGGGTAGACCGGTGACTCCACCAGCACCCGGTCCCCGCGCCGGGCGAGTGCCTGCGCGACGATCGCCGCTCCCGACAGCGCTCCGGGCGTGATGATCACCTGGTCGGGCTCGGTCGGCAGCCCGCGCGCCTCGAAGCCACGGGCCACCTCGGCCTGCAGGTGCGGGAGCCCGGTCGGGAAGTAGCCGTGGCCGCCGAGGTACGCCGGCAGCTCGGCGACCGCCTCGGCGTACGCTGCCGCCAACCCTGCCGGGGCCGCGGGCGCCGCGCAGCCGAGGTCGATCCCGTCGGGGTGGTCGCCCACCAGCTGGTCGGGGGTGAGAGCGCGGTCGCGGGTGCGCGCCCGCCCGCCCGGGACCCGGGTGAAGGTGCCGGCGCCCTGCCGCGCCACGGCGTACCCGGAGTCGCGCAGCTGTTGGTAGGCCCGCGTCACGGTCGTGCGCGAGACGCCCAACGCCTCGGTCAGCTCCCGCTCGCTCGGCAGCCGCACGTCGCTGGCGATCCGCCCGTCGCCGATGAGCAGCACGAGGGAGTCGGCCAGCCCGGCGTAGGCGGGGGAGCGGTCGAAGCCCTCGACGAGTGCGGCGACACGGGCGGCCGAGCGCGACTGGGTGGCCTGGGTCATGCAGACCACTGAACCACGATTGGCTATGTCGCAACAGTCCAATCTCACGCACCATGGAGCCCATGCAGCTCCTGTCCGACCTCGGCCCGATCGCGCAGCTGCGCGCGGGTCGGCTCCCGCGCCGTCTGGTCCAGCTCTACCTCGGCCTGGTCCTGTACGGCGCCTCGCTGGCGCTCCTGGTGCGCGCGGGCCTCGGCGCGGCGCCGTGGGACGTCCTCCACCAGGGCCTCGCCCGGCACCTGCCGATGAGCCTGGGCCAGGCGATCATCCTGGTCAGCCTGCTCGTGCTGCTGCTGTGGATCCCGCTGCGCGAGGTCCCGGGCCTCGGCACCGTCTCCAACGCGCTGGTCATCGGCCTGGCCGCCGACGCCACGCTCTCGCTGGTCGGGCCGCTGGACGACCTCGCGGTGCGCGGGGTGGCCATGGTCGTCGCGGTGCTGCTCAACGGCGTGGCGACCGCGGCGTACATCGGCGCCCAGCTCGGCCGCGGACCGCGCGACGGGCTGATGACCGGCCTGCACCGGCGTACCGGCCTCTCGATCCGGCTCGTCCGCACCGCCCTCGAGGTCACCGTCGTGGTGATCGGGCTGCTGCTGGGCGGCACCGCCGGCCTGGGCACCGTGCTCTACGCGCTCGCGATCGGCCCGGTGACCCAGGCCCTGCTGCCCACCTTCGTGGTCGCCCTCACCGCCGAGCAGTCAGGAACTCGCCCTCGAGCAGTCACCTGCTCGCCTCCAGGTGCGCAGGAGTGACCTGTCGGGCCCGAGGAACTGACCGCTCGGCCACGAGGAGCTGACCGGTCGGCGGTGCCGAGAGTCAGCGCTTGGTGGCGATGATCGTGGAGGCGTCGGAGGCGACCATGACCTCGACCGCGGTGAAGCGGGGGTCGGTGAGCCACTCCTCGCGCAGCGTGTCGACCCGCCCGTAGGTGATGGGCGGCCACACCTCGCACGGGGTGAAGTCGTCGAGCACGACGATGCCGCCGTCCTCGACCAGGTCGGCCACGGCGTCGACGGAGACCTGGCCGGGCTGGCCGGAGTCGAGGAAGAGCAGGGAGTAGGGGCCGCGGTCCAGCAGGGTCGACCAGTCGGCGGCCAGCACCTCGACCTGGTCGTCCTCGGCGAAGATCTCTCCTGCGGCCTTCGCGAGCTTGGGGTCCAGCTCGGCGGTGACGATCCGCGCCTTCTCCCCGCGCACTCCCGAGCGCAGCCAGGCCGTGCCGACGCCACAGCCGGTGCCGAACTCCGCCATCGTCCCGTCCCGGGTCGCGGCGAGCATCGCCAGCAGCCGGCCGGTCTCGTTGCGGCAGAAGGACACGTAGCCGGCCCGGCGCGAGACCTGGAAGGCGCGCTCGACGACGTCGGGAAGGTCCGGGGAGGCGCTCACCTGTCCAGTCCATCCCGGTGTCTCCCTCCGCGGGACGGGCGTCCCACATGGCGGACGATGTGGGGAAAGGGGTGGCCGAGGTGCAGGTGCGTGCCTACCCTCGAGGCACCATGCGGAGCATCCTCGTAATTCTCGAGCGCCGCGGCGGGGCCCAGCAGATCTGACTGCAGTGAGGCCACCTCGCCGCGGTGGTCGGCGTTGGTGCGCACCCGGTCTCACACCCCTCTCCCTCTCGGTACGCCGATCTCGGCACGGCCGGGGAGAGACGCTCGATCCGCAGCTGTGAGATGACTTCGCGGCGGGTACGCCGGCGCCAGCACGCGCGACCCGCTCCTGACACCGGTCAGACCCGTCCGTGCGACCCACGAGACGAGCAGTCCCCACCGTGCAGTCATCCCCGGCACCGGCCCGGGCGTCCCCACCGCTCCTGCGGCGGGGACACGACGCACGCGAGAGGACACGACCGATGTACGACATGTACCCCGAGTGGGGCCCCGCCGCCCACAACCCGGAGAACCCCCGCAGCCGCGAGGCCCTGCAGCACGCGCTCGACCTGCGGGACAACGGCGGCCAGCGCCCCGACGACAACTAGCGTCGACCCCATGACTTCTCCCGACACCGCCGGTTCGATCCAGCTCGCCGTCATCCCCGGCGACGGCATCGGTCAGGAGGTGACCCCCGAGGCCCTCAAGGTCCTCGACGCCGCCGCACCGTCGGGCTTGAAGTTCGAGCAGACCCGCTACGACCTGGGCGCCGAGCGCTACCTCGCCACCGGCGAGGTCCTGCCCGACACCGTGCTCCGCGAGATCCGCGGGCACGACGCGATCCTCCTCGGCGCGGTCGGCGGCAAGCCCAACGACCCCAACCTGCCCCCGGGCATCCTCGAGCGCGGCCTGCTGCTGCGCCTGCGCTTCGAGCTCGACCACTACGTCAACCTCCGCCCCTCGCGCATCTTCCCCGGCGTCACCTCGCCGCTCTCGGAGGCCGTGCTCAAGGGCGAGGAGGTCGACTTCGTGGTCGTCCGCGAGGGCACCGAGGGCCCCTACACCGGCAACGGCGGCGCCCTGCGCGTCGGCACCCCGGCCGAGGTGGCCACCGAGGTCAGCGTCAACACGGCGTACGGCGTGGAGCGGGTGCTCCGCGACGCCTTCGCCCGGGCCGAGAAGCGCCCCCGCAAGCACCTCACCCTGGTCCACAAGACCAACGTGCTCGTCCACGCCGGATCGGTGTGGTGGCGGCTGACCCAGGAGGTCGCCGCCGAGCACCCGGACGTCACCGTCGACTACATGCACATCGACGCCGCGATGATCCACATGACCACGAACCCCCAGCGGTTCGACGTGATCGTCACCGACAACCTCTTCGGCGACATCATCACCGACCTCGCCGCCGCCATCACCGGCGGCATCGGGCTGGCTGCCTCGGGCAACGTGAACCCCGACCGCACCGCCCCCTCCATGTTCGAGCCCGTGCACGGGTCGGCGCCCGACATCGCCGGCCAGCAGAAGGCCGACCCGACCGCCGCGATCCTCTCGACCGCGCTGCTGCTGGACCACCTCGGCCACCCCGAGGCCGCGGCCACCGTCGAGCGGGCCGTCCTCGACGACCTCTCCGAGCGCGCTGCGGCGGGCGACTCCGCCCCTCGGCGTACGTCCGAGGTCGGCGACGCGATCGCCGCGCGCGTAGCAGGCTGACCGCCCACGCTGCGGCTCGCCAACGAGCGAGCACCGCGACCGCCGGGCACCCCCACCGAGGGTCCCGGCGGTCGCGCATTTCCCCCTGCACCGCACCAGAGACAGGTCGACTACCGTGACGCCCATGCAGATCCGCACCACGCGCTCGAGCAGCCCCACCAGCCAGGAGAGGCTCGCCGAGATCCTGGCCAACCCCGGGTTCGGCAACCACTTCACCGACCACATGCTCACCGTGGAGTGGACCCCCGACGCCGGCTGGCACGACGCGCGGATCGAGCCCTACGCCCCGCTCTCGATCGACCCTGCGGCCGCGGTGCTGCACTACGCCCAGGAGACCTTCGAGGGGATGAAGGCCTACCGCCACCCCGACGGCTCGGTGTGGTCGTTCCGTCCCGAGGAGAACGCCGCGCGGATGGTGCGCTCCTCCCGGCGGCTGGCCCTGCCCGAGCTCCCGGTCGAGGACTTCGTCGCCTGCGTCGACGCCCTGGTCCAGGCCGACGAGCGCTGGGTGCCGGTGCCCGACGGCGGCGAGAAGAGCCTCTACATCCGCCCCTTCATGTTCGCCTCCGAGGTCTTCCTCGGCGTGCGCCCGGCCCAGCACGTGACGTTCATGGTCATCGCCAGCCCGGCCGGTGCCTACTTCAAGGGCGGGATGAAGCCCGTGACGCTGTGGCTGACCGAGGAGTACACCCGCGCCGGCCGCGGCGGCATGGGCGCGGCCAAGACCGGCGGCAACTACGCCTCCTCGCTCGTCGCGCAGCAGGAGGCCATCGCCCAGGGCTGCGACCAGGTCGTCTTCCTCGACGCCCAGGAGCTGACCTACGTCGAGGAGCTCGGCGGGATGAACCTCTACTTCGTGCACGCCGACGGCCACGTCGTCACCCCGGCCACCGGCACGATCCTCGAGGGCATCACCCGCGCCTCGATCATCGAGCTGCTCGGCAAGCTCGGCCACCGGGTCGAGGAGCGTCGCTTCTCCATCCAGGAGTGGAAGGACGGCGTCGCCTCGGGCGAGATCACCGAGGTCTTCGCCTGCGGCACCGCCGCGGTCGTCACCCCCGTCGGAGAGCTCAAGTGGGCCGGTGGGTCCACCCCCGCCGCGACCGGCGTCGAGGCCGAGGACGCGCTGTGGACGCGGGTCCGCCGCGAGCTCGTGGACGTCCAGTTCGGCCGGACCGAGGACTCCTTCGGCTGGATGCACCGCATCTGCTGACCCCGGGGGCGGGTCGCTGGGTCGCCGAGCCGGCCCGTTCTTCCGGAAATGATGCGCCGGCTCGGCGAGGACCGAGGCAGGACAGAGGGTCTGGTGGCGCGTGGCGATGACCGATCGGCCCCCGGCTCGTTGTTGAATACGCAGGCGCGCCGGGCCGACGGCGTACCCCCTCGAGACCTCCCGGGAGACCCACGTGTGGACACGACGCGGCCTGCTGGCCTCGGGTGGCGTCGCCGCGGTGGTCGGTACGACGGGCACGGCCCTCTCCCTCGCGGGTGCGGTGGACCTCTCCGGGCCGCCCGACTTCACGTTCGTCTCCATGCCCGACTTCTTCAACGCCGACGTGGCCGACCTGCGTGGCCTGCCCACGTGGGACGGCGGCATGAACTCCTGGAACCAGTGGTGGCAGCTGGCGACCGACACCTGCCTGACCGCGGTCGCCGCCCACCGTCCCGACGCCGTCCTCGTCGCCGGTGACCAGGTCGAGGGCCGCTGGAACATCGACTCCGACGGCCGGCAGATCTTCGGCCAGGTCTCGCAGGGCACCGACGAGGTCAGCCTCGCGATGTGCCGCAGCGCGATCACCCGGGCCGGCCAGGTCTACTACTCGCACTACAAGAAGGTCTTCGCCGACCGCGACCTCCCGCTCTACCCCGCGATCGGTGACCACGAGATCCTCGACGACCGCAGCGGCCCGCTCGACCGGCGCTGGTCCTCCTCCGGCACCCACAAGGGCAGGCCGGACAACCGCTACTACCTCGTCGACCACGCCAAGTCCGTGTGGGCCGACCACTTCACCCGCACCTCCTCCGGCTCGCCGGTGCACCGCCGTCGCCCCGTGGGCAGCCAGCAGGAGCTCACCGCCTACTCCGTCGACTTCGCCGGCGTGATGACCCTCATCACCGTCGACGTCTTCCACCGCACCGGCAACGGGGTGCGGCTCGGGGTCTTCGGGCCCCAGCTGGAGTGGTTGGAGAAGGAGGTGAAGCGCGCCAAGCGCAAGGGCCGCGTCGCGGTCGTCCAGGGGCACATCCCGGCGCTGGGCCCCTACCGGGTCTTCGCCTCCGGCAACCTGCACATGCCCGAGGGGGAGCGCTCGGCGTTCTGGCAGGTGCTGGAGCGCGCCGGGGCGGACTTCTACCTCTGCGGCGAGGTGCACGACGCCACCGCCATCCAGCCCGGCGCCCGCAAGCCGGTGCAGATCTCGCACGGCTGCACCTATCGCCACGGCTTCAGCTACCTCGTGGGCCGGGTCTGGAAGGGCGGACGGGTCGAGCTGGAGTACCACGAGATGCCGCAGGTCTCGCAGAGCGAGGAGCTCGGGATCTGGGCCACCGACGCCGCCAAGCTCGCGCCGAACCGGATCTCCTACAGCCTGCCCGTCGTGCGCGGACGGATGGAGTGGGAGGACGGCACGATCCTCAACCGCACCGAGAAGCTCGGCGTGTTCGACCCGGCCAACGACCCCTACGCCTACCAGAAGCCGCCCACCGGGCTGCTCGGCAGGGCACGCAAGGCACCGCGCCCCGGCACGCCGGGCTCCTGAGTCCGGGCTGAGGTCCCGGCACCGGGCCCGCTGCCCTCGTATCCTCGACGGGTGACGACCCGCCGCGAGGAGCCCGCTGCCGCCCGCGGCACCGCAGCCCGGTCCGCCGGTCCGCTCGTCGGCGGCTACCAGCTGCTCACCAAGATCGGCGAGGGCGGCATGGGCGTGGTCCACCTCGCCCGCCGCGAGGACGGCGAGCGGGTCGCGCTGAAGGTCCTGCGCCCCCAGGTCGTCGGCGACGACGACGGCCGCGCCCGGCTGGACCGTGAGGTCGACTCGCTCTCGCGCGTGCACAGCCGCTGGGTCGCCGAGATCGTCGACGCCGACCCGTGGGCCGAGGTCCCGTGGATCGCCACCCGCTACGTCCCCGGACTCTCGTTGCACGACCACGTGCTGGAGGAGGGGCCGCTGCACGGAGCCGACCTGCTGTGGTTCGCCGGCTGCCTGGCCGAGGGGCTCGACGCCGTCCACGCGGCGGGGGTGCTGCACCGCGACGTGAAGCCCTCCAACGTGCTGATGGAGGGCCGCACGCCCATCCTCATCGACTTCGGCCTGGCCAAGCTCGCCGACGACCCGCGGATGACCCAGGCGGGGTGGCTGATCGGCACCCCGGGCTACCTCGCGCCCGAGATCCTCCACGGCGACGACGCCACCGAGGCCTCCGACGTGCACGCCTGGGCCGCCACGGTCGCGTACGCCGGCACCGGCCGCGCCCCCTTCGGCCGCGGCCCCTCGGCCGCGGTCATGGACCGGGTCCGCCGCGGCGAGCACGACCTCACCGGGCTGACCGGTGACCTGGCGCGGGTCGTCGCCGCGGCCCTCGACCCCGACCCGGGCCGGCGTCCCGAGCTGTGGGAGGTGCTGGACTGGCTGCGACCCCAGACCACCCGGGTCCGCCGCCTGGGGCGTGGCGCGGTCGTCCCACCGCCGCCCGTGCCTGACGACCTGGCAGACGGCCTGGCGGGCGACCAGGGGTCGGCGGAGCCGGACGAGACGTTCCCGTGGCAGCCGGCCGCGACGCCGTACGACCCGACGCGGGTGGGCGAGGAGCCTCTCGAGGCCCCCCCGGGCACCCGGGTGCTCTCCTTCGACGAGGACACCCGGCACCAGCACGTCCCGGTGTGGGACGACGACCCGTACGCACGGCCCGAGCGGTTCGACGACCAGCCCTACCCCTACCCGCGGCCGGACCACCCCGGCTGGGACGAGGACCCCGCCGCGCCGCGCGTGCCGGTGCTCGAGCGGGCGCGCCGCGCGGTGCTCGTCGCGCTGCTCGGGGGCGCGGCCACGGTGCTGGTCGTCGCGGCCCCGCTGCTGACCGTCTCGGGCCTGCTGCTGGTCACCTGGCTGCTGCGCAGCGGCTCCCTGGCCGCGAGCACCGTCGGTGCGCGGCGCGAGGTGCGCGGCCGGCGCTGGTACGACGGCCCCCGACTGCTCCTCGGCGCGCCCTGGGACCTGCTCCGCTCGATCCCCTCGACCCTCGTGCTGCAGCTGTGGTCGCTCGGCCTCGCGCTCGCGGCCGGGTTGCTCTGCTACGCCCTGGCCCTCGACGTGCGACCCACGCTCGCCGTCACCGGCGCGGTCCTCGTCGGCTCGCTGTGGTGGGGGCCCGGAGGCAGCCGCGTCCGCTCGCCCCTGTGGCGCTGCGTCCGCCCGGTCTCGGCCACCCCCGGCGCGTGGGCGTTCGGGGTCGGCGTGCTCGCCCTGCTCATCGGCGCGGCGGCGTACGTCGCCCTGACCGGGACGGACTGGACCCCGCTCGACTCGCGTCCCTTCGCGGGGGCCGTGGTCTCCTCGCCGCTGCGCTGAGGAGTCCGCGAGCGGGGATAGTCCGCACGCCCACGCAGGTTTCGCGAGCGTCAAACCTGCCTGCGCGTGCGGACTATCCCCGCTGCTCGCCTTCACGAGACCTACCCGTGAGACGCCCGTCCCACCAGCCGGACATCCGTGGCACACTCGAAGCGTGCAGCACATCCGTACCATCATTCGCTAGCGCGACCGGCACCCGCCGGCCGCGCCACCTCTCGTCCGCGAGAGGTTTTTTTGTGCCCGCACCCCGCAGCCCCGACCCGGAGACCGACCCATGGACCTGCACGGCGCGTTCCACGTCTACGACACGACCCTGCGCGACGGCGCGCAGCAGGAGGGTCTGAACCTCTCCGTCGCCGACAAGCTCAACATCGCCCGGCAGCTCGACGGGCTCGGGGTCGGGTACATCGAGGGCGGCTGGCCGGGCGCCAACCCCAAGGACACCGAGTTCTTCCGGCGCGCAGCCAGCGAGCTGGACCTGCAGCACGCCAGGCTCGCGGCCTTCGGCGCCACGCGTCGGGCGGGCGTCGCCGCGGCCGACGACCCGCTGGTCGCCGCGCTGCGCGACAGCGGCGCCTCGGTCGTGACGCTGGTCGCGAAGTCGCACGACCGGCACGTGGAGCTCGCGCTGCGGACGACGCTGGAGGAGAACCTCGCGATGGTGCGCGACACGATCGAGCACCTGCGCGAGCACGGCCAGACGGTCTTCCTGGACGCCGAGCACTTCTTCGACGGCTACCGCGCCAACCGGGACTACGCGATCGAGGTGCTGCGCACGGCGTACGAAGCGGGCGCCGAGGTCGCCGCCCTCTGCGACACCAACGGCGGCATGCTCCCGAGCTGGGTCGGCGACGTGGTCGACGACGTCATCTCCACCACGGGCGGCCGGGTCGGCATCCACTGCCACAACGACACCGGCTGCGCGGTCGCCAACTCCCTGGCCGCCGTCGACGCCGGCGCGACCCACGTCCAGGGCACGATCAACGGCTACGGCGAGCGCACCGGCAACGCCGACCTCATCTCCGTCGTCGCGAACCTCGAGCTCAAGCTCGACCGCGCCGTCCTGCCCCCGGGCCTGCTCTCCGAGGCCACCCGGATCGCGCACGCGGTCGCCGAGGTCACCAACGTCCCGCCCGCCTCGCGCCAGCCGTACGTCGGCACCTCGGCCTTCGCCCACAAGGCCGGTCTGCACGCGAGCGCGATCAAGGTCGACCCGGACCTCTACCAGCACATGGACCCCGCCGGTGTCGGCAACGACATGAGGCTGCTCGTCTCTGACATGGCCGGCCGCGCCTCGATCGAGCTCAAGGGTCGCGAGCTCGGCTTCGACCTCTCCGGGGACAGGGACCTCGTCACCCGGATCACCGAGCGGGTCAAGGTGCTGGAGAGCCGCGGCTACACGTTCGAGGCCGCCGACGCCTCCTTCGAGCTGCTGCTGGTCGAGGAGGTCGAGGGGCACCGCCCGTCGTACGTCGACGTGGAGTCGTGGCGCGTCATCACCGAGACGCAGCCGGGGCCGGGCAAGGAGGCCCTGTCGGAGGCGACGGTGAAGCTCACCGCAGCCGGCGTGCGCTACGTCGTCACCGGCGAGGGCAACGGCCCGGTCAACGCGCTCGACCAGGCGCTGCGCCAGGCCATCGGCCAGGCGTACCCGGAGGTCGCCAAGCTCGAGCTCATCGACTACAAGGTGCGCATCCTCGACCAGGGCCACGGCACCGACGCGATCACCCGCGTGCTCATCGAGACCTCCGACGGGGTCTCGTCGTGGTGGACCGTGGGCGTGGGCCACAACGTCGTCGAGGCCTCCTGGGAGGCGCTGCTCGACGCCGTCACCTTCGGGCTGCGGCGTCACCACCGCTGAGCAGCCGTGGGCTGCTGCCGGTTCAGGCGTGCCCGGTGATCCGGCGCGCGAGGTCCTCCCAGCCGGCCAGCAGCCGCTCCACGTCGAAGCCGTCGCTGTGCAGCTGCTGATCGAGGATGGGGATCTCCAGGGGTGCCAGCAGCGCGGTGGCGAGGATCGGGAGGTCCCCGTCCACGCCCAGGGAGTCGAGCAGGTGGCGGACGTGCATCGCGGCGAAGGAGTACGCCCCGGCGGCCCGGCTGCCGCTGGCCCCAGCCGCGCGGATCAGGTCGGCGTGCACCAGGGTGGACTCCAGCCGCGAGCGTCCGAAGGCGAGCAGCCGCTCCCAGGGGTCCGGGCCCGGGCCCAGCGGGGGAGGTCCGGAGATGACCGAGGCCTGCCAGGCGGTCTCGGAGAAGTCCAGGACCGCTGCCATCAGTCCCTCGCGGGAGTCGAAGCGCCGGAAGACCGTGCCCTTGCCGACCCCGGCCGCCGCCGCGACGGCCTCCATCGTCACCGCGGCCACGCCCTGCTCCTCGACCAGCCGCCGGGCCGCGCACAGCAGCGCCTCGCGGTTGCGGGCGGCGTCCGCTCGCTCGGCCGTCGGCTGGTCGGCCATCGGCAGCAGGAGCGGGTCGGGCATGTCCTCCAGCCTAGTGAGAGGCGCTGCAACGTACGCCGGGAATGAAAACGGACCGCGGTCCGTTTGGCTCCTCGACCGCACCCACCCGAGGAGCCCCATGAGCACCACCGCCCACCCCAGCGCCGCACCCGTCCGCGTCGCCGTCCTGCTCGGCAGCCTGCGCCAGGCCTCGGTGAACCGCCGCCTCGCCGAGCTGCTGCGTGACCAGGCGCCCGAAGGCGTCGAGGTCGAGATCGTCGAGGGTCTCGGCGAGCTGCCGTTCTACAACGAGGAGGTCGACACCGCCGACGCGCCCGCCGCCGTGCGTCGCGTCCGGGAGGCCGTGGCCGCCGCAGACCGCGTCATCGCGGTCACCCCGGAGTACAACGGCACGATGCCGGCCGTCCTCAACAACGCCCTCGACTGGCTGTCGCGGCCGTACGGCCAGGGCGCCATCGTCGGCAAGCCCTTCGGTGTCGTGGGCACCACCCCGACGCCGTACGGCGGCAGGTGGGCGCACGCCGACGCCGCGCGCTCCGCGGGCATCGCCGGCGCGCAGGTCGTCGAGGCGGTCGTCGTCTCCCAGCCCGGTGTGGGCGTCGACGTCCTCGCCGACGACGAGGTGCGCACCCGGCTGCTCGACGCCCTGCGGCTGCTCGTGGACGCCCAGCCGGCCGCCGCGGCGGCCTGACCGCTGGTCGGAGGGGGTGGGCCGGCGCCACGCGGCACTGCTGACACTGGCCCGCCCCCGCGCAGTTCTCCACAGGACGACACCCGAGACGACCGAGAGGGGGTCGACTCGCCCTAGCCTGAGGGCGTGACCCACCCTCTCGGACCCCCGCCCCCGCCCCCGCACCTGCAGCCGCACCAGCCCCCGGCGTACGCCGGTGCCCCGCACCAGCCGCACGCACGGGGGCCGGTGCGGGCCGGCGACGTGGTCGCCACCGTCCTGGTCCTGCTGGTCCTGGCGGTGGTCGGCCTGCTCGCGTCCGTTGTGGGCGTGGCCGGCGTCGTCGACGTCGACCAGAACTGCGGGCCCGAGGACTGCACGCGCGCGGTCGCGTTCCTGGGCACCGCGGTCGTCGTCGCCTCGCCCTGGTTGGCGCTGCTCCCGCTCGGATCGTGGGCGGTGGTCCGGCTGGTGCGGCGGCGCAGCGCCTGGTGGGTCGCCCTCCTGGCGCTGCCCCTGGGGGTGCTCCTCTTCACGCTGGGTGTCCTGGTGGTGGTCGTCGCCGGCGGCTGAGGTCCCCCGTGATGCCTGGTCGTGCGGGACGTCCGCCGACCAGCGCGCGGGATCGGCCACGACACGGGCCGTGCGCCGCTAGCGTCGTGCCGTGAGCACGAGCAGCCTCGCGGCCGGCGGTCCCGGCGCCCCGCCTCCCGCCAAGGACCGCACCGCCGACGTGGTCATCACGATCATCGAGCTGCTGTTGCTCCTCGCCGGCGGCCTGCTCCTCTCCTTCGCCGGGCTCTTCCTCGTCTTCGCGTCTGACTCGTGCGGCTCTGGCACCACCGAGTGCTCGACCGACCTCATCGCCCTCGGCGTCGCCGTGGCGGCCGGTGGCCCCTGGGTGCCGATCCTCGGGATGGGTGGCTGGGCGGTCGTGCGCATGGTCCGCGGCCGCAGCGCCTGGTGGGTCCCCCTGGCCACCGTCCCGGTCGCCTGCCTCGTCTTCGCCCTGGGTGCGGCGCTGGCCTTCAACGGCGCCTCCTGACCCGGGTCGGGACGAGAGGAGGGCTAGGTTCGGGCCATGGCCGAGCTGCACGACCTGACCGCCCTCGAGCAGGGCGCGGCGATCGCCGCCGGAGAGGTGAGCAGCGCCGAGCTGGTCGAGCACTACCTGGAGCGGATCGCCGCGCGTGACGACGTCGGCGCCTTCGTGACCGTCACCGCCGACCAGGCCCGTGAGCGGGCCAGGTCGGCCGGCCCCGGGGCCGGGCCGCTCAGCGGCGTGCCGACCGCCGTCAAGGACCTCAATGCCACGGCCGGTGTGCGCACGACCTTCGGCTCCGCGGCGTACGACGACTTCGTGCCCGAGGTCTCCGACGGCGTCGTGCTCGCGATGGAGGCCGCCGGGCTGGTGAGCCTGGGCAAGACGGCGACCCCGGAGTTCGGGTCGCCCTGCTACACCGAGCCGGACGGCCGCCCGCCGAGCGTCACGCCGTGGGACCGCACCCGCACCGCCGGAGGCTCCTCGGGCGGGGCGGCCGCCGCCGTGGCCGCCGGGCTGGTGCCGCTCGCGCAGGGCTCCGACGGCGGCGGGTCGATCCGCATCCCGGCCTCGTGCTGCGGGCTGGTCGGCCTCAAGCCGTCCCGTGGCCGCGTCAGCGGCTCGCCGATGTACGGCGACCCGGTCGGCCTCGCCACCGCCGGCCCGATCGCCCGGACCGTCCGCGACGCGGCCGCGATGCTCGACGTGCTGGCCGTCCGCCGCCCCGGCGACCCCTACTTCGCGCCGCCCGAGCCGGGCACCTTCCTCGCCGCCGCCGAGCGGGAACCCGGCCGGCTGCGCATCGCCCGGTTCGTCGAGCCGGTCATCACCGACGCGACCGTCGATCCCGAGGTGCGCCGCGCCTGGGAGGACGCCTCGCTGCTGCTCGAGTCGCTCGGCCACGAGGTGGAGGACGTCCCGGTCCCGCTCGGTCGCGACGCCGTGCCGTTCTTCGAGGTCTGCTGGTCGGTGCTGACCGCGCTCTCGCCGGCACCTCCGGGCCGTGAGCAGCTGCTGCGGCCGCTGACCCGCTGGCTCGGCGACCGCGGCCGCGCGCTCAGCGCCCCCGAGTTCGGCCTCGCGATCGGTGCGGTGCGGCGGCACGCGGCGGCCGCCCTGGAGCAGCTGGCGGCGTACGACGCGGTGCTGACGCCCACGCTCGCGGTGCCGCCGGTGCCGGTCGGGGCGTTGCGCGACGACGAGCACCCCGAGCGCGACTTCGAGGCGCAGAAGGCCTTCACGCCCTGGACCTCGGCGTGGAACGTCACCGGCATGCCGGCGGTCTCGCTGCCGCTGCACCAGACCCCGGACGGGTTGCCGGTCGGGGTGATGCTCGCCGCCCGTCCTGCTGAGGACGCGCTGCTGCTCTCGCTCGCCGCCCAGGTCGAGGCGGCCGCGCCCTGGCACGACCGGAGGCCGCCCGGGTGGTGAACGTGCTGACCGGGCACACCGCCCGCCTGCCGGCCGACGTCCTGGCCTCGGCGCGGGCGCTGATGGACGCCGCCTTCGACGACTTCGAGGACGACGACTGGTCCCACGCCCTGGGGGGAGAGCACGCCTACGCTCTCACCGACGGCCAGGTCGTGGCCCACGGCTCGCTGGTGCGCCGCCACTGCTACCTCGGCGCGGACCTGCGACCGCTGCGCCTCGGCTACGTCGAGGCGGTCGCGGTCCACCCCGCCCACCAGCGCCGCGGCCTGGGCACCGCCGTCATGGCCGCGCTCGAGGAGCTGGCGCCGGCCCACGACCTGCTCGCGCTCGGCGCCTCCGACGAGGGCCGGGCGATGTACGACGCCCGCGGCTGGGTCCCGTGGCGCGGACCGTTGTCGGTGCTCGGTCCGCGCGGGGTCGAGCGCACCGCGGAGGAGGAGGGCCACGTGCTCGTCCGGCCCGGGTGCGTCCCTCTCGACGCGCTGGACCTCGACGCCCCGCTCGCCTGCGACTGGCGCGATGGCGACGTGTGGTGAGCGGGGCCTGGCCCAGGTCCGGGCTCAGTCGCCGAGGCCGCGTGCGGCCAGCGCGTCGCCCTGCTCGTGCGCCCGGGCGACCACCCGGACGACGAAGGGCGTGAGGTAGGCCCGGGGGTGCCGGCCCAGCCCGCGGGCGCGGGCGGCGTCGCGGGTCTCCAGGGCCAGCGCGACCGTGCCGGGCAGGGCGCCGATGGCGAGCGAGAAGGCCAGTGCGACCCGCTCGGGGTCGACGCCCACGCGGCGCAGCGGGCCGACGGCCCGCACGAGGGTGTCGAGCACGTCGTTGACCGGGGTGGTGGCCGAGACGGTGATGGCCGCCAGCGCGAGGGCGACGAGGTCCACGAGGGTCTCGGCGGCCTTGGCCGGCCCGTCGACCCACCACTGCAGCGCCGAGGCGAGCAGTGCGAGGACCAGGACCGCGCGGGTCGCGCGCAGCAGGGTCCCGAGCCGCACGCCGGCGACCGCCGCCAGCGCCAGCGCGGCGGCCAGGAACACCGGGGAGGCCACCGCCGAGCGGGTCAGCACCACGGCGAGGCTGAAGAGCGCGAGCAGCGTCAGCTTGGGTCCGGTCGGGCAGCGGTGCACCCACGAGTCGCCGGGCTGGTGCACCCCGACGAGGAACGGCGAGCTCATGTCAGGCGGGCCCGGTCCACGGCGTCGACGTACGCCGCGACCGACTCCGGCCCGGTCCCGTCGGCGACCACCCGTCCGCCCTCGACGACCAGCACCCGGTCGCAGCGGGCGGCCAGGTCGAGGTCGTGGGTGAGCAGGACCAGCTGCTGGGGGAGGGAGAGCAGCAGGTCGCCGACCCGGCGCGAGTTCGCGAGGTCCAGCAGCGTGGTCGGCTCGTCGGCGACGACCACCTCCGGGTCGGTGGCCAGCACCCCGGCCAGCGCCAGCAGCTGGCGCTGGCCGCCGGAGAGGTCGTGCACGCTCTGGTGCGCGTGCTCGGCGAGGCCGTGCCGCTCCAGCACCTCCAGGGCCCGCCGCCGCCGAGCCACCGGGTCGCGCTCGGAGCGGCGCAGCGACAGCTCGACGTCCTCCACGCAGGTCGGCATCACCAGCTGTGCGGCGGGGTCGGTGAAGCAGAACCCCACGCGGCGGCGTACCTCCGCGCCGTGGCGCGCCACGTCCAGCCCGTCGACCAGCACCCGGCCGGTGGTGGGGGTGACCAGGCCGTTGAGCAGCCGCGCCATCGTCGACTTGCCCGACCCGTTGGCGCCGATGACCGCGACGCGCTGCTCGGTGAGGCTGAGCGTCGTCGGCTCCAGCAGCACCCGCTCACCGTCGGCGGTCGCGACGGTGACGCCGGCGGCGTCGAGGGTGAGGGCGGGCACGGGTGGACGGTACGGCGGCGCGGCGGCGGGGTCAGCCGCGGGTGCGCAGGAGCCGGGGGAAGGCGCGGTGCACCTCGGCGGCGATCAGCGCGACGACAGTGGTCTTGAGCAGGTCGCCGACCCAGTAGATGACGTCGATCTTGAAGGCCTCGGCCAGCGACAGGTCGAGGGTCACCATGAGGCCGACGATGCCGGCCGGGTGGATCACCAGCACGCTGCCGGCCAGCGAGCAGACGAAGACGACCAGGGCCCGGGTCTTGCCGCGCTCGCCCGCGACGTACTTCATCATCAGGCCACCGACGAGCGCGGCGACCGGGAAGGACAGCAGGTAGCCGGCGCTGGGCTGGGTGAAGGTGCCCAGGCCCGAGCTGTGCTCGGCGAAGACCGGCAGGCCGGCGGCGCCCATCGCGAGGTAGAGGGCGACGGCGAGGAAGCCGCGGACCGGGCCGAGCAGGCAGCCGGCGAGCATCACGCCGAGGGTCTGCAGGGTGATCGGCACGCCCGCACCACCGACCGGGATGGCCCCGACGTAGGCCAGCGCGGAGATGAGCGCCGCGAAGGAGGCGACGAGAGCCAGGTCGGTCGTGCCGAGCCGGCGGCTCGGGCGGCCGGGGGCCTCGGTGGCGGTGTCGGTCGGGTTGGTGGCAGCAGTGCTCATCGGGGGCCTCTCGCGGTGGTTCCAGGGGGTACGTCGGGGGAGTGGGTCGTCCGACCTGAACAGTGTTCAGGAGGACGAGCGCACACTCTAGGGGTGCGCTCGTCCCGGGCACGCGCCGTGTCCGCGATCCGGCGCGTGCGCCCGGCGTCCGCGGGTCGGGGATCTCCGGGCCGTCGCCGTCGCACACCGGTAGGGTCGCCGCCGTGAGCCGCACGCGGGAGGACCTCGTCAGGGTCGCCCTGCGCCTGCTCGACGCCCACGGCCTCGCCGACGTGACGATGCGCCGGCTCGCCGCGGAGCTCGGGCTGCAGGCCAGCGCGCTCTACCACCACGTGCCGTCCAAGCAGGTGCTGCTCGGCCAGGTCGCCGACGAGGTGCTCCGGCTCGGGGCCCGGCCGCGGCGTGCCACTGCCTGGGACGACCGGGTCGTCGAGGTCGCCCACGAGCTGCGCGACGCGATGCTGGCCTACCGCGACGGCGCCGAGCTCGTCTCCACCGTCATCGCCTTCGGGCTCGGCGCCTCCCAGCCGCTGGCGGACCTCACCGCCGCGCTGGCCGACGCCGGCCTGCCCGGCGACCTCGTCCCGACCGCCGCCCGCACGGTGCTGCACTTCGTGCTCGGCCACACCCTGGAGGAGCAGACCCACCTCCAGGCCGGCTCGGCCGGGGCCATCGAGGACGACCCGCGTCCCTCGGACTTCGCCGCCGGGCTCGGCATCGTGCTCGACGGGCTGCGGGTGGCCGTGGCTCGGCCCGGTCTTCCGCTCACGCGCTGACCCGGGTAGCTCGGCCTCTCGCTGCCTGCCATGGGCCTGAGGTTCCCTGGCACCGAGGGGAGGCGATGGGTGCAGTCGCCGACTGGAGTGCTGGTGACGCGTCTGGTGCGCCATGGGCACTCCAGTCGCGTCGTCCTGGGCGAAGTGCCGCTCGTCGTGACCGGCATATGAGGCAAGATCACGGTCCGGTAACGACCCTCGTTGAGCATGTGAAGAGGCCTATCTGAGCGCCAGGAATGTCGGTGGTCGCGGCTGTACTGAGGTATGGCAGTTCTCGGGCAGCAGCACCCTCTCGACCAGGTGGTCGAGGCTCTGTCTGCTGCTCTCGACGAGGGTCACGCTGCCTCGCTGGTCGGGCTGGAGCAGGCCGCGACGGCCGATGCCCTGCGGGCGCTGGCGCAGATCCATGCGCAGTTGGATGCGTTGACCGCGACGGTGCTGCGGCACGCGGCCGAGGTGCGGGTCGAGGAGACCGGCGGCGCCACGACCACCGCGACCTGGTGGGCGCAGGCGACCCACCGCACCCGGGCCGCCGCACACCGCGACGTCACGCTCGCCGCAGCCCTGGGCAGGCACACCGCCCTCGCCGAGGCGCTCGCTGCGGGGCGGATCAACTGCGAGCAGACCCACGTGATCGCGCGGGCACTGGCCGACCTGGAGGCCGACGGACCCGACGACCTGGACCCGTCGGTGCTCGAGCAGGCCGAGAAGCACCTCATCGTCTGCGCGGACACCTTCGACGCCAAGCAGCTGAAGATCCTCGGACGCCACGTGCTCGACGTCGTCGCCCCGGAGGTCGGGGAGGCGCACGAGGCGAAGCTGCTGGAGGACGAGGAGCGCCGCGCCACCGAGCGCACCCGGCTCACGATGAGCGGTGATGGGCACGGGATGGTCCACGGCCGATTCTCCGTCCCCGAGCTCCACGGCGCCATGCTCGCCAAGGCCCTCCAAGCGCTGACCTGGGCCAAGCAGGAGCCGGCGCAGATCCGGCAGGTCCGCTCGACCCCGCAGAGCAACGGGCAGGCGTTCACCGAGTTGCTGGAGCGGATCAGCGAGAAGGACCTGCCCAGCGTGGGCGGGGTCGGGGCTACCGTCGTGGTGACGATGACCCTCGAGACACTGATGGGCGGACTGGGCAAGGCTTCACTCGACACCGGCGAGGTCATCTCCGCCGGCACAGCGCGACGGCTGGCCTGTGAGGCCGGGATCATCCCCATGGTCCTCGGCGGCCAGTCTCAGGTCCTCGACGTCGGCAGGCGCCGCCGCTTCCACACCAGGGCCCAGCGCCTCGCCATCGCCCAGCGCGACAAGCACTGCACCGCGCCCGGGTGTGACACCCCGCCGAGCCGCTGTCACGTCCACCACGTCATCCCGTGGTCCCAGGGCGGAACGACCAGCGTGGAGGACGGGCGGCTCTACTGCTCCGCCCACCACGCGATGGCCCACGACCCGAAGCGCTCGGGCCGGCTCCGGACGTAGACCTGGGCGACCGAAGTGTCGGACACAGGCTGTTCAAGGGCGTACGGGTCTCGAGGCGGCGCTGGCGCGCCTCCTCAACCGGCGAGGCCGCTGGCGCGCCTTGTCGTCCGGCGGTGTGTGTGGCGCTGGCGCGCTTCTTCACGCAGCGGTGCTGCCCCAGCGACTCAGGCCGCGGCGAGCACCGAGCCGCGCTGCACCAGCGACCGCGCCGTGCCGAAGTCGACGCCGTTGCCGACGAGCAGCCGGTAGACCGCCATCTCGCGAGTGTCCTCGTGCTGCTGGGGCACGCCCCCGCCGTCGCGCCACCAGGTCCAGATCTCGGTGATGGCCTCGGGGTCGCGGACGACGTGGCCAAGCAGGTGGTCGTCGAGGCGCACCGCGAACTCGTCACGGTGGGCCACCGGGTCGATTCGCAGTGTGTGGTCCATGCCACAGGGATCGGCTCCGTGCAGCGGTATCTGAGGCGTCGGTGCCGTTGATCTTCTTCCGCTGTCCATCCGAGGGCGCCCGCTCGCCCTTGACGTGGGAGGTCAGGACAAGTGCTCTCGGGTCCATGCCTCGACGCGCTGGTTGCGCCGGTCGATGAAGTTCTCCGTCGCCGAACGGAAGCGCACGTAATCGCTGCTGGTCTTGGGGACCGCGGAACGCCTGAAATCTTGGAAGGGGAGCCAATAGTCGATTGTTCCCGATGAGGTGAGCAGGTCTTGGAGCAAGAAGAACTCCACGTAATTCTCAAAGTCCTCGAACAACGCGAAGAACAGGCTGTGCTCCTCAAGCGTCCGCGCCAGCGGGCTCGTCTCGCCTGCGTAGTGCCTTCGGATGCACTCGAGCGTGAGGTCGAATCGGTCAGCGATCGTCAACAGGAAGCCGCGGGCTCCGTTGATGGTCATCCGTCCTTGCACGCGGTTCGCAGGAAAGACGAGAGCGCTGCCGATGGTGTAACCCCGATGCGGACGGACAGCTCCCTCGGGCAGTTCCTCGACCAGCTTGCGCACCCGAGGACGGTTGAGCATTCGAGTCGTGATGGAGTCGCTGGAAAGTCGGATGGTCCCCCGAGCCGATTCGTGCACGAGATAGCGCGATACTGGAGAGCCCGACGCGTCCAGCTCGAAGATGGTCCCGTCAGGGAGCGGCTTGCTCCACAGAACTTTGTGGTACTGCCGAAGGCTGGGGCTGTAGACGTCCGGATCTTTGCCCTTCTCGGGGCATTCGGTCTTGAAGTCCAGAGTGATGTCGATCGACACCACCTGATGCTACCCGCGGTCGAGCGACAGCAATCTTTCGCACGACTCGACGAGCCGGGCCCGCAACGGCGCACCGCGCTCGGCGAAGGCAGCCTGCGCAGCGGCGTACTCCCGCTTGCCCTCGGCGGTCTCGATCCGCACGGGTTCCAGCCCCAGGTCGGCCAGGTCGTACGGCGCCGCGCGCATGTCGAGCACGCGGATGTCCCACGCCAGCTCGAAGCAGTCGGCCACCAACTCCGACGGCACCATCGGGCTGAGTCGGAAGGCGTGCTTGTAGAGGTCCATGCCCGCGTGCAGGCACCCCGGCTGCTCGAACGCCTCGCGGTCGCGGGACCCGGGGGAGAGGGTGTTCAGCGGACGCGCCGACGGCGTGAAGAAGCGGAACGCGTCGAAGTGGGTGCAGGTGATCCGGTGGCTCTCCACCACCGCGTCGGTGCCCTCCTGCCCCAGCCGCAGCGGCCACGGGTGCCGGGTCCCGCCGGCCTCGGGGGCGCGGTGCACCATCGCCCACTCGTGCAACCCGAAGCAGCCCAGCTGGGCCGGTCGCGAGGCCGTGGCGGCCAGCAGCCGGCGGACCGAGTCGACGAGCGGGCGCTGCTCGGCGACGTACGCCGGGTCCACCGCGACCTGGTCCGTCCCACCGCTGGTCGAGCAGCGAGCGCCAGCGAGCATCGTCGAGACCCGGTAGCCCTTCCACCCCGCGTGCTCGGGAGCATCCTCGAGCGCGACGCCCACTCCCGGGTGCCAGCGCCGCAACTGCGCCGGGCGCTGGGAGTAATAGGTGAAGAGGAAGTCGTGCACGGGGTGCGGCACCCGGGCTCCGCGTCGCTCGAGGTGCGGTCGGACCCACCGCTCGACCCGCTCGGCGTGGGCGAGCGCGCGCGGCTCCCACTCCGCCCGGGACAGCACCTGCATGGCGTCACGGTAGGCGCACTAGCGTGGCCACATGGAGTCGACGGACCTCTTCCGGGCCGCCCGACGCGCCCTCCGTGGTGCACCGTGGGGCGCCTCGATCGTCACCGTGGCGGACGAACCCAGCGGGACCGGTCCCGTCATGACCTCGACAGCCCACGAGCTCCCGGAGCAGGGTCACGTCGAGCTGGGCTCGGTGAGCAAGGCGGTCACCGGGCTGCTGCTCCACGACGCCGTCGACCGAGGCGTCCTCTCGACGGGGGACCGCCTCGCCGACCACCTCCCGCTCGACGGGTGCGCCGCGGGCGAGGTGACGCTCGCGTCGCTCGCGGTGCACGCCTCCGGGTTGCCACGCCTGCCCCGGGTGGAGGACGTGCTGGGCCGCACGTGGCGGATGCTGCGACGCGGCGAGAACCCCTACGGCGACTCCGTCGAGGAGCTGCTGGAGCAGACCCGCCGGACGGCGGTCGGGCGGCCGCGGCCGGCGTACTCCAACCTCGGGTTCGAGCTGCTCGGCCACGCGGTGGCCGCCGCCCAGGGCACGACCTACGCCGCCCTGGTCCGTGACCGGATGGCCGACCCGCTGGGGCTCGGCTCCTGGCACGTCCCGGCCGACCTGGCGGAGGTGCGCCCCGGCGCGATCGCCGGGCGCAGCCGACGCGGGCGGCCCCACGAGCCGTGGACGGGGGAGGGGCTCGGTCCGGCCGGCGGCCTGCGCTCGACGCTCGGCGACGCGGCCCGATGGGTCACGGCGCTGCTGGAGGGGCGGGTCCCCGGCGCCGGCGCCCTCGACCCGGTCGCCCGCCTCAGCGGCCCCGTGCGCATCGGCGCCGGCTGGATGGTGACCCCGGTGCCCGACGGCGAGATCACCTGGCACAACGGGATGACCGGTGGGCACGCGGCCTTCGTGGGACTGGACCGCCGTCGCCGATCCGGCGTCGTGGTGGTCCGCGCCGTGGCCCGTCCGGTCGACGCGGTGGGCATGAGGCTGCTCCGCGACCTCGGACGACGCGCCGCGGGCGACTGAGCCTCGATCCACCGATCCTCGCCTGCTACGCGACACCATCCGGGCGCCCTGGCGGCGTTGTCACGCCTCGACGGGCCTGGGGGCCCGCCTTCGGCGCTCCGCCTTGTCAGCGCACCCGTCTGGTGCCGCTCGCGACGGCGACCATCGGTGGATCGAGGCTGAGCGCTGCTGGATACTGACCCCGTGCCCGACCGCCGCGAGCAGCTCCTGGAGGCCACCGCCCACCTCGAGGCGCCGCTGGCCGTCCTCGACGACGTGGCGCTGGACGCCAACGCCGCCGACCTCGTGGCCCGCGCCGACGGGGTGCCGGTCCGGGTCGCGTCGAAGTCGTTGCGGGTGCGCGCCGTGCTCGAGGACGTCCTGGCCCGGCCGGGCTTCCGCGGGGTGATGTCCTTCTCGCTGGCGGAGTCGGTCTGGTTGGCCGACCAGGGCCACGACGACGTGCTGCTGGCCTACCCCAGCACCTCCGCGCAGGGCTTCGCCGACCTCGTCGCCGCCGAGCACCGCCGCGCCGCGATCACCGTCATGGTCGACTCCGTCGAGCACCTCGACCTCGTCGACCGGGTGCTCGGCGCCGACCACCCGAGCATCCGGGTCTGCCTCGACGTCGACGCCTCGCTGCGAATGGGACCGCTCCACCTCGGTGCCCGTCGCTCCCCGGTCCACACCGCCGAGGAGGCCGAGGCGCTGGCCCGCGCGGTGGCAGCGCGACCGGGCTTCGACCTCGTCGGCGTGATGTTCTACGACGCCCAGATCGCCGGCGTCCCCGACTCCTCGCCCGCGGTCCGGCTGATGAAGCGCGGCTCCGCCGCCGAGCTCGTACGCCGCAGGGCGGCCGTCGTGGAGGCCGTCTCGCGCCACGCCGAGCTGCAGGTGGTCAACGCGGGCGGGACCGGCAGCCTCCACGTCACCGGGCGGGACCCGGTCCTCACCGAGCTCGCGGCCGGGTCGGGCCTGTTCGCACCGACCCTCTTCGACGGCTACGCCGCCTTCGACCCGCGCCCCGCGGCGTACCTCGCCCTGCCGGTGTCCCGGCGCGCGGCCGACGACGTGGTGACCCTCTTCTCCGGCGGCTTCATCGCCTCCGGCCCGACCGGCGCCTCCCGGGCACCGACCCCGGTGTGGCCGGAGGGGCTCTCACTGACCCGCAACGAGGGCGCCGGCGAGGTGCAGACCCCCGTCCAGGGCGAGGCCGCGCGGCACCTGCGCATCGGCGACCGCGTGCTCCTGCGCCCGGCGAAGGCCGGGGAGCCGATGGAGCGCGTGGACCGGATGGCCAGGGTGGCCGCCGACGGCGCGGTCACGGTCGTGCCGACCTACCGCGGGGAGGGGTGCTGCTTCGGATGAGCACGACGAGGACCGAGCAACGGGCCCGGTGGCAGAACTGGAGCGGTGGCGTCCGCTGCACCCCGACCCGGATCGAGAGCCCGGGCTCGACCGCCGAGGTCGTCGACGTGGTCACCGCCGCCGCCAGGGACGGGCTCCCGGTGCGACCGGTCGGAGCCGGGCACTCCTTCACGCCCCTGGCCGCCACCGACGGCGTGATGGTGCGGCTGGACCGGATGACCCGCGTCCTGCACCACGATCCGGCAACCAGCCGGGTGCGCGTGCAGGCCGGCATCTCCCTGCACGTGCTCAACCGCGAGCTCGCCGCGCTCGGCCTGGCGCTGCCCAACCTCGGTGACGTCGACCCGCAGGCCGTCGCGGGCGCGGTCGGCACCGGCACCCACGGCACCGGCGCGCGGCTGCCGGGCATCGCCGCGGCCGTGGTCGGCGTCCAGCTCGTCACCGCCGCGGGCGAGGTCCTGGAGATCGGCGAGGACCACCCGTGGCTGGGCGCGGCCCAGCTCTCCCTCGGCGCGCTGGGCATCCTCGCCGAGGTCACGCTGCAGTGCGTGCCGGCCTTCCTGCTCCACGCCCGCGAGGAGCCGATGGCGCTCCCGGAGGTGCTCCACCGGCTGCCCGAGCTGGTCGCGCGCAACGACCACGTCGAGTTCTACTGGTTCCCCCACACCGAGAAGGCGCTGCTCAAGCGCAACAACCGGGTCCCCGACGGCACTCCCGCCGCGCCGCTGGGCCGGCTGCGGCACCTCGTCGAGGACGAGGTGCTCAGCAACGGCGCCTTCGAGGCGCTCAACCGGGTCGCGCATGCCGCGCCGGCGCTGGTCCCGCGGATCAACGCGCTCTCCGGCTCGGTGCTCTCGGCCCGGGAGTACACCGCGCCCTCCCACGACGTCTTCGTCTCCCCGCGCCGCGTGCGCTTCCAGGAGTCGGAGTTCGCGATGCCGCGCGAGGCGCTGCCCGACGTCATCGCCGGCCTCCAGCGGCTCTTCGCCTCCGGCGAGCACCGGGTGTCGTTCCCCATCGAGGTGCGCTTCGCCGCGGCCGACGACGTGTGGCTCTCCACCGCCCACGGCCGCGACAGCTGCTACGTCGCCGTCCACGCCTACCACCGCCAGGACCCCACGGCGTACTTCGCCGCCGCGCAGGACCTCTTCACCGCCCACGAGGGGCGGCCGCACTGGGGCAAGCGGCACACGCTGACGGCGGCGTACTTCGCCGAGCAGTGCCCGCGCTTCACCGACTGGCTGGCCGTGCGCGACGAGCTCGACCCGGAGCGCCGCTTCGCCAACGACCACCTGCGCGAGGTCCTGGGCGACTAGGGGCCGACGGCAGGTCCCGGACCGGTGGTTAGGCTCGAGCGGTGCGCATCGCGAGATTCACCACGGGCGAGGACCCCCAGTACGGCGTCGTGACCGGCGACCTCGACGAGCACGGCCAGCTCAGCGAGGACGCCGTCGTCGTCGCGCTGGCCGGGGACCCGATGTACGTCGGGCTCAAGCTCCTCGAGCAGCAGCACCGGCTGGAGGACGTCCGGCTGCTGGCGCCGGTGCTGCCGCGCAGCAAGGTGGTCGGGATCGGTCGCAACTACGCCGACCACGCCAAGGAGCTCGGCAACGACGTACCCGCCGAGCCGCTGTTCTTCCTCAAGCCCAACACCTCCGTCGTCGGCCCGGGCGACCCGGTCTTCTACCCGCCGCAGACCAGCGACCTGCACTACGAGGGCGAGC
Source organism: Actinomycetota bacterium (assembly GCA_009701885.1). Classification (GTDB taxonomy): domain Bacteria; phylum Actinomycetota; class Actinomycetes; order Propionibacteriales; family Nocardioidaceae; genus Nocardioides. Next base: position 88,401 of record WLJH01000002.1, read on the forward strand.
TGGCCGTGGTCATCGGCCGGATCTGCCGCGACGTCCCGGCCGAGAAGGCCACCGACGTCATCCACGGCTACACCATCGGCAACGACGTCACCGCCCGCGACCTCCAGCGCAGCGACGACCAGTGGACCCGGGCGAAGGGCTTCGACTCCTTCTGCCCGCTCGGTCCCTGGATCGAGACCGACCTGGACCCGCAGACCTTCGCCGACGGCGTCCGGCTGCGGACCTTCCTCAACGGCGACGTCGTGCAGGACGGCTCGACCGCCGACATGGTCTTCGACATCCCCAGCCTCATCGCCCACGTCAGCAGCGTCATGACCCTGCTGCCCGGCGACGTGATCCTCACCGGCACCCCGGCAGGCGTGGGCCCCATGCAGGTCGGCGACGAGGTCGAGGTCGCGATCGACGGCCTCGGCGCGCTGACCAACACGATCAAGGAGCGATGAAGCCCCCATGACCGAGCACAGCACCCCCTCCGCGCCCGTCCGCGTGCGGATGGCCCCGAGCCCGACCGGCTCCCCGCACGTCGGCCTGGTCCGCACGGCGCTGTTCAACTACGCCTTCGCCAAGCACGCCCAGCTCACCGGCCAGGGCGGCACCTTCGTCCTGCGGGTGGAGGACACCGACAAGGAGCGCTCCACCGAGGAGTCCTACACCGCGATCCTCGAGCTCTTCCGCTGGCTGGGCCTGGACTGGGACGAGGGCGTCGAGGTCGGCGGCCCCTACGGTCCCTACCGCCAGTCCGAGCGCAGCGACCTCTACCGGGAGGTGCTCGAGAAGCTGCGCGCCTCGTCGTACACCTACGACTGCTACTGCCGCAATGACGAGGTGGAGGCACGCCGCAAGGAGTCCGGCTCCAAGGTGATGGGGTACGACGGCTTCTGCCGCGACCTCAGCAGTGACCAGGTCGAGGCCTTCCGTGCCGAGGGCCGCGAGCCGCTGGTCCGGTTCCGGATGCCGGAGGGCTCGATCTCCTGGGACGACCTGGTCCGCGGCGAGGTCACCTTCGAGACCGAGTTCGTCCCCGACTTCGCGCTGTGCCGCGCCAACGGTGACCCGCTCTACACCCTCACCGCGCCGGTCGACGACGCCACCATGAAGATCACCCACGTGCTGCGCGGGGAGGACCTGCTCTCCTCGACGCCGCGGCAGATCGCGCTCTTCGACGCGATGAAGGAGATCGGCGTCGCCGACGTCACCCCGCTCTACGGCCACCTGCCCTACGTCATGGGCGAGGGCAATAAGAAGCTCTCCAAGCGCGACCCGCAGGCGCACGCGCTCGCCTACCGCGACCAGGGCTTCCTCCCCGAGGGCCTGCTCAACTACGTCGCGCTGCTCGGCTGGTCGATCGCCGCCGACCGGGACGTCTTCGACCTCGAGGAGATGGTCGAGGCCTTCGACATCAAGGACGTCAACGCCAACCCGGCGCGCTTCGACCTGAAGAAGGCCGAGGCGATCAACACCGCCCACATGCGCCGGCTCCCCGTCGAGGAGATCCAGCACCGGGCGCTGCCGTTCCTCAAGGCCGCCGGCGTGGTCGGCGACCCGGTGCGCGACGCCGACGCCCAGCTGCTCGAGCTCGCGATGCCGCTGGTGGCCGAGCGGGTCAACAAGCTCGCCGAGGTCCCGCAGATGCTGGGCTTCCTCTTCGTGACCGAGGAGGAGTTCACCCGCGACGAGGCCGACGTCGAGAAGCTGCTCGACGAGGAGGGTCGTCGTGTGGTGCAGGCCGCGCACGACGCCGTCGCGGCACTCGGCACCTGGTCGACCGCCGCCATCCAGGAGGCACTGCAGACCACGCTCGTCGAGGAGCTGGGCCTCAAGCCCCGCGTCGCGTTCGGCCCGGTGCGGGTCGCGATCACCGGGCGCCGGGTGAGCCCGCCGCTCTTCGAGTCGATGGAGCTGCTGGGCCGCGAGCGCTCGCTGGCGCGCCTGGCCTCCGCCCTCTGAGGTTCGTCGTGAGCGCTCCGCAGCAGACGCCGGTCGGTCCCGCCGAGCCCGCGGGCCCCGGCACGCCGGCCGGCCTGCCGTTCCACCTGCTGCTCACGGCCGGCCGCCCCTCGCGGTGGTGGGCGCTGCTGGGCATCGTCATGGTCGGCGTCATCTTCCTGGTCGCCCAGACCGTCGCGGCCGTGGTCCTCGCCGCGGGGCTGGTCCTCGGCGGGCTCTCGATGGACGAGGCCCTCGACCGGCTCTCCGGCCAGTCAGAGATCACCCCCTCCTTCCTGGCGCTGGTCAACATCGGCTGGGCCTCGGCCATCCCCGCGGTGCTGCTGACGGTCTGGCTGGTCCACGGCCTGCACCCCGGCTGGGCCTCCTCGGTGGTGCGCCGGCTGCGGTGGGGCTGGCTGCTCACCTGCCTGGGACTGTCGGTCGTCGCGCTCGTGGCGACGCTGGTCGTGTCCGCGCTCGTGCCCGCGGAGGCAGGCGCGGAGCTCGGCGGCGGCCTCAACGAGTGGACGAGCACCACCCGCGACTTCCTGCTGGTCGTGCTCGTGCTGACGCCGCTGCAGGCGGCGGGGGAGGAGTACGCCTTCCGCGGCTACCTCACCCAGGCGGTCGGCACCGTCCTCGCCTCACGCATCGTGGTCGTGGTCGTGCCCGCGGTGCTCTTCGCCCTGGCGCACGGCGCCCAGGACCCGCCGGTCTTCGTCGACCGGCTGGCCTTCGGCCTGGTCGCGGGCTTCCTGGTCGTCGCGACCGGGGGTCTCGAGGCCGCCATCGCCATGCACGTCCTCAACAACCTGCTCGCGTTCGGCCTGACGCTGGCCTTCGGTGACATGGCGTCGGCGCTGGACCCGACCGGCGGCAGCTGGTGGAGCCTGCCGGTCACGCTCACGCAGAGCCTGGTCTACCTCGGCGTGGTGCTGTGGGTCGCGCGGCGGCGCGGGATCGCCGTCCTCGGGCACCCGCTCCCGCTCGGCCGGCAGCAGCCTCCGCAGGGACCGCCTCCCGGGCCGGGCCGGGGCTGGCAGGGACCGCCGGGACCGCCGTACGGACACGGGCCCGGGCCCGGGCCCGAATTGGTCGGCCCGGACCCCCGCGTGTAAGGTCTCGCTCGGTCCTCGGGGCCGCGGAAGCGGCTGCGGAGGTACCCCCTTGGGGTATGGTGTAATTGGCAACACGGCTGATTCTGGTTCAGTTGTTCTAGGTTCGAGTCCTAGTACCCCAGCAAGTGACCGACCAGGTCGGACTCCCCTTTCGAGGGGAGTCGATTTGGCCGGGACGAAGCCCTGAGGCTAGAGTTCCGGAGGTCGCTCGGGGCGGTGGAGACACCGCTCCGGACCACAAGTGAAGACACATGCCCCGTTCGTCTAGCGGCCCAGGACGCTGGCCTCTCACGCCGGAAGCACGGGTTCGAATCCCGTACGGGGTACTCACTGAACAGCAGAGCCCGGTCCACCAGGACCGGGCTCTGCTGCGTCTCCGGGGGCCGAGCCGCGTCGGACTCAGCACGGCAGCACGCCGTCCGCCAGCCCTCCCACCCGACCGGATGGGGAGCGGCTACGAACCACGCGCATGACCTCCCTGCGACGTACCTCCCTGGCCGCCCTGGCCGCCGTGCTGGCCGGCCCCGGCCTGCTCTCGCTGGCGGCCGTGTCCCCGGCCACCGCAGCCACCACGACCGTGGACACCGAGGCCGAGCTGCGCTCGGCCGTGGCCCGCGCCAACCGCGCCGACGGCCAGGACGTGATCCGCCTGGGCGACAGCATCGACCTGCGCCGCCAGCTGGTAGTCAGCGACGACCTCGTGCTCGACGGCAACGGCCACACCCTGCGCGCCACCTCGCGCGACCGCATCCTCGACGTCCGCCCCGGCACCACGCTGCGGGTCGAGGACGTCACGCTCCGCGGCGGCCGCGCACCCGAGGGGGAGTCCGGTGGCGCCATCCGCGGCACCGAGGCGACCGTGCGGGTCGTGGACGCGCGCCTGGTCGGCAACAGCGCCCAGGGCGAGGGCGCCAGCGGCGGCGCGATCATGAACGACCGCGGCACGCTGGTCGTGGTCGACTCGAGGATCCGGGGGAACCGTGCTGAGCGCGCCGGTGGCGGCATCGAGGCCAACGAGGGCACCACCCGCGTGGACGACACCCTCCTCAAGGGCAACCGCACCGGCGCTGCGCCCGGCAACGGCGGTGGGCTGCACCTCACCGGCGCCGGCACCGTCCGCGTCGAGGACAGCCGGGTCATCGGCAACCGGGCCTCGGCCGAGGGTGGCGGCCTCTGGAACTCCGCCACGGGCGAGATGACCGTGACCGGCACCGTGCTGAACCGCAACGTCGGCTCGGGCGCGGAGGCCACCAACGGCGGCGGCGCGCTGTTCAACGACGGCGGCCGGATGACCGTGCGTGGCGTCAGCGCCACCGGCAACAAGGCCCCCGGCGCCGCCGGCTCCGGCGGAGGCCTGCTCAACGACCAGGGCACCGTCACCGTCCGCGACTCGGTGTTCACCGAGAACACCGCCACCCGTGCCGGCGGTGCGATCGAGACCAACCTCGGCACCCTGACCCTGGTCGACGTCGACTTGCTGCGCAACCGCACCGGCGACGCCCCCGGCAACGGCGGTGGCCTGCACCTCACGGCCGAGGCCCAGGTGACGTACGACGGCGGCACGGTGCGCGGCAACGACGCCGCCGCCCAGGGCGGCGGTCTGTGGAACTCGGCCACCGGCACCCTCACCGTCACCGACGTCACGATCCGGGGCAACACCGCCCCCGAGGGCGCCAGCGTCTACAACGACGGCGGCACCTTCACGCGCGACGGCGAGGCGGTGCCCTCGGACAACCCCGACGGTGGCGACGACGGTGGGCTGATCCCCGGTCTCCCCGGCATCCCGGGCCTCCCCGAGGTCCCGGGCCTGCCGGACCTCCCGCTCCCCTGAGCGCGCCCCGCAGCTGAGCGGGCCCCCCCGACTCCCCGGGGTGGCCGGTGCGTCCGGCCCGGCCACTCCGGGGCCCCACTCCTCATCGCCGAACGGGCAGGACTCGTGCGAAGTCCTGCCCGTTCGGCGTGCCTGGTGTCGGGGCCGAGCGGGCAGGTCTTCGCGGAGGAACGCGCCGGCTCGGCGGGGAGGGGTCAGGCGCAGAGGCCGTTGGCCAGCGCCTCGGCGGCCTCCTCCTGCTCCTCGGCGGCCTGCTCGGGGTCGGTCGTGGGGGAGGCGGTGTCGGTGGGGGTCGGGTCGGCCGACGACGTACCGACCGGGTCCTTGGCGCTGATCGAGCCGCGGTCGAGCTTGCGGGGCAGCCCCTTGTCCTTGGCCACGCGCTTCCACAGCTTGGCGGCCTTGTCGGACCAGACCAGGCGGTTGGGGTCGGGCTCGTAGGCCTCGTTGGGCACGGTGACGAACTCGATGTCACCCAGGCCGGTGCTGCGGAACTGCAGGGCCAGGTCCACGAGGTCGGGGATCGAGCCGAGCTCCTCGTCGACGGTGATCGAGCGGGTGGCAGCCGAGAGGAACCGGTACACACGGTCGGGACGCGTGAGCGTCCCGGCGGAGACGACCTTGTTGACCATCGAGGCGATGAAGGCCTGCTGGCGCTTCATCCGCCCGATGTCGGAGTTGGCCGAGAGCACGTAGCGCTCGCGCACGTAATTGAGCGCCTGGCGGCCCTCGAGGGTCTGGGTGCCGGCCTCGAAGAAGATGTTGCGGACGGGGTCGTTGACATCCTTGGGGATGCAGACCTCCACGCCGCCGACGGCGTCGACCATGTCGACGAAGCCGTTGAAGTCGACGGTGACGTAGTGGTCGATGAGCACCCCGGTCAGCTGCTCCATCGTCTGGATCGTGCAGGCCGGACCGCCGAGCGCGAAGGCGGTGTTGAACATCTCCAGCTCGCCGCCGGGGATCGTCTCCCCGTCCTCGCCGATGCAGTCGGGCCGCGTCACGAGCGCGTCACGGGGCAGGGAGATGCCGTAGGCCTCCTGGCGGTCGGCCGAGACGTGCAGGAGCAGGGTGGTGTCCGACCCTCCGCCGCCTGCCTCGCCGTCGATGGCGCAGCCCTCGCAGGAGCGGTCGTCGGTGCCCATGACGAGGATGTTGAGCGGCTCCATCGGCCCCTCGACCTCCTCCTTCTCCGGGCGGTCGGTCAGCATCCGCGTGACGTCCTCGGACCTGATGCCCCCGTCGAGCTGTCGGTAGGCCAGCGTCACGCCACCGGCCGTGAGCACGGCGAGGACGAGCTGGGTCACCAGGACCACGCGCACGACGGTGCGGCGGTGGGTCCGGTCGGCGCGGAGGTGGTCGGGCACAGCCGCATCCTCCACCCCGGAAGGGCCCGCCGTCCGCATCCCCGCGGAAGCCGGTGGGTCAAGATCCGCGCGTCGACGGCGTACGACGTCGGGCGGGTGGCCCGGGGGAACGGCGGGACCCGCGGACCGCCGTGTCCGATTCCCGCGCGACCCGGCTGGCCGCGGCCGCCATGATGGACCCGTGACCTCCTCCCCAGCCGGCCGTGCGCGGGCCTCGGTGCCGATCGCCACGACGCGGTTGGACCCGGGGCCCTGCTACGCCGCGGTCCGCTCCCGGGACCGCCGGTTCGACGGGGTGTTCTGGACCGCCGTCCGCACGACCGGCATCTACTGCCGGCCCTCGTGCCCCGCCCGCACGCCCGCCGCCGGCAACGTCACCTTCCACCCGACCGCCGCGTCCGCCCAGGCCGCCGGCTACCGCGCCTGCAAGCGCTGCCTGCCCGACGCCACGCCCGGGAGCCCCGAGTGGGACCTGCGTGCCGGCGTGGCCGGCCGCGCCGTGCGGCTGATCGCCGACGGGGTCGTGGACCGCGAGGGCGTCGAGGGGCTGGCCCGCCGGGTCGGGTACACCCCCCGCCACCTCGGCCGCGTCCTGGTCGCCGAGCTCGGCGCCGGACCGCTCGCCCTGGCCCGCGCACGCCGGGCCCAGACAGCCCGGGTGCTCATCGAGACCACCGACCTGGGCTTCGCCGACATCGCGTTCGCGGCCGGGTTCGCCAGCGTGCGGCAGTTCAACGACACCGTCCGCGAGGTGTACGACGCCAGCCCCACGGAGCTGCGGCACCGCACGTCCCGGGGCGCACCCGAGTCCGGGCCCGAGGGCACCCTGACCCTCCGGCTGCCGGTCCGCACCCCCTTCGCCGCTTCGGCGCTGCTGGACTTCCTGGCCTACCACCTGGTCCCGGGCGTGGAGACCGCCGGCCCCGGGTGGTACGCCCGCACCCTCGACCTGCCGCACGGACCGGGTGTGCTGCACCTGACGCTGGCCGACCCGCCCGACCCGCGGGAGCACGACTCGCACCCGGTCGGCGGGACCACCCAGGTCCTGGCCACCTTCACCCTCACCGACCTGCGCGACACCACCGCCGCGGTGGAGCGGACCCGTCGGTTGCTCGACGCCGACTGCGACCCGCTGGCCGTCGCCGAGCACCTCGGCCCCGACCCGGTGCTCGGCCCGCTCGTGGCCCGCCACCCGGGCCTGCGGGTGCCGGGACAGGTCGACGGCGAGGAGACCGCGATCCGCACCGTGATCGGTCAGCAGGTCTCGGTGTCCGGCGCCCGCACCGTCACCGGTCGCATCGTCGCGGCCCACGGTGTGCGGATCGACACCGGCGTACCCGGTCTCACGCACCTCTTCCCCCGCACCGACGTGCTGGCCGCGGTCGATCCCGAGACCCTCCCGATGCCCCGGGCGCGGGGCCGCGCACTGGTGGGGCTCGCGGCGGCCCTGGCCGGGGGAGAGGTGTCGCTGGACCGCGGCCCCGAGCGCGACGCGGTCCGCGAGCGGATGCTGGCCCTGCGCGGCATCGGGCCCTGGACCGCCGACTACGTCGCGATGCGTGCGCTCGCCCACCCCGACGTCTTCCTGCCCACCGACGTCGGCGTGCGGATCGCCCTGACCCGTCTGGGCCGCGACCCGGCCGCCGAGGTCGCTCGCGCCGATGCCTGGCGCCCGTGGCGCTCCTACGCCCTGCTCCACCTGTGGCAGACGCTCATGCCGCCCACCCCTGCGGGCGCACCGGCCCCCGCGCGCGCCGAGCCCGACCCGACCCCAGCCGTCCCGGAGGACTGACCATGTGGACCGAGACCGACAGCCCCGTGGGCAGCCTGCGACTCGTCGAGCGGGGCGGGTCGCTGACCGCGATCGAGTTCGAGCCGCACCGCGACGGTGACGGCCGCCCCCGCGGCGTCCGCCAGGACGACCACCCGGTCCTGGTTGAGGTCGCCCGCCAGCTGGCGGCGTACTTCGCCGGCGACCTCACCGACTTCGACCTGCCCCTCGCCCCCGAGGGCAGCGACTTCCAGCAGCGGGTGTGGGCCCAGCTGCGCACGATCGGCTACGGCGAGACCGCGACGTACGGCGCGATCGCGCACCGTCTCGGCATGACCAACGCCGCGTCCCGGGCCGTCGGGCTGGCCAACGGCCGCAACCCGATCCCGATCGTCATCCCGTGCCACCGCGTGATCGGCGCCGACGGCACGCTCACGGGGTACGCCGGGGGGCTGGAGCGCAAGCAGGTGCTGCTGGACCTGGAGCGCACCGACGCGCTGTGGTGATCACGCACGCCCCAGCGGGCGTGATCGTCGGTGGTCTCTCCCGCGACCACGCCCGAGCCTGCGAGGCCGTGACGGAGCGTGTCGAGACCGGGTGACCTGCTCACCGAGGCCGAGCTACGCCGGCTGACCCTCGGCAGCAGCCCGCCGCAGCGACTCCGAGAGCCGCTCGGCGGCGGCCATGACGGCGGGGGCGTGCATGCGTCCGGGCTGGCGGGAGAGCCGCTCGAGCGGGCCGGAGACGGAGACCGCGGCGATGATCTTGCCGCTGGGGGAGCGGACGGGGGCGGACACCGAGGCCACGCCCTGCTCGCGCTCACCGACGGACTGGGCCCAGCCGCGGCGACGGATGCCGGAGAGGGCGGCCGCGGAGAAGGCGGCGTTCTGCAGGCCGCGGTGCATGCGCTCGGGATCCTCCCACGCCAGCAGCACCTGGGCGGCCGAGCCCGCGCGCATGGTCAGCTGGGTGCCGACGGGGATGGTGTCGCGCAGGCCGGAGGGGCGCTCGGCCGCGGCCACGCAGACGCGGTGGTCGCCCTGGCGGCGCCACAGCTGAGCGGACTCGCCGGTGATGTCGCGCAGGCGTGCCAGCACGGGGCCGGCGGTGGCGAGGAGGCGGTCCTCGCCGGCGGCGGCGGAGAGCTCGGCCAGCCGGGGGCCGAGGACGAAGCGGCCCTGCATGTCGCGGGCCACGAGGCGGTGGTGCTCCAGTGCGACCGCGAGCCGGTGGGCCGTGGGGCGGGCCAGGCCGGTCGCGCTGACGAGCCCGGCGAGGGTCGCGGGGCCCGACTCCAGCGCGGTGAGCACGATGGCGGCCTTGTCGAGCACTCCGACTCCACTGGTGTCCATATGGCAATACTGCAGTCTCGGATCATGGGATGACAAGGAAAGTGTGACGCGGTGTGACGTGTGCCTCACCGAGAGGTGTCCGAGGTTGCGCGGTCCACCCGACCCGAGCTCTCCCGTCTCGCATGTCGGGATCCGCGTCTCACGACATGGGATCGGCGGCGTACGCTCCTCCATGAAGTCAGAGGTCGTCACGAAGGAGTGCGTCATGGGCAGGACCCTTTCCGAGAAGGTCTGGGACGAGCACGTCGTCCGGTCCACCCCCGGGGAGCCGGACCTCCTCTACATCGACCTCCACCTCATCCACGAGGTCACCTCTCCGCAGGCCTTCGACGGCCTGCGGCTCGCCGGCCGTCGGGTCCGCCGCCCCGACCTGACGCTGGCCACCGAGGACCACAACGTCCCCACGGTCGACTGGGACAAGCCGATCGCCGACCCCGTCTCCCGCACGCAGGTCGAGACGCTGCGCAAGAACGCCGCCGAGTTCGGCGTGCGCCTGCACCCGCTCGGCGACCTCGACCAGGGCATCGTCCACGTCGTCGGCCCGCAGCTGGGCCTGACCCAGCCCGGCATGACGATCGTGTGCGGCGACAGCCACACCTCCACCCACGGCGCCTTCGGCGCGATCGCCTTCGGCATCGGCACCTCCGAGGTCGAGCACGTCCTCGCCACGCAGACGCTGATGCAGGCCAAGCCCAAGACCATGGCGGTGACCGTCAACGGCACGCTGTCCGAGGGCGTGACCGCCAAGGACCTGATCCTCTACCTCATCACCCAGACCGGCACCGGCGGTGGCCAGGGCTACATCGTGGAGTACCGCGGCGAGGCCATCGAGGCGCTCTCGATGGAGAGCCGGATGACGGTCTGCAACATGTCGATCGAGTGGGGCGCCAAGGCCGGGCTCATCGCGCCCGACCAGACGACCTTCGACTACATCGAGGGCAAGCCGGAGGCGCCGAAGGGCGCCGAGTGGGACGCCGCCGTGGCCCACTGGAAGACCCTCGTCACCGATGCCGACGCGACCTTCGACAAGGAGATCGTGATCGACGCCGCCGACGTGACGCCCTTCGTCACCTGGGGCACCAACCCAGGCCAGGGTGCCCCGCTGGGCGCCAACGTCCCGACCCCCTCGGACTTCGAGGACGAGCAGGACCGCATCGCCGCCGAGAAGGCACTGGAGTACATGGGTCTCGAGGCCGGCCAGCCGCTGCGCTCGGTCAAGGTCGACACGGTCTTCGTCGGCTCCTGCACCAACGGCCGGATCGAGGACCTGCGCCTGGCCGCCGAGATCATCAAGGGCCACAAGGTCGCCGAGGGCACGCGCCTGCTCGTCGTCCCCGGCTCCGTGCGGGTGCGCCTGCAGGCGATGGAGGAGGGGCTGGACAAGGTCTTCATCGAGGCCGGCGCCGAGTGGCGTGGCGCGGGCTGCTCGATGTGCCTGGGCATGAACCCCGACACGCTCGACCCGCAGGAGCGCTCGGCCTCGACGTCGAACCGCAACTTCGAGGGCCGTCAGGGCAAGGGCGGTCGCACGCACCTGGTCTCGGTCCCCGTCGCCGCCGCCACCGCCGTCAAGGGCACGCTCGCCTCGCCCGCCGACTTGGTCTGAGAGGAACACGCGTCATGGAGAAGTTCACCTCCCACACCGGCACGGCCCTGCCGCTGCGCCGCAGCAACGTCGACACCGACCAGATCATCCCGGCGGTCTACCTCAAGCGCGTGACCCGCACGGGCTTCGAGGACGGGCTCTTCGCCGCGTGGCGCAACGACCCGGAGTTCGTGGCCAACAAGCCGGAGTACGCCGGGGTCTCGATCCTCGTGGCCGGCCCCGACTTCGGCACCGGCTCCTCGCGCGAGCACGCTGTCTGGGCGCTGATGGACTACGGCTTCAAGGTCGTGCTCTCGAGCCGGTTCGCCGACATCTTCCGTGGCAACTCCGGCAAGGCCGGGCTGCTGTCGGTGCCGGTGGAGCAGGACGTCATCGAGCAGCTGTGGGACGCCGTCGAGGCCGACCCCACCACGCAGATCACCGTCGACCTCGAGGCGCGCACCGTCACCTGCGGCGACCTGGTCGCGCCCTTCCAGATCGACGACTACACGCGCTACCGCCTGCTCAACGGCCTCGACGACATCGGCATCACGCTGGGTCACGAGGACGACATCGCGGCCTTCGAGGCGACCCGTCCGAGCTTCAAGCCCGTCACCCTCTGACGAGGTCGCACTCCTCACGCTGTGAGGAAATGCCGAAGTGATGCGGCGTTGGTGATTGTGAGCGGGGCCACGAATCCCTAGCGTGCAAGGAAGTCGGGCGCGTGCTCGGCGCTCTCCAGGTTTGCACGAAGGGAAATCCTGTGAACAAGACCCAGCTCATCGACGCGCTGTCCACGCGCTTCGAGGGGAACAAGAAGGCAGCCGCACACGCGCTCGAGTCCGTCCTCGACACGATCACCCGCGAGGTGGCCAAGGGCGAGAAGGTGGCCATCACCGGCTTCGGCTCGTTCGAGAAGCGCGTGCGTGACGCGCGCTGGGTGCGCAACCCGCGCACCGGTGAGCGGATGAAGGCCAAGAAGACGGCCGTCCCGAAGTTCACCCCCGGCCAGGACCTCAAGAACATCATCTCGGGTGCGAAGAAGCTCCCGAAGGTCGCTGCTGCCAACGCCTCCAAGGCCGCCAGCGCTGCGGCAGCCCCGGCCGCCAAGGCCGCGGGCGCGGTGAAGAAGGCCGCCCCGGCCAAGAAGGCGCCCGCCAAGAAGGCCGCCCCCGCGAAGAAGGCTGCTCCGGCGAAGAAGGCCACCCCCGCGAAGAAGGCTGCTCCGGCCAAGACCGCTGCCAAGAAGGCTCCCGCCAAGAAGGCGCCGGCCAAGAAGGCACCTGCCAAGAAGGCCAGCACCGCGGCGAGCTCGAGCGCCTCGAAGTCGACGGCCTCGAAGTCGACCACGGCCAAGAAGGCTCCTGCGAAGAAGGCACCGGCCAAGGCCGCCGCCAAGAAGGCGCCGGCCAAGAAGGCTCCGGCCAAGAAGGCAGCCTCCAGCTCCTGACACCCGCTGCGCTCCGCTCCACCAACGCGACCGGGCCCGTCCGCACCTCGTGCGGGCGGGCCCGGTCGCGTCCGGGGCCGCGGGTGCGACGGTGCCGGTGCGAGGTCAGAAGAGCGCGAGCGCGTCCAGCACCTGCCGTGTGTGCGGCCCGACACCGATCTCCGCCGCGGCCCGCAGGTCCACGAGGTCGTCGACGTCGCGGCGCAGCGTCGTCAGGACGCCGGAGAGCTCGACCGCCCCGGCGTCGAGGTGTGCCTGTCGCGAGGCGCCCCCGAAGCGGGGGTCGAAGCGCTCGTGCGGGGCGAGGTAGCAGCTCGTGCCGAAGCCTGCGGCGTCGGCCACGAAGGCCGGTCCGCCGCCGTGCTCCTCGACCTCGAGCAGCGCCGCCTCGAGGTCGTCCGGCCGGAGGCAGGGGAGGTCCGCGCAGACGGTCACCGGCCGCAGGTGCGGCCAGCGGCGCCGGGCCTCGGCCGCGGTCTCGCGCAGGGTGCCGTTGAGGTCGCCCCCGGTGCCGTCGGGGATGGCGGGCGCACCGATCGCCCTGAGGGCGGAGGAGAAGCGCGCGTCGTCGGTGGCCACCAGCACCGCCTCGACGCGCGGGGTGGCCAGGCAGGCCGTCACGGTGTCGAGCGCGAAGGCCGCGGCCAGGTCGACCCGGGCCTCGTCGGGCACCCCGACCAGCCGGGACTTGCCGCGCTGCGGCGGCTTCACCGGCAGCACGACGACGTACGACGGCGGCGCGGTGCTCGGGTCGGGCACGGTCCCGGAGGCTGCCGCGGACAGGGGCTCGGACATCGCCGCCATCCTCGCAGGCCGTCCGGGCCCGACCCGCTGGTGCCCGTCGCTCGACTGCTGCACGACGGGCGGCGCGCGACCCGACCCACGCCTGACGTGACGTCGGTCGCGGGACGAGTAACCTGCGCGGGTGAGCGTGCGGAAGCTGCAGGAGCGACGGGGGTGGGCCTTCTCCGTCGCGGTGGGCATCATCAAGCCCACGCTGCTCGCCACCACCACCCGCGACTGGCGCCACGGGGAGCGGATCCCCGCCTCCGGCGGCTTCGTCCTGGCGCTCAACCACATCTCCCACGCGGACCCGCTCACGGCCGCTCACATCGTCTACGACCACGGCCGGTTGCCGCGCTACCTCGCGAAGTCGGGCCTGTTCCGCAACCCGGTGCTGGGCCGCTTCATGCACGCCCTGGGCCAGATCCCGGTCGAGCGCGAGGGCAAGGGCGCGGTGGCGTACGCCGCTGCCGTCGAGGCGGTGCGCCGGGGCGAGTGCGTCGTGGTCTACCCCGAGGGCTCGATCACCCGCGATCCCGACGGCTGGCCCATGACCGGCAAGAGCGGCGCCGCGCGGATCGCGCTGGAGACCGGCTGCCCGGTCCTGCCCGTGGGCCAGTGGGGTGCGCAGCGACTGCTGCCGCCGTACTCCAAGAAGCTCCACCTGCTGCCGCGCACGCGCATCACGATGTCGGTGGGGGAGCCGGTGGACCTGCAGGACCTGCGCACCCGTGAGCTGACCCCGGACGTCGTGCACGAGGCCGCCGACCGCATCCTCGCCGCGATCACGGCGCAGCTGGAGGAGGTCCGCGGCGAACGGGCCCCCGCGGAGCGCTACGACATGCGGGTGCTCGGGGACCCCTACGGCAAGTACGGCCGGGGCACGCGGGCGCTCGAGCAGGAGGCGCTTGCCGCGCAGGAGAAGGACGCCCAGGGGCGGGACGCCCAGGAGCAGGACGCACAGCAGGGCACGAGGAACCGGAGGGAGAACGCGTGAGCGAGCAGTGGGGGAAGGTCGCGGTCTTCGGCGCGGGGTCGTGGGGGACGGCGTTCTCGATCGTCCTGGCCGACGCCGGCAACGACGTGACCATCTGGGCCCGTCGTGACGAGGTGGCCGAGGCGATCAACACGACCCGGGAGAACGCCGAGTACCTCCCCGGCATCGAGCTGCCGCCCAACCTCTCGGCCACCCACGACGTGAAGGCCGCCCTCGACGGCGCCGACGTCGTCGTGTGGGCCACGCCCTCGCAGTCCTTCCGCGAGAACCTCCGCGAGTGGGCGCCGCACGTCGCCCCCGATGCGGTCATGGTCTCGCTCATGAAGGGCGTCGAGCTCTCGACCCTGTGCCGCATGAGCGAGGTCATCGCGCAGGAGACCGGGGCCGGCCCCGAGCGGATCGCCGTGGTCAGCGGACCCAACCTGGCCAAGGAGATCGCGCGCCGGGAGCCGGCCGCCGCCGTGGTCGCCTGCGCCGACGGAGACGTCGCCACCCGGCTGCAGCAGCGGGTCCACAGCCCGGCGTTCCGTCCCTACACCTCCGTCGACGTGCTCGGCTGCGAGCTGGGCGGCGCCTACAAGAACGTCGTGGGCCTGGCCGTCGGCATGGCCGTCGGGCTCGGCTTCGGCGACAACACCACCGCCTCCATCATCACCCGCGGCCTGGCCGAGACCGCGCGGCTGGCCATGAAGCTCGGCGCGGACCCGCTCACCCTCATGGGTCTCGCGGGTCTCGGCGACCTCGTGGCGACCTGCTCCTCGCCGCTCTCGCGCAACCGCACCTTCGGCGAGAAGCTCGGACAGGGCATGACCACTGAGGAGATCTACGCCAGCACCCGGCAGGTCGCGGAGGGCGCGAAGTCCTGCTCCTCGCTCCGGGCGCTGGCCGAGAAGTCCGGCGTGGACGCCCCGATCGCGACGTACGTCGACGACGTCGTCGCCGGCCGGCTGACCGCGCAGGGGATGATGGACGCCGTCCTGGCCCGCGACACCAAGTCCGAGCGCGACTGAGCGAGCAGCCGACTCCGAGGAACGAGGAGTCGGCGTGGGCGAGCGAAGGTCGAGCAAGCCCGCGGCTGAGGGACGAAGCCGCGTCGGGCGTGTCGAGACCGCGTGAGCTACCCGCGATCGGTGACCACCTCGACGAGCCCGTCCAGCGCGGCGCCCAGGTCCGCCCAGAGGTCCTCGACGTCCTCGACCCCGACCGAGAGCCGCACCAGGGCCTCCGAGACGTGCTGGGACTCGCCCTTCCACCGACGCCGGCGCTCGAGGGTGGACTCGACGCCACCGAGGCTGGTGGCGAAGACCCACAGCCGGGTCTTGCGGGTGAGCAGGTCGGCGGCGAGCGGGCCGGCGGCCAGCTCGATGCTGACGATGCAGCCGAAGCCGGGGTAGCGGACCCGGGCCACGGCCGGGTGCTCCTCCAGGCGGCGTGCGAGCTCCATCGCGTTGGACTGGGCGCGCTCGACCCGCAGATGCAGGGTGCGCAGGCCACGCGTGGCCAACCAGGCCTCGAGGGTGCCGGGGGTCGAGCCCTGCAGCTCCCGGCGCTGCCGCAGCACGGGGTAGAGCTGCTCGTCGTCGGTCACGAGCGCTCCGAGGAGCACGTCGGAGTGCCCGGAGAGGTACTTCGTGGCCGAGTGCACGACGATGTCGGCGCCCGCGGCGATCGGCTGCTGGAGCAGCGGCGTGGCGAAGGTGTTGTCGACCACGACGTAGGCACCGACCTCGTGGGCGCGCGCGCAGATGCGCTCGAGGTCGGCGACGTCGAGGTTGGGGTTGGTGGGGGACTCCACCCAGACCAGGGCGACGTCCTCGTCGAGCGCGGCGAGCACCGCGTCGGTGTCGGCGATGTCGACCAGGCGCGAGACCAGGCGGCCACGCAGCTCGAGGTCGGCGATCTGCGCCAGGCTGCCCTGGTACGCCGCGTCGGGGGCCACCACGAGGGCGCCCTGCCCCACCAGGTCGAGGACGGTGGAGACCGCGGCGAGCCCGGAGGAGAAGGCGAGGGCGCGGCCGCCCTCGAGCTGACCCAGGACGTCCTCGAAGGCCTCCCACGTCGGGTTGCCGCTGCGGCCGTACTCCCGCTCGCCGCCGCCCACGAACGTCGAGGCCATCGTGATCGGGTGGTTGAGCGGCTGGTCCGCCTCGTGCGGCGGGCGCCCGGCCGTCACGGCCACGGTCGAGGGGCTCACCTCTCGGGCTTCGGGTCGGGCGTCGGGGCGGTCGTCGGCCATGGCGACACAGTAGGTGCGGGCCCCTCCCGGTCCCTGCCCTAGGGTCGGACGCGTGATCGCGATGAGCCTGGCCCAGGTCGCCGAGGTGGTCGGTGGCACCGTCCACGGGGAGCCCGGGGCGGGGGAGGTCGTCGTCGACGGCCCGGTCGTCATCGACGGCCGGGAGGCGGTGGCCGGCAGCCTCTTCGCCGCGTTCGTGGGGGAGCGGGTCGACGGCCACGACCACGTCGACCAGGCCGCGGCCGCCGGTGCGGTGGCCGTGCTCGGCAGCCGCCCCACGCCCCTGCCGACGGTCGTCGTCGAGGACGTGCGCTCCGCGCTGCAGCTGCTGGCGTCGTACGTCGTGGGGCGGGTGCGCGCGGAGGGCGACCTCACCGTGGTGGCCCTGACCGGCTCCCAGGGCAAGACCTCCACCAAGGACCTGCTCGCCGCCGTGCTCGGCGGGGCCGCGGCGACCGTCGCCACCCGGGGGTCCTTCAACAACGAGCTGGGCATGCCGCTCACGGCCCTGCGGGTGGAGCCGGGGACCCGGTTCCTGGTGCTGGAGATGGGTGCGCGCGGCCGCGGGCACATCGCCGAGCTGTGCGCGCTGGTGCGCCCCGACGTCTCGGTGGTGCTCAACGTGGGACAGGCGCACCTGGGGGAGTTTGGGTCCCGCGAGGCGATCGCCGAGGCCAAGGGCGAGCTGGTCGAGGCGCTCGCCGCCGACGGCACCGCCGTGCTCAACGCCGGTGACGAGCGGGTCGCGGCGATGGCGGCCCGCACCAGCGCACGGGTCGTCTCCTTCGGCGACGTGCCCGGCGCCGACGTCCGGGTCGAGGACCTCGTGCTCGACCGGCTGGGCCGCCCGACCTTCCGGCTCGTCACCGCCGACGCCGCCGCCGAGGTCACCCTGCGGCTGGTCGGCGCCCACCAGGCGCTCAACGCCGCCGCTGCGGCCGCCACCGCCCTGGCCGCCGGTCTCGACCTGGCCGACGTCGCGACCTCGCTGGCCCAGGTCGAGACGCTGTCGCAGTGGCGGATGGAGCTGCGCGAGCTCGACCGCGGCGTCGTCGTGCTCAACGACTCCTACAACGCCAACCCCGACTCGGTGGTCGCCGCCCTGGAGGCGCTCGTGTCGATCGCCGCCGACGACTCCTCGACCCGCACCATCGCGGTGCTGGGGGAGATGCGCGAGCTCGGCGACGCCCACGAGGCCGAGCACCGCGGCGTCGGGGCTCGGGCCGCCGAGCTGGGCGTGGACCGGGTGGTGGTCGTCGGCGAGGCCGCCCGCGGCATCCACGAGGGGGCCGGCGAGCGGTCGGTGCTGCTCGCCGACAACGCCGCCGCCGTGGCCTGGCTCGCCGAGCACGTCGCCGAGGGTGACGTGGTCCTCATCAAGGCCTCCCGCGGCGCGCGCCTCGACGAGGTCGCAGCGACCCTCCAGTAGCCTCGCGCCCCATGACCGACCCCAGCACGCCCCCCACGTCCGGCTCCGGTCGCAAGGTCCGCGTGGCCCTGGTCTTCGGCGGCCGTTCCGGCGAGCACTCCATCTCCGCGGCCACCGCCGCCGGGGTGATGAAGGCGATCGACCGCGAGAAGTACGACGTGCTCCCGGTCGGCATCACGCGTGACGGCGAGTGGGTGCTGCCGTCGGCCGACGCCCGCTTCGAGCTCACCTCGGGTGCACTGCCCGAGGTGACCACCGAGGGCGGCACGGAGATCGCCGGCCTCGCCGAGGCCGGCCCGGTCGACGTGGTCTTCCCCCTCCTCCACGGCCCGTACGGCGAGGACGGCACGATCCAGGGCCTGCTGGAGCTCGCAGGGGTGCGGTACGTCGGTGCCGGCGTGCTCGCCTCCGCCGTCGGCATGGACAAGGCCTACATGAAGCTGGTCTTCGCCGGGCACGGCCTGCCCGTCGGGCCGTACGTCGTGGTCAAGCCTCGCGACTGGGAGCAGCGCGCCTCCGAGGTGGTCGACCGGGTCTCGCGCGAGCTGGCGTTCCCGGTGTTCGTGAAGCCCGCCCGCGCGGGTTCCTCGCTCGGTGTCACCCGTGTCGACGACGTCTCGGGCCTGGCCGACGCGATCGAGGAGGCCCGTTTCCACGACCCCAAGGTCCTGGTCGAGCAGGGGATCGAGGGCCGCGAGATCGAGTGCGCGGTGCTCGGCGGCCGCGGCGGCGGTGCCCCGCGGGCCTCGGTGCCCGGCGAGATCGTGGTCGACCACGACGAGGCGGCCTTCTACGACTTCGAGTCGAAGTACCTCTCGGCCACCCACGCCCGCACCGACGCCCCCGCCGACCTGCCGGCTGACGTGGCCGAGCGGGTCCACGAGCTCGCGGTCGCGGCGTTCGAGGCGATCGGCGCGGAGGGTCTCTCGCGGGTCGACTGCTTCGTCACCCCCGACGGCGAGGTGCTGCTCAACGAGATCAACACCATGCCCGGGTTCACGCCCATCTCGATGTACTCCCAGATGTGGGAGGCCAGCGGCCTGTCCTACACCGACCTCGTCGACGAGCTGATCCAGCTCGCGCTCGAGCGGCCGGTCGGGCTGCGCTGAGTGCGCGCGTGTGAGGTTCAGCGGGGCGCCGATGAACCTCACGGGCAGCCGATGCAGCTTCAGCGGCCCGGCGTCAGGTGCAGCGGGGGGCCGCTGAACCTCACGACCGCGGGCCCCGACGGCCTCAGCCCAGCGTGCGCCGCAGCAGGTCGAGCGTGACCTGGCCGAGCGAGGTGCCGGACAGCGTGCAGGCGAAGGGCATGACCGAGGTCTCGGTCGTGCCCGGGGTGATGGCGGTCTCGAGCACGACGTAGGTGCCGTCGGCGGAGACGATGAAGTCCGAGCGGGACACGTCGGAGAGGCCGAGCACCTCGTGGGCTCGCACGGCGGTGCGGCCGAGGTCCTCGATCAGCTCCTCGGGCAGGTCCGGGCGCGCGAGGCCGACGAACTCGGCGGTGTAGCGGGCGGAGAAGTCGAACTCGTGGCCCTTCTCGTACTGCACCGACACCGGGGTCAGCGCGCGCACGCCCTGCTCGTCCTCGACGCACACGACGCTGACATCGATGCCGTCGTGGAAGCGCTCGATCAGGGCGTCCTCGCAGTAGGCGTAGGAGCGCACGAGCGCCGAGGGCAGGGCGTCCATCCCGTCGACGCCGGTGACGCCCAGGGCGCTGCCGCAGCGCGTCGGCTTCACGACCACACGCTCGCCGAGGCGGTGCATCACGTGCTCCATCAGCGCGCTGGCACCGATGTCGCGGAAGGTCTGGGCCGAGAGCCCGACGCTCTCGGGGACAGGGATGCCCTGGCGCCGCAGCAGCTCGCGGGCAGTGCCCTTGTCGAAGGCGACCCGGCAGGCGTGGCTGTCGGAGCCGACGAACGGCATCCCGATCAGGTCGAGGAGGGTCTGGATCTCGCCGTCCTCGCCGAACTGACCGTGCAGCGCCGGCACGGCCGCGACCACCTTGTCCTGCTCGAGCTGGTGCAGCAGCTGCCGGTCGAAGTCGTACGCCGCGGCCTCGACCCCCACCGCGCGCAGCTCGCGCACGAGGTTGCGGCCGCTGGCCAGGGAGACGTCGCGCTCGTGGCTCAGGCCGCCCGCGATGACCGCGACCGGGCCCGGCAGCGCGGCGTCGTCGCCCGCGCTGTCACCGGCGCCGACAGGGCTCCCCAAGGTGCTCATGGGCTCAGCGTCCCACACGCGGCCGACGGTCCTGCCCGCGCCTGCAGTCAGTGCCTACTGGCAGCGGCTGACGCGCTCCAGGTGCTCGGTGACCGGCTCGGCCAGGGCGGAGAGGACCTCCAGGGAGAACTGCCCGCGCTGCTCGGCGGAGAAGACGACAGCGATGCGCGGGCGCACGCCGATGGCGGTCGCGGTCACGGACGAAGCGGGGTCCGAGAGCTCGTCGGGGTCGATGAACCAGCCGACGCCCAGGACCTCGTCGCACTCGGAGGTGTCCAGCAGGGTGGCCGGTTCCGGTGCGCCGCAGGTCAGCGTCGCGTCGGCGGCAGCCTCCGGGAGGTCGGCGAGGAACGCCTCGCACGCCGTCTGCTCCTCGGCGGAGAGGGAGACCCGTGCGACGGGGTCCGGCTCCGCGGCGTCCTCGGAGCACCCGGCCGCGAGGGCGGCCACGAGCAGAAGGGGCGGCAGGGACAGGGACACGGCGACGCCCCGGGTCCCTCGGGACCCGGGGCGTGCGCGGCGTACGTCGGTGGGCACCGTCGTCGAGCGATGAGGCGGGTGCCTCAGATGTGGACGACCGGGCAGGTCAGGGTGCGGGTGATGCCGTCGAGGTTCTGGACCTTCGAGACGACCAGCTTGCCGAGCTCGTCGACGTTGCGGGCCTCGGCGCGCACGATGACGTCGTAGGGGCCGGTGACGTCCTCGGCGAGGGTCACGCCCTTGATCTGTGCGATGGCGGTGGCGACCTCCGCGGCCTTGCCGACGTCGGTCTGGATCAGGATGTAGGCCTGGACGACCATCGTGCTCTCCCTAGGTTCGGTTGCGCGGCGGCGCTGCCGCGGACACCTCACTGCGGCGCCGAGTGCAACCTACCGCCCGGGGGCCACGACGACGACAGCCGCCCGGTCGCCCGACCCCGGTCGCGGGGTCGCCCTGAGCCGCCCGGGGCCGCCCAGGGCCTGCGGCCGGTGCCCGGCCGCCGCACCCCGGGTGGTGGGATGGAGCCATGGTGGACGCACGGCACGATGGAGCGGCGGCGGCAGCGGCGGGCGGGCTGGACCCGGCGGCGACGGTGGCCGACGTGGGGGAGTTCGCACTGATCGACGCCCTCACGGCTCTCTTCGACCAGGGCGAGCAGGTGCTCGTCGGCCCCGGTGACGACGCCGCGGTCCTGCGCATCCGCCACGGCCACGTGGTCGTCTCCACCGACCTGCTCGTCGAGGGGCGGCACTTCCGCCGTGACTGGGTGCCGGCCGCTGACGTGGGCCACCGGGCTGCCGCGCAGAACCTCTCCGACGTCAACGCCATGGGCGGGCGCGCGCACAGCCTGACCGTCGGCATGGCCGTCCCGGCCGACCTGCCGGTCTCCTGGGCGCTGGAGTTCGCCGCGGGGTTCGCCGAGGAGTGCCGCGCGGTCGGCGCCAGCGTCGTCGGCGGCGACCTCACGCGCGGGGACCAGCTGGTCGTCGCCGTGACGGTCCTCGGCTCGTGCACGGTCTCGCCGGTGCTGCGCAGCGGTGCCGCGCCCGGCGACGTGGTCGCGCTGGCCGGTCGCCAGGGCTGGGCCGCCGGCGGACTGGCCGTGCTCGGCCGCGGCTTCCGCTCGCCCCGGGTGCTGGTCGAGGCCTACCGACGGCCGGAGCCGCCGTACGACGCCGGGCCGGAGGCCGCCGCGGCCGGTGCGACCGCGATGGTCGACGTCTCCGACGGGCTGCTGTCCGAGGCGGGCCACCTCGCCCGCGGCTCGGCGGTCGCCATCGACCTGCGCACCCAGGCGCTGGAGGTGCCCGAGCCGCTGCTCGCGGTCGCGGCCGCCACGGGCGCCGACCCGCTGTCCTTCGTGCTCGGCGGGGGCGACGACCACGCGCTGCTCGCGACGTTCCCGCCCGGTGCGACCCTGCCCGCGGGCTTCCGGGTCATCGGGTCGGTCGCAGAAGGGGAGGGCGTCACCGTGGACGGTGCGGCGTACGACGGCCCGACGGGCTGGACGCACTTCTAGGGTGCTGCCTGTGGTCGCCGACCACAGGTAGCTCACGCGGTCTCGACACGCGGGTCGCGACGTCGTTCCTCAGTCGCGCCGCTCGCTCGACCACCGTTGTGTCGTTTGCCCGCTCGCCTCGCTGCGCTCAGCGAACAAACGAAACGGCCGCCACCTGTGCAGGTGACGGCCGGTCCGGCATGCTCCGTTGGTCAGTGCCTCAGCGCGAGACCTTGCCCGCCTTCAGGCAGCCGGTGCAGACGTTCATCCGCTTCGGGGTGCCGTTGACGACGGCGCGGACGCGCTGGATGTTGGGGTCGAAGCGACGCTTCGTGATCTTGCGCGACCACGGCCGGTTGTTGCCGAAGCCAGGCTTCTTGGCGCAGATGTCGCAGACGGCAGCCACCGTGAACTCCTGAGGATCGATGTTGAACGAGTCGTGAGGGCCCATCCGACCGCTGCACGGTGGTCTCACCGCGGCCGCGCCGGTCTGGGCAACCGCACCAGAGTATCGCCACACCCCCCGAACTCCGAATCGAGGCCGGAGCGTCCCCGCCCCCGCCGTCGGTGGCGACCACTAACCTCGGGGCCGTGCCCGACCCGCAGCGCGAAGAGCCGACGTCCATGGTCCCCGAGGGGGTCGAGGTGCTGCCGCGCGGGGTCAGCCTGGAGGGCGTCGTGCGCTTCACCGATGTCGCGGTCGCGGCCCTGGAGTCCGCCCGCGAGGAGGTGGACGCGCTCAACGTCTACCCCGTGCCCGACGGTGACACCGGCACCAACATGTACCTCACGCTCGCCGCGGCCCGCGACGCGGTCGAGCGGGCGGTCGTCGAGGCTGGCGGACCCGAGCGCTGCGGCGTGGGCCGCGGGCTGGAGGCCCTGGGCCGGGGCGCGCTGCTCGGTGCCCGCGGCAACTCCGGCGTCATCCTCAGCGAGATGCTGCGCGCCCTGGCCCGCCGCCTGGGCAGTGCGACACCGGAGGACCGCGCTGCCCTGCTCATGGCCGAGGGCATGCGCCTGGCGGCCGATGCGGCGTACGCCGCCGTCGGCACCCCCGTGGAGGGCACCATGCTCACCGTGGCGCGGGCGGCGGCCGACGCGGCCGCCGAGCGGGTCACGGACCCGGATGCCAGGACCCGCGACGTCGTGGCCGCGGCCGCGGCGGCGGCGCGGGAGGCGCTCGCCCGCACGCCCGACCAGCTGCAGACCCTCAAGGACGCCGGGGTCGTCGACGCCGGCGGCCGCGGCTTCAGCGTCGTGCTCGACGCGGCCGAGACGGCCCTCACCGGCCGGGTGCCGCCCACGGTGCGCACCCGGATCGGCACCCACCACATCCCCGTCCCGCAGCTGCGCCACGACCACGCCGCGCCGGGGGCCGACCTCAGCGAGGACGGGCCCGCCTACGAGGTGATGTACCTCCTCGACGCGCCCGCCGAGCGGGTCACGACGCTGCGCGAGCGGCTGGCCGGGCTCGGCGACAGCCTCGTGGTGGTCGGTGACGAGGAGCTGTGGAACGTCCACGTCCACGTCGACGACGTGGGTGCTGCGATCGAGGCCGGCATCGAGGCCGGCCGCCCGCACCGGATCCGGGTCACGCACTTCGCCGAGCAGGTGGCCGAGCGGGCGGTCAGGCGCGAGGGCCGCGCCGTCGTGGTCGTCTCCGCCGGGCCCGGCCTCACCTCGCTCTTCACCGAGGCCGGAGCCGTGGTGGTCGAGGGCGGCCCCGGTCGGCGCCCCTCCACCGGACAGCTGCTGGAGGCCATCACCGGCTGTCAGGCCAGCGAGGTCGTCGTGCTGCCCAACGACCCCGACTCCGTGCGGGTCGCCCAGGTGGCGGCCTCCACCGCCGAGCAGGACGAGGGCATCCGCGTCGTGGTCGTCCCGACCACCGCCCAGGTCCAGGGCCTGGCCGCGATCGCGGTGCACGAGCCAGGTCGCGCCTTCGACGCCGACGTGCTCGAGATGACCGCGACGGCCCGGCACGCCCGCCACGGCGCGGTGACCGTCGCCGCCCGCCAGGCCATGACCATGGCCGGGCCCTGCGAGCCCGGCGACGTGCTGGGCGTGGTGGCCGGTGACTTCGCGGTCGTCGGCCAGCAGCTCGACGAGGTGGCGGCCGAGGTCGCCGACCGGCTGCTGCGCGGTGGTGGCGAGCTGGTCACGATCGTGGCCGGGGCCGAGGACCCCGACGGTGCGGCCGCCGCGCGGCTCGCCGGCTGGATCGAGGAGCACCACCCGCTCGCCGACGTCGTCGTCTACGAGGGGGGCCAGGAGCGCTACCCGCTGCTGGTGGCGGTCGAGTGATCACACCGGACTCGCCGGTCGAGGTGGTGCTCGGCGACGCCAAGCACAAGTTGGTCAAGGCCGTCGTCGAGGGCCTGGGCCTGCGGACCGTGGGCGACCTGCTGCTCCACTTCCCGCGCCGCTACGTCAAGACCGGCGAGCTCACCGAGGTCGAGGGCCTGCACGACGGCGAGATGCTCGTCGTGGTCGGGCGGATCGCGCGGTGTGACCGCCGGCAGTACACCGACCGGCGCACCGGCCGCACGGCGTACCGCGTCGAGGCCGAGCTCGAGACCGACGGCCCGCGGCTGTCGATGACGTTCTTCGCCAAGGAGCAGCGGATCGCCGCCTGGCACGAGCGTCGGCTGGTCGTCGGCCGCCGCGGCATCTTCCAGGGCAAGGTCGGGCGCTTCCGCGACACCTGGCAGCTCACCAACCCGCAGATGGTGCTGATGGGCACGCCGGGGGAGGACGCCGCCCAGCTCTCGCTCGAGACCCTGGGCGACCTCTACCCGATCTACCCGCTCTCGGCCGGGGTCGAGTCCTGGGACCTCCAGCGCGCGGTGGCCTTCGCCCTCACCGTGGTCGAGGAGCTGCCCGAGCGGCTGCCCGAGGCGCTGCGCGAGGCCGAGGGACTGCTCGACGTGCGCACGGCGCTGGAGTGGGTCCACCGGCCCAGCGACTACGGCCAGGTCACGCGCGCCCAGCAGCGCTTCCGCTTCGAGGAGGCGCTGACCACCCAGCTCGTCCTGGCCCGGCGGCGCCGCGCGCTGCAGGCCCAGGGCGCCCGTCCCCGCACCGGCGGCGGCGGGCTGCTGGCCGCCTTCGACGCGCGGCTGCCCTTCGAGCTCACCGCCGGGCAGCGCGAGGTCGGCGCCGAGATCGAGGCCGACCTGGCACGCCCGCACCCGATGAACCGGCTGCTCCAGGGCGAGGTCGGCTCCGGCAAGACCCTCGTGGCGCTGCGCGCGATGCTGCGGGTCGTCGACTCCGGCGGCCAGGCCGCGCTGCTCGCGCCGACCGAGGTCCTGGCCCAACAGCACCACCGCTCGCTCACCGCGATGCTCGGCGACCTGGCCGGCGGCGGGATGCTCGGCGGGCATCCCGAGGCGACCTCGTTGGAGCTGCTCACGGGGTCGATGACCAAGGCCCAGCGCACCGCGCCCCTGCTGCGGCTCGCCTCGGGGGAGGCCGGCCTCGTCGTCGGCACCCACGCCCTGCTCGAGGACGTCGTGCAGTTCGCCGACCTCGGCCTGGTGGTGGTCGACGAGCAGCACCGGTTCGGGGTCGAGCAGCGCGCGGCGCTGACCGACAAGGCCGGCACCCCGCCGCACGTCCTGGTCATGACCGCCACGCCGATCCCGCGCACCGTGGCCATGACCGTCTTCGGCGACCTCGAGACCTCGACCCTCTCCGAGCTGCCGGCCGGCCGGGCGCCGATCCAGACCACGGTCGTGCCCCTCGCCGACGCCCCGCGCTGGATCGACCGGGTCTGGCAGCGCGCCCGCGAGGAGGTGGAGAAGGGCCACCAGGTCTACGTCGTGTGCCCCCGCATCTCCGGCGACACCTCCGAGCAGGGCGAGTCCGACGCCCCCGCGGTGGAGGGCGAGACCCGCACCGACCGTCCCCTCGCCGCCGTGGAGGAGGTCGTCGAGGAGCTGGCCGCCGGGCCGCTCGCCGGGCTCCGGGTCGGCCTCCTGCACGGCCGCCTGCACCCCGAGGAGAAGGACCGCACCATGCGCGCGTTCGCCTCCGGGGACGTCGACGTGCTCGTCTCCACCACCGTCATCGAGGTCGGCGTCGACGTCGCCAACGCCACCACGATGGTGCTGCTCGACGCCGACCGCTTCGGCGTCTCCCAGCTGCACCAGCTGCGCGGCCGGGTCGGCCGCGGTGGGCTGCCCGGGCTCTGCCTGCTCGTGAGCCACGCCGAGGTCGGCACCCCCGCGCGCGAGCGGCTCGACGCGGTCGCGGCCACCACCGACGGGTTCGAACTGAGCCGGGTCGACCTGGAGCAGCGGCGCGAGGGCGACGTCCTGGGTGCCTCCCAGTCCGGGTTCCGCTCCAGCCTCAAGGACCTGCGGGTCCTGCGCGACGAGAAGACGATCGTGCGCGCCCGTGAGGTCGCCGGCGCGCTGCTCGACGAGGACCCGGAGCTCGACGGCGCCCCGCTGCTCGCGACCCTGGTGGCCGAGCTCGAGGAGTCCGTGCGCGCGGAGTTCGCCACCCGCTCCTGACGACTCGGCACTGGTTCGAGGGTGAGTCGGCACTGGTTCGAGGGTGACTCGGGGCCCGAGCCCTAGGGTGGCGCCCGTGACCCGGATCATCGGCGGCTCCGCGGGCGGACGGCACCTGGCCACGCCGCGGGGCGAGGCCACCCGGCCCACCAGCGACCGGGTGCGCGAGGCCCTCTTCTCCGCGCTGGAGTCGTGGTTCGGCACGTGGGAGGGCGTGCGCGTCCTCGACCTGTACGCCGGGTCGGGGGCGCTCGGGCTGGAGGCCTGCAGCCGCGGCGCGGAGCACGCGCTGCTCGTGGAGAAGGACCGCCGCACGGCCCAGCTGGTCGCCGCCAACGCCCGCGAGCTCGGGCTGGCCCGCGCCCGGGTGGTGGGCGGCACCGTGCGCAGCACCCTCGCGGGGCGGCCGGAGGCGGCGTACGACCTGGTGCTGAGCGACCCGCCGTACCCGCTGGAGGACCAGGAGGTCGACGCGGACCTGGCCGCGCTGGTGGCGCACGGCTGGCTCGCGGACGAGGCGATGGTCGTCGTGGAGCGGTCACGCCGCAGCCCCGAGCCGCGGTGGCCCGCCGGGTTCGGCTCCACCCGGCGACGCAAGTACGGTGAGACGACGCTCTGGTCGGCCGTGTGGCAGCCGGGCGGCACCGACCAGCAGGACCGACCCGAGATCCCCGACCCTGGCAGCACCGAGCAGGCGCGGGACGAGCAGGAGTGAGTGTGCGCCGAGCAGTCTGTCCCGGCTCCTTCGACCCGGTGACCAACGGCCATCTCGACATCGTCGGGCGGGCCGCGGCCCTCTTCGACGAGGTCGTCGTGGCGGTCGGGGTGAACAAGTCCAAGTCGAGCAGCCGCATGTTCACCCCCGAGGAGCGGATGGACATGCTCCGCCGCGCCTGCGAGCCGTGGCCCAACGTCTCGGTCCGGGGCTTCACCGGCCTGCTCACCGACTTCTGCGCCGAGCACGGGATCCAGGCGATCGTGAAGGGCCTGCGCGCGGTCAGCGACTTCGACTACGAGCTGCAGATGGCGCAGATGAACGCCTCGCTCACCGAGGTCGAGACCGTCTTCGTCCCCACCAGCCCGGCATGGTCCTTCCTGGCCAGCAGCCTGGTCAAGGAGGTGGCGACCTACGGGGGCGACGTGTCCACGCTGGTCCCCGACTTCGTGCACGAGCAGCTGGTCGCCCGTGTGGCCGAGAGGGGCGCCGGTGCCTAGGGCATCGACCGACCTGACCAGGCAGGACGCCGTTTTGTCGCCCACCAGCCCGACGAGTACGCTGATCGCCGATCTGTTGTGCCCGGACCCGGAAGTGATCCCCTGACCAGCCTGGACCCGAGAGCGCCGCTCGTGCTCGACACCCGCGAGCTCGGCCGCCGCCCGGGGTCCCAACGTCAGGTGACGCGGACGGTGCCGGCGCCGGCAGATCTGGGCATCGACGTCCTCCGTGTCCCGGAAGGCTCGCCGGTCGAACTCGACCTGCGGCTCGAAGCGGTCATGGAGGGAGTCCTGGTCACGGGCACGGCGCGAGCCGCGCTCGAGGGCGAGTGCGCACGGTGCCTGGAGCCGATCCACGACGAGATCGAGGCCTGGTTCCAGGAGCTGTACGTCTACGCCGAGCGCCAGACCTCCCACGACGAGGACGACGAGGTCAGCAGGCTGCAGGACGACCTGGTCGACCTGGAGCCGCAGCTGCGGGACGCGGTGGTGCTGGAGCTGCCGTTCCAGCCCATGTGCACCGAGGACTGCCCCGGGCTCTGCACCGAGTGCGGAGCGCGACTGGCCGAGGACCCCGACCACGCCCACGAGGCGCCGGTCGACCCGCGGTGGGCAGGCCTGCAGGGCCTCCAGCAGGACCTGGACGAGAAGTAAGCGAGAGGGTCGGAACCATCCGGCCCCCACACAAGGAGAAGAACAGTGGCTGTCCCGAAGCGGAAGATGTCGCGCAGCAACACCCGCCACCGTCGTTCGGCGTGGAAGACCAGCGCGCCGACCCTGGTGACCTGCGCGAACCCCGCGTGCGGTGCCAAGCACCTCCCGCACCGTGCGTGCGGCGAGTGCGGTCAGTACGGCGCTCGTGCCGAGCGTCGCCAGGTCCTCTGACCGACCTGTCCTGACCGGCACCATCGACACCTACGCGGGGCTGCGGTCCGCGCTCGGGGATCCTCTCCTGGACCCCGAGCTGCTGGACCGCGCCCTCACGCACCGTTCCTTCGCCTACGAGAACGGCGGTCTGCCGACCAACGAGCGCCTGGAGTTCCTCGGTGACTCCGTGCTCGGCGTCGTCGTGACCGAGACCCTCTACCGCACCCACCCCGACCTCTCCGAGGGCCGGCTGGCCAAGCTGCGGGCCGCCGTGGTCAACGCCCGCGCGCTGGCCGAGGTCGGCCGTGCCATCGGGCTGGGCGAGCACGTGAAGCTCGGCCGCGGCGAGGAGGCGACCGGCGGTCGCCAGAAGGCCTCGATCCTCTCCGACACCGTCGAGGCCGTCATCGGTGCCGTGCACCTGTCCGGCGGCGGCTTCGAGACCTCCGCCGCCGTCGTGCACCGGCTCTTCGACCCGCTCATCGAGGCCGCCTCGGCCATGGGCGCCGGCCTGGACTGGAAGACCTCCCTCCAGGAGCTCTCCGCGGAGCACTCGCTCGGTGTGCCGGAGTACGTCATCGAGGACAGCGGCCCCGACCACATGAAGACCTTCACCGCCCAGGTCCGTGTCGGCGACCGGCTCTACGGCAACGGCACCGGCCGGTCGAAGAAGGAGGCCGAGCAGGGCGCGGCCGAGACGGCGTACGGCGAGATCGTGGCCGCCCTCGGCGTCGAGGACCCGGCCGTCGACGCCGCGACCTCCGCCGCCGCGGACGTCGCCGGCTCCGGCACCCCCGACGCCGCCGTCGACTGAGGTGCCCGAGCTCCCCGAGGTCGAGGTCGTCCGGGCCGGCCTGGAGCGCCACGTCCTCGGCGCCCGCGTCCTCGGCGTCGACGTCCTGCACCCCCGCCCGGTGCGCCGCGACCCGCGCGGCCCCGAGGGCTTCGCCGCGGCGCTCGTCGGGAGGACCCTGACCGAGGCCCGACGCCGCGGGAAGTACCTCTGGCTGGCCCTCGACGACGGCGACGCCCTGCTCGCCCACCTGGGCATGAGCGGACAGCTGCTCGTCCAGCCCGACGGCGCCGAGCCCGAGCGGCACCTGCGCGTCCGGATGCGCCTCGAGGGCGCCGCCGAGGGACGGCACCTGCACTTCGTCGACCAGCGGATGTTCGGTGGGCTCATGGTCTCGGCCGGGGGAGCGAAGCTGCCCCCGGAGATCGCCCACATCGGGCGCGACCCCCTCGACCCGCTCTTCGACCTCGACGACGTCGCGCGCCGGGTGCGCAGCCGCACGGTGGCGATCAAGCGCCAGCTGCTGGACCAGAACCTGGTCTCGGGCATCGGCAACATCTACGCCGACGAGGCGCTGTGGCGGACCCGCGTGCACGGCGAGCGGCCCGGTGACCGGCTCACCCGCGCCCAGGTGGTCGAGCTGTTCGGACACGCCCGGGACGTCATGACCGACGCCCTGGCCCAGGGCGGCACCTCGTTCGACGCGCTCTACGTCAACGTCAACGGCGAGTCGGGCTACTTCGACCGCTCCCTGCACGCCTACGGCCGGGAGGGCGAGCCGTGCGACCGCTGCGCCCGTCCCATCCGGCGGGTCGCCTTCATGAACCGGTCCTCGTTCTTCTGCCCCGGCTGCCAGCCCGTCCCACGCCGGCGCAGCGCCCCTCGCTGAGCGCCCCAGGGAGCCACCCGACCGGGCCGCTCCCGCCGCTCGCGGGAGGGGCGCGCCGAGCGGTCCAGCCGGGCCTCCCGGCCGGTTTGACCGGACCGGTGTCCGGTGCGATCCTGAGAGACGGTCCGGATGCTGGACCGACACCCCGGGCCTCCTGGCCCGACCTCCCCACCCCACCACCGTTGTCTGGAAGGTTCCCTCATGGCCAAGGCGCTGCTCGGCTACATGCACAGCGACCTGCGGGACGCCCGACTCGTCACCGAGAACGCGCGCCTGCGCAACCGGGTCAGCGAGCTCGAGGCGCTCGTGACCACGCTCGCCGCGGAGAACGACCGCCTCGTGGCGGCCCAGGCGGCCGAGCTGATCGCCCCGCTGCAGCCGCGCAAGGAGATGCAGCCCGTCTGAGGCTGCTCCCACGGCGCGTGACCGGGGCCGGGCCCCGTCGTTGATCGCGTCGTGACCCTCCTGCGACCCTCCAGCACCTCCCGTCGTACGCCGTCGGCCGGCCGCCGCGCGCTCGGGGCCCTGGCCTGCGCGGCCCTCGCGACGCCCGTGGCGACCCTCGCGCTCGTCTCGCCCGCCGCGGCCGACGGTGGCGGTGAGGCCGCCCGCGACCGGCTCGCCGGTCGTGCCGGTGCCGGCTCCGCCAGCGCCGGGCTGATCATGTCCGACAACATCGAGCACGTCGGGGCGAACCCGTCGCAGCTGGCGATCTCCGGGTGCTTCATGCGCTCGGCGCCGGTCTTCGTCACCAGCGGCGTCGACTCGATCAGGGTCTACGACGTCAGCGACCCGTTGAGCCCCACGTTGACCGGTGTCCTGCCGCAGGCCCTCTTCGAGAACGAGGCGATGACCTGCGGTGAGCGCCGCACCCCCGCGGGGGTCCGCCGCTTCGTGCTGGTCGGCGTCGACCTCGTGGCCGCCGCCCCCACCCAGCCCGAGCACGTGAACGCGGGCGGCGGCCAGCTGAGCATCGTCGACGTCACCGACCCCACCGCCCCGACCATCACGGCCAGCGCGCCCGGCCTCACCAGCACCCACACCGTGGCGTGCGTCGACGGCGCCCAGTGCCGCTACGCCTACTCCGCGGGCGACTCCGGGAGCGGCACCTTCTCGGTCTTCGACCTGCGTGACCTCGACGCGCCGCGGGAGGTCGACGGCGACAAGGAGGCCGACGGCCTCCAGGCCTTCGCCTCGCCGACCGCGGGACACAAGTGGAACTTCGACGCCGCCGGGGTCGGCACCCACACGGGCTTCGACGGCTCGTCGATGTGGTCGACCCGCAAGCCCGCCCGGCCGCGGCTGCTCGCCACCACGGGCCTCGCCGGCCAGGGCGAGGACCCGGACTTCGAGGGCTACAACGACTTCATCCACCACAACTCGTTCCGTCCGAACGCGAAGCGCTTCGAGCCGGGCGCCAAGCCCTCGCTCAAGAACGGCAACGTGCTGCTGGTGACCGAGGAGGACTACGAGCAGACCGACTGTGCGCTCGCCGGCTCCTTCCAGACCTGGTGGGTCAAGCGGCTGGACGGCAAGCCCGGCAGCATCGTGCCGCTGGACAAGGTCGAGCTCGCCGACCTGGGGAACTTCCCGCTGCCCCAGGGCGCCTTCTGCTCCTCGCACTGGTTCGACTACCGGCCCGGTGGCCTGGTCGCGGTGGGCTTCTACGGTGGGGGCACGCAGATCCTCGACGTGACGAACCCGCGTGAGATCACGTCGCACGCCCACGCGATCTGGGGCGCCTCGGAAGTTTGGGACGCCATGTGGGTGCCGGTCTACAAGGACGGCGAGCAGACGGCGAAGCGCACCAACATCGTCTACGCCATCGACCTGGTCCGCGGCCTGGACGTCTACTCCGTCGACGTCACCGGCGCCGGGGGCGGTGCCCTGCGGCTCACGTCGGCGGCCAGCACCTCGGAGCGGCTCGAGGCGGGCAGCACCCCGCTGGTGCTGGTCGGCGGTGCCGCGCTGCTGGCGCTCGGGCTGGGCCGCGTGCGGCGCCGGGTCGCCGTCGCGCGCGACTGAGTCGACGCCGGGCCTCGTGGCCCGTCGCTGACGCTCCTCGCTCCTCGACCAGCGGACGCTGGTCGCGGCGCGAGCGGAGCGAGCCGCGAGACCGGGTCGGCGTCGGAAACTCCCGCGCGCCGACGTACCTCCTCGGGCTAGCGTCCCGTCCTCGTGAGCACGGGGTGGGGGACCAGGGTCGGCGAGGTCGTCGCACCCTCGCGGCTCGGCCGCGACTTCCGCTGGCTGCTCTCCTCGGTGTGGGTGGGCAACCTCGGTGACGGTTTGGCGATCGCTGCCGGTCCGCTGCTGGTCGCCCAGCAGACCGACTCGCCGTTCCTCATCGCCATGGCCGCCACGTTGCAGTGGCTGCCCAAGCTGCTCTTCGCGCTACCCGCCGGCGTGGTCACGGACCGGGTCGACCGTCGGGTGCTGGTCGTCTCGGTGGACCTCGTGCGCGTCGGGGTGCTCGGGCTGCTGGCCGCGAGCATCGTCACCGGCACCGTCTCGATCGCCGTGGTGCTCGTCGCTCTCTTCCTGCTCGGCACGGCGGAGACCTTCGCCGACAACGCCTCGCAGACGCTGCTGCCGATGCTGGTGCACCGCGACGACCTCGCGGTCGGCAACGCCCGCATCCAGACGGGGCTCATCACCTTCAACCAGCTCGCCGGTCCGCCCGTCGGTGCGCTGCTCTTCGCAGCCGGCACCGCGGTGCCGTTCCTCGCGCAGGGCCTGCTGGTGCTCGCCGCCATCGCGACCATCGCGCGCGTGCGGCTGCCCGAGCACGGCCGCGACCCGGAGACCTCCACCCACGTGCTGCACGACGTCGTGGAGGGCTTCCGGTGGGTGTGGCACCACGCGGCCGTGCGGACGCGCGTCCTCACGCTCACCGTCTTCAATCTCACCTTCGGCGCCGCGTGGTCGGTCCTGGTGCTCTACGCCACGGAGCGGCTGGGGATGGGCGAGGTCGGCTTCGGCCTCATCACCACGGTCGGCGCGGTCGGGGGACTGGCCGGCACCGCGGCGTACGGCTGGATCACGCGGCGGGTGAGCCTCGGCGACCTCATGCGCATCGGCTTGGTCCTGGAAACGCTCACCCACCTCGGGCTTGCCCTCACGAGCTCGCCCGTGGTGGCGCTGGCGATCTTCTTCGTCTTCGGCGCCCACGCGTTCATCTGGGGCACCACCTCGATCACCATCCAGCAGCGGGCCGTGCCGACGGCGCTCCAGGGTCGGGTGGGCGGGGTCTACCTGCTCGGCTGCTTCGCCGGGCTGGTCACAGGCGGCCTGCTCGGCGGGGCGCTGGCCCAGGCGTACGGCGTCACCGCACCGTTCTGGTTTGCCTTCGTCGGCTCCGCGCTGCTGGTCGTGCTGATCTGGGGCCAGCTCTCCCACATCGCCCACGCCGACGCCCAGGACCCGGAGGCCCCCGACGGTCCCGACGGCCCCGTCGCGGGCGTCGTGGCCGACCCGGTGGCGCCCCGGCCGCACCCGGACACCGAACAGCCGGGCGCCGGGACCGCCACGCAGTAGGGTGAGCGCCGCGCGCGCCCCGACGGCCCGCGCCATCGAGCCGGCCCCGGGAGCGTGCGTTGTACCTGAAGAGCCTGACCCTCAAGGGGTTCAAGTCCTTCGCGTCCTCCACGACGCTGCAGCTCGAGCCCGGCATCACCTGCATCGTCGGACCCAACGGGTCGGGCAAGTCCAACGTCGTCGACGCCCTCGCCTGGGTGATGGGCGAGGCCAGCGCCAAGAGCCTGCGCGGCGGCAAGATGGACGACGTCATCTTCGCCGGCACCTCCGGTCGCCCGCCCCTGGGCCGGGCCGAGGTGCTGCTGACCATCGACAACTCCGACGGCGCGCTCCCGATCGAGTACGCCGAGGTGACCATCAGCCGCACGATGTTCCGCTCGGGCGGGTCGGAGTACGCCATCAACGGCACCCCCTGCCGGCTGCTCGACGTGCAGGAGCTGCTGAGCGACTCCGGCATCGGTCGCGAGATGCACGTGATCGTCGGCCAGGGCCAGCTCGACTCGATTTTGCACGCCACCCCGGAGGACCGCCGCGGCTTCATCGAGGAGGCCGCGGGCGTCCTGAAGCACCGCAAGCGCAAGGAGAAGGCGCTGCGGAAGCTGGACGCGTGCGAGGGCAACCTCACTCGTCTGAACGACCTGCTCTCGGAGATACGTCGCCAGCTCAAGCCGCTGGGCCGCCAGGCCGAGGTGGCTCGCCGCGCCGCCACCGTCCAGGCCGATGTCCGCGATGCCCGTGCCCGGCTGCTGGCCGACGACCTGGTGCGCGCCCGCACGGCGCTGGAGCAGGAGATGGCCGACGAGTCGCTGCTCGTGGCCCGCCGCGAGGAGGTCGAGCGGGCGATCGCAGCGGCTCGCGAGGCCGAGGCAGCGCTCGAGGCCGCCTTGCGCGAGGACCTGCCGGCTCTGTCAGCCGCCCAGGACACCTGGTACTCCCTCTCCGGCCTGCGCGAGCGCCTGCGGGGCACCCAGTCGCTGGCCGCGGAGCGCATCCGCAACGCCTCCGGCAGTGCGGTGGTGCAGACCGCCTCCGGGCGCGACCCCGACCAGCTCGAGGCCGAGGCCGACCGGGTCGCGGAGCAGGAACGCCTGATCGGCGTCGAGGTCGACACCAGCCGCGCCGCCCTCGACGCGGCCGTCACGGCCCGCAAGGCCGCCGAGGACGCCGCGGCCGAGGAGGAGCGCCGCATCTCCGGCCTCCAGCGTGCCGCCGCAGACCGGCGCGAGGGACTGGCCCGCCTCCACGGCCAGGTCAACGCACTCAAGTCGCGCGCCGCCGGCGCCGACGAGGAGGTCGCGCGCCTGCGGCACGCCCGCGAGGAGGCGCTGGCCCGCGCCGAGCGCGCCCAGATGGCCTTCACCGCCCTGGAGACCAAGGTCGCCGGCCTCGACGCCGGCGAGGAGGGCCTGGACGCCGAGCACGAGGAGGCGGCGGCCCTGCTCGACGAGGTCGAGGAGCGCCTGGCCGTCGTGCGCGACCAGGCCCAGCAGGCCGACAGGGACCGCCACACCCTCACCGCCCGCAAGGACGCCCTCGAGCTCGGCCTGGCCCGCAAGGACGGCGCGGGCGCGCTGCTGGCCGCCACCGACGAGCTGCCCGGCGTCCTGGGCTCCATCGCCGCGCTGCTCTCGGTGCGGCACGGCCACGAGGCGGCGGTCGCCGCCGCCCTGGGGTCGGCCGCGGACGCCGTGGCCGTGCGCGACCCCGAGGCTGCGCTGGCCGCCCTGGGCCACCTCAAGGGGAACGACCTGGGGCGGGCCGCGCTGCTGCTGGCTGCCGGTCCCGAGCTGCCCGACGCCGGTGACTGGCCGGCCCTGCCCGACGGCGCCACGTGGGCCGTCGACGTGGTGGAGTGCAGCGCCGAGCTGCGGCCCGCGGTGTCGGCCCTGCTCGACCGGATCGCCGTCGTCGAGGACCTCGCGGCCGCCCGCGCACTCGTGGCGGCGCAGCCCTCGGTCACCGCCGTCACGACCGAGGGCGACGTGCTGGGCGCGCGCTTCGTCTCCGGCGGCTCGAGCGACCAGCCGAGCCTGCTCGAGATCCAGGCCGCCGTCGAGGAGGCCGAGGCCGCGCTCGCGGAGGCGGTGGCCGCGGGGGAGCGGGCCGCCTTCGAGACCAGCCGGCTCGAGGCCGAGCGGCACGAGGCGACCAAGCGGGTCGACGTGGCCCTGGCCCGGCTCCACGAGTCCGACGCCACGCTGGCCGCTGTCGCCGAGGAGCTGGGCCAGCACGGCTCGCAGGCCCGTGCGGCGCGGGGCGAGGCCGAGCGGCTCGAGCAGGCCATCTCCCGGGCCGAGGAGGCGCGCGAGCAGGCCGTGGCCGGGCTCGCGGAGCTCGAGGAGCGGCTCGCGGCCGCGGAGCAGACGCCCGAGGAGGAGCCGGACACCGGCGTGCGCGAGGAGCTCGCGGAGGCCGCGCGCGCCGCCCGCCAGGCCGAGATGGACGCCCGGCTCGCGCTGCGCACCTCCGAGGAGCGGGCCCGGGCCCTGCACGGTCGCGCCGACGGGCTGCGCCGCAGCGCCGCCAAGGAGCGCGACGCCCGGGCCCAGGCCGCGGCCCGGCGCGCCCAGGTGATCCGTGAGGGGCGCGCCGCCGAGGCGGTCGCCGCCGCCACCACCTACGTCCTGCACCGGCTCGAGACCTCCGTCCAAGCCGCCGCCGACGCCCGTGCCGCCGTGGAGGAGGCCCGCCGCGGTCGCGAGGAGGAGCTGCGCGAGGTCCGGGCACGCCTGCGCGAGCTCGCCAAGGAGCACGAGGAGCTGGTCTCCTCGGTCCACCGCGACGAGGTCGCGCGCACCCAGCAGCGGATGCGGATCGAGCAGCTGGAGAACCGCACCCTCGAGGAGCTCGGGCTCGAGCCCGACGCCCTGGTCGCCGACTACGGCCCCGACCAGCTCGTGCCGCTGCTCGACACGGAGGGCGCCGAGCCGGGCGCCGCCGGCGAGTCCGGCGAGGAGGGTGACGCGCCTCCGCGCACGGTGCCGTACGTCCGCGAGGAGCAGGTCAAGCGGCTCAAGGCCGCCGAGCGCGCCCTGTCGATGCTCGGCAAGGTGAACCCGCTGGCGCTGGAGGAGTTCTCGGCGCTGGAGGAGCGCCACCAGTTCCTCTCCGAGCAGCTGGAGGACCTCCGCCGCACCCGCAAGGACCTCCTCGACATCGTCAAGGACGTCGACGACCGGGTCGAGCAGGTGTTCCGCGAGGCCTACGCCGACGTCGAGAAGGCCTTCGACGCCACCTTCGCGCGGCTCTTCCCGGGCGGCGAGGGCCGACTGGTGCTGACCGACCCCGACAACATGCTCTCCACCGGCGTCGAGGTCGAGGCCCGTCCGCCGGGCAAGAAGGTCAAGCGGCTCTCGCTGCTCTCCGGCGGCGAGCGCTCGCTGGTGGCCGTGGCGTTCCTCGTGGCCCTCTTCAAGGCCCGTCCCAGCCCCTTCTACATCCTCGACGAGGTCGAGGCGGCGCTCGACGACACCAACCTCGGCCGCCTCCTCCAGATCTACGAGGAGCTGCGGGAGAACTCCCAGCTGCTCGTCATCACCCACCAGAAGCGCACGATGGAGGTCGGCGACGCGCTCTACGGCGTCACCATGCGCGGCGACGGCGTCTCGGCCGTGATCAGCCAGCGCCTCCGCGAGCAGGAGCCGGCATGAGCGGCACGAGCGTCACGAGGAGGCAACGCTGATGCCCCGCACCCGTCCCACCCGCGACCAGTACGTCGCCTGGCGCACCGTCACCACCCGGTGGCGTGACGACGACGCCTACGGCCACCTCAACAACGCGACGTACTACGAGCTCTTCGACACCGCGGTGAACGCCCACCTCTACGAGGCGACCGGCGTGGACGTGCGCGGGTTGCCGCAGATCGGGGTGGTGGCCGAGACCTCCTGCCAGTACTTCGCCGAGATCGGCTTCCCGGAGCCGATCGAGATGGGCCTGGTCTGCGACAAGGTCGGCACCTCCTCGGCGATCTACCGCATCGGCCTCTTCCAGGGCCCGGGCGAGGAGGCGGCGGCCGAGGGCCGCTTCGTCCACGTGTACGTCGACAACACCGACCCCGCCCGGCCGGTCACGCCGATGCCGGACGTGATCCGCGCCGCAGTCACCCCCCTGCTGCGCGCGCCCGACTCCTCGTCCTGACGCGACTGTGGCACGGTGGCGGCGTGCTCCCCATCCTGATCGCCATGCTGCTGGTCGTCCTGGTCGCGGGACTCGTCCTGTTCTACGTCGCCTTCCCGCACCGCGGGCAGAAGCCGGCCCAGGCGGAGTGGCTCGGTGAGGCCATGACCAAGGCCGTCAACCGCTTCGAGACCCTCGACGAGACCGACGGCGACGCGGCGGTGCGCCCGCGTCCCGACGAGCCCCGCACCCACGCCTGACCTCGCAGCCGGACCCGCTTCCCCCGTGCCCGCTCACCGGGTCGCGGGTGGTTGGATGAGCCGGTGGACTCGCTCGCCCTGTTGATCCTGCTCATCGCCGTCGTCGGCATCGCCCTGGTGGCGCTGGTCGCCGGACTGGTCGTCTCCGGGCGTCGCAAGCCGGCGCCGCTGCCGGAGACCCGGGTCACGCACGAGGCCGAGGACGTCCTCGCGCCGCCCGACGAGCAGCCCGCCTCCACGGACGTCGGGGTCGACACCTCCCTCGAGGCGCCCGCGGCCCCGGTGCTGGAGAAGCCCGAGGGCACCGCCTCGCGGCTCGTGCGGCTGCGTCAGCGCCTGGCCGGCTCCCAGGGCGCCTTGGGCCGAGGCCTGCTCGCGCTGCTCTCGCGCGACAAGCTCGACGAGGACACCTGGGAGTCGATCGAGGACACCCTTCTCACCGCCGACATCGGCGTGGCGCCCACCCAGGAGCTGGTGGAGCGGCTGCGGACGCGGCTGCGGGTCGAGGGCGAGGGCGACGCCCGCTCGATCCTGCGCGAGGAGCTCGTGGCGCTGGTCGGCCCCGACATGGACCGCCGCCTGCAGGTGACCGGCACCGACGGCCGGCCCGGCGTGGTGCTGGTGGTCGGTGTCAACGGCGCCGGCAAGACCACCACCGTCGG
The DNA here is from genome assembly GCA_009701885.1 of Actinomycetota bacterium. GTDB lineage: Bacteria > Actinomycetota > Actinomycetes > Propionibacteriales > Nocardioidaceae > Nocardioides. The sequence continues at coordinate 127,315 of WLJH01000002.1, forward strand.
CAAGGTCGCGCGCATCCTCGTCGCCGAGGACCTCCGGGTCGTTCTGGGCGCCGCCGACACCTTCCGGGCCGCCGCCGTCGACCAGCTGGCGACCTGGGGCGAGCGCGTGGGTGTCGAGGTGGTGCGCGGCGAGGAGGCTGCGGACCCCGCGAGCGTGGCGTTCCGGGCGGTCGAGAGCGGCACCACCGCCGGCGTCGACACCGTCATCGTCGACACCGCCGGCCGCCTGCAGAACAAGCAGGGCCTCATGGACGAGCTCGGCAAGGTCAAGCGGGTCATCGAGAAGCAGGCGCCGGTCACCGAGGTCCTGCTCGTCCTCGACGCGACGACGGGGCAGAACGGCCTGATCCAGGCTCGGGTCTTCTCCGAGGCCGTGGCGGTGACCGGGATCGTGCTGACCAAGCTCGACGGCTCGGCCAAGGGCGGCATCGTCGTCCAGGTCCAGCGCGAGCTCGGCGTCCCGGTCAAGCTCGTCGGCCTGGGCGAAGGTCCCGACGACCTCGCCCCCTTCGACGCCGGCGCCTTCGTCGACGCGCTGCTGGGCTGAGCCGGAAACGCACTCGTAACACTCGGCCCAGACCTGTTTCGTGAACGAAACACGGGCGGGCTGGTGAGGAAACCTGCGCGCTGGAAGGTCGTCCACGAAACGGGGCGGACCTCCACCTGACAGCGCTGTCGGTAGCTGCGGGGGCCGTCTGACGGACAGATCCCCTGGAGGTTTCATGGACGGCTATTACGCCTTCATGCTCGTGGCCACCGCGCTGGTGCTCATGATGACCGTGCCCGCGCTCGCACTCTTCTACGGCGGCATGTCGCGGTCGAAGTCGGTGCTCAACATGATGATGATGTCGTTCTCGGCCGCGGCCATCGTCGGCATCCTGTACGTCGCCGTCGGCTGGTCGATGGGCTTCGGTGGCGACGGCACGTTCTTCGCCAACCCCTTCGAGCTCTTCTGGCTCGACGGCGTGACCACCGACAGCTACATCTTCGTGATGTTCCAGATGACCTTCGCGATCATCACCGTCGCCCTCATCAGCGGCGCGGTCGAGGGCCGGATGAAGTTCGCCGCGTGGCTGGCCTTCGTGCCGGTCTGGGCGCTCGTCGTCTACTTCCCGCTCGCGCACATGGTCTTCAGCTGCACCGACGACTCGCTCATCTGCGGCCGGATCGGCGCGCAGGACTACGCCGGTGGCACCGCCGTCCACATCAACGCCGGTGTCGCGGGCCTGGTGCTGGCCATCATGGTCGGCAAGCGTCTCGGCTTCGGCAAGGAGCCGATGCGGCCCCACAACCTGACCCTGACCATGCTCGGTGCGGGCATGCTGTGGCTGGGCTGGTACGGCTTCAACGTCGGCTCGATCGTCTTCGGCGGCACCACCGACGAGGAGAACCTCGCGCAGTTCTACGCCGAGACCGGTCGCACCTTCGCCAACACCACGCTGGCCACGTTCGCCGCGATCCTCGCCTGGCTCCTGGTCGAGCGCCTGCTGCACGGCAAGGCCACCTCGCTGGGTGCTGCCTCGGGCATCGTCGCGGGTCTGGTCGCCATCACCCCGGCCGCCGGCGCCGTCGACATCGAGGGTGCCGTCGCGATCGGTGCCATCAGCGGTGCCATCTGCGCCTGGGCCGTGGGCCTGAAGTTCAAGCTGGGCTACGACGACTCCCTCGACGTCGTGGGCGTGCACCTGGTCGGCGGCATCGTCGGCACCGTGCTCATCGGCCTCTTCTCGACCGCCGACGGCGCGGGCGGTGTCGACGGCCTCTTCTACGGCGGCGGCTTCGGCTCCCTGGGCGACCAGACCCTGGGTGCCCTCGTGGCCATCGTGTACTCCGGTGTCCTCACTGCCGTGATCGCGCTGGCCATCAAGTTCACCATCGGCCTGCGGATCGACGACGAGGCCGAGGTGGAGGGCATCGACGGCGCCGCGCACGGCGAGTCGGCGTACGACCTCCACACCAGCCTCTCCAGCGGCAAGGGCAGCGCCTTCGGCAGCTCCCTCGCGGCACCCAGCCCCAGCAAGTCGGAAGGAGCCTCGGCATGAAGCTCGTCACCGCTGTCATCAAGCCGCACAAGTGGGAGGACGTCCGCGAGGCCCTCGAGACCTTCGGCGTCACCGGGATGACCGTCTCGGAGGTCTCCGGCTACGGCCGGCAGAAGGGTCACACGGAGGTCTACCGGGGCGCGGAGTACGACATCGCGCTCGTCCCCAAGATCCGGATCGAGATCGTGGTCGAGGACGACGACGCCGAGGACGTGCTCGGCATCATCGTCAAGACCGCCCAGACCGGTCGGATCGGTGACGGCAAGGTCTGGCTCAGCCCGGTCGAGAGCGTGGTCCGCGTCCGGACCGGCGATCGGGACGCCGCGGCCATCTGAGGCACGGCTCCACGCAGTCCGTCCCGGGCCCCGGTGACCACCCCGCGGTGGTCGCCGGGGCCCGGCGTCGCGTCCGGGCCAGGCCCGCCCAGCGGAGGGACGAGCCGGGTCCGACGCGGCTCGGGCATGCTGGCCCCAGCGCCGGCCGGAAGCAGCAGCCGGGCAGAGGCAGGCTGCACCGATCCGCTCCACCGCCAGAACCACGACAGGGGAGACATGAAGCTCGTGACCGCGGTCATCAAGCCGCACAGGTGGGAGGACGTCCGGGTCGCCCTCGAGGCGGCCGGCGTCACCGGGATGACCGTCTCGGAGGTCTCCGGCTACGGCCGGCAGAAGGGCCACACCGAGGTCTACCGCGGGGCGGAGTACGACATCGCGCTGGTGCCGAAGATCCGGCTCGAGATCGTGGTCGACGACGAGGAGGCGGACACCGTGCTGGACACGATCGTGGCCGCTGCCGCCTCGGGTCGGATCGGCGACGGCAAGGTGTGGGTCAGCCCCGTCGAGACGGTGGTGCGGGTCCGCACCGGCGACCGGGACTCCGCGGCCCTGTGACCAGCGAGGAGCGCGCCCGACGCACGGCCGAGGCCGACGCGCTCTGCGCTGCGGCGTACGACGCTGCCGGAGGCCCCGGGAACGGCTGTGCCCTCGTGGCTGTCGGCGGGTACGGCCGCGGTGAGCTCGCGCCGCACTCCGACCTCGACGTGGTGCTGGTCCACGACGACGGCGTCGACCCGGGCGAGGCCGCGGGGCAGGTCTGGTACCCGCTCTGGGACTCCGGGAAGACCATCGACCACTCGGTGCGCGGCCTGGGCGAGATGGTGGCTGCGGCCGATGCCGATCTCAAGGTCGCGCTCGGCCTGCTCGACGTGCGGCACCTGGCCGGTGACCCGCACCTCACGCTGCGCCTGCGCACCACGATGCTCGCCCACTGGCGCCGGCACGCCGCGGACCGGCTCCCGGCCCTCCACGCACTGGTGCGGGCGCGGCACGAGCTGATGGGGGAGCTGGCCCACCGGTCGGTGCCGGACCTCAAGGAGTCCGAGGGCGGGCTGCGCGACGCGACCGTGCTCCGGGCGCTGGCGGCGACCTGGCTGGTGGACGTTCCCGGCCCGGAGCTGGAGCCCAGCCGGCTGGCGCTGCTGGACGTGCGCGACCTGGTGCAGGGCGCTGCCGGTCGCGCCACCGACCGGATCCAGCCCGAGGCGTGGAGCGAGCTGGCCACCGGCCTGGGGCTGCCCGACGCCCGCAGCGCCCAGGTGCACGTGCGCACCCTCGGTCGCCGCACGACCCACCTCTCGCGGCTGACCTGGCGTCGGGTCGAGGACTACCTCAAGCGCCCGGAGTCCGCGCGGACCGCCCGCCGGCCCCAGCTGCTCCCCGTCGCACCGGGCGTGGCCCTGTCACGGCGCGAGGTCGTCCTGGACGCCCGGGCCCGTCCCGCCGAGGACCCGGTGCTGCTGCTCCGCGCCGCGGCCGCGGCCTCCGAGCTGGACGCCGTGCTCGCCCCGCCGACCGCGGCGCGGCTGGCGCGGGAGTCCGCTGCCCTGCCCCAGCCGTGGCCGGACGAGGCGCGCCAGCAGCTGGTGCGGATGCTCGCCGGTCCGGGGCTCCTGCACGTGTGGGAGACCCTCGAGGAGACCGGTGCCGTCGACCGGCTGCTCCCCGAGTGGCAGCGCATCCGGCTGCTCCCGCACGCCTCCGCCATCCACCGCTTCACCGTGGACCGGCACGTGGTGGAGACCTGCCTGGAGGCGGCGTCGCTGATCCGGCGGGTAGGGCGTCCCGACGTCCTCATGGTCGCCGCCCTCCTGCACGACATCGGCAAGGGCAGCCTCACCGAGCACAGCGTCGCGGGGGAACCGATCGCGCGCGAGATCGCCACCCGCATGGGCTTCGACGACGAAGCGGTCGAGCTGGTGGCCCGGCTGGTCCGCTGGCACCTGCTGCTCTCCGAGACCGCCACGACGCGCGACCCCGACGACCCGGCCACCGTGGAACGGGTCGCCTCCCGGGTGGGGTCGGTCGAGGCGCTGGAGCTGCTGACGGTGCTCACCGAGGCCGACGCCCGGGCGGCCTCGCCGCAGGCCTGGTCGACGTGGCGGGCCAGCCTCGTCCACGACCTCGCGCGCCGCGTACGCGCCTCCCTCGACTCCGGCGCCGGTGCGCCGCCCCTGCTGGCCGAGGAGGTCGAGGTCCCGCGCGCCGTCCGCAACGGCGAGGTGTCGGTGCGGGTCGAGCAGGTCGGGGACGGGTCGCGGGTCACCGTGGTCGCCCCGGACCGGGTCGGGCTGCTCGCCGACCTCGCGGGGGTCCTCGCCCTGCAGCGCGTCCCCGTCCGTGCGGCGCGTGCCTGGGCCCAGGAGGCCGTCGGGGTCTCGGTGTGGGAGGTCGGCGAGCCCCAGCTGGACGCCGGGGTGCTGCGCGAGAAGCTCGACGCCATCGTGGAGGGCCGCCTCGACCCGGTCCGGCGGCTGCGACCGGCGGCACGGCAGGGGCAGGAGCTGGCGCCGATCGTCGAGGTGCGCCCGGAGGCGTCGAGCACCTCGACGGTGCTGGAGGTGCGCGCCGCCGACCGCCCGGGAGTCATCTACCTGGTCTGCGCGGCGCTGGCCCACCTCGACGTGGCCGTCCGCTCCGCGCACGTCGCGACCCTGGGACCCCAGGCCGTGGACGTGTTCTACCTCCAGGAGGCGGGGGCCGGAGCGCTGTCGGAGACCCGGGCCGCCGAGGCGGCGCACGCGGTGCGGGCGGCCCTCACCGGGGAGCCGGTCGACCAGCCGGCCGACCGGGGTCGCTGAGCACCCGCGGCACGTCGTTAGGCTGGGCGGGTGTTCGCCACCCTCTCCGACCGTCTCGCCGACACCTTCAAGAACCTCCGGGGGAAGGGTCGTCTCTCCGAGGCCGACATCGACGCCACCGCGCGCGAGATCCGGATCGCGCTGCTCGAGGCCGACGTCGCGCTGCCGGTGGTCAAGGAGTTCGTGGCCGCGGTCAAGGAGCGGGCGCGCGGCGAGGAGGTCAGCGGTGCGCTGAACCCGGCCCAGCAGGTCGTCAAGATCGTCCACGAGGAGCTCGTCGGCATCCTCGGCGGCGAGACCCGTCGCCTGCGCTACGCCAAGACCGGGCCGACCGTCATCATGCTGGCCGGCCTCCAGGGTGCCGGCAAGACGACCCTGGCCGCGAAGCTCGCGCTGTGGCTGAAGGAGCAGGGCAAGACCCCGCTCCTCGTGGCCTGCGACCTGCAGCGCCCCAACGCCGTCAACCAGCTGCAGGTCAACGGCGAGCGCGTCGGCGTCCCCGTCTTCGCCCCCGAGCCCGGCAACGGCGTCGGTGATCCCGTCTCGGTGGCCCGTGCCTCGATCGAGGAGGCCAAGCGCAAGCTGCACGACGTCGTCATCGTCGACACCGCGGGCCGCCTCGGTGTGGACGCCGAGCTGATGCAGCAGGCCGCCGACATCCGCGACGCCGTCCAGCCCGACGAGGTGCTCTTCGTCGTCGACGCGATGATCGGCCAGGACGCCGTGACCACGGCCCAGGCGTTCCTCGAGGGTGTCGGGTACGACGCCGTCGTGCTCACCAAGCTCGACGGTGACGCCCGCGGTGGCGCGGCGCTGTCGATCGCCTCGATCACCGGCAGGCCGGTCATGTTCGCCTCCAACGGCGAGAAGCTGACCGACTTCGACCTCTTCCACCCCGACCGGATGGCCTCGCGCATCCTCGACATGGGTGACGTGCTCACCCTGATCGAGCAGGCCGAGAAGGCCTTCGACGCCGAGCAGGCGATGAAGGCGGCCGACAAGCTCTCCGGCAAGGGCGGGGAGTTCACCCTGGTCGACTTCCTCGAGCAGATGCAGCAGGTCCGCAAGCTCGGCTCGATGTCGAAGATCATGGGGATGCTGCCCGGGATGGGGCAGTTCCGAGACCAGCTCGAGAACTTCGACGAGCGCGAGATCGACCGGATCCAGGCGATCATCTACTCGATGACCCCCGCGGAGCGGCAGAATCCGAAGATGATCGACGGCTCCCGCCGCCAGCGCATCGCCAAGGGGTGCGGCCGCACCGTCACCGACGTCAACCAGCTGGTGGACCGCTTCTTCGAGGCGCGCAAGATGATGACCCAGCTGGCCCGTGGCGGCGGCATGCCCGGGATGCCCGGCATGCCGGGGATGCCCGGGATGGGGGGCGGCAAGGGCCGCAAGCCCAAGCAGCAGCAGAAGAAGGGCAAGGGCGGCAAGCGCGTCTCCGGCAACCCGGCGAAGGCCGCGCAGGAGAAGGAGGCCGCCAAGGAGAAGGCGGCCGCCGGGGGCAACCCGTTCGGCAACCCCGGAGCCGAGCCGGTCGACTACGAGAAGGCCGCGGCCGAGCTCAACCTGCCCAAGGACTTCTCCAAGTTCCTGAAGTGAGCGAGCAGCCGGGGGAGCGGAGCGATCCCGGCGTCGCGAGCGAAGGTCGAGCAGGCGCCACGCCCGAGCCTGCGAGGGCGTGACGCGCGGGTCGAGACCCGGTGAGACGAAAGGCAAGCCCATCCCCTCCACGCTGGTCGTCGACGCCGCCAACGTCGTGGGCGCCCGGCCCGACGGCTGGTGGAAGGACCGCGCCGGAGCGGCGCGGCGCCTGCACGAGGAGCTGCTGGTCGCGGACGTCCCCGGGGACGAGGTCGTGCTGGTCCTCGAGGGCGGCGCGAAGGCCGGGGTGAAGCCCGGTCGGGACGCGCACGTGCGCACCGTCCACGCGCCGAGGGACGGCGACTCCGCGATCCTGGCCGAGGCCCGCCGTGCGGCCGAGCAGGGCCGCCAGGTCACCGTCGTGACGGCCGACCGGGCGCTCGCGGCCAACGTCGGCGGCGTCGGCGCCCGGGTCGTCGGGCCCTCCTGGCTGCTGGACCGCCTGGCCTGAGCCGCGCGAGGAACCCGAGCGCCTCGGGCGTGTCCCTCGGCTCCATGGCCTGCTGCGCGGCGGCCGAGAGTCGAGGAACACGCCCTAAGGTCGTCGCATGACGACTCTCAGGTTCTCGGGTCCGGTGCTGTCCGGGGCGGGGGAGGAGCACCGCGACCTCTACGTCGTGGACGGCCGCATCACCTTCGAGCCCCAGCCCGGCGCCGAGACCATCGCCACCGGCTGGATCGTCCCCGGCCTGGTCGACGCCCACAACCATCTCGGGCTCGAGGACGGCGGAGCGATCTCCGAGGAGGAGACGCTCGCCCAGGCACTCGCCGACCGCGACTCCGGCGCCCTGCTGCTGCGCGACTGCGGCTCGCCCACCGACACGCGGTGGGTCCAGGAGCGCGAGGATCTCCCGCGGCTCATCCGCGCCGGGCGGCACCTGGCGCGGACCCGACGCTACATCCGCAACTTCGCCCACGAGGTCGAGCCCGAGCAGCTGCCGGCGTACGTCGCCCAGGAAGCGCGCAACGGCGACGGCTGGGTCAAGCTCGTCGGCGACTGGATCAGCCGCGACACCGGCGACCTCGAGCCCTCGTTCCCGGTCGAGACCTTCGCCGCCGCGATCGACGCCGCCCACGCCGAGGGTGCCAAGGTCACCGCGCACTGCTTCGGCCGCGACGTGCTCCAGGGGCTGCTCGACGCCGGCATCGACTGCCTTGAGCACGGCACCGGGCTCTCGGTCGACCAGGTCGAGCAGATGGCCCGCCAGGGTGTCGCGCTCGTCCCGACGGTCCAGCAGACCGGCAAGTTCCCGGAGTTCGCCTCCGCCGGGCGCGAGAAGTTCCCGGCGTACGCCGCCACGATGGACTCCCTGGCCGCCCACCGCCGCGAGGCGGTGATGTCGGCCCACGAGGCGGGCGTCGCCCTGTTCGTCGGCTCCGACGGGGGCGGGACCGGGCGCCACGGCTACCTGTGGGAGGAGGCGCGGGCGATGCACGAGATGGGCATCCCCGCCGCCGACGTCCTCGCCGCCGCCACCTGGCGGGGCCGGGAGTGGCTGGGCTTCGCCGGTCTCGAGGAGGGCGCCGAGGCCGACCTGGTCGTGCTCGACCGCGACCCGCGCGCCGACCTCTCCGTGCTGGCCGAGCCGACGTGCGTGGTGCTGCGGGGTCAGGTCGTGGGCGGACCCGCCTGAGGCACCTCCGGGGGTCGGCTGCCGGCCGCGACCCCGCGCACGAGCGTCACGAGGAGCACGATCCCGCCGGCCAGGACCAGCACCGCGGCCAGCCCGATCGTGGCGAGCAGCTGCCCGACGAGGCCGAGCCCCTCGATCCGGGGACCGATCTCCACGGCGTCGCGGTCCGTGGCGCCGGCCGCGGAGCAGGTCACCTCGACCTCGGCCTGCGGGGCGTCGAAGACCCACTCCGCCTGCCAGGGCCCGGCGGACCCGGACGAGCGGGTGAAGCTGCCGCCCACCGGGCGCAGCGGCAGCGGGGTGCCGTCCGCCTCGACCTCGCACGTCGGCGGCCGGACCGAGGAGTCGACCCACACGAAGTGCTCGCCGGCACCGACGTCGACCACGTGCGGCTGCCCGTCCAGGGGCACCGTGGCCTCGATGTCGAAGAAGCCGCGGAAGGCGAGCACCAGGCCCACCACCCCCACCACCACGCCGAGCGCGAGCAGGACGCCTCCGAGGACCAGCCGTCGTACGAGCATGGTGGCAGTCTGGCCGATTTCGGGGCCCGGGGCGGGTCTGGCATCATCTACGGCTGAGTCCTGCCCGGTGGGAACCCTCTCAGTCCCGCCCGAGGCAGAGCCCTCGAGGAGCACCAGCCCGGTCCCCACCTGGTCGGCGTGCGCCTCACCACCTTCCACCATCGAGGAGACACCACAACCGTGGCCGTCAAGATCCGCTTGAAGCGCCTGGGCAAGATCCGGGTGCCGCAGTACCGCATCGTCGTCGTCGACTCGCGCAAGAAGCGCGACGGCAAGGTGATCGAGGAGATCGGCAAGTACCACCCCAAGGAGGACCCGTCGTACATCGACGTCGTCTCCGACCGGGCGCAGTACTGGCTCGGTGTGGGCGCGCAGCCCTCCGACGCCGTGGCCGTGCTCCTCAAGATCACCGGCGACTGGCAGAAGTTCAAGGGCCTCGACGGCACCGAGGGCACCCTGAAGGTCAAGGAGCCCAAGGCCGACAAGCTCGAGATCTTCAACCAGGCTCTCAAGGAGGCCGACGGCGACGCCGCCGCGGCCACCACGAAGAAGGCCAAGAAGGCCGAGCCCAAGGCCGAGGAGCCCGCCGCCGAGGAGCCGAAGGCCGAGGAGGTCGCTGAGGCCCCCGCCGCCGAGGACGCCCCGGCCGCCGAGGCGACCGAGGCCGGCGACGAGAAGACCGAGGCCTGAGCGACATGCTCGCCGAGGCGCTGGAGCACCTGGTGCGCGGCATCGTCGACAACCCCGACGAGGTCAGCGTGCGCGACAAGACGCTGCGTCGTGGCTCCGTGCTCGAGGTCCGGGTCCACCCCGACGACCTCGGCAAGGTGATCGGCCGGGGCGGTCGCACCGCGAGCGCCTTCCGCACCGTGGTCAGCGCGCTGGCCGGTCGTGACGGCGCCCGGGTCGACTTCGTCGACGTGGACCGTCGTCGCTGAACCGCAGCACCCAGCAGCACCGCACGCCGACCCGTCAGAGCGATCTGGCGGGTCGGCGTCGTTCTACCCCCAGTCGCAGCAGGACAGTCGCATCAGGAAGGGAGTGCCCGTGGAGGGCATCGAGGTCGTCGTCGGACGGATCGGCAAGCCGCACGGCATCCGTGGCGAGGTCACCGTCGACGTGCGCAGCGACGAGCCCGAGCGGCGCTTCGCGGTCGGCGCTCGCCTGCGGGCAGAGGCCCCGCGGGGGGCGGCCGGCGTCCCGGCGTACCTCACCGTCGCGCGCACGCGCTGGCACCAGGGCGTGCTGCTGGCCGGCTTCGAGGAGGCCGCTGACCGCACCGCCGCCGAGGGCCTGCGCGGCACCGTCCTGCACGTGACCCTCGACCCCGACGAGGTGCCGGCGGACCCCGAGGAGTTCTACGACCACCAGCTGGTCGGTCTGGCCGTCCACGACCTCGACGGCGCCGTCATCGGCACGGTGTCCGGCGTGGTGCACGGTGGCGCCCAGGACCTGCTGCAGGTCGAGGCCACCGACGGCCGGGACACGCTGGTGCCCTTCGTCGCGGCCCTGGTGCCCGAGGTCGACGTCGCGGGCGGCCGGGTCGTCGTCGCCGACCGGCCCGGGCTCGTCACGCCGCTGCCCGAGGACGACTGAGCCGGGTGGTGGGCATGCGGCTCGACTACGTCACGATCTTCCCCGAGTACCTCGACGCGCTCGGTGTCTCGCTGCCCGGCAAGGCGGTCGAGAAGGGGCTGCTCGAGCTGCACGTGCACGACCTGCGCACCTGGACCACCGACCGGCACCGCACCGTCGACGACACGCCGTACGGCGGCGGGGCCGGCATGGTGCTCAAGCCCGAGCCGTTCGGGGAGGCGCTGGACGAGCTGGGCGTGGACGGCGCGACCGTGGTCGTGCCGACCCCCGCAGGTCGGCCCTTCACGCAGGCGATGGCCCGCGACCTGGCCACCCGCGAGCGGCTGGTCTTCCTGTGCGGTCGCTACGAGGGCATCGACCAGCGGGTGCTCGACCACGTCGCCGAGCGCGCCGAGCTGGTCGAGGTCTCCCTGGGCGACTACGTCCTCAACGGCGGGGAGGTCGCCGCCCTGGCGATCACCGAGGCCGTCGTGCGGCTGCTGCCGGGCTTCATGGGCAACGCCGCCTCCCTGGTCGAGGAGTCGCACGAGGCCGGGTTGCTCGAGCACCCCGTCTACACCAAGCCCGCCTCCTGGCGCGGCCACGAGGTGCCCGAGGTCCTGCTCTCGGGCAACCACGGGGCGATCGCCGCCTGGCGGCACGAGCAGGCGGTACGCCGGACCGTCGAGCGCCGTCCCGACATGCTCGCTCCCGAGGACCGCCCCGAGGACCTCGCCTGAGATTTCCGGGGCTCCTGCCCGCTGTGGCAGACTTCCCTGCTGGCCCGAGTCGGCCGAAGGGTCGCTCCGAGGAACGCACGGAGGACCTGCGCCGGGCCCCTGCCACAGGGGGAGTCCTGCGCCGCCGGCCGCGACGACCGGGCCGCACCCGAACACCTCACACACCGCGGCTGACCTGTGGCACTCGCGAGGAGAGCAATGACGAACGTGATCGCCGACATCGGCAGCGCCATCAAGCGCGACGACGTCCCGGACTTCCGCGCCGGTGACACCATCAAGGTCCACGTGAAGGTCGTCGAGGGCAACCGCTCGCGCGTCCAGATCTTCCAGGGCGTGGTCATCCGCGTGCACGGCTCCGGCATCGGCCGCACCTTCACCGTCCGCAAGGTCTCCTTCGGCGTCGGCGTCGAGCGCACCTTCCCGCTGCACTCCCCGATCTTCGAGACGATCGAGGTCGTGACCCGGGGTGACGTGCGTCGCGCCAAGCTCTACTACCTGCGCAACCTGCGGGGCAAGAAGGCCAAGATCAAGGAGCGCCGCGAGGCCTGATCCCACACCTGCAGGTCGATGCGGGCCCGGAGCCTCCGGCTCCTTACACTTCCCGCGTGACCAGCGACAGCGACGAGCCCACGACCGAGAGGTCCGTGGGCTCGTCCCGTTCCCGGGGCCTGCCGCTGTGGGCCGAGACCGTGCTCCTGCTCGTCGGGGCGGTGCTGCTCGCCCTGCTGATCAAGACCTTCCTCGTGCAGGCGTTCTTCATCCCCTCGGTCTCGATGGAGCCGGGCCTGGAGCAGGACGACCGGATCCTGGTCGAGAAGTGGTCGGGCTGGTTCGGCGGGGAACCCGAGCGCGGCGACGTCGTGGTCTTCGAGGACCCGGGTGGCTGGCTCACCGCGGGCGAGGTCGACGAGCCGACCAACCCGCTGGGGTCCTTCTTCGCCCGCATCGGCCTGCTTCCGACCGGCGGTCACCTGGTCAAGCGCGTCATCGGCGTCCCGGGCGACGTCATCGAGTGCTGCGACGAGCAGGGGCGGCTCACCGTCAACGGCGTGCCCATCGACGAGGACGCCTACGTGCTGGAGGACAAGGCTGTCCGAGGCTGCCGCGGGCCCATGACGGGCAACTGCGAGTGGAGTGCCGGGCCGGTCCCGGAAGGCACGGTGTTCGTCATGGGCGACAACCGCGGCAACTCCGCCGACTCCACGGTGCACATGTGCCTGGAGGGCGAGACCGAGTGCGTTCCGGGTGACGAGTTCGTGCCCGTGGACCTCATCACCGGGCGGCTGTGGACCACGGTGTGGCCCTTCGAGAACTTCGGCGGCCCCGAGGAGACCGACGCGTTCGCCGACGTGCCGGACCGCTCCGACGACGCGCCCGACTCCGCGGCCGCACTCCTCGACACCGCCGGCAGCGGGTCCCGGTAGGGCGCTGGCGTGTCCGTCCTGCCCCGGGGAGCCACGGTCCGGCGCGACGCCGGGCCCTACGGCTACGAGCGCGCCCTGCGTCGGCACGGCATCACCCATGTCGCCGGCGTCGACGAGGCGGGCCGTGGTGCGTGCGCCGGGCCGCTGGTCGCGGGTGCGGTCGTGCTCGCACCCGGCAAGGCCGGGATCGTCCCCGGGCTGGCCGACTCCAAGCTGCTGACGGCCGCCTCCCGCGAGCGCTGCTACGAGCAGGTCGTGCGCCGCGCGCTGGCCTGGTCGGTCGTCGTGGTCCCGCATGACGAGTGCGACCGGCTGGGCATGCACGTCGCCAACATCGAGGCCCTGCGACGCGCCGTGGCGCTGCTCGACGTCGCGCCGGACTACGTCCTGACCGACGGCTTCCCCGTGGACGGCCTGGGGGTCCCCGGTCTGGCGATGTGGAAGGGGGACCGCGTGGCCGCGTGCATCTCGGCCGCGAGCGTGGTCGCCAAGGTCACCCGCGACCGCATCATGGACGACCTCGACGGCCAGTGGCCGGCGTACGACTTCAGGACGCACAAGGGCTACATCACCGAGGCTCACACCGCTGCCCTCACCGAGCACGGACCCTCGCCCGTGCACCGGATGTGCTTCGTCAACGTGCGTCGCGCGGCGGGGCCGGCGGACCAGCGTCTAGAGTCGCCGGCGTGAGCGCCGAGGACCTCGAGAAGTACGAGACCGAGATGGAGCTGACGCTCTACCGGGAGTACCGCGACGTCGTCGGGATCTTCAAGTACGTCGTCGAGACCGACCGGCGCTTCTACCTGTGCAACCAGGTGGACGTGAAGGCGCGCACCGAGCAGGGCGACGTCTTCTTCGAGGTCTCGATGAGCGACGCCTGGGTCTGGGACATGTACCGCCCCGCCCGCTTCGCCAAGAACGTCAAGGTGCTGACCTTCAAGGACGTCAACGTCGAGGAGCTCCAGGCCTCCGACTTCGAGCCGCCCCAGTCCTGATCCCCCTCCCGTCGGCCGCGCCCACACCCGGCTGAGGGTGCGAACGGGTCGATCGTCTAGTCCACCTGGGCCATATCGCGTCACGGACCCCCACCTCGGACGTCCCACCTCCGTAGTGTGTGAGGCGGGAGAGAGACCGTCTCGGGTTTCGATGTCGAGGTGGAGCATGAGGAACGGGCGTCCGGCGCGGAGGGAGCGCGGGGCCGCAGCGGTCGAGTTCGCGCTCGTCGTGCCGCTGCTGCTCACGCTCGTCTTCGGCATCATCAGCTACGGCTATCTGCTCAGCTTTCGTCAGTCCTTGAGTCAGGCGGCAGCCGAGGGAGCGCGTGCCGCGGCCGTGGCGCCGGCAACCTCGGATCGTCAGGCGATTGCTTTCGCGGCGGTGGGCGCGACACTCGAAGCAACCTGCTCGAACGACGCGGACTTCTTGACGTGCTCGACCGCCACACCGACGGGCTGTCGTTGTCTTAAGGTGAGCGTGAGCTGGGACTACGCCGCGGACGCGAGCAAGCCCAAGTTCGTGTTCGGCTTCGCTCTTCCCGACACCTTGACCTACACCTCGACGGTCCAGGTGAACCAGGTGGATGCCCCGTGAGGGCCGTGCTCCGAGCGCTGCCGCGGGCACGGGATCGTCGTGCCGCGACCCGAGACGAGACCGGTGCCGTCGCGGTGCTGGCTGCGGCCTTGGCCCTGGTGCTGTTGGTGAGCGCAGCGTTCGCGGTGGACCTCGGGCGCCAGCGGGTGGTCCGGGCCGATATGCAGGCCCTGGCCGATGTGGTCGCGCTAGATGCGGCCCGAGTTCTCGATGGTCGACCGGCCAGTCGGGTCCTGGCCCCGCTGCCGACGGACGGCCTGCCGTCGCTCAGTGCGGCGGTCTCCGCTTCCGTTGCGCGCAACGGAAGCTCGTTGGGGGAGGTCGTGAGCGTCACTCCGACGCTGGTCTTCCTGACAACGGACGCAAACGGTGCGGTCGTCCCCGAGCGGGTCGGCACAGCGCTCAAGCCGGTCCCCCCCGGCGCGGTGCCTGACGCTGTCCTGATCGAGGCCGTCGGCTCGGTCGACTTCGGGTTCGCCCGTGTCATCGGGGTCGAGTCCGGCAGCGCCCGGCGCACCGCGATCGCCGACGCCCAGCCCGTGGCTTGCCTGGCAGTCGGCTCGTACGCTGCCGGCCTGGACACCGGCCAGTCCGTCCTGCTCAATGCCCTGCTCGGGCGGCTCCTGGGGTCTTCGGTCAACCTGAGCGCCGCCGGTTACCAGGGTCTGGCCTCTACCGAGATCTCCCTGCTCGAACTGCTCGAGGGTCTACCGCTGGTCGATGTCGGCACCCTGACCGTGGCCGACGCCGACCAGGTCCTCGCAACCGAAGTGAGCGTTGCGACGATCCTCGGTGCTGCTGTTACCGCCCTATCGAACGCGGACGAGGAGGTCTCGGCAAACGTACTCGCCGACCTCGGCGCGTTGGCTGCCCAGATCGGGGTGGCGGTCGACCTGGGCCTTCTCGACGATCTGGCGTTGGGGACATTGCTGGGAATCACGCAAGGTGGTCAGACGGCGCTGACCACCTCCGTCAACCTGCTGGACCTCGTGGTAGCCGCAGTGGAGGTCGCCAACGGACAGTACGCTGTCGAGGTTCCAGATCTCGCGGTGAGCACCGGAGCGCTGCCGGGTGGTCTAAGGGCCCTCTCGCCGGCGGTCGATGTCACCGGCACCGTGGAGGTCCTGCCGCGGCCGCGGCGTGGCTGCGGGCCGCGGGGGCTCAAAGTCAGGACCGGCGCCGTGGACGTAGATCTGGGAGTCGCCGCGGACGTGAACGCAGGGACCGTGGGCGGCTTGCTGGGCTCCAACCCCCTGGCCAACCTGCGCATCGACCCGGTGGGCGTCAACGTCGCCGTGAGTGCTGCGGAGTCCACGGCCACCCTGGTGGACATCAAGTGCGGCACGGCGGCCGAGCTAGCCGAAGCGGAAGGAATCGACGTGTCGGTGGCGTCGTCGCTGGCAGCCGCCACTGTGGGCCTGGCCCCCGTTCGGGTTCGGACCGACGTTCTGAGCATTCTTCCTGGAGCGCCTGCGGCCAGTCTGGACCTGTCGGTGTCGCTCGCCGGGCCGGTCCAGACGATGCAGCCGCCCTGGACTCCGGTTCAGCAGTTCCGCACCCCCCCGCAGTCGTACGGAGACGCGTTGCGCTTCGGTTCCGGCGACCTGGTGAGCGGGTTGGTGCCCAGCAGCCTCGCCCTGCGGGTCAACGGCAGTATCTCGGTGTTCGGCTTTCCCGCGATCGCGGTCACCGATGGTGCTGTTGATCTTGCAGGATTCGGGCCCCTGTCGCGGGAAGTCCTCGAGCCCTTGCTCTCGGCGATTCTCACCTTCGTAACAGGGCGACTGCTGCCCGTGCTGGTCACCGCGGTCGTGAATCCCGCTCTCCAGCTGGTCAATTGGCTGGTTGGAGACATCCTGGGCCCCACGCTTGGCCTCACGGTCGCCGGCGCGGACGTCTTCCCCCTGCCGCGGCCCTCCTGCAACTCCGTGGCTCTGCGCGGCTGAACGCTTCGGGGGGCATCACGTTCGTCACCGCCGGCATGGCCCCAGGTGACCCCGTCCGGTCGTCCCTCGGTCCCGCCTCGAGGGTTTTCGAGCAACTGGGCGAGGGATGTCCCAGTCGTGGAGGTCTGGACCAGCGACCCTCAGGCAGGACCGAGCCGAAGTCCTCAGGTGCTCACCACGGAGGCCGATAGGCGACACGGGGCTTCGTGGCTGCGGGAGGTGCCGGACCGTGCAGGGCCTGACACTGTCGCGCTCGCAACGCCTTTGCGAGAAGGGTGCAGCCGCCGTCGAGGCTGCCCTCGTCAGCTCCGTCCTCTTGGTCCCGCTGCTCCTCGGTGTGGTCGCGTGGGGGGACTACTTCTTCCGCGCCCAGCGGGTGGACACCCTGGCCCCAGGCGTCCCGGTGGGCGGTGTTGCCGGCGAGTTCACGTGTCAAGGACTGAAGGATCGTGTAGCGAGCACGGTCGTGGACGTCGTCGGCGATCTCGACGCGAGCCTGGTGGGCATCGATGTCAGCGACGTGACCGTGAGCGTGGTCGAGGTGCTGCCCGACGTGGGTGTCGTGGTCGACATCCACATCGAGACCCCGCTCGTCGGGGGCCTGGCCTCGCTCATCCCGCTGCCGGGTGGCGGGTCGATCGTGACTGACTTCAGCCAGCGGCTCGAGGACGTGACCGTCACCGACGTGGTGTGCGCATGAGCGCCCGGTTCCTCCTGCGACGAGAGCGACGGAACGAGCGCGGTGCCATCGCGGTGCTGACTGCGCTGGTCAGCGTCGTCCTGCTGGTCGTCGCCGGCCTGGCCGTCGACATCGGCAACACCTGGGCTCGTCGAGGGCAGCTGCAGGTGCAGGCAGACAGAGCGGCGACGTACGCCGCCTCCTTCCTGCCTGCAGACAGCCCTGCTGACCAGCTGGAGCTCGCCAAGGGTGTTGCCTACTACTTCGCCTGCCACCCGGTGCTGGGTCAACGGCAGCTCGACACATCGATCCCGGCGTGCCCGGCGGACGCTTCGTCCGCGACCCTGGACGCCTACGCCGATCGGCTGCTCGACGACCAGATGGTCACCTTCCCGGTCCGGAACCAGGTGAAGGTCGTGACGCCCTGGGCTCGCGTCGAGTACGGCTTCGGCCAGATAGCGGGCGCCGACGGTTCCACGCAGCGCAAGTCCGCCACGGCGAAGGTCACCTCACCCGGGATGCTCTCTCCGATGGCGCTCTCGCTGGACTGCCTGCTCGACGTGGGCGCCAACGTCCTCGGGGGTGCAGGAGTGCCGTTCGGCTACATCTCGACGACCCATCAGGGCAGCGGGACCGTGTCGGCGACCACCACCTGGCCGTCCGGGATCACGTATGCCAACGATCCGCGGCTCAACGGGATCGCTCCGGGCCGGATCACACAGCAGCTCCTGGGCGCGATGCCCACGGTCCAGGTGAGCGGCAGCCAGTGGCCGGAGCTGGGCAACAACCAGCGCTACGTCGTGGTCTTCCGCCAGGGCGAGGGACTCACGGCGGTGACACAGGAGGTCACTGGGTCCCTGGTGCTCGACGGGGGCAACAACCCGCGCCGGGTCGGCCACATCCCCGTGCCGGTCCCAGCACTGGTGGCGGCATCCACCGGGACCTGGCAGGTCAAGGTGGTGGTCGAGAGCCTGACCATCCTCGGTGTCCCGATCAGTCGTACGTACTCCTCCGACACCTCGACCTTCGACGTCGACGGGCTGGTGACCCCGACATCTGTCTCTTGTGGGCGGCTGCTCAAGTCACCACGCGGTGGCACCCAGGCCAACATCAACTTCGTGCAGAACCTGCAGGAGGGGATCGATCACCTGCTCAACCAGCACCCGAGCCTGGTCTCGCTCGGGACAAGTCTCAACAACCTCTCGCTCGGGCAGCTCAGCACGCTCCTCGACCTCACTGAGTGCGCTGGGACCGATGTCAAGGACACCAACGGGATCCAGCCGGGCCAGACGCCGACGTGTGTGGTCACGAACATGAGCAACGCCTACGAAGCCGGCTTCACGCCAGGGATGATCGGCAGCGACGGGCGGCTGGCCTGCACCAGCGATCACCCTTGCCGACCGGGGAAGTCCTTCACGTTCAACGGGGTGAGCCTCAACAACGACCTCTTCACCGACTTCGTCGAGAACACCTCGCTGCTGACCTCGGACACCTTCTTCAACCTCGACACCTACCTCGACACCGGGATCCCGGTCGTGACCCCCGAGTCCAACCTCTCCCGCGACCTCTACAACTCGCACCGCTTCATGTGGGTGGCGGTCGTCTCCACCGCGGGGGCGGTGTCGGCTGTGCAGGCCGGCGACTATCCCATCGTCACGTTCCGTCCGATCTTCATCACGCAGGCCTCCGCCCTCAGTGGTGTACTGCCGCTCCTCGACAGCGGCCTGTTGTCGTTGCTGGTCCCGACCCTGTCCAGCGCGCTCTCGCTGCTCGACGGCGCGATGCGGACACTCCTGCAGCCAGGGTTGACCGACCAGAACGGACTGATGGTGGATGCCTCCGGCAACCTGTCGGCGGTCCGCTTCATGACGATCACCCCCGACGCCCTGCCCGCCGTCCCAGCGGACTACGCCGGCCCCGAGGCCGAATACCTCGGTGTCGGGCCTCGCATCATCAGGCTCGTCGAGTGATCAGGCATCGACGTCCTGACCGCGGGAGCGTCGTGGTCGAGTTCGCGCTGGTGGTCCCTCTGGTGCTGATGATCCTGGTGGGAGTGGTCCAGTACGGCTACCACTACTGGGCGATGCAGACCGCCGCGGCGTCTGCCCGCGAGGCAGCGCGTCGATTGGTCGTCGGCACCGATCCCACGTGCACGGTGGCCGAGGCCCAGGACCGAGCAGGCGGTCCGGCCGTCGGGTCCACCGTTCCCTCTGTGGTCTACAGCTACGACAACGCGACGAACACCGCAGAGCGCGGCGTCCTGGTCACCGTCACGGTGACCATCCAGTCGCTCGACATGGGCCTCGTGCCGCTGCCCTCGGGTGGCGTGGTGACCCAGTCGGCCACCAACCGGGTCGAGAACGTGCCGATCGACCCGCTGCTCTGCGCCGCTCCCTGACCCGCCGACCGTCCACAGCGCGGCGCTCGACACCGGTCTCCCCAGGCCGGCTGTCGGCCGGCCACGCCCGGCCGCGTCCGGGCCAGGCTCCCTCCCAGGAGGTGGGCGATGACCCAGGACGGACGAACGGCACGGCAGGCCCTCGGGGCGTACGGCGAGCGGGTGGCGGCCCAGCACCTGGAGGCGGCGGGGCTGGAGGTGCTGGACCGCAACTGGCGCTGCCCCGAAGGCGAGCTCGACCTGGTGCTGCGCGAGGGCGCGGTGCTGGTCGTGTGCGAGGTGAAGACCCGGTCCGGCGAGGACGGGGCAGGGCCGCACGAGGCGATCACCCCGGTGAAGCTCGATCGCCTCCAGCGGCTGGCCGAGCGCTGGCAGGTCGAGCACGGGATCCGCGCCGAGGACGTGCGCCTCGACCTGGTCGCCGTGCACCACCCCCGCCGGGGCGCAGCGCGGGTCGAGCACGTGCGGGGGCTGCTCTGATGCCGGTCGCGACCGCCCGCACCGTCTCCCTCGACGGCGCCGTGGGGCACCTCGTCACCATCCAGGCCGACGTCTCGCCGGGACAGGTGCGGGTCGACCTGGTCGGCCGGGTCGACCAGGCGCTCGGCGAGGCGCGCGACCGGGTGCGGATGGCGATCATCAACTCCGAGCTCGACTGGCCCGCGACCAAGCGCGTGACCGTGCTGCTCTCGCCGGCCGACCTGCACAAGCGCGGCACCCACCACGACCTCGGCATCGCCCTCGCGGTGCTCGCGGCCGAGGGGAGCATCGCCCCCGAGCTGCTGGCGCACTGCCTCTTCGTCGGGGAGCTGACCCTCGACGGCAGCCTGCGCAGCGTCCGCGGCGTGCTCCCGATGGTGCTGGCCGCCCGCGAGCACGGCATCACCACCGTCGTGGTCCCGGAGCCGCAGGCCGAGGAGGCGATGATGGTGCCCGGCACGACCGTCTTCGGCGTCCGGTCGCTGGCCCAGGCGATCGCGGTCCTCTCCGGGCAGCCGCTGCCGGAGGCGCCACCGGTCGTCCGCTCGGCCGGCGCCAACCTGCTGCACTGGCGCGGTTCCACCCGCCACGAGGATGTCGACCTCGCCGACGTCCTGGGCATGGACGACGCCCGCTTCGCACTCGAGGTCGCCGCGGCAGGTGGGCACCACCTGATGCTGTCCGGGCCCAAGGGCGCCGGGAAGACCACGCTGGCCGAGCGGATCCCGACGATCCTGCCGGACCTGGCGCCGGAGGAGTCGCTGGAGCTCACCGCGATCCACTCGCTGGCCGGTGTCCTCGACCCCGGTGCGGGGATGATCGTGCGCCCGCCGTACTCCGCGCCCCACCACGACGCCAGCAAGACCAGCATCGTGGGCGGCGGCTCCGGCCAGGTCCGTCCGGGCGAGCTGAGCCGCACCCACGCCGGGGTGCTTCTGCTCGACGAGTTCCCGCTCTTCCGCCGTGACGTGATCGAGGCGCTGCGCGAGCCGCTGGAGAACGGTGAGATCACCGTTGCCCGGGCCGAGGAGCTGGTGACCCTGCCGGCCAGGACGATCCTCGTCGTCGCGGCCAACCCCTGCCCCTGCGGCGAGCACCGGCCCGACGTCGGGAAGGACACCTGCCGCTGCAAGCCGGTGGCGCTGCGGGAGTACCGCTCGCGCCTCACCGGCCCGGTCGCCGACCGGATCGACATCACCCGGCACGTCCAGCCGCTCAGCCCGCACCAGCGGGTCGACCGCTTCGCCGCCCGCGAGGACTCCGCCACCGTCCGGGCCCGGGTGGAGGCCGCGCGGGCCCGGCAGGCCGAGCGGTACGCCGACACCGGCTGGCGGCTCAACGCGCACGCGACCGGAGTGGCACTGCGCGACCGTTGGCCGCTCACGGCGTCCGCCACCCGCACCCTCGACGAGCACGTGGTCAAGGGAGCGCTGACCAACCGCGGTGCCGTGCGCGTGCACCGGCTGGCCTGGACCGTGCACGACCTGGACCCGTCCTCGACCGGGGCGCCGGGCCCGGCGGCGCTCGACGTCGCCTTGCGACTGCGGCAGGGCCGGCCGCTGCTGGACTCCACCGTCCGCGGTCGGGAGTGCAGCGCATGAGCGCCGTGAGCGGGCGCCGGGTCGACCCGGCGGTGGACGAGGACCGGCTGCACCGGGTGGCGGTCGCGCACCTGACCGAGCCGGGGGACCCGCGGGTGTCCGGGCTGGTCGACGACCTGGGTGCCGCCGTCGTCCACGACGGGCTGCTCCGCGGCCTGGACCTCGAGGGCCTGGGCGTCGACGCGGCGGCGCGGATCGGTGCCCTGGAGCCGGAGCGCGCCCTCGAGCAGGCCCACCGCGCCGGGCTCCGGTTCGTCGTCCCCGGCGACTCCGAGTGGCCTGTCCGGCTCGACGACCTGGTCCGGGCAGCGCCCGTCGGCCGGCACGGCGGCCGGCCCCTGGGGCTGTGGGTGCGCGGACCGCTGGGGCTCGACGAGCTGGACGCCTCCGTCGCGCTCGTCGGGGCCCGCGCTGCGACGACATACGGCACCGACACCACGGCCCGCCTCGCGGTCGGCGCGGCGAACGCGGGGTGGACCGTGGTGTCCGGGGCGGCCTTCGGCATCGACCAGGCCGCCCACCGCGGGGCGATCGCGGGTGGTGGCCGCACGGTCGGGGTGCTCGCGTGCGGTGCCGACCGGGTCTACCCGCAGGCCCACGCCCGGCTCATCGACCACCTCGCCGAGGAGCACTGCATCGTCTCCGAGACGGTGCCGGGAGGGGCGCCGACCCGGATCCGGTTCCTCAGCCGCAACCGACTGATCGCTGCGCTCACCCAGGGCACGGTCGTGGTCGAGGCCGCGGTGCGCAGCGGGGCGCTCAACACCGCGAACTGGGCCGGCCGCCTGCACCGCCACCTCATGGGCGTCCCGGGCCCGGTCACCAGCGCCCAGTCGGCCGGGGTGCACCAGATGCTGCGGGAGGACGCCGCGCTGGTGGTGACGCGGTCCGAGGAGCTGCTGGAGACGCTCGCGCCGGCGGGGGAGCGGACCACGAGCCGGGTCCGCGGAGCGGACGGCCCACGGGACCGGCTGACCCACCGGCAGCGCCAGGTCCTGGAGGCGGTGCCGCTACGACGGCCGGCCGACGACTTCTCGATCGCGGGGACGGCCGGGCTGGCGCCGCTGGAGGTGCGGGGGACGCTGCTGGTGCTGGCCGAGCAGGGCTACGTGCAGCGCGAGGGCGTGGGGTGGCGCCTCGCCGACGCGGATCCCCGGGCGCCGGGGCAGCCCTACCTAGACTCGACCGGGTGAGCGAGGAGGCATCGACGACCGACGTGCTCCCCGCCGCGTTCACCCAGGTCCTGGCCGACTACCGCCGCCACCTCGAGGCCGAGCGGGACCTCTCGGCCCACAGCGTGCGGGCCTACCTCACCGACGTGGGGAGCCTGCTCGAGCACGCGCGCCGGCTCGGCCACACGCAGCTGGACACCCTCGAGCTTCGGACCCTGCGCAGCTGGCTGGCCCAGCAGCAGTCGCTGGGTCGCAGCCGTACGACGCTGGCCCGGCGCGCCACGGCAGCCCGGGTCTTCACCGCCTGGCTCGCCCGCACCGGACGCGTGCCGGCCGACCCCGGCTCCAGCCTGGCCAGCCCGCGAGCGCACCGGGTGCTGCCTCCCGTCCTGCGCAAGGACGAGGCCGAGGCCCTGGTCCACGCGGCCGCGGAGCACGCCGACGACGGCAGCCCGCTCGGGCTGCGGGACGTCGCGGTGCTCGAGCTGCTCTACGCCACAGGGGTGCGCGTGGGGGAGCTGTGCGGTCTCGACGTCGACGACCTCGACACCGAACGGCACGTCCTGCGCGTGCTCGGCAAGGGGCGCAGGGAACGCACCGTGCCCTACGGACGACCCGCCGACCTCGCCCTCCGGCTGTGGCTGCGCCGTGGCCGTCCCGCACTGCTCGCCCCGCACTCCGGCCCGGCGCTCTTCCTTGGTGCCCGGGGCGGTCGCCTGGACCCCCGGACCGTGCGCACCCTGGTGCACCGACGGATCGCCGAGGTCCCGGGCGCCCCCGACATCGGGCCGCACGGGCTGCGGCACACGGCCGCGACCCACCTGCTCGAGGGTGGTGCGGACCTGCGCTCGGTCCAGGAGCTGCTGGGCCACGCCTCGCTGGCCACGACCCAGCTCTACACCCATGTGACGACCGACCGGCTGCGTCGCGCCTACCAGCAGGCCCACCCCCGCGCCTGAGGGCTGGCGGGCAGGACTCCCGCTCCTGACGACCCGGCGTCGCGCGCGGTGTGCCCGCCGGGCGTCCACAGGCCGCGGCTCCGCCCGTGCCGTCCCCAAGGGCGCTCGCGGTGCCGGACGTGGGTGGTCGCCGGAGGAGAGCCTCGTCGAATGCGCTCCCTGCTGACCGTCCTCCTCGTCCTGTCCCTCCTCGGCGCGCCGGCCACCGCCGCACCTCCCGACGTCGGCCGAGAGGGCGCTCTCCCCGCTGCCGGGGTGGCGACGGACGGTGCCACCGACCCGGTGGGCACCTGGCCGCTGCACCCGGATCCTCCGGTGGTCCACGGGTTCGACCCGCCCTCCAGCCCCTGGGGCGCCGGTCACCGCGGGGTGGACCTGCTGGGCCGACCAGGCCAGCCGGTCCGCTCGGCCCTCCCGGGCACCGTCTCGTACGCCGGGGTCCTGGCGGGTCGCGGGGTCGTGGTCGTCTCCCACGGGGCCACCCGCACGACCTACCAGCCCGTTGCGGCGGCCGCCGACCTGGCCGTGGGCGACCCGGTCGGGGCCGGGGAGCGGCTGGGCGTGCTGGAGGCGGCCGGGTCGCACTGCGCTCCCCGCAGCTGCCTGCACTGGGGCTGGCTCGAGGGCACGACGTACCTCGACCCCCTGCGCCTGGTCGGGCTCGGGCCGGTCCGGCTGCTGCCGTTCCTGGGGGAGGGGACGGCCCCGGCCGGCGTCCCGGCCCGAGCGACCCGGCCCGTGGCCGTACTGCCACTGCTGCCGACACCGCCCGTGCCGTCCTGGTGGTGACCGACCGCCCCGAGGAGCGAGGCCGAGCGGGCAGCTCTTCGCACACTCCTGCCCGCTCGGCCGCACCGAACGGGCATGACGTGGAAAAGTCCTGCCCGCTCGGCCCAGGCGGCGACCACGGCCGCCGGATTGGCGGTGCGAGTCGCCCACGGCGTACGCTGGCCGACGCAGTCCTCAGGGATTGACTTCGCACGTCTGCAGACCACGACGTCCCGCCTCTCCGGCAGGGCGACCACCCGTGGGCGCCGACTCCCGGTCCCGGTCCTCCGGGTGGGGTCGCGCGTGGGCGTCAGGGCGAGCCGGCACCCGTCGGTGAGCAGCAACTGGAAACCAACCGGATCCACACCGGTGCGTCCTGGTCCGCCGCGAGGCGGGCTGCCAAGGTCGCGCGCACGGTGGCGGGCCCACCACAGGAGAGAACCCCTCATGGCAGTCGTGACCATGCGCCAGCTCCTCGAGAGCGGCGTCCACTTCGGACACCAGACCCGTCGCTGGAACCCGAAGATGAAGCGCTTCATCATGACCGAGCGCAACGGCATCTACATCATCGACCTGCAGCAGTCGCTGTCCTACATCGATCGCTCGTACGCCTTCATCAAGGAGACCGTCGCCAAGGGCGGCACCGTGATGTTCGTGGGCACCAAGAAGCAGGCCCAGGAGGCGATCGCCGAGCAGGCGACCCGCGTCGGGATGCCCTACGTCAACCAGCGCTGGCTGGGCGGCATGCTCACCAACTTCCAGACCGTGCACCAGCGGATCAACCGCCTCAAGGAGCTCGACCTCGTCGACTTCGACGACGTCGCGGGCTCCGGTCGCACCAAGAAGGAGCTCCTGCAGATGAAGCGGGAGCGCGACAAGCTCGACAAGACCCTGGGCGGCATCCGCGAGATGAGCCGCACCCCCTCCGCGGTGTGGATCGTCGACACCAAGAAGGAGCACCTCGCCGTCGAGGAGGCCCGCAAGCTCCGGATCCCGATCATCGGCATCCTGGACACCAACTGCGACCCCGACGAGGTCGACTTCCCGATCCCGGGCAACGACGACGCGATCCGCGCGGTCGGCCTGCTGACCCGCGTGGTCGCCGACGCCGTCGCGGAGGGCCTCATCGCCCGCTCGGGTGCCGGCGCCAAGACCGAGGGTGCCGAGAACGGTGCCGCGGAGCCGCTGGCCGAGTGGGAGCGCGAGCTCCTCGCCGGTGACGCCGAGAAGGCCGCCGAGACCGCGACCTCCGCCGAGGGCGAGGCCGCGTCCGAGGCGACCGGTGCCTCCTCCGAGGCCGCCGCGTCCGATGCCGCCGCCGAGGCCGCTGCCCCCGAGGCTGCTGAGGCCGCCGAGTCCGCGGAGGCCGCCGAGGCGCCCGCCGCCGACGAGGCCAAGGCCTGACGGTCCCGCCCGCCCTTTCCACTCACGACGCAAGGACGACGAGTACACATGGCATACACCGCTGCCGACGTGAAGAAGCTCCGCGAGCTCACCCAGGCCGGGATGATGGACTGCAAGAAGGCCCTCGACGAGTCCGAGGGTGACTTCGACAAGGCCGTCGAGCTGCTCCGGGTCAAGGGCGCGGCCAAGGCTGCCGCCCGCGCCGCCGAGCGTGAGGCCTCGGCCGGTCTGGTCGCTGCCTCCGGCAACGCCCTGATCAGCCTGCGGGCCGAGACCGACTTCGTGGCCAAGAACGAGGCGTTCATCAACGCCGCCCAGCAGATCGCCGACGCCGCCGACGCCCACAAGGTCGGCGACGCCGAGGCCCTCAAGGCCGTCTCCCTCGGTGACTCCACCGTGGGCGAGACCGTCGAGGAGCTCGCCCGCACCATCGGGGAGAAGATCGAGCTCGGCGAGGTCGCCTACTTCGAGGGCAACACCACGGTCTACCTGCACAAGAAGGCCTCCGACCTGCCCCCGACCCTCGGCGTGCTCGTCGAGTACGAGGGCGACGAGGCCGCCGCCCGCCAGGCCGCGCAGCAGGCTGCCGCCCTCAAGGCGCAGTACCTCACCAGCGACCAGGTCCCGGCCGACGTCGTGGAGGCCGAGAAGGACGTGCTGACCAAGAAGACGCTCGAGGAGGGCAAGCCCGAGGCTGCCGTCACCAAGATCGTCGAGGGTCGCATCAACGCCTTCTTCAAGGAGATCGTGCTCCTGGACCAGGAGTCGGTCTTCGAGGCCAAGAAGTCGGTCAAGCAGGTCCTGGACGCCGCCGGCACCACGGTCACCCGCTTCGCCCGCTTCGAGGTCGGCGCCTGACCCGCTCCACCCGCAGCACTGCACCACCCGACCAGCCCCACCTGACCAGCCAGGGCTGCTCATGACGCTCGCGATCCGCTAGGTTCGCGTGGACGTCGAAGGAGGCCGGTCCGCTTGAATCCCCACCACAGGTCGAGCGGACCGGCCTCCTCGCACGTCCGGCCGCCCACTCCCTCTCGGAAGGACGCACCATGACCCAGTACCAGCGTGTGCTGCTCAAGCTCTCCGGGGAGGTCTTCGGCGGCGGACGGGTCGGCGTCGACCCCGACGTCGTCAACACCATCGCCCGCGACGTCGCCGAGGTGGTGCGCAGCGGCGTCCAGGTCGCGATCGTCACCGGCGGCGGCAACTTCTTCCGCGGCGCCGAGCTGCAGCAGCGCGGCATGGACCGGGTCCGCGCCGACTACATGGGGATGCTCGGCATCGTCATGAACTGCCTCGCCCTGCAGGACTTCCTGGAGAAGCTCGGCGTCGAGACCCGCGTCCAGACCGCGATCACCATGGGCCAGGTCGCCGAGCCCTACGTCCCGCGCCGCGCCATCCGGCACATGGAGAAGGGCCGGGTCGTCATCTTCGGCGCTGGCATGGGCATGCCCTTCTTCTCCACCGACACCGTGGCGGTCCAGCGGGCGCTGGAGAGCCGCTGCGACGCGGTCTTCTTCGCCAAGAGCGGGGTCGACGGGGTCTACGACGCCGACCCCCGCAAGGACCCCCACGCGAAGAAGTACGACCGGATCACCTTCGACGAGGCCATCGGCAAGGGCCTGGCCGTCGTCGACCAGACCGCCTTCACCCTCTGCGCGGAGAACAAGCTGCCGATGGTCGTGTTCGGCATGGAGCCGGAGGGCAACATCCCGCGCGTGCTCAAGGGTGAGAGGATCGGGACGCTCGTCGAGGCCGGCTGAGCCCGGAGCGACGACCCCCACGCGCCACACCAGCACCACGACGTACGACGCAGCGAGACGACAGGACCAGGAGCCCCACGGTGATCAACGACATCCTCAACGAGGCCGACAGCAAGATGGACAAGTCGGTCGACTCCACCCGCGAGGAGTTCGCCGCGATCCGCGCGGGCCGCGCCAACCCCTCGGTCTTCAACAAGATCGTCGTGGACTACTACGGCAGCCCCACCCCGTTGCAGCAGCTCGCCTCCTTCACCACCCCCGAGGCGCGCGTCATCATCATCGCGCCCTACGACCAGGGCGCGACCAAGAACATCGAGCGCGCGATCCGCGACTCCGACCTGGGCGTCAACCCGACCGACGACGGCAAGGTCCTGCGTTGCGTCTTCCCCGAGCTGACCGAGGAGCGCCGCAAGGAGTTCATCAAGGTCGCCCGGGCCAAGGCCGAGGACGGCCGGGTCGCCGTGCGCAACCTGCGCCGCACCGCCAAGCAGAACCTCGAGAAGCTCGAGAAGGACGGCGAGGTCGGCAAGGACGACGTCACCGGCGCCGAGAAGAAGCTCGACTCGATCACCAAGAAGCACACCGACTCCATCGACGAGATGCTGAAGAACAAGGAGGCCGAGCTGCTGGAGGTCTGAGGACCTCCCGCTCGCTCGCCACGATGGCCGCCCCCACCCCGACGGGACAGCCCACACCGACCAAGGACCACGGTCGGGCAGGTCGCGACCTCAAGGCCGCGGTCGGCTCGGCCGTCGTCCTGCTCGGCTCGATCGCCGCCTCGCTGCTGTTCTTCAAGGCCGCCTTCATGGTCATCGTGGCCGCCGCGGTGTGCGTCGCGGTCTGGGAGCTCGGCCGCGGCTTCGCCGTGAAGGGGATCGATCTGCCCGAGGAGCCGCTCATGGTGGGCGGGGTCTCGATGGTGGTCGTGGCCTACCTCTTCGGCTCCGACGCCCTCGTCACGGCCACGGCGGTCACCGGCCTGGTCACGATGCTGTGGCTGCTGCGCCGGGGGATCGAGGGCTACGTCCAGAACGCCACCGCCTCGCTGTTCACCCTCGTCTACGTCCCCTTCCTGGGCTCGTTCGTGGCGCTGCTGCTGGCCGAGGGCGGTCTGGACGGCAGCGGCCTGGACGACGACGGCGTGCGCGGCATCATCGTCTTCATCCTCGTCACCATCGCCTCCGACATCGGCGGGTACGTCGCCGGGGTCCTCTTCGGCAAGCACCCGATGGCCCCGGTCATCTCGCCGAAGAAGTCGTGGGAGGGCTTCGCCGGCTCCCTGGTGTTCACCGTCGCCGGCGGCATCGGCCTCGTGGTCTGGCTGCTCGAGGGCGACTGGTGGGTCGGGGTCGCGCTCGGCCTGATCGCCGTGGTGATGGCGACCCTCGGCGACCTGTGCGAGTCGGTGATCAAGCGCGACCTCGGCATCAAGGACATGAGCCAGGTCATCCCCGGCCACGGCGGCCTGATGGACCGGCTCGACTCGCTGCTCGCCACGATCGCGCCGATCTGGCTGCTGCTCCACCACCTCGTCTTCGCCTCCTGACATGACCGTCCACCTCGTCCGGCACGGCCGTTCCCTGCCCGAGCCCACCCGCCCCGCGAGCGAGTGGCAGCTGGACCCCGCCGGGTACGACGACGTGTGGGCGCTGCGCGACCGGCTGCCCGCCGCGGCCGCGTGGGCCTGCTCGCCCGAGCCCAAGGCGCTCGCGACGGCCGAGCTGCTCACCGACGGCGAGATCGGCGTCGTGCCGGACCTGCGCGAGCACGAGCGTGCCGCCGGCTGGCTCGAGGACTTCCCCGACGTGGTCGCGCGCGCCTTCGCCGACCCCGCCCGCCCGGCCACCGCCGGCTGGGAGCCACTCCAGCACTGCGCGGACCGGGTCGTCCCCGCCGTACGACGCCTGGTGGAGGTGCACGAGGGGCAGGACCTCGTGCTGGTCGGCCACGGGACGGCCTGGACGCTCGCGCTCGCGGCGCTCACCGGCGCCGAGCCCGACCTGGACCGGTGGGCCGCGCTGCGGATGCCGGACGTCTGGACCGTCGAGGTCTGAGCCTGCTGCTCGGATCGGGCCGGCCGCCCGCCACGCCCGTCCGGCGCGTACCCGCGTACGGACCCCCGGCACGGGGCATGCTGGCCCCATGAACGACATCGACTCCCGCGAGCCTCGCGTCGAGCCGCGGGACGTTGACGGCGCGGACCCCACGGTGGACCAGCCGGGGGGCCAGTCCGGTGACCAAGCGACGCAGCAGCCGGGGGAGCCCACCGTCGGCTGGTGGCACCGCGACCACCCGGTCTTCGCCTCGCTCGCCGGCTTCTTCACGGGCCTGGTCTTCGTGGTCGTCGTCCCGGGCGCCTACGCGGCGCTGCTGGCGTCGGTCATGGACACCGAGTCCGCCGAGGACCTCTTCCCCTTCGTCCTGGTCGCCCTGGCGGTGCCGATCGCGCTGCTGGTGCACCCGCATACCCGACGGTTCGGCCGCTACATGCTGCTCGGCATCGTCTCCACGGCGCTGGTCGTGGGCGGGGTCGCGGCGCTGGTGCTCTGGTTCCTGGTCAACCGCTGACGCAGCGGTCGGGACGCGGGGCCGAGGTCACGTCCGCGACGGTTCGGCCGGGCCGCGTCCCGGGTGGGAGGATGGTCGGCGATGCCTGAGCACGAGACCCCGAAGCAGCTGCCCCTGGTGATGGAGGAGCCGCGCGGCCGCAAGAAGCCGCCGCGGCACCTCGCCGACCTGACCCCTGCCGAGCGCAAGGAGCTGCTGGAGGAGAAGGGGCTGCCCGGCTTCCGGGCCAAGCAGCTCTCGACGCACTACTTCGCCCGGCTGGTCGACGACCCCGAGCAGATGACCGACCTCCCCGCCGGCCAGCGCGCCGAGCTCGTGGGCGCGCTGCTCCCGGACCTGATGACCCCGCTGCGCACGATGGAGGCCGACAAGGGCACCACCGTCAAGACGCTGTGGCGGCTCTTCGACGGCGCGCTCGTGGAGTCGGTGCTCATGCGCTACCCCGACCGCGCCACCATGTGCGTCTCCAGCCAGGCCGGGTGCGGCATGGCCTGCCCGTTCTGCGCCACCGGCCAGGGCGGCCTGCAGCGCAACATGTCCACCGCCGAGATCGTCGAGCAGGTGCTCGCCGGAGCCCGCGCCCTCGCCCGCGGCGAGGTCCCCGGCGGCCCGACGCGCGTCTCCAACGTCGTCTTCATGGGCATGGGGGAGCCGCTGGCCAACTACAAGGCCGTCGTCGGCGCCGTTCGCCGGCTCACCGACCCCACCCCGGACGGGCTGGGCATGTCCGCGCGCGGTGTCACGGTCTCGACCGTGGGCCTGGTGCCGCGGATCAAGCAGCTGGCCACCGAGGGTGTCCCCGTGACGCTGGCGCTGAGCCTGCACGCGCCGGACGACGAGCTGCGCAACGAGCTGGTCCCAATCAACACCCGCTTCTCCGTGGCCGAGACCGTCGAGGCCGCCTTCGAGTACGCCGCGACCACCAAGCGCCGCGTCTCCATCGAGTACGCCATGATGCGCGGCATCAACGACCAGGCCTGGCGCGCCGACCTGCTCGCCGACGTCCTCTACGCCACCGGCGCCGACTGGGGCTGGGTGCACGTCAACCTGATCCCGCTCAACCCGACGCCCGGCTCGAAGTGGACCGCCTCCGACCCCGCCGACGAGCGCGAGTTCGTCCGGCGCCTGGAGGCCCGCGGCATCCCCACGACCGTCCGCGACACCCGCGGCAGCGACATCGACGGCGCCTGCGGCCAGCTCGCCGCCACCGAGTGAGCCGGTCGTCCCGGTGGCCCTGACACGTGAGGACGTCCTCCGCGCCGTCGACGAGTGGTTGTGGGTGCCCGAGGACGCGGAGCGCGTGGACACCCCCGACGGGGTCCTGGTGCGCTGGCCGACCTGGTTCGAGCACCCGGCCAGCCTCATGCGCTTCCACCCGGTCGGTGACCCCGCCGAGGCCCTGGCCGGCTTCTGCGCCCAGGCCCGCGACCGGGGGGCCGACAGGCTCCAGGTCTGGGTGACCCTCGACGCCGACCCCGCCCTCGAGGGCGTCGTCCGCGCCGCGGGCGGGAGCCCCGAGGAGACGCTGGCGGTGCTCGCGCTGGACCTCACCGCGGCACGCCCCGACCTCGGTCCGGCGCCCGGGCTCGAGCTGCGTCGCGACGACCACGACCTCGCCACGCACGCCGACTACTACCGGCTCAACGCCGAGGTCTTCGGCGGCTCGATGCCCGCGGAGGAGGAGCTGCGCGCGAGCCTGGCGCGCCAGGTGCCCGAGCAGTGGAGCGTCATCGCCTACGAGCAGGGACGTGCGGTCGGCAGCGGCGGCATCACCGTCGCGGGCGACGTCGCCCGGCTCTGGGGCGGCTGCACACTGGAGGAGGCGCGCGGGCGCGGGGTCTACCGCGCCGTCCTCGACGCCCGCCTGCGTGCGGGCGCCGACCACGGGTGCACCATGGCGCTGGTCAAGGGCAACACCGCCACGTCCGGGCCGATCCTGCGCCGGGCCGGCTTCACGGCGTACGGCGAGGAGCGGCTGTTCCAGGTGCCCCTGGGCTGAGCGGCTGGCCGCTCGTGCGACGGCTCAACCCAGGAGGACTGCCGCCTCCTCGACGGTGTCGACCAGGTGCACGAACCGCTCCATCGCCCGGTCGCGGGCCAGCGCCTCCAGCAGCGGCCACGCCGGCAGGGTGCGGGTCCAGTGCTCGACACCGACCAGCACCATCGGGGCCACGCCCGAGGCGTCGGCGTAATAGTTCTCGCAGGCGTCCTGGAAGACCTCCTGCACGGTGCCGGCCGCCCCGGGCAGGAAGACGATGCCGGCGTCGCAGACCTCGAGCAGGATCGCCTCGCGGGTGGCGTTGCGGAAGTACTTCGCGATCGCCGTCGCGAAGACCCCCGGCGGCTCGTGGCCGTAGTGCCAGGTCGGGATCGCCAGGTTGTCCCGGGCCTCGGGCCAGCGCTCGCGCACCTCCATGGCCGAGGCGACCCACGCGTCCACCGAGGGCCGGTACGTCGGCACGGCGGCCAGCAGCGACAGTGCCTCCGCCAGGGAGTCGGCCGGCCTCCCGGCCAGCCGCGCTCCGAGGTTGGCGGCCTCCATCGCGCCCGGCCCGCCGCCGGTCGCCACGGTCAGCCGGTCGCCGAGCAGGTGCCCGAGGCGTGCTGCGTCGTCGTACACCTGCTCGCCGCGGCGGGCCTGGTGCCCGCCCATGACGCCGACGACGCGCCGCCCGAGGCGCCAGGCGTCCAGGGCGACGTCGATCGCGTGGTCGTGCAGGACCCGCGCCAGCGCCGCCTCGCCCGGCGCGACGTCCGCGCGGGCCTCCTGCGACCACGCGTAGGCGCGACCGTCGAGCGAGTCGACCCAGCGGGGGGCGTCGTAGAGCTCGGGCGCGGTGTAGAGCGAGGTGCGTGCGGGGTCGACCGGCAGCGGCCGGTCGGCCAGCGAGGGCAGCACGATCGCCCCGCCGGCCTCGGCCCGGGTGGCGTCGTCCCCGGCGAAGTCGCAGCCGAGGAAGGTCGCCCCGTCGACGTCCCGGTCCTGCAGCAGGTCCGGGCGGCCGCGCAGGTCGAGGTGGCGCACCCGCCACCCCGACAGCGACCGCACCCCCTCGTCGAGTCGGCGCTCGAGGTCGGCGAGGGTGGTGACGTCGACCGTGCGGCCCCGGGTGCGTCTCACGGGGGGAACCTACGCGACTGCTTCCCTAGAACGCGTGCGCCATGAGCTCCCCGAAGAGCTCTTGCTCGTCGACCTCCAACCCCCGGGCGCGGAACCAGCGGCACATGTTGCGGCAGTCGCGCAGCAGGAAGTCCATCCCGTTGGCGTTGCCGACCAGGTCCACGACCTGCGGCAGGTCGATGACCACGAGCCGCTCGCCCGCGGCGAGGGTGTTGTACGGCGAGAGGTCGCCGTGCACGATCCCCGCCTGCACCATCGTGGCGAGCGCGTCGCGCAGCTGGTCGTAGTAGGAGGCCAGCAGCGCGGGCCCGGGGCGGGTCTGCGCGAGCCGCGGCGCCGTCTCGACCCCGTCCTCGCCCTCGACGGTGATCCACTCCATGAGGATCTCCTGCCCGTCGAGCTGCACAGGGTAGGGGACCGGCAGCCCGAGCAGCCAGCACCGCTTGAGCGCCTCCCACTCCGAGACCGCCCACTCGCCGGCGGCGACGATCTTCCCCCAGGTGCTGCCGGCCTTGAGGGCGCGCTGGTCGCGCGAGCGCTTGACGCTGCGGCCTTCGGTGTAGGTCGCGGCGCGGTGGAAGGTGCGGTGCTCGGTGGAGCGGTAGCGCTTGGCCACCATGACCACCGACTCCCCGAGCGCGTCCGAGCCGGGGACGGCGCGCTCGAGCAGGTAGGCGTCGGCCTCCTTGCCGGTCTTGAGGATGCCGAGCTCGGTGTCGATCGCGCCCTGGGAGGTCACGACCCAGTCAGGGCGTGGCTCCGGGCCGCGCGAGAGCGGCTCCACGCTGAGCCAGGTGGACCAGCGCTGGGTGTCGTCGTCGATGTCCTCGACCGCGTGCCAGTCGAGGAGGAAGGACGGGTCGATGCCGTCCAGGGGGTCCACCTCGCGACGGGTGTCGAGGTGGAGGAGGTGGTCAGAGGAGTACTGCTCCTCGGACCGGTCGTGCCAGTCGTGCCGTGCGGTCAACGCGGGTGCTCCGATGCAAGAGGTGGGTGTGGTCTGCGGGCAGGCCAGCGACAGTCGTCGACATGTCACGCTCCTCTCGTTCAGGCACGGGCGGACCCCGGTGCTGCGGACCATGGTGGGGCCCTGCGCGCCGGTGCGCGAGCCATTTATCCCCGCAGCCGCACCGACAGGCAGGTCACGCAGCCCTCGAGCTTCTCCAGCTCGGAGATGTCGACGGCCACGACCCGCAGGCCGCGGGCCTCGAAGGACCGGATCGTCTCGGGTGCCGCCGAGGACATCAGCACCGTCTGCTCGTCGAGGCAGACCACATGGCAGCCCGGCTCCTCGGGCACGGACTCGTAGCGCTCCCAGACGCTCGCGTCGTCCACGACCGGGTCCCACCCGACCACGGTGCCGTCGGGGAGCGCGGTCACGGCCGACTTCAGGTGCAGCACCTTCGCCAGCGGTACGCCGACGACGACCGCCCCGAGCGGCGCGAGGTGCGTGCGGAGCTGCTCGACGGCACCCGGCGTCGTACGCCCGCCGAGGCCGACCCAGACGGTCCCGTCGTGCTTGAGCACGTCGCCGCCGTCGAGGGTGTCGGGCGCCTGGATCCGCTCGATCCGGTAGCCGAGGGCGCGCAACGCGGCCTCGGTGCCCGCGGTCTCGGGCTTGCGCTCGTCGGCGCCGGGGCGGCTGATGACCGCGACGTCACCGAGCACCACCACGGTGTCCTCGACGAAGACCGCGTCGGGGCAGTCGTCGGCGGGCGCCACCTCCACGGTGCGCCAGCCCTCGGCGTGCAACGCCTCGACGTAGCCCTGCCACTGCGCCAGCGCGAGGTCGGCGTCGACCTCGCTGCGCCCGATGTGGGTCACCAGGCCCTCGGCGACGCGGGGGCCGGGGCGGCGGACCAGCGCCAGCTTCCGGCCGGAGCCCAGGGCCCCGGCCAGCGTCCCGGAGAGCTCGCCGCTCACCGCACGCCCCAGGAGTAGGTCTGCTTGCGCAGCTGGAGGTACATAAAGGTCTCGGTCGCCACGACGCCGGGCACGGTGCGGATCTGGCTGGACAGCAGCTCGAGCAGGTGCTCGTCGGACTCGCAGACCAGCTCCACGAGCAGGTCGAAGGAGCCGGCGGTGATGACGACGTAGTCGACGGCGTCGAGGGCGGCGAGCGCGTCGGCGACCGGCTCCAGCGGGCCGGTGGCCCGGATGCCGACCATGGCCTGACGGGCGAAGCCGAGCTGCATCGGGTCGGTGACGGCCACGACCTGCATGACCCCGGCCTCCACCAGGCGCTGGACCCGCTGGCGCACCGCGGCCTCGGAGAGCCCCACGACCTTGCCGATGGCGGCGTAGGAGCGGCGACCGTCCTGCTGCAGCTGCTCGATGATCGCCTTGGAGACCTCGTCGAGGTGGGGGAGCGCCCCCTCGCTCTTCCTGCTCATGGACGGACCGTACCGGTCGTCGACCCCGCACGGCGCCGATCCCACAACGCGCTGGCACGAGCGATTTCGTTGCCAACAGGTTTCGGATCAACCGGATCCCTTGTCGAGGGCGGTCGTCAGTGGCACGATCCGAGGACCCGCTGACCGGAGGAGGCCCATGGCACCCGAGGACCAGGCGCCCGCGCGCCGCTCCACCCTGTCCCGGCGCGGGCTGCTGCGCGGCGGGGGCGCGGTGGCCGCCGCCGGACTGTCCGTGGCGGCGCTCAAGCTGCCGTTCTTCAGCGTCGCCGGCGCGGCCCAGGACCCTGCCACGTGCCGGGCCACCGACCTGTCCGAGCGCGAGCGACGGCTGGTCATCTCGAACTGGACGGGCTACATCGATCCCCGGCGCAACCCGCGCGGCACCTACAACACCTTCCAGGACACGACCGGGATCACCGTCGAGTACAACGACGACGTCAACGACAACGCGGAGTTCTACGCGAAGGTCCGCAACCAGCTCGGCTCCTGCGAGCCGATCGACCGCGACATGATCGTGCTGACCGACTGGATGGCTGCCCGGATGATCGGTCTGGGCTGGATCCAGCCGCTGGAGCGTGAGCGGGTCCCCCGCCTGCACGAGAACCTCATCGACTCCCTGCGCGGCAAGGCCTGGGACCCCGACCGCACCTACAGCGCGCCGTGGCAGTCGGGCCTCACGGGGATCGCCTACAACGCGGCGTACGTCGACGAGGTCGGCAGCTTCTCCGAGCTGCTGACGCGCTCGGACCTCAAGGGCCGCATCACCCTGCTCACCGAGATGCGCGACACGATGGGGTTCATGCTCAAGGTCGTCGGGGCCGAGCCGGAGGACTTCACCGAGGACGAGTGGTACGACGCCATCGACGCGCTCAACCGGGCAGTCTCGGACGGGCAGCTGCGGCAGTTCGCCGGCAACAACTACCTCCAGCAGCTGGCCAACGGCGACATCGTGGCGTGCGAGGCGTGGTCCGGCGACGTCATCCAGGCGCAGTACGACAACCCCGACATCAAGTTCGTGGTGCCCGAGGAGGGGCTGTCGCTGTGGAGCGACAACATGCTGGTGCCCAACCTCGCCACGCACCAGGCCAACGCCGAGGCCTGGATCGACTACTACTACGAGCCCGAGGTCGCCGCCCGGCTGGCGGCCTGGGTCAATTACATCTGCCCCGTCGAGGGCGCCCGCGAGGCGATGGAGCAGGTCGACGCCTCGCTGGTCGACAACCCCCTGATCTTCCCCGACGAGGAGTTCCTCGCCGACACCTGGGACTTCATGCCGCTCGACGACCGGCAGTCCCAGCAGTACGAAGGAGACTGGTCCGATGCCACCGTCGGCTGACACCGCCGCGACCGGGGCGCCCGCGCCCGCCGCCCCCGACGCCGGTCCCGGCGGCAGCGACGGGGGGCTGCGACTGAGCAGCCTCACCAAGCGCTACGCCAACGGTTTCACCGCCGTGCACGACCTGGACCTCGACGTGCCACGGGGCTCCTTCATCGCCCTGCTCGGTCCCTCGGGCTGCGGCAAGACCACGACGCTCCGGATGGTCGCGGGCCTGGAGGTGCCGACGTCCGGGCGGATCACGCTGGCCGGCCAGGACATCACCGACCGGCGCGCCCACCAGCGCCCGGTCAACACCGTGTTCCAGAACTACGCGCTCTTCCCGCACCTGGACATCTACGAGAACGTCGCCTTCGGGCTGCGCCGGCGCAAGGTGCGCGACGTGGAGTCGAAGGTGCGCGCGATGCTCGAGCTGGTCGAGCTCGACAGCCAGGCCCGCAAGCGCCCGGCCCAGCTCTCCGGCGGGCAGCAGCAGCGCGTCGCGCTGGCCCGCGCGCTGATCAACGAGCCGGAGGTGCTGCTGCTCGACGAGCCGCTGGGCGCGCTGGACCTGAAGCTGCGGCGCTCGATGCAGATCGAGATCAAGCGGATCCAGGTGGAGGTCGGCCTGACCTTCATGCACGTCACCCACGACCAGGAGGAGGCCATGACGATGGCCGACACCGTGGCCGTGATGAACGGCGGGGTCATCGAGCAGCTCGGCGCACCCGCCGAGCTCTACGAGAACCCCCGCTCGACCTTCGTGGCCAACTTCCTCGGTCAGTCCAACCTGATCGAGGGGCGGGTGCTCTCGCGCTCGGCCGACGTCACGACCCTCGACATGCACGGCATCACCGTCTCGGTGCCGACCGCGCGCACCCACACCGACGGCGACCGCGGCTGGATCGGCATCCGCCCGGAGAAGGTGCTCATCGGCGAGGAGGGCGCCGACCTCGACGCCCCCGGCAACACGGTCCCGGGCGGGGTGGTCAGCGACGTCTCCTTCGTCGGGGTCTCCACGCAGTACCTCGTGCGGATGCCCTGGGGCCAGGAGCTCCAGGTCTTCTCCCAGAACACCGGCCGTACCCGGATGTTCACGGTGGGGGAGAAGGTCGAGCTGTCGTGGCGCCCGGAGTACGCCTTCTGCCTCGACATCAACCAGGACGCCGCAGCCGGCGTCGACGACGGGGAGACCCGGTGACCCAGGCGGCGCAGGCGGTCCCGGAGACCGCCACGCTGGCGGCAGAGCCGTCCGGGTCGCGGCGCCGGCGGGGCCGCACGGGCTACCTGCTGATGCTGCCGGCCACCCTGTGGCTGCTGCTCTTCTTCGTCGTCCCGTTCTACTCCCTGGTGGCCACCAGCCTCTTCGACGCCTCGGGCTCGGACTTCCGCGGCTACGAGATGACCTACGCCTGGGGCAACTACGTCGACGTGGTCGAGGCCTACTGGCAGCCCTTCCTGCGCTCGCTCTGGTACGCCGCGCTCGCGACCGGGATCTGCCTGGTGCTCGGCTACGTGCTGGCCTACGCGATCGCCTTCAAGGCCGGTCGCTGGAAGTGGCTGCTGCTGGTGCTGGTGATCGCGCCGTTCTTCACCAGCTTCCTCGTGCGCACGCTGTCGTGGCAGCTGATCCTCTCCGACGAGGGCTTCGTCGTGGACGCCCTGCAGTTCCTGCGGGTGCTCGGCCCCGACGACCGGTTGCTCGCGACGCCGGTGGCGGTCGTGGCCGGCCTGGCCTACAACTTCCTGCCCTTCATGGTGCTGCCGCTCTTCGCCAGCCTGGACAAGATCGACCCCCGGCTCGTGGAGGCCTCCAGCGACCTCTACGCCCACCCGTTCGTCGGCTTCTGGAAGGTCACCTGGCCCCTGTCGCTGCCGGGCGTGGTCTCCGGGACGCTGCTGACCTTCATCCCGGCCGCCGGTGACTACATCAACGCCGAGTTCCTCGGCTCGACCAACCAGCGCGTCATCGGCAACGTCATCCAGGGCCAGTTCATCGACGCCAACAACTCCCCGGTGGCTGCGGCGCTGTCGGTGCTGCTGATGGTGCTCATCGTCGCGATGGTGCTGGTCTACGTCCGCCGCGCCGGGACGGAGGAGCTGCTGTGACCGCCTGGCTGCGCGAGCGGATGGTCCTCCTCCTGGGACTGGGCGTGCTCGCCTACACCTTCGTGCCGATCGCCGTCGTGGTGCTGATGAGCTTCAACGAGCCGGCGGCGCGCAACGTCTACTCCTTCGACGGCTTCACGCTGCACAACTGGGCCAACATCTGCGAGGACGCCGCCATGTGCGAGGCCCTCGGACTCTCGTTGCGGATCGGCTTCCTGGCCACGCT
This sequence comes from Actinomycetota bacterium, assembly GCA_009701885.1. GTDB lineage: Bacteria > Actinomycetota > Actinomycetes > Propionibacteriales > Nocardioidaceae > Nocardioides. The sequence continues at coordinate 166,547 of WLJH01000002.1, forward strand.
CGTGGCCACGGTCCTGGGCACCCTCGCGGGCTTCGCCCTGGTGCGCCACGACTTCGCCGGGCGCTCCTCGGCCAACCTGCTGATCTTCCTGCCGATGGCCGCGCCCGAGATCGTGCTGGGCTCCTCGCTGCTGACCCTCTTCGTGGCCGCCGGCGCCTCGGGCCTGCTGGGCTTCTGGACGATCCTCATCGCCCACATCATGTTCTGCCTGTCGTTCGTGGTCGTGACCGTGCGGTCGCGGCTGGCCGGGCTCGACGACACCCTGGAGCAGGCGGCCGCCGACCTCTACGCGACGCCGGCCCAGACCTTCTGGCGCGTCACCTTCCCGCTGGTGCTGCCCGGCATCCTCGGCGCGGCGCTGCTGAGCTTCTCGCTCTCCTTCGACGACTTCATCATCACCAACCTCAACTCCGGCAACGAGACGACCTTCCCGATGTACGTCTGGGGTGCCTACCGGGTCGGGGTCCCCATGCAGGTCAACGTGATCGGCACGATCATGCTGCTGTTCTCGCTGGCGGTGGTCGTCACCGGCGAGCTTGTGAGCCGGCGCCGGCGCCGGGCCCTGGTGTGAGGCGGACCCGGAGTGACGCGGCGGCACGGGCGCTTGCCGACGCGGCGCCGCGCACGGCCTGGCTCGACGACCCCGACCGGCCCGACCCGTTGCCCTCGCTCGTCGGGGACGTCGAGGTGGACCTGCTGGTCGTGGGCGGCGGCTACACCGGGCTCTGGGCCGCGCTCCTCGCCCGCGAGCGGCACCCCGGGCGCTCGGTCGTGCTGGTCGAGGCCGGGGAGTGCGGCGGCCAGGCGTCGGGGCGCAACGGCGGCTTCGCCTCGGCCTCGCTGACCCACGGCTTCGCCCACGGCCTGGACCGCTGGCCCGAGGAGCTGGCCGAGCTCGACCGGCTTGGGGCCGAGAACCTCGCCGCCATCGGGGACGCCGTCGCCGCCCGCGGGATCGACTGCGACTGGCGACCCACCGGCGAGCTCACCGTGGCCACCCGGCCGCACCACCTCGAGGAGCTCGAGGAGCTCGCCGCCGAGATGGGGCGCCGTGGCGCGGAGGTGGAGCTGCTCGACGAGGCAGCCGTCCGCGCGCGCATCGACTCGCCGTCGTACGTCGGGGGGATGCTGGACCGCCACGGCACGGCGCTCGTCGAGCCGGCCCGGCTGGCGTGGGGCCTGCGGCGGGCCTGCCTCGAGGACGGCGTGGCCATCCACGAGCAGACCCGGGCGGTCTCCCTGGAGCGGTCGGCCGGCGGCGTACGGATGGGGACGCGGGGGCCGGACGGGCCCGGCTCGGTGCGGGCCGCGCAGGTGGTGCTGGCGACCAACGCGTTCCCGTCGCTGCTGCGCCGGCTGCGGCTGATGACGGTGCCGGTCTACGACCACGTGCTCATGACCGAGCCGCTCTCGCCGGCGCAGAGGGCGGCGATCGGGTGGGAGGGGCGCGAGGGCGTGGGCGACGCGGCCAACCTCTTCCACTACTACCGCCTGACCCGCGACGACCGGATCCTGTGGGGCGGCTACGACGCGGTGCACCACTTCGGCGGCCGGATCGACGCCTCGCTGGAGCAGCGCGACGCCACCCACGAGCTGCTGGCCGAGCACTTCCTGGAGACGTTCCCGCAGCTGGAGGGCATCCGCTTCACCCACCGCTGGGGCGGGGTGATCGACACCTGCACGCGCTTCGCCGCCTTCTTCGGTACGGCGCTGGGCGGCCGCGTCGGGTACGCGCTGGGCTACACCGGGCTCGGTGTCGCGGCCTCGCGCTTCGGCGCGCAGGTCGCCCTCGACCTGCTCGACGGCGCCGACACCGAGCGCACCCGGCTGCGGATGGTGCGCGAGCGGCCGCTGCCCTTCCCGCCCGAGCCGCTGCGCTCGGTCGGCATCAACCTGACCCGCTGGTCGCTGGCCAGCGCCGACCGGCACGGCGGCCGCCGCAACCTGTGGCTGCGCACGCTCGACCGGGCCGGCCTCGGCTTCGACTCCTGACCCCGTCCGACCCCACATCCATCCCAGAGCAGAGGACCCCATCGTGAGCACCCTGATCCCGCACTGGCGCAGCGGCGAGCGCTGGCCCGGCGCCGCGGCCCGCGCCGGCGACGTGCACGATCCCGCGACGGGCCGGGTCGCCGCGCAGGTGTCGTTCGCCTCCGCCTCGGAGGTCGACGCGGTGGTGCGCGAGGCCCGCGCGGCGGGCCGGGAGTGGGCGGAGGCGTCGCTGACCCGGCGTACCTCGGTGCTGTTCGCGTTCCGCGAGGTCCTCGCCCGGCGGCGCGAGGAGGTCGCGGCGGCCATCACCGCCGAGCACGGCAAGGTCCTCGACGACGCGCTGGGGGAGGTGCAGCGGGGGCTGGAGGTCGCCGAGTTCGCGTGCGGCGCCCCGCACCTGCTCAAGGGCTCCTTCTCCGACGGGGTGTCGACCGGGGTCGACGTGCACTCGGTGCGCCAGGCCCTCGGCGTCGTGGCCGTCATCTCGCCGTTCAACTTCCCGGCGATGGTGCCGCTGTGGTTCGTGCCGGTGGCGATCGCCTGCGGCAACGCCGTGGTCCTCAAGCCGAGCGAGAAGGACCCGTCGGCGTCGCTGCTGCTGGCCGAGTGCTGGGCGGAGGCCGGCCTGCCGCCGGGCGTGCTCAACGTCGTGCACGGCGACAAGGAGGCGGTCGACGCGCTGCTGGAGCACCCGGAAGTCGCCGCGGTCTCGTTCGTCGGCTCCACGCCGATCGCCCGCTACGTCTACGAGAACGGCACCCGGCACGGCAAGCGGGTCCAGGCCCTCGGCGGCGCCAAGAACCACATGGTGGTGCTGCCCGACGCCGACCTCGACGAGGTGGCCGACGCCGCGGTCTCGGCGGGCTTCGGCTCGGCGGGGGAGCGGTGCATGGCGATCTCGGTCGTCGTCGCGGTCGACCCGGTGGGCGACGACCTGGTGCCGCGCATCGCCGAAAGGATGGCCGGCCTGCGCACGGGCGACGGGCGCCGCGGCTGCGACATGGGACCCCTGGTGACCGGTGAGCACCGCGACAAGGTCGCGTCGTACGTCGCGGCCGGGGTCGCCGCCGGCGCGACGCTGGTCGTGGACGGCCGCGAGGTGGTCCCGGACGGAGAGGCCGGCGGCTTCTGGCTGGGCCCGACGCTCTTCGACCACGTCGAGCCCGGGATGCCGGTCTACGACGAGGAGATCTTCGGGCCGGTGCTGTCGGTCGTCCGGGTGGCGTCGTACGACGAGGCGCTGGCGCTGGTCAACGCCAACCCCTACGGCAACGGCACCGCGATCTTCACCGGCGACGGCGGTGCGGCCCGGCGGTTCCAGCGCGAGGTGGAGGTCGGCATGGTCGGCGTCAACGTCCCCATCCCGGTGCCGATGGCCTACTACTCTTTCGGCGGCTGGAAGGCCTCGCTCTTCGGCGACACCCACGCGCACGGGATGGAGGGCGTGCACTTCTTCACGCGGGGCAAGGTGGTCACCACCCGCTGGCCCGACCCGGCGTCCCGGCCCGGCATCGACCTGGGGTTCCCGCAGCACCGGTGAGGGTCGGGTGCCCGCTGCCCACCCGGAGACGCCAGGCGCCGCGCGCCTCGTTCGCGGCGAGGTGACGCGGTCCGTCGGAGCCGACGAGCCCGGCGTCGCGCGGGGGCAGCGTCGTGGGGCGTTAAGTGAGCGGCCGTGCTCCGGCCGCCCGGTCTCGCGATGTCGTCGACCCCGTGCCGGCTTCCACGGACGAGAGCGCACGCGCCACCGCGGAGCCGCGGGGGGACAGCGCGAGGACGGTGCGGCGACGGTCGTCGGGGTCGATGCGTCGGACCACCAGGGCGCGCTCGACGAGGCGATCCACATGCCTCGTCAGGCTGGCAGCGGGCACGACGGCCGTGGCGGCGAGCAGGGTCATGCTGGTTCCCGGGTGCTCGTCGAGGACAGCCAGGATCCGCCAGTGCTCCGGCAGCAGCTGGTGCTCGGTCAGCAGGGGCTGCAGGCGCGCGAGCACCTCCGCCTCCTGCTGCCGCAACGACACGAGGAGACTCGTCGAGGACGGAGGAGCGTTCTCACGGGAGTCCATGACGATCCCTCTCGAGGTGGTCTCGGTCACGTGCGGGCGCCAGACGGGACAGGCGCGTCATATCGTAGGCAAGCCGTACCACCCGGTCGGTCCCGTGCGGCTCCCGTCGTCGTGAGCCGGGCACCGACCCGTCGCCCGAGCGGAGGTCCCCGTGACCCGATCCGATGTCGTCTCGGTCGCCTTCGTCGTCCCCCTCCAGGGACCGACCGGCATCTACGGACCCTCGTGCCTCGCGTGCGGTGAGCTGGCGGCCGAGCAGCTCAACGCCCGGTCGGGGCTCGGTGGTCGCCAGGTGGAGCTCGTGGTCGTGGATGCGGGGCGTGATCCGTGGGTGGTGGCCGAGGACGTCCGGCGCCTCGTCGACAGCGGCCGGGTGCAGGCGGTGGCCGGCTGGCACATCTCCGCCGTCCGGCAAGCCGTGACACGCGCCGTGGGCGGGCGCGTCGTCTACGCCTTCGCCGCCATGCACGAGGGAGGGGACGAGACCCCCGGGGTGTTCATGCTCGGCGAGCGCCCGCTGAACCAGCTGCTCCCGGCAGCCCACTGGATGCGCGAGGAGCTGTCGGTGGGTCGGTGGGCGATCGTCGGGAACGACTACGTCTTTCCCCGGGTCACCGGGGCGACGGCACGCATGGCCCTGGAGGACACGCCGTCGGAGGTGGTCAGCGAGACCTACGTCCCGTTGGGCACCACCGACTTCCGCGACGTCATCGGTCTGCTGTCGCGCGATCCGGTCGACGGCGTGATCATGCTCCTGATGGGCCAAGACGCCGTCCACTTCAACCGACAGTTCGCCCGGGCCGGCCTGGCGGCTGCGCTCCCGCGGCTCAGCCCCGCGGTCGAGGAGAACACCCTGCTGGCCAGCGGGGCGGAGGCCAACGAGGGCCTGTACGCCGCAGCGGCGTACTTCGACGCTCTCGCGACCGCGGAGAGCGCAGAGCTGGCGCGGGCCTACTACGCGAGGTGGGGTCGGTGGGCGCCGGCGCTCAACGCAGTGGGTGAGTCCTGCTACGAGGCGATCCTGTTCCTCGCTCAGGTGGTGGACGTGTGTGGGTCGCTCGATGTCGACCGGGTGCGGGGGATGGAGACCGGACAGTTCTGGCAGAGCCCCCGCGGGCTGGTGCGCCTGGCCGGCAACCTGGTCGACCAGGACGTCTACCTCGCCCGCGCGGTCGGGCTGGAGTTCCAGGTGGCCGACCAGATCGCTCGCGCGCACTAGTCGCTCCCGGTGAGTGCGGCGCGGCTGGCCAGGGTCCACGCGTCCTCGAGCCGGGTCTGGTGTGCCTGGTGCGCGTACGTGCGCCACAGGGTGGCGCCGGCTCGGGCCAGGTCGAAGCGGTCCACGTCCACCCCGTCCGTCGCCTCCTCGGTGCCGAGCGAGAGCACGCTGGCCAGGACCCGGTGCCGCCCGAGCAGCGTGGGCGCCGAGCCCGGACCGAGGTCGAGGTCCTCGACCAGCACCGGCCGGCGGTCGCGGCGCACGTCGGCGCGCAGCCGCACCCGGCCAGGCCGCTCGGCGTGCCGACCGAGCACGACGACCTCGCGCAGGGCGACCCGCGCGCCCTCGGCGTACCGGATGCGCGTGCGCCGGTCGACCTGGGCTCCCTCAGCGACCACGAAGGGCTCGCCGGCCCAGCTGAGCCGGGCGCCGGCCCCGACCCTGACCGCGACGTCCCAGGAGGCGCGGCCCCCGTGCATGTCGTAGGCCACCGTCCCTCCCGGCTCGACGACCTCGAGCGTGACGCCGGGGTCGACGGTCAGGTCGAGTTCGATCGCGTCGCCGGCTAGCAGCAGCGCTCCCTCCGGCAGGAGGCAGACCCGCGCCCGGTGGGCGTCGTGGTGGGTGATGACCGGTCGGATCGTCGGCACCGTCGGGTCGCTCCCGATCACCGACGAGCGCACCACGCAGCGCCCTCCCCCCTCGCCGGGGGAGACCCTGAGTCGGGTGCGGCCGAGGCGCTCAGTGGTGGTGGGCACCGACCGGCTCGTCCTCGTGGGTGTGGTCGTGGCCGTGGCTGTGGCTGGCCATGGGCCCGGGGTCGGAGGGCACGAGGTCCCCGGCCAGGTAGCTGCTGCGGCGTCCCTCGAGCCAGGTGAGCAGCTGGTCGATGCTGTCCCGGTCGGTGCGGGAGAGCCCGATCACGGGGCGCTCGCCGCGGGCCAGCCGGGCATCGGCCAGCATCCGGGGGACTTCGACGCCGACGTGCGGTCCGAGGTCGGTCTTGTTGACGACGAGGAGATCGGCCCGCTCGATGCCGGGGCCGCCCTTGCGGGCGACGTCGCCTCCTCCGGCGACGTCCAGGACGAAGACCTGCACGTCGACGAGCGCGGGGCTGAAGGTCGCGGTGAGGTTGTCACCACCGGACTCGATGAGGACGAGGTCGAGCCGGTGGCGGTAGTCCTCCTCCAGCTCCTCGATGGCCAGCGTGTTGGCAGTGATGTCGTCGCGGATGGCGGTGTGGGGACACGCACCGGTCTCGACCGCTCGGATCCGGTCGACCTCCAGGACCCCCGAGGCGCGCAGGAAGCGCGCGTCCTCGTCGGTGTAGATGTCGTTGGTCACCACCCCGACCTCAAGCCGGCCGGACAGCTCTCGGCACAGCAGCGCGATGAGGGAGCTCTTGCCGGTGCCGACGGGACCGCAGACCCCGAGGCGCAGGGCGCGGCGGGGCGCGTGGGCGGACGGGAACTCAGGCATGGAACAACCTCCTGCTGGTGACGGCGTGGGCCTGCGCCCACGCCTCGATGAGCGGGCTCCCCGGGGCGGGGAGGTCGTCGACGTCGGTGAGGTGGGACACCGAGGCGGTCAGCGCCTCGACGTCGGGCAGCAGCGCCGCGACCCACCCGGTCACGACGGTCGGGTCCAGCGGCAGCAGCTTGAGCGAGGCCGCGCAGACGGTCTGCACGTCGTCGTACCCGACGAGTCGTGCCAACCCTGCGGCATCCAGCTCCAGGGACGCCGCCACCGCGCCGAGCACCAGCGCGCGCGGCGGAGCAGGCGGCAGGGCGTCGAGCGCGACGGCACCTGGCCAGGTCCGGCGGGCCAGCCGCAGGAGCGCGCGTCCCTGGCGGCGCGACGCCTCCCGGAGGGGTGCGCTGGGGCTGCGTGCCTCCCACGCCTCCTCGAGGTCCTCCAGGTCCGCGGCCCCGCGCCCGAGGACCAGGTGGCGGGCGACCACGGCCGCGGCCGCCTCGACGGTGGTGACGGTGCGCAGGCGGCTGCGCGCGTACGCCGGGACGCCGTCGGCGCCCAACCCGTCCCGCACGGCAGGCTCGAGGGTGCCGGACTGGGTGTGGCCGGCGACCGGCAGCCGTGCGTCGGCGAGGAGCATGAGGACCAGGTCGCGGTGCACGGCGCCTCAGAACAGGCAGTAGAGCTGGGCCAGGGGCACCTCGGTGGCCGGAGCTGGCTCGATCCGCTCGCCGTCCACGTCGATGGTGAAGGTCTCGGGATCGATCTCGATCCGTGGCAGGGCACTGTTGTGGATCATCTGCGCCTTGCCCACCTCGCGCGTCGGGTGCAGGCCGAGCAGGTCACGGCGCAGGCCGAGCCGCTCCTCGAGCCCGTCCTCCAGGGCCGCGGGGGAGACGAACGTGACCGCGTGCGCGCTGCCGTCGGCGACGAGCGTCGGGCGCATCAGCACCGGCTGCGGCGTGGGGATGGAGGCGTTGGGATCCCCGAGCGCGCCCCACACCAGCGCCCCGGCCTTCATGACGACGTCGGGGCGGAGGCCGAAGAACCGCGGGTCCCACAGCACGAGGTCGGCCATCTTGCCCGGCTCGACGGACCCGACCTCGTGGTCGATGCCGTGGGCGATGGCCGGGTTGATCGTGTACTTGGCGACGTACCGCAGGGCGCGCGCGTTGTCCGCGGGCCCGGCGGCCAGGTCGCCGTGGCGACCGAACCGGTGCTTCATCACGTGCGCCACCTGCCAGGTGCGGCACACCACCTCGCCGATCCGGCCCATGGCCTGGGCGTCGGACGAGGTGATGCTCAGTGCCCCCAGGTCGTGCAACAGGTCCTCGGCGGCGATCGTCGTGGCTCGGATGCGGGACTCGGCGAAGGCGAGGTCCTCGGGGACCGCCGGGTTGAGGTGGTGGCAGACCATCAGCATGTCGAGGTGCTCTGCGACGGTGTTGACCGTGTGCGGCAGCGTGGGGTTCGTCGAGCCCGGGATGACGTGCGGCAGGGAGGCCACGGTGAGGATGTCGGGGGCGTGCCCGCCCCCCGCCCCCTCGGTGTGGAAGGCGTGGATGGAGCGGCCCGCGATGGCGCCGATGGTGGAGTCGACGTACCCGACCTCGTTGAGGCTGTCGGAGTGCAGGGCGACCTGCAACCCGAACTCGTCGGCGGCGCGGAGGGCGGCGTCGATGGCCGCCGGTGTCGAGCCCCAGTCCTCGTGCACCTTGTAGCCGGCGGCCCCGGCGAGCGCCTGCTCGGCCAGGCCGCCCGCGCTCACGGTGTTGCCCTTGCCCAAGAGCAGGATGTTGAGGGGGACGTCGTCGAGGGCCCGGTGCACGGTGGCGAGGTGCCAGGCGCCGGGGGTGACGGTGGTGGCCTTCGACCCCTCGGACGGCCCGGTGCCTCCCCCGACGACCGTGGTGACCCCGGTGGCCAGCGCCTCGACGAGCTGCGAGCGCGAGATGAGGTGGACGTGGGAGTCGATCGCCCCCGCGGTGAGGATCCGGCGCTCGCCCGAGATGACGTCGGTCCCGGGGCCGATGACGAGGTCGGGGTGGACGCCGTCGGCGATGTCGGGGTTGCCGGAGCGACCGAGGGCGACGATGCGCCCGCGGCGGATGCCGACGTCGGCCACGAAGATCCCGGTGTGGTCCAGCACGACGGCGTTGGTGATGACGGTGTCCAAGGCCCCGTCCGCGGAGGTGGTCGACGACTGGGCCATCGACTCGCGGATGGACTTGCCGCCGCCGAAGACGGCCTCCTCGCCACCGATGGTGAGGTCGTGCTCGACCTCGATCCACAGGTCGGTGTCACCGAGGCGCACCTGGTCGCCCACGGTCGGGCCGTAGAGCGCGGCGTACTGCTCGCGCGGGATGTCCACCACGTCAGCCGTCCCCCTCGCTCGTCGCCGAGCGTCGGATCCGGATGCCGGGCACCGACCGGGCACCGCGCATCGCGACGGCGTCGACCTGCCGCGAGGCGCCCGGCTCGAACCGGCGCGAGGTGCCGGAGGGGATGTCGAGTCGGAAGCCGCGGGCGGCGTCGCGATCGAGGTCGAGGGCGTCGTTGACGTCGGCGAGGTGGACGTGCGAGCCGATCTGCACGGGCCGGTCACCGGTGTTGGTGAGCACCAGGGTCAGGCGCTCCCCGCTCGTCCGGTCGCCGTTGAGGGTGACCGTCCCTGGGGCGACCCGGATCGCGCCGGGTCCCTGGTCGCTGCTGCCGCTCACGGCACGTCCTCCGCTCTCTGCTCTGCTGGGGGCACGGGGGTCACGGGATGGGGTGGTGCAGGGTGACGAGCTTCCGGCCGTCGGGGAAGGTCGCCTCGACCTGGACGTCGCGCACCATCTCCGGCACCCCCTCCATGACCTCGGCCCGGTCGAGCACCTCGCGGCCGCGCTGCATGAGCTCGGCGACCGTCGCTCCGGCGCGCGCCTCCTCGAGCACCCACGTCGAGAGCAGGGCCACGGTCTCGGGGTAGTTCAGGAGCACGCCACGGGCGCGGCGGTCGCGCGCGACCATGCCGGCCACGGCCAGCAGGAGCTTCTCGGTCTCCGAGGGCGTCAGGTGCACGCGCCTACACCGCCATCGCGGCGCGGACCGCGTCCACCGCACCGGGTCCGCCCTCGCCGCTGGAGGTCACCCGACCCGACTCCAGGACGTAGTAGCCCTGCGTCGCACGCAGCGCGAATCCGACGTGCTGCTCGACCAGCAGCACCGACAGGTCGCCGCGGCGGGTGAGGTCGGTGATGACGGACTCGATCTCGGCGACGACGTTGGGCTGGATGCCCTCGGTGGGCTCGTCGAGGATCAGCATGCGCGGCCTGGTCAGGAGCGTCCGGGCGATCGCCAGCTGCTGGCGCTGACCTCCGGAGAGGAGACCGGCCCGACGGCCGAGCAGCCCGCGCAGGGCCGGGAAGGTGTCGAGCACCTCGTCGGTGGCGGTCCGGTCGGTGGTCACCAGCTGCAGGTTCTCGAGCGTCGTCATCTGCGGGAACGACAGCTGTCCCTGGGGCACGTAGCCGAGACCGCGCCTGACCCGGTCGCTCGGGCGCAGGCCGGTCACGTCCTCGCCGTCCAGCAGCACCTGGCCGGCCATGACGGGGAGCAGCCCGACCGCGACCCGCAGCAGGGTGGTCTTGCCGGCGCCGTTGTGCCCCATCACCGCGGCGGCCCCGCCCGTGGCGACCTCGATGCTGACGTCCTCCAGGACCCTGGTCCGGCCGTAGCCTGCGGTCACCCCGCGCAGCTCAAGCACGACGTCCCCCTTCCTCGACGGTGGCCTCCACCTCGGCCTGGACCTGGGCCTCGACCTCGGCGGCCCCCTCGTCGTCGGCGACCGCGTCGAGCTGGCGTCCGAGGTAGACCTCCTGCACCCGCGGATCGGCCTGGATCTCGGACACGCTGCCCTCGGCCAGGACGGTGCCGGCGTGCATGACGGTGACGACGTCGGCGAAGCGGCGGACGAACTCCATGTCGTGCTCGATGACGACGATGGTCCGCTCATAACCGATGCGACGCAGCAGCTCGCCGGTCTCCTCGCGCTCCTCGGCGCTCATGCCGGCGACCGGCTCGTCGAGCAGCATCACCTTGGCGTCCTGGACCAGCAGCATGCCGATCTCCAGCCACTGCTTCTGCCCGTGGGCGAGCACACCGGCCGGGCGGTCGCGCAGGTCCTGCAGCCCGATGGCCTCGAGTGCCTGCTCGACGTACGCCGGCACACCGCGCCGCGCGAGTGCCATGGCCCACGCGCGGCGGTGGATGCCGCCGGCGATGTCGAGGTTCTGCAGGACGGTGAGCTCCTCGAAGACGGTCGCGGTCTGGAAGGTGCGGCCGATCCCGGCGCGCACGATCCGGTGGGATCGCATGCCGAGGAGGTCCTGGTTGCGGTACCGCGCGAGCCCGGTGCCCGCGACCAGGCCGGTGACCGCGTCGACGAGGGTGGTCTTGCCCGCACCGTTGGGGCCGATGAGGAAGTGCAGCCGTCCCTGGAGCAGGGTGAGGTCGACGCCGTCGACCGCCTTGAAGCCGTCGAAGTCGACGGTGAGGCCCCGGATCTCGAGGTAGTCGTGGCCGAGCTCGTCGGGGGCGTGGTGCTGGATGCTCATGCCGACCGCCCGCGCAGACCGGCGCGCAGCGCCCGGGGGAGATCGCCGACACCGCGGGGCAGCAGCAGGATGACCAGGACGAACAGGAGTCCGAGGAAGTAGGTCCACTGGGTGGGGAACTGCTCGGAGAGGTAGGTGCGCCCGAAACCCACCGTGATGGCACCGAGCGCCGGGCCGAGGAGCAGGGCCCGTCCGCCGAGGGCGACCCCGGCGATGAGGAAGATGGAAGCGGTCGCGTCCACGTCGGAGGGCGAGATGATGCCCGCGATCGGGGCGAACAGGGCGCCGCCGATGCTGGCCATGACCGCGGCGACCACGAATGCGACGAGCTTGATGTTGGCCGGGTCGTGCCCGAGGAAGCGGACCCGCTCCTCGGCGTCGCGCGTGGCGACGAGGAGCTCGCCGAAGCGGCTGCGGTAGAGCTGCCAGGCGACCACGAGGCAACCGATGAGGGCGCCGGCGGCGATCGAGTAGACCATCTGCTTGTTGACGGGGTCGTAGAGGTTGTAGCCGAAGAAGGTGGTGAACTGGTTGAGACCGTTGAAGCCGCCGGTCTCCTTGATCGTGGCGATCAGCAGGGTCGCGAACACGACGGCCATTGCCTGGGTGAGGATGGCGAAGTAGGCGCCCTTGACCTTGCGCTTGAAGATCAGCCAGCCCAGTGCCGTGGCCACGGCGGCCGGGAGGAGGACGATCGCGGCGAGGGTGAACGGCCCGCTCCGGAACGGCTCCCAGAAGGCGGGCATCGTGCCGTCGCCGTAGAGCACCATGAAGTCGGGGACACCGCCGGGACCGGCTGCCTCGAGCTTGAGGTGCATGGCCATGGCGTAGCCGCCGAGGCCGAAGAAGACGCCCTGCCCCATGACGAGCATCCCGCCGCGGCCCCAGGCGAGCCCGATGCCGACCGCGGCGATGGCCCAGCAGAGGTACTTGCCGAGGCTGTTGAGCCGGAACTGGCTCAGGGTCGCGGGGGCGACGACGAGGAGGAGGACGGCCAGCAGGGCGATCGCCACGAGCGGTGCGTAGCCGCGGAGGCGGGTGTCGCGGACCTTCGTGCGGCTGGTCATGCGAGCCCCCTCGTGCGGACGGTGAACAGCCCCTGGGGTCGCAGCTGGAGGAAGACGACCACGAGGGCGAAGGTGGCGACCTGCGCCATGCTCGCGCTGGTCCAGTCGGCGAAGAACGCCGTCGCGATGCCGACCGTGAAGGCCGCGATGACCGTGCCCTTGAGCTGCCCCAGGCCGCCCGCGACCACCACGAGGAAGGCCGAGATGATGTAGGTGCGACCGAGTCCGGGGTTGGTGCCGGAGATGAGGGAGACCGCCACGCCGCCGATGCCGGCGAGGCCCGAGCCGATGAAGAAGGTCAAGCGGTCGACTCGCCGGGTCGCGATGCCGAGCGTCTCGGCGAGGTCGCGGTTCTGCACGGTGGCGCGGATCCGGCGACCGAACGCGCTGTACCTCAGCAGCGCCGCCAGGCATGCGAGCGAGGACAGGGCGAGGGCGACGGTGAAGATCTGGCGGTAGGGCCAGTTGTAGCCGAACACCGGGATCGTGCCGACCAGCCACCCGGGCGCCTGGACCGGGTCGCCCTGCGCTCCGAAGACGTCCTTGGCCAGCTGCTGCAGCACCAGGCTCACCCCGACGGTGACCAGCAGCGTGTCCAGCGGCCGGCGGTACATGAACGAGATGACCGTGGCCTCGAGCAGCAGCCCCAGGGAGCCGGCCACGAGAAAGGCGACCGGCAGCGCCACGAGGATCGAGAGGTCGACGCTGGTGACGACCTGCTGGGTCACGTAGGCGGTGTAGGCGCCGACCATGAGGAACTCACCGTGCGCCATGTTGATGACGCCCATCTGGCCGAAGGTCAGGGTGAGGCCGAGCGCGGCGATGAGCAGCAGGGCACCGGTGGCGGTGCCGGCGAGGAAGGGTGTGGTGAAGGCGTCCACCGCGGTGTCTCCCGGTTCTGTGGTGGGGCGGGTGGCCGGACCCGGGGCCCCGCGCCGCTGCGCGGGACCCCGGGTCGATCAGGCGGGTCGCGGGACCCATGCGATCACTCGGCCGCCGGGTCCCACCAGGCGTAGCCCTCGAGGAACGGGTCCGGCTCGATCGGGGTCTCGGAGGACCACACCACGTCGAACTGGTTGTCCTCGTTGATCTGGCCGATGAGGGCGGTCTTGGCGATGTGGTGGTTGTCGCCGTCGATGGTCACCGTTCCCTCGGGTGCCTCGAACGAGACCCCGTCGGAGGCGGCATTGACCTCGTCGACGTCGAAGGAGCCCGCCTTCTCGACGATCGCCTTGTAGAGGTAGAGCGAGGTGTAGGCGGCCTCCATCGGGTCCGAGGTCGGCCGGTTGGCGCCGTACTTGCTCTGGAACGCCTCGATGAAGGCGGCGTTCGCCGGGGTGTCGACGGACTGGAAGTAGTTCCAGGCGGCGTACTGCCCGGTCACGCTGTGCCCCATCGCCGGCGCCTCCTCCTCGGCGATCGAGACCGAGATGATCGGCGTGGTCTCGGCGGTGAGGCCCTGCTCGTAGTAGGCCTTGATGAAGCCCACGTTCGAGGACCCGTTGATGGTGTTGAAGACGAAGTCGGGCTTGGCCTTGACGATCTTGGCGACCTGCGTGGTCCAGTCGTCGTCGTCCAGCGGGACGTACTCCTCGCCGACGATCTCGATCCCCAGCTCCGCGGCGTACTGCTTGATGATCTTGTTGGCGGTGCGCGGGAAGACGTAGTCCGACCCGGCCAGGAAGAGCGTCTCCACGCCCTCGGACGCCAGGAAGTCCATGGCCGGGATGATCTGCTGGTTGGTGGTCGCGCCGGTGTAGTAGATGTTCTCGGACGCCTCGAGGCCTTCGTACTGGACGGGGTAGAACAGCAGGCCGTTGTTGGCCTCGACCACCGGCAGCATGGCCTTGCGGGAGGCGGAGGTCCAGCCGCCGAACACCGCGGCGACGCAGTCGCCGGTCAACAGCTTTTCCATCTTCTCCGCGAAGATCGCCGGGTCACTGGCACCGTCCTCCTCGACCGCCTCGATCTGCTTGCCGAGGATGCCGCCGTCGGCGTTGATCTCCTCCATGGCCAGCCCCAGGGAGTCACGGACGGTCTGCTCGCTGATCGACATCGCGCCGGACGTGGAGTTCAGGAAGCCCAGCTTGATGGTGTCGCCCGAGGTGTCGACACAGCTGGAGGTGGCCGCGCTCGGCCCGCCGTCATCGGACTTATTGCCGCAGGCGGCAAGGCTGAACACGGTCAGGGTAGCGATCGTCGCGCCAGCCAGGGCGCGTCCGCGGGCTCGGTTGGTGAACACGGCAAACCTCTCGGTCGTGGGGGCCAAGGGCGGGTCACGCGGTTGTGTCCCGACGATGAGGAAGCTAGGTAGCCGCGGTTTCACATTGCTACCAAATGGAATTAAATCTAGGTTTCGGGAGCAGCCGGTTGGTTGCCGGGAGGTGTCGTGGCTGGCCGCACCCGGCTGCGCGAGAGGTCCGCCCGGCTGGCGACAGGGAGGCCGCCCGCCGAGCGGACACCTCGGGGTGGCAGGGTGCCGTGGCGCGCCAGTCTCACGTGACGAACGAGCGTGTTACGTGGAGCCCGGGGTCGGGGACGGGTCGGCGGCGGGGTGGCGGACGTGCCGCCAGTCGGCAGTCTGGCGGTGCGCCCGGAGCGCACGCCTCGCGCCGGCGTGAGGTCGTCCAGGCTGCGCGGTGCTCCGGCGTCTGCTGAGCCGCTCGGGCGCGGTCACGGAGTGAGGGCGTGCACCGGTCGAGGAGGTTCGTGCGAGCAGCTCGAGGCTGAAGCGGGTGACGGCGTCGCGGTGCTCCACGATCGCCGCCAGGACGTCCGATGGGCCGTCGAGGGGCTCGAAGGGAAGGCTCGAGAGCCCGGCGAAGAGGAAGAGCTGCACGGCGTGGGCTCGGCGCAACACTTCCCGGTCGACGGTGGTGCGTTCGGCGTCGAGCCCCTCGGCGCAGGCCGCGAGGAGCAGCTCGCTGAGGGAGCCGAGTCCGCCGAGGTCGCAGGCCGAGCGGATGCCGATCTGGACGTCGCCGACGAGCAGCTGGGTGAGGTCGTGGGCGAGCGGGAAGGCGTTCGACATCCCGAAGTCGATGAGGATGAGGGGGTGGTGCGCTCCCGAGGCCGCTCTCAGCCCGGGTGGCGGAGGTCGGGCCAGATCTGCGCCCAAGGGCGCTCCGGCAGGCACCTGACCAGGGCGGTGCCGTCTTCGTCGTTGGCCACCCGCAGGTCGATCTCGCCCAGGTCTCGCGAGGCGCGGCAGAAGTCCGGGTCGAGCCCGACCAGGACCGCGGGTGAGGATCCGGGCGGGACGGCGCAGAGCCCGTAGCCGTTGTGCCCGCTGAACACCTCCAGGTCCGTCTAGCGCTGCAGCGCGCCGGCCTGGCCGTAGTTGGCGGTGATGACGACCTGCCCGGGGGCGACGACGTGCTCGACCTGGTCGGCGAACGAGGGCCAGCCGATGGTCTCGCCGGCGGGATTGATCGCCAGCACCGGGCCGACCGAGTCCACGGGTAGCACCGGCAGCGTGAACACGAAAGCGGGCGCACTGGCAGCCAGCAGGGCCGCGGGGACCCATCGGGCCACGGCATCGACGAGGGGTTGGGCTCCAGCCGCCATCAGGAAGGGCAGGAAGCCATCCACGTAGTAGGGCTTTCCTCCGATGACCAGGAACAGCGCGACGAGGATGAGGAAGGCCGCAGGCAGGGGCCGGAGCGTCCGGTCACGGATCGAGCGCCACAGGCCCAGCACCCACACGGGCGTCAGCCACAGGCCCAGCTGGAGCACCAGCGTCACGAGGAACAGCGACCGCGAGACCGAGGTGGCGCTCCCGCCCTCGGCGATGTCGGCAGCGACCTCCAGCTGGGGCCAGCCGTGGGTGGCCTGCCAGATCAGGTACGAGGCCCCGATGGTGAGCGCGATGAAACCTGCGGCGACCGGCCCACGACGTCCGCGGGACACGAGGGCGATCGCGAGGAGCACGAAGCCGACCAGGACATGTCCCTGGAAGGTCAGTCCCCCCACGAGTCCTGCCAGCAACCAGAGTCGCGGATTCGCGCCCTGGCTCAACAGCACGACCAGAAAGGTCAGGGTGGTGGTGCCGAGGATGAGCACAGTCGAGGTGGACAGCAGGTGCCCGGTGGCCAGCACCAGGCCGCTCAGCGCAGTCCCGATCGAGGCCACCCACTCCGCGTATGTGGACGCTCCCAGGCGCCGGGCCATGAGTCCCGCCATGAAGACGACCAGGGCCGCGCTGAGGGCCGAGGGAACGCGTAGGAGAGTGAGCGACCCCGTGTCCAGGCCCCTGGCCAGCAACGGCACGAGGGGAGGCTGATCTGGGTAGCCCCAGTCAAGGTGACGTCCCGCGGCGAGGAAGTACAGCTCGTCGCGGTGGTAGCCGTACCTGCTCGCCGTGGCCACCAAGAGCAGGAAGGTCAGGCCGGCCGCGATGCTGGCCGGCCGAGCGAACGCCGCCTTCGTCGTCACGCGAGCATCCTTGCGGCTCTCGGTCCTTCTTCGCCGGATGTACAGACCACGGCCTCTGGGACGTCGCGCGGCTTCTCAGGAGAGCCCGCCGAGAAGCGGCGGAACGACGCACCACACCGTGCGAGAAGGGGTCGGTAGTGTGGAAGGCTCGAGCTCGACCCAGTTGCTCCGCCGCCCTCGAACACGGGCTCGGTACCCAAGCGCGCGTATGCCAGCTCCCTCCTGTGCGGGCCAGCCTTCGCCGATGCGTTGTTTCCCGGCAGTCGCCTCTGTCACCGCGTGGGTTGCGGGAGGTGGGACGGGTAGACCGTCATGGGACCGGGTCGTTCGAGCACGCCAGAGCCTCCATCAGACCCGGCACGCGACAAGGTTCCGCCCGCGAGCGTTCACGTCGCGGCGGAAGGATTGTCGTCGCCGTGCCCGTGGACCAAGTCACAGTCAGGTAACGACTCTCCGGAGGCGCCACGGGACGACCCGGCTGAGGGCAGGAATGTCGGTGGCGGCGGCTGTACTGAGGTATGGCGGTTCTCGGGCAGCGGCACCCCCTCGACCAGGTGGTCGAGGCGCTGTCCGTCGCCCTCGACGAGGGGCATGCCGCCTCGCTCATCGGGCTCGAGCAGGCCGCGACCGCGGACGCGCTGCGGAGGCTCGCGCAGGTCACCTCTCGCCTGGACGCGTTGCGGGCGACGGTGCTCCGCCATGCCGAGGAGGTGCGGGTCGAGGAGGTCGACGGTGCGACCACGACTGCGACCTGGTGGGCGCGCGCAGCTCGGCTGAGCCGGGTCTCGGCGCACCGCGAGGTGGAGCTCGCCGCCGCGCTGGGGCGGTACGCCGCGCTGGCCGATGCGCTGGCAGCGGGTCGAGTGAACGTCGAGCAGGCCCACGTCATCGCGCGGGCCCTGGACGACCTCGTGACCGACGGACCCGACGACCTGGACCCGTCGGTGGTCGAGCAGGCCGAGAAGCACCTCATCGTGTGTGCGGACACCTTCGACGCCAGGCAGCTGAAGGTCCTCGGTCGGCACGTGCTGGCCGTGGTGGCACGCGAGGTCGGGGAGGCCTACGAGGCGAAGCTGCTCGACGACGAGGAGCGGCGCGCGGCTGGGCGCACCCGGTTGACCATGAGCGGCGACGGGCACGGCATGGTCCACGGCCGGTTCTCCGTGCCCGAGCTGCACGGGGCCATGCTGGCCAAGGCGCTGCAGGCGCTGACCTGGGCGAGGCAGGAGCCGGCGCAGATTCGGCAGGTGCGGTCGACGCCGCGGAGCAACGGCGAGGCGTTCACCGAGCTGCTGGAGCGGATCAGCGAGAAGGACCTCCCGACCGTCGGCGGGGTCGGGGCCACGGTCGTGGTCACGATGACCCTCGAGACGTTGATGGGTGGGCTCGCGCACGCCTCGCTCGACACCGGTGAGGTGATCTCGGCCGGCACTGCCCGCCGCTTGGCCTGCGAGGCCGGCGTCATCCCGATCGTGCTGGGCGGGAGGTCCGAGGTCCTCGACGTCGGCAGGCGCCGCCGGCTCCACACCAAGCCCCAGCGGCTGGCCATCCCCCAGCGGGATGGGACCTGCACCGCACCCGGCTGCGACGCGCCACCGAGCCGCTGCCAGGTCCACCACGTGATCCCGGGTCCAGGGGTGGATCGACGACCGTCGGGGACGGCAGGCTCTTCTGCCACCGGCACCACGCGATGGCCCACGACCCCCAGCGCTCCGGCCGGCTGCGGACCTAGACCGAGGGTGGCTGCGCTCGCACCTCACGCGTCTCGACGAAGGCTCGCACGACCCGTGGACGACCGCGCACTTAGAGCAGCGACGAGGCCTTGTCGAGCACGAGGCGCAGCACGTGCTCCATCTCGTCGAAGTGCGACTGGTCGCAGATGAGCGGCGGGGCGAGCTGCACCACCGGGTCGCCCCGGTCGTCGGCGCGGCAGTAGAGCCCCTCGGCGAAGAGCTGCTTGGAGACGAAGCCGTAGAGGATCCGCTCGCACTCCTCGGCGGTGAAGGACTCCTTGGTCGTCTTGTCCTTCACCAGCTCGATGCCGAAGAAGTAGCCCTCGCCGCGGACGTCGCCGACGATCGGCAGGTCCAGCAGCCGCTCGAGGGTGGCGCGGAAGGCGCCCTCGTTCGCGCGGACGTGCTCGAGGACCTTCTCCTCCTCGAAGATCTGCAGGTTCTTCAGGCCCACCGCGGTGGAGACCGGGTGCCCGCCGAAGGTGTAGCCGTGGGCGAACATGCCGGTGCCGTGCAGGAACGGCTCCATCAGCCTGTCGCTGGCGATCATCGCGCCGAGGGGGGAGTAGCCCGAGGTCAGGCCCTTCGCGCAGGTGATCATGTCGGGCTGGTAGTCGAAGCGCTCGGCGCCGAACATGTGGCCGAGCCGGCCGAAGGCGCAGATGACCTCGTCGGAGACCAGCAGCACGTCGTACTCGTCGCAGATCTCGCGCACGCGCTGCCAGTACGACGGCGGGGGCGGGAAGCAGCCGCCGGCGTTCTGCACCGGCTCCAGGAAGACCGCGGCCACCGTGTCGGGGCCCTCGTCCTCGATCGCCACCGCGACCTGGTCCGCGGCCCAGCGGCCGAACTCCTCCAGGCTGCCGCCGCCGAAGCCGGGGTGCTGGTCGGCGCGGTAGTAGTTGGTGTTCGGCACCCGGAACGTCGAGGGAACCAGCGGCTCGAACTGCTGCTTGAGCAGCGGCAGCCC
Source organism: Actinomycetota bacterium (assembly GCA_009701885.1). GTDB lineage: Bacteria > Actinomycetota > Actinomycetes > Propionibacteriales > Nocardioidaceae > Nocardioides. The sequence goes on from WLJH01000002.1 coordinate 186,099, forward strand.
GGTGATCGACAGCGCGCCCTGCGTGGTGCCGTGGTAGGCGATCGCCCGCGAGATCACCTTGTGCTTCATCGGCTTGCCGACGAGCTTGAAGTAGTTCTTCGCCAGCTTCCAGGCCGTCTCCACCGCCTCCCCGCCACCGCTGGTGAAGAAGACCCGGTTGAGGTCACCCGGCGCGTAGGACGCGACCCTCTCGGCCAGCTCGATCGCGGTGGGGTGGGCGTAAGACCACAGCGGCATGAAGGCCAGCTCGGAAGCCTGCTTGGCCGCGGTCTCGGCCAGGTCCGTGCGCCCGTGGCCGAGCTGGGAGACGAAGAGCCCCGCCAGCCCGTCGAGGTAGCGCCGTCCGTGGGAGTCGTAGAGGTAGGCGCCCTCGCCGCGGACCATCACCGGCACGTCGGCGTGCTCGTACTGCCCGTGGCGGGTGAAGTGCATCCACAGGTGGTCCTTGGCGGCCCGCTGCAGGTGGTCGTGGTCGAGGTGCTCCATGCCCCCATGTTCACGCGCGAGGACGCAGAAACGCAAGCGAATCCGTCGCGTTGGGGGTGCAACTGTCACGGATTCCGTCGTGGAGACTCTCGCGGGGCACCCGCCGGGCCTGGTAGCAAGAACCCATGACCTCCACGACCCTGCTCACCGGCGGGACCCTCTTCGACGGCGAGCGCCACCGCGGGCCGGGCGAGGTCCTGCTCCGGGGCGGACGCATCGCCGCGGTCGCCACCGGCGGCGAGCGTCTCGAGGCCCCGCCCGGGACCCGACAGGTCGACCTCGGCGGCGGGCTGCTGCTCCCCGGCTTCACCGACGCCCACGTCCACACCGTCCAGGGCGGCCTCGAGCGCATCCGATGCGACCTGAGCGGCGGGGCGACGCGCGAGGACTACCTCAGGCTGGTCACGGCGTACGCCGCCGCGCACGACGGTCCGTGGATCCTCGGTGGCGGCTGGGCGATGGCCGCCTTCCCCGGCGGCACCCCGACCGCCGCCGAGCTCGACGCGGTCGTCCCGGACCGGCCTGTGCTGCTGCCTAACCGCGACCACCACGGCGCCTGGGTCAACAGCCGCGCCCTCGCGCTGGCCGGCATCACGCGCGAGACGCCCGATCCGCCGGACGGCCGGATCGAGCGCGACGCGACCGGCGCCCCGACCGGCACCCTGCACGAGGGCGCGATGGACCTCGTCGCCCGGCTGCTGCCGCCGACCAGTGCCGAGGAGCTCGACCGAGCCCTGGCTGCCGGGCAGGCGCACCTGCACTCGCTGGGCGTCACCGGCTGGCAGGACGCGATCGTCGGGGCGTACGCCGGCATGGATGACCCCGGCCCCGCCTACGTCCGGGCGGCCGCCTCCGGCACGCTGCGCTCCCACGTCGTGGGTGCGCTGTGGTGGGACCGCGACCGCGGCCTGGAGCAGGTGGCCGACCTGGTCGCGCGGCGCGCGGAGTACGCCCACGGACGGTTCCGGGCCACGAGCACCAAGGTCATGCAGGACGGCGTGGCCGAGAACGGCACGGCCGCGTTGGGGTCGCCCTACCTCGACCGCTGCGGCCACCCCACCGACAACGCCGGGCACTCCTTCGTCGACCCGCAGGTGCTGCGCGAGGCCGTGCGGCGGCTGGCCGCCGAGGGCTTCCAGGTGCACGTGCACGGCATCGGGGACCGCGGCGTGCGCGAGGCGCTGGACGCCTTCGAGGGCCTCGACGACGCCGGCCGCGCGCTGCGGCACCACGTGGCGCACCTCCAGCTGGTCGACCCTCGCGACGTGCCGCGCTTCGCTGCGCTCGGCGTCGCGGCCAACATCCAGGCTCTGTGGGCCTGCCACGACGAGCAGATGACCGAGCTGACCCTGCCCTTCCTGGGGCCCGAGCGGGCCCGGTGGCAGTACCCCTTCGGCGACCTGCACCGCACCGGCGCCCGGCTGGTCGCCGGCAGCGACTGGCCCGTGAGCAGCGCCGACCCGCTGCAGGCGGTCCACGTCGCCGTGAACCGCACGGAGCACGGTGCCGACGGGCCGGCCGGCCACGAGCCGTTCCTGCCGGAGCAGTCCCTGGCCGTCGAGACCGCGCTGGCGGCGTACACCTCGGGGAGCGCGTGGGTGAACCGTCGTGACGACGCGGGCAGGATCAGCCCCGGGGCGGTCGCGGACCTCGTGCTCCTCGACCGCGACGTCGTGACGGGCGACCGGGGCGCCATCGGTGCCGCGCGGGCGGTGGCGACCTGGATCGACGGCGAGCGCGTGCACGAGTCGTGATCGGCGGACAACCGGCGGACAGGCGACGGATTTCGTCATCGATCGGCCTTGCGGCCTACCGGATCCGTCGTCGGCTCACTACGCTCCCGCCATGGCCGACACCACGTTCCAGAACGTCATCAACGGCGAGCTCGTCGACGCCGCCTCCGGCGCGACGTACGACGTCATCGACCCGACCACCGGCGAGGTCTACGCGCAGGCACCCGCGTCGGGGGCGGAGGACGTCGACCGGGCTTACGCCGCCGCCGACGCCGCCTTCGAGGGCTGGGGCTGGGACACGACGCCCCAGGACCGGGCCCGGGCGCTGCTGAGGCTGGCCGACGCCATCGAGGACCGGGTCGAGAAGATCGCCCGGGTCGAGTGCCGCGACACCGGCAAGCCGTTCGGCCTGACCATGGACGAGGAGATGGGCTACGCCCACGACCACTTCCGGTTCTTCGCCGGAGCCTCGCGGGTGCTCGAGGGGCGCTCCGCGGGGGAGTACATGGCCGACCACACCTCGTGGGTACGCCGCGAGCCGATCGGCGTCGTGGGCCAGGTGACGCCCTGGAACTACCCGCTGCTGATGATGATCTGGAAGATCGCCCCGGCCCTGGCCGCCGGGAACACCGTCGTGCTCAAGCCCAGCGACACCACCCCGGCCAGCTCGACGCTGCTGGCCGAGATCGCCCAGGAGTTCCTGCCGCCCGGCGTGCTCAACGTCGTGTGCGGCGACCGCGACACCGGTCGCGCGCTGGTCTCCCACCCGACCCCGCAGATGGTCGCTATCACCGGCTCGGTCCGTGCCGGCATGGAGGTCGCGGGCTCGGCCGCCACCGACCTCAAGAAGGTGCACCTCGAGCTGGGGGGCAAGGCTCCGGTGATCGTCTTCGACGACGCGGACCTGTCCGCGGCAGCGGAGGGGATCGCCGGCGCCGCCCTCTTCAATGCCGGCCAGGACTGCACGGCCGCCACCCGCGTGCTGGCCGCGCCGGGCATCCACGACGACCTGGTCGCGGCCCTCGCCGAGGCTGCGCGGGGCATGCCGACCGGGATGCCCGACCAGGAGGGCGTCTACTACGGCCCGCTCAACAACAGCAACCAGCTCGCCCACGTCTCCGGGATGGTCGACCGGCTGCCCGACCACGCCGAGGTCGTCACCGGCGGCACCCGCCACGGCGACCGCGGCTACTTCTACGAGCCGACCGTCCTCTCCGGCCTGCGCCAGGACGACGAGCAGGTGCAGACCGAGATCTTCGGCCCCGTGATGACCGTGCAGCGCTTCTCCGACGAGGCCGAGGCGCTGCGCTGGGCCAACGGCGTGAAGTACGGCCTGGCCTCGAGCGTCTGGACCGCCGACCACGCCCGGGCCATGCGGGTCTCGCGGCGCCTGGACTTCGGTGCGGTGTGGATCAACACCCACATCCCCTTCGTCTCCGAGATGCCGCACGGCGGGTTCAAGCACTCCGGCTACGGCAAGGACCTCTCGATGTACGGCCTCGAGGACTACACCCGGATCAAGCACGTGATGAGTGCGATCGGTGGCTGAGGCACCCATGAGGATCCTGCTGGTCGGCGCCGGCGGCGTGGGGGCGGCCTTCTGCTCCATCGCCGCCCGCCGCGACTTCTACGAGACCATCGTCGTCACCGACTACTCCCTGCAGCGGGCCGAGACGGCCGCGGCACAGGACGCGCGGTTCACCGCCGCGCAGGTCGACGCCTCCTCGGCGGAGGCGATCACGGCCCTGTGCCGCGAGCACCGCATCACCCACGTCATGAACGCCGTGGACCCGGTCTTCGACATGCCGGTCTTCGAGGGCGCGCTGGCCGCGGGTGCGGACTACCTCGACATGGCGATGTCGCTGTCCAAGCCGCACCCCGAGCGGCCCCACGAGGTCCCCGGGGTGAAGCTCGGCGACGAGCAGTTCGCCCGAGCCACCGCGTGGGAGGACGCGGGCCGGCTCGCGCTGGTCGGCATTGGTGTCGAGCCGGGCCTCTCCGACGTCTTCGCCCGGTACGCCGCCGACCACCTCTTCAGCGAGATCGACGAGCTCGGCACCCGAGACGGCGCCAACCTGGTCGTCCGCGACGAGGACGGCAACGAGGTGTTCGCCCCGTCGTTCTCGATGTGGACCACGATCGAGGAGTGCCTCAACCCGCCCGTGGTCTGGCAGGACGGGGACTGGCACACCACCGCCCCGTTCTCCGAGCCGGAGGTCTTCGACTTCCCCGAGGGCATCGGCCCCGTCGAGTGCGTCAACGTCGAGCACGAGGAGGTGCTCCTCATGCCGCGCTGGGTCGACTGCCGACGCGCCACCTTCAAGTACGGCCTGGGCGAGGAGATGATCACCATCCTCAAGGTCCTGCACCAGCTCGGCCTCGACTCCACCGAGAAGGTCCGCGTCAAGGGGGTGGAGGTGTCCCCTCGCGACGTCGTCGCCGCGGTGCTCCCCGACCCCGCCACGATCGGCCCCCGCATGACCGGCAAGACCTGCGCCGGCCTGTGGGTGACCGGCAAGGACAAGGAGGGCAGGCCGCGCTCGACGTACCTCTACCACGTGGTCGACAACGAGGAGACGATGCGCGAGTACGGCCACCAGTGCGTGGTCTGGCAGACCGCGATCAACCCGGTGGTGGCCCTCGAGCTGCTCGCCACGGGGGTCTGGCAGGGCGCCGGCGTGCTCGGCCCGGAGGCCTTCGACGCAGTGCCGTTCCTCGACCTGCTCACGGCGTACGGCAGCCCGTGGGGTGTGCGAGAGTTGACCCCATGACGCAGCAAGTCCGCCGGTTGGTGACCGACATCCCAGGACCTCGTTCGCTGGAGATGCTCGATCGCAAGAAGTCCTACGTCGCCGACGGGGTCGGCACGACCCTGCCCGTCTTCGTCGTCGAGGCGGGGGGAGGGGTGCTCGTCGATGCCGACGGCAACCACCTCATCGACCTCGGGTCCGGCATCGCGGTGACCACCGTGGGCAACAGCGCCCCGGCGGTCGTGCGCAACGTCGCGGCCCAGCTCGAGGCCTTCACCCACACCTGCTTCATGGTCACGCCGTACGCCGGCTACGTCGACGTCGCCGAGAAGCTCGCCCAGCTGACCCCGGGCGACCACGCGAAGAAGTCGGCGCTCTTCAACTCCGGCGCCGAGGCGGTCGAGAACGCCGTCAAGATCGCCCGCGCCGCGACCGGCAAGGACGCCGTGGTCGTCTTCGACCACGCCTACCACGGTCGCACCAACCTCACGATGGCGATGACCGCCAAGAACATGCCCTACAAGCACGGGTTCGGGCCGTTCGCGGGCGAGGTCTACCGCGCCCCGATGTCCTACCCCCTGCGTGACGGGCTCTCCGGCGCCGAGGCCGCGGCCCGCGCGATCGACGTGATCGACAAGCAGGTCGGCGCGACCAACCTCGCGTGCGTGGTGATCGAGCCGATCCAGGGCGAGGGCGGCTTCGTGGTCCCCGCGGACGGCTTCCTGCCGGCGCTTGCCGCGTGGTGCCGGGACAACGACGTGGTGCTCGTCGCCGACGAGATCCAGTCGGGCTTCTGCCGCACCGGTGACTGGTTCGCCAGCGACCACGAGGGCGTCGTGCCCGACCTGGTCACCACCGCCAAGGGCATCGCCGGCGGCCTGCCGCTCGCGGCGGTCACCGGCCGCGCCGAGCTGATGGACGCCGTCCACGTCGGTGGCCTCGGCGGCACGTACGGCGGCAACCCGCTCGCGTGCGCCGCGGCGCTCGGGGCCATCGAGGAGATGGAGACCCACGACCTGCTGGGTCGGGCCCGTGAGGTCGAGGCGCTGGTGCGCCGCCGGCTGGAGAAGATCGCCGCCGACCACCCGGTGGTCGCCGAGATCCGCGGACGCGGGGCGATGCTGGCGATCGAGCTGTGCCGCCCCGGCACCCTCGAGCCCGACGCCGCCCGTGCGGCGGCGGTCTCGGTGTACTGCCACCGGAGCGGCGTCGTCACCTTGACCTGCGGCACCTGGGGCAACGTCTTCCGCTTCCTGCCCCCGCTGTCGATCTCCGACGAGCTGCTCGAGGAGGCCTTCGACGTCGTCGCGGAGGCGTTCGCGGCGACCGCCTGAGCCCGGCCGCCGACCGGCTGGGAGACTCGCCGCGTGCAGCGTCGTGACGTCGTCATCCTCGGCTCGACCGGGTCCATCGGCACCCAGGCCCTCGACCTGGTGCGGGCACACCCCGACCGGTTCCGGGTCGTCGGGCTGACCGCCGGCGGGTCGAACCCCGACCTGTTCGCCCGGCAGGTCGAGGAGTTCGCCCCCGCAGTGTCCGGCCTGGGCGAGGGGGCCTCGGTCGAGGCCGCCGCGCACCCCTGCGACGTGGTCCTCAACGGCATCACCGGCGCGGTCGGCCTGCGCCCGACGCTGGCGGCGCTGGAGGCCGGTACGACGCTGGCGCTGGCCAACAAGGAGTCGCTCATCATCGGCGGCCCGCTGGTCAAGGACCGCGCGCGCCCCGACCAGATCGTCCCCGTCGACTCCGAGCACTCCGCGATCGCCCAGTCGCTCCGCGCCGGCCGCGCCGACGAGGTACGCCGCCTCGTGCTCACCGCGAGCGGCGGGCCGTTCCGTGGCCGGACCCGCGACCAGCTCGAGCAGGTCACGCCCGCCGAGGCGCTGGCCCACCCCAACTTCGCCATGGGCACGGTCATCACGACCAACTCCGCCACCCTGGTCAACAAGGGCCTGGAGGTGATCGAGGCGCACCTGCTCTTCGACGTCCCGTTCGACCGCATCGACGTCGTGGTCCACCCCCAGCAGCTGATCCACTCGATGGTGGAGTTCGTCGACGGCGCGGTCGTCGCCCAGCTGGGACTGCCGACCATGCTGGTGCCGATCTCGCTCGGCATGGGCTGGCCCGACCGGGTGCCGGACGCCGAGACCCCGATCGACTGGACCACGGCGGCCGACTGGCGCTTCGAGCCGCTGGACGACGCGGCCTTCCCGGCCGTCCGGCTGGCCCGCGAGGCGGGTGAGCGGGGCGGCACGGCCCCGGCGGTCTACAACGCCGCCAACGAGGCGTGCGTCGCGGCCTTCCACGCCGGTGGTCTGGCCTTCCCCGCGATCGTCGACGTGATCGGCGAGGTCCTCGCGGCCCACGACGTACCCTCGTCACCAGGGGAGCTGGACGTCGACGACGTCCTCGCGGCCGACACCTGGGCCCGCGAGGAGGCCGCGCGCCGGATCTCCGGGACCGCCAGCACCACCGCCTGACCGCCCGCGACCGCTGCACCCGGCACCGCCGAGACCGAGGGGAACCATGACCGCGCTGCTCTACCTGCTCGGGGTGGTGCTGTTCGTCGTGGCCATCCTGGTCTCGATCGGGCTGCACGAGCTGGGGCACATGATCCCGGCGAAGAAGTTCGGCGGGAAGGTGACGCAGTACTTCATCGGCTTCGGGCCCACCGTGTGGAGCAAGCAGGTCGGCGAGACCGAGTACGGCCTCAAGGCGATCCCGCTCGGCGGCTACGTCAAGATCGTGGGGATGCTGCCGCCGGGTGCCGAGCAGCTCGGCGAGGTCACCGTCGACGAGGCGGGGAACCAGGTCACGCGGGTCCGCAAGTCCAACACCGGCATGTTCACCCAGCTCGTCTCCGACGCACGCGCCGCGGAGTGGGAGCTGGTGCAGCCCGGCGACGAGGACCGGCTGTTCTACAAGCTGCCGTCGTGGAAGAAGATCGTCGTGATGGCGGGCGGCCCCACCGTCAACATCGCGATCGCGTTCGTGCTGTTCTGGGGCATCTACGCCACCTACGGCAACGTCGTGGACGTCGAGGCCGAGGCCGGCCCGCCGGTCATCGACACCGTCTCCGAGTGCGTGATCCCCTTCGACGAGGAGGGGCGCGCCTGCACCGCCCAGGACCCGCCCGCCCCCGCCTTCGAGGCGGGCCTGCGGCCCGGTGACGTCGTCACCTCCTTCAACGGCACGCCGGTCACGGGCTGGGACCAGCTGCGCGAGCTGATCCGCGACAACGCCGACGGCGACGCGGTCATCGGCTACGAGCGCGACGGCGAGCAGCTCGTGGGGGAGACCTCGACCACGGTGCAGGCCCGACCCACCGACGACGCCGCCGAGACCCTGACCCAGGTCGGCTTCCTCGGCGTCACCCCGACCGTGCGGCTGGTCACCGAGACCGGCGGCCCGATCTACACCGCCGAGCGGATGGCGGTCATGACCAAGGACACCGTCGTCGCCCTCGGCGAGCTGCCGGTCAAGGTCTTCGGCGTCGCCAAGGCCATCGTCGGCGTCGAGGAGCGCGCGATCGACAGCCCCGTCTCCATCGTCGGTGGCGGACGGATCGCCGGCGAGGTCTCGTCGACCGAGTCGCTCGAGCTGGAGGAGAAGGCGGTCTCGCTCGCCGGGCTGGTCGCCGGCTTCAACCTCTTCATCGGCCTGTTCAACTTCCTGCCGCTGCTGCCCCTCGATGGCGGCCACATCGCCTCCGCCACGTGGGAGTGGGTACGCCGCGGCTGGGCCCGCCTGCGCCGTCGGCCCGACCCCGGGTACGTCGACGCCGCCAAGCTGCTCCCCGTCGCGTACGTCGTCGCCTCGGCGCTCCTGGTCATGGGGGTCGTCCTGATCATCGGGGACCTCGTCGTGCCCGTGCAGTTCGACGCCTGACCCTCGACTCTCTTCCGCGGACGTCATGCGGGCAGGAGGTCCCGTTCCACAGCACGTATGACGTCCCCGCACGGTCCAGGTCGTCTGCACAGGGTGCGGTGGCGGCCGCGACATCCACAGCCCCCGAGGAGCCAGGTGCGGTCGGCTTCCTGGTGGCCGAGGCTCTGGTCATGGCGAGACTGACCGACCTGGACGACCCGTTGCTCGTGGCAGCCCGAAGACTTGCGGAGACGCAGGACGGGGTGCTGTCACGCCGACAGCTCTACGCGCTCGGCGTCCCCAGGTGGCTGGTGCGTCGTGAGGTGCTGGCGCGCCGTTGGGTCCGGGTCGGGGACCAGGCGATCCGACTGCACACCGGTCCACTGTCGCCGCAGGGACACCGCTGGGCGGCGCTGTTCGTGGGTGGCCCGCGCGCCATGCTCGACGGCGCATCCTCGTTGGTCGCCTCGGGGCTGGAGAGGTTCGACGAGGGGCGCGTGAGAGTCTCCGTGCCGCGAGGAGCCCGGATACGTCAACGGCGCGCCTACGACGTCCGGCAGACCCGTCGCTGGTCGGCCGACGACCTGCTCCGCGGCACGGGGGTCCCCAGGACCCGTCCGGCGGTCGCGGCGGTGCGAGCAGCCCTGTGGGCTCGCACCGACCGCGAGGCGACGTACGTCGTCACGGCCGCTGTCCAGCAGGGGCTCGTCAAGCCTGCCGAGCTCGGTGTCGAGCTGCTGCGCATCCGACGCGACCGACGTCGAACGATGTTGCACGAGCTGGTCAACGAGCTGCTCGACGGCGCGAGGTCCTTGGGTGAGCTCGACGTCGCCCGAGCCCTCAAGGCGCGCGGCCTCCCCGCGCCCCAGCGTCAGGTGCTGCGGCGGGACGGGCGTGGCAGGTACTACCTGGACCTCTACTGGCCTCAGTTCCGGCTCGTGGTGGAGATCGACGGCATCCACCACACCTGGGCCGAGAGCGTCGTCGGCGACGCACTTCGCCAGAACGCCCTGACACTGCAGGGCGACCGGGTCCTCCGGCTACCGCTGCTCGGCTTCCGGCTCGACCGGGAGGCGTTCCTCGACCAGGTCGAGCTGGCCATGGTGGCCGGAGGCCTCCGCCGCGCAGCGTGATGAGCCTGGGCCCGGCCCTGCTCCGACCCGCGGGACGTCATACGGGCTACATCGACGGACCTCCCGCCCGTATGACGTCCCGCCGAGGCGGCGACCCCTGCCCTGGGACGTCATGCGTCCGACTGCACTGGACCTCCCCTCCGTATGACGTCCCACCCACCTGGGCTGAGTAGCCTGGGGGCATGACAGGGATCAGCCTCGGCATGCCCGCAGCACCCCCGCCGGTCCTGGCCCCGCGCCGCCAGACCCGGCAGATCCAGGTGGGCAAGGTGGGGGTCGGGTCCGACCACCCCATCTCGGTGCAGTCGATGACCACGACGCTGACCTCCGACGTCAACGCCACGCTCCAGCAGATCGCCGAGCTGACGGCGTCCGGCTGCGACATCGTGCGGGTCGCCTGCCCCAGCCAGGACGACGCCGACGCCCTGCCGGCGATCGCGCAGAAGTCGCAGATCCCGGTCATCGCCGACATCCACTTCCAGCCGAAGTACGTCTACGCCGCCATCGAGGCCGGCTGCGCCGCGGTCCGGGTCAACCCGGGCAACATCCGCGCCTTCGACGACCAGGTCAAGCAGATCGCCAAGGAGGCCGCCGACCACGGCACCTCCATCCGGATCGGCGTCAACGCCGGCAGCCTCGACAAGCGACTGCTGGAGAAGTACGGCAAGGCCACGCCCGAGGCGCTGGTCGAGAGCGCGAAGTGGGAGGCCAGCCTCTTCGAGGAGCACGGCTTCCGCGACTTCAAGATCTCGGTCAAGCACAACGATCCCGTCGTGATGGTCCGCGCCTACGAGATGCTCGCCGCCGAGGGCGACTGGCCGCTGCACCTGGGCGTGACCGAGGCCGGTCCGGCCTTCCAGGGCACCATCAAGTCCGCCACGGCGTTCGGTGCGCTGCTCTCCCAGGGCATCGGCGACACCATCCGCGTCAGCCTCTCCGCCCCTCCGGTGGAGGAGGTCAAGGTCGGCCTGCAGATCCTGGAGAGCCTCAACCTGCGCCCCCGCCGGCTCGAGATCGTCTCCTGCCCCAGCTGCGGCCGGGCCCAGGTCGACGTCTACAAGCTCGCCGACGAGGTCACTGCCGGGCTCGAGGGCCTCGAGGTCCCGCTGCGCGTGGCCGTCATGGGCTGTGTCGTCAACGGTCCGGGCGAGGCGCGAGAGGCCGACCTCGGGGTCGCCTCCGGCAACGGCAAGGGCCAGATCTTCGTCAAGGGCGAGGTCATCAAGACCGTCCCCGAGAGCAAGATCGTGGAGACCCTCATCGAGGAGGCCATGCGGATCGCCGAGGGCATGGAGGCCGTCGACGGCGCCGGCGTCGAGGTCACGGCCGGCTGAGCACGCCGTCGAGCACCGGCCACCCCCGACCGGGCCTGCGTGATCACCCGGACGCGCGCCCACCGCAGGCATAGGCTGCGCGCGTGCTGACCACCCGCGACGGCGTGCGGCCCCTCGGGGTCGCCGACCTCCAGGACTTCCTGGAGCTCGCGGGGCGCGACCCGGTGGTCAACGTCTTCGCCGACTACCGCGCCCGCACCACGAGCCTCGAGCCGCGCTGGCTCGGCGGCGAGGTGTGGGGCCGGTTCGAGGGCGGTCATCTCCGCGCGGCCTGCCACGTCGGCGCCAACCTCGTGCCGGTCCAGGCCGACGAGGACGACGCCCGCGCGTTCGCCGAGCGGGCCCTGGCCCGCGGGCGGACCGTCTCCACGATCGTCGGGCCGCACGCCGCGGTCCGAGCCTTCTGGGACGCGGTCTCGCCCGCCTGGGGCACCCCGCGCGAGGTGCGCTGGCAGCAGCCCCACCTCGAGATCGCCACGGACCCGCTGGTGACCCCCGACGCCCTGGTGCGGCGTACGACGCGGGAGGACCTGGACCAGCTCTACCCGGCCTGCGTCGCGATGTACACCGAGGAGGTCGGCCTCTCCCCGGAGCTGGGCGGCGGCAGCGACCTCTACCGGGCCCGGGTGACCCAGCTGGTCAGCCGGGGCTGGTCCTTCGCCCGGTTCGACGAGGGCCGGCTGGTCTTCAAGGCCGAGGTCGCCTGCGCCTCCCCGCACGCGGCCCAGGTGCAGGGTGTCTGGGTGCCGCCGGACCGTCGAGGCGAGGGGCTGGCCGCGGCCGGCATGGCCGCGGTGGTCGACCTCGTGCGTCGCGACATCGCACCGGTCGTCTCGCTCTACGTCAACGAGTGGAACCACGCGGCACGCCGGGCCTACGAGCGGGTCGGGTTCGTGGAGACCGCGCGCTTCTCGACCATCATGTTCTAGAGGCCGGCTCCCGGCCCTCTGGCAGGCTCTGCGCGTGGCCCTCTCCCGCACCGCGCGCCTCGTCGCCGGCGTCCTGACCGTCAACGGCGTGCTGCACGTCGTCAAGCCGTCGCTCTACGACCCGATCATGCCGCGCTGGGTGCCGGCACCCCGCGAGGTCGTCGTGTGGAGCGGGTACGCCGAGCTGGCGATCGCCGCGGGTCTGGCCGCGCCCCCGACCCGGCGTGCGGCGGGCCTGGCCGGCGTCGGGCTACTGCTGGGGGTCTACCCCGCCAACGTGCAGATGACCGTCGACGCGCTCCAGGGCGACAACCGCGCCCTCCAGGCGGTCAGCATCGCCCGGCTGCCGCTGCAGTGGCCGATGGTCCGCGCGATGTGGCGCACCTGGCGCGAGGCCTGAGCCCCGGGAGCCCGACCGGGCCCGCCCCGCTCACAGCCGCGGCAGGAGCGCCGCCACCTCCTCGAGCACCCGCTCCGAGGCGGCGTACGGCGCCGTCGGCCGTGGCCAGTGGGTGACCGCGTCGGTGAACCCGAGCTCGCCCACCCGCCCCACGAGGTCGGTGAAGAACGCCGCGCTCGACAGCGCGGTGCGACCCGCGCTCCCGTGCAGGGTCCCGGCGGAGTCGAGCAGGACGTAGCGGGGCAGGGACCGCCCGTCCAGCGCCTCGTCGAGCACCCGGCTGGACTCCGCCAGGCCGGCGAGCCAGTCCTCCAGCGAGTCGGTGGCCGGCCCGGTGGTGACCCAGCCGTCGCCGACCCGGGCGGCGTAGCGCACCGAGCGCGGCCCGTTGCCCGCGACGACCAGCGGGGTGCGCACCAGGCCTGGCAGGGTCCGGGCCCCGGCCACCGAGAACCACCGGCCCTCGGAATCGACGTGGTCGTCCTCGCGCAGCCGCACGAGCAGGTCGACGCTCTCCTGGAACCGGTCGACGCGCTCGCGCACCGACAGCGGCACCTCGCCGAGCACGCGTGAGTCGAGGTCCCCGCCGGTGCCGACGCCGAGGATGAACCGCCCGTCGCTGAGGTCCTCCAGCGCCTGGGCGTCGCGGTGCAGCAGGTAGGGATGGCGCAGGTTGGGGGACGCGACGAGCGTCCCGAGGCCGATCCGCGACGTCGTCGCTGCCGCGGCCGCCAGCACCGGGATGCCCGAGCGCCACGGCGAGTCGGGCAGCCCGCCCCAGACCAGGTGGTCGTAGGTCCAGGCGTGGGCGAAGCCCATCTCCTCCGCCGCCCGCCAGCGCGGCGCTGCCTCGGCCCAGGGGAGGTCGGTCAGGAGCGTGATGCCGATGCGCATGGAGCGAGAGTCTGGCACCCCTCACGCGTCCCGGCTCACAGGTAGGGCGACCCCTTGCCGAGGTCCGAGGCCAGCTCGCAGTCCCGCCCGTCGCAGCGCACCAGGCCCGAGGAGTCCTTCGTGGCGACCTCGAGCAGCGCGGTGTCGGCGTCCTCGAACAGCAGCTGGCCGAGGTAGCCGTCGACGTGGTAACGACCGACCTGCTCGCCCTCGACGGTGCGGACCCGCGCCTCGCTGGGACCGAGTCCGTCGGCCAGCGTGAAGACCGTCAGCACGTGGCTGCCGTCGGGCGAGAACTCCAGGACCGCCTCCTCGCACGAGCGCCACAGCTCCGCGCCCGGGTCGGACAGCGTGCTCACCACGGTGCAGCCGCCCTGGTACGGGTCCTTCGTGAACACGGCGAGCCGGTCGTTGAGCAGGTCGGCGCGGTAGCCGTACCGCCTCGAGACCCGGGTGCCTTCGCCGGTGGCGAGGTCCCAGGAGACGACCGGGCCGTTCTCCCCGGCGTGCACGACGGTCGTCGAGGACGCGTCGAGCGCAGTGGTGTAGCCCCTGCGCTTGCGCTGACCCAGCAGCTCGCCGGTGGTGGCGTCGTACGCGCGGAGCACGGTGTGCCGACGCGGCCGGCTGCGGAACCGCTCGGTCACCACGGTGGTGCCGTCGGTGCCCAGCAGCGCCGTCGCGCCGCGGACGTCGTCGAGCAGCACCCGGCTCGAGCTGCCTCCCGGCGCGATCGTGCGCACCGAGTGGTCCTCGCCGCGGACGGCGAGCACGACGTAGCGACCGTCGGGCCGGGTGCCGAGCAGCTGGAACCAGTCGGCGCGCACCCGGGTGACCACGCCGTCCTCCACGATGTCCCTGCGGTCGAGCCCGTCGCGGTAGGGCACGCTCGCGTCGGTCCCACGCTCCAGGCGCTCGGGGTCGAGCCGGGTGGGCCGTTCCTGGGGGGCGTCGGCGCGGGCGGCCGCCACCGAGACGTCGGCGCGGGCGGCCTCCACCGCGACGCCGGTGCTGGCGGCCGCGGTGAGCAGGGCGAGGGCCGCGAGAGCGGCGCGGGCGACCCGGCCGGGCCGGGCGGAGAGGGTCCGAGAGGGAGTGGTCATGCCTCTGTGACGCAGCGGATACCCGTTCGGTTGTCATCGGCGCGGCGCCGTACCCTGAGCGCCATGTCTGCCCGTCACCCCCGCGTCCTGCGGATGTCGTCCCTGTTCGTGCGCACGCTGCGAGAGGACCCCGCCGACGCCGAGGTGCCGAGTCACAGGCTGCTGGTCCGCGCGGGGTACATCCGCCGCGCCGCCCCGGGCATCTACACCTGGCTGCCGCTGGGCCTGCGGGTCCTGCGCAAGATCGAGGGCATCATCCGCGAGGAGATGGACGCCATCGGGGCCCAGGAGCTCAGCTTCCCCGCGCTGCTGCCCCGCGAGCCCTACGAGGCCACCAACCGCTGGACGGAGTACGGCGACGGCATCTTCCGGCTCAAGGACCGCAAGGACGCCGACTACCTCCTCGGTCCCACGCACGAGGAGATGTTCACCCTCGTGGTGAAGGACCTCTACTCCTCCTACAAGGACCTCCCGCTCTCGATCTACCAGGTCCAGACGAAGTACCGCGACGAGGCGCGTCCCCGCGCCGGCCTGCTGCGCGGGCGCGAGTTCGTCATGAAGGACTCCTACTCCTTCGACATCGACGACGCGGGCCTGGAGGAGAGCTACCAGAAGCACCGCGACGCCTACGTCCGGATCTTCGACCGGCTCGGCTTCGAGTACGTCGTCGTCAAGGCCACCTCGGGCGCCATGGGCGGCTCCCGGTCGGAGGAGTTCCTGGCCAAGGCCGAGGTCGGCGAGGACACCTACGTCAGCTGCTCCACCTGCGACTACGCCGCCAACGTCGAGGCGGTCGAGGTCCGTGCGCCTGCGGCCGCGTCGTACGCCGACGCGCCGGCCGCGCACGCCGAGGCCACCCCCGGGACCCCCACCATCGACACCCTGGTCGACCACCTCAACGAGGCCTTCCCCCGCGCGGACCGTGCGTGGACGGCGGCCGACACCCTCAAGAACGTGCTTGTGCAGCTGGTGCACCCCACCGGCGAGAAGGAGCCCCTGGCGATCGGCGTGCCCGGTGACCGCGAGGTCGACCTCAAGCGCCTGGAGGGCCAGCTCGAGCCGATCCAGGTCGAGCCGATGGACGAGGCGGCCCTCAAGGAGCACCCCGCCCTGGTCAAGGGCTACATCGGTCCCGGCGGCATCGCTGCGGCCGGGATCCGCTACCTCGTCGACCCCCGGGTCGTGGAGGGCACGGCGTGGGTCACCGGCGCGGACGTCGAGGGCAGCCACGTGCTGGACCTCGTCGTGGGCCGCGACTTCACCCCTGACGGCACCATCGAGGCCGCCGAGGTCCGTGAGGGCGACCACTGCCCGCGCTGCGACGACGGCACGCTGCACGCCGCCCGCGGCATCGAGATGGGCCACGTCTTCCAGCTCGGTCGCAAGTACGCCGAGGCGCTGGACCTGCGCGTCCTGGACGAGAACGGCAAGCTCGTCACGGTCACCATGGGCTCCTACGGCGTGGGCGTCAGTCGGGCCGTGGCCGCGGTCGCCGAGGGCACGCTCGACGAGATCGGCCTGTGCTGGCCCCGCAACGTGGCGCCGGCCGACGTGCACCTGGTCGCCGCCGGCAAGGACGAGGCCGTCTTCAGCGCTGCGGACCGGATCGCCCACGAGCTGGCGGAGCAGGGCGTCGAGGTGCTCTACGACGACCGCACCGGCAAGGTCAGCCCCGGGGTGAAGTTCAAGGACGCCGAGCTGATCGGCGTGCCGACGATCGTCGTGGTGGGCAAGTCCCTGGCCGAGTCCGGCACCGTCGAGGTCCGCGACCGGCGTACCGGCGAGAAGGCCGAGCTGGCGGCCGACCACGTCGTCGACCACCTGGTGCGGCTGGTCAACGCCGGCTGATCCACCCGCACCGAGCGCACCGGCCCCGGCCCCCTGTGGGTCCGGGGCCGGTCCGGCTCGTGGGTCAGGTCCGTCCGGACCGCCCGTCGGTCGTGCTGCCGGGCTCGCCGCCGGACCCGCGCCCGAGCCCCTGCAGCAGGCCGATGACGGCGCGGTGCGCCTCCTGGCGGGCCGCGGCCGGGTCCGCGGCGGCAGCGACGAAGAGTGCGGCCTCGCCGAGGGCGCCCATCAGCACGTGCGCCAGCGCCTCGACCGGGGCCCCCGCGGGCGCGTACGCCGCCACGGCCTGCTCGACCAGGCCCAGCCCGTGCCGGTGCCCGACCTCGCGCCACGCGCTCCAGCCGAGCGCCGCCGGACCCTCGACCAGGGTGATCCGGTGGATCGTGGGGTCGGCGCAGGCGTCGAGGTAGGCGTCCAGCCCGGCCACGAGTCGCGCCGCGGGGTCCTCGGCGCCCTCCATCGCCCGCGCCACGCGGTCGACGACCTCAGCCTCGACGGCCTCGAGCACCGCCGCGAAGAGGCCCGCCTTGCCGTCGTACTGGTGGTAGAGCGCGCCGCGCGTCACCCCCGCTGCCCGGGCCAGCTCGTCGGTGGCCACCTCGGCGAAGCCCTTGGTGCTGAACAGCGTCCGGCCGGCCTCGACGAGGGCAGCGCGGGTCGTCGCGTTGCGCTCGGCCTGCGTACGCCGTCCGCCCGTCGCCGCGGAGGAGCGACCCTCGGCCGCCGAGGCGTGCGAGGGCGCGGGGAGGTCGGTGGGGGAGTCGTTCATGCCGGGACCCATGGTGCCTGCTCACGCGTCAGGGCCGCTGACGGCGTCCGACTGCACATTTCTGCATTGCAGGAATGTGGGGCAACTGACAGGTGTGAGGAACCGGAGCCGGTGGGCAAGATGCTGCTCGGCTCGCACCGACGACGTCCCCCGTCCGGCGCGGGCCACCGGCCTGCACGCAGGTCGTCCGGCACGCGGCTCCGGCCCCTCGGGGAAGATCTCGGGACTTCCCGCGGGGGGCCGGTCCGCGTCACGCGGGCGCGACCGGTCCGTCCGACAGGTCGCGCCGGCTCACGTCGACAGGTCGCCAGCGCCGGGCAGCGGCTCGGAGTCGCCGCCCAGACCCACCGCCGAGACCGCGACCGAGGTGAGCGCCTGCGCGGCCCACCGACGGGTCGCCCCCGTGCTCGAGGCGACCAGGAAGGCCCAGGCGGTCGCGCTCGACCGCTCCACGCGCACCGCAGCCTCGGCTGCGGCCGCCGGTGAGGACAGGTCCTCCGGCACGACGTACGCCGCCTCGCTCTGCACCGGCTCGGCCCCCTGCGCCAGCAGCGCCGCGGCCAGCAGGTCGCGGCGGGCACGGTGGGAGTCGTGGGCCCCGGAGAGGCGCTCGAACAGGTCGGGCGTCGCAGACATCGACGTCGCCGCCCCCACGGACCCCAGGACCCACACGGCGGCGTGCTCGGAGGCCAGGACCCGCTGCAGCGCGTCGAGACCCTCCGGCCCCGCCGCCCGGCCGGGGCCTTCCGGTCGTTGCGTCCGAGCCCGGTCGGCGCCGTCTCCCGGGGCGAGCAGGGCCACCTGCTGGGCGGTCCCGGCGGCGACCGCCGCGAGCAGCCGGGCCAGGGGACCGCTGTCCGCGGCCACGGACCACGTCACCATCCGGCGCTGCAGCCGCTCCTCCTCGCGCAGCAGCGAGGCGAGGGCCGCCGTCGGGTCACCCCCGACCCGCGGCCGTCGCGCGGGTGCCGCAGCGGCCCCGTCGGGGTCGAGCGCCGTCAGCTGTGCCCGGTGGGTGCGCTGGAGGTCGGCGAGGCGTCCCCGGAGTGGGCGGTGCCGACGTCTGGTCGCGGCCACCAGCAGGTCGAGGGCCAGCAGGTCGGTGCGGGCGCCGTCGACGACGGCCTCGTCGTCCGCGGCGACGGACGGGCCCCTCGACGACCTGCTGGACGACCCGGACCGGGACCCACGGGGGTCGTCCTCGTCACGTCCGCACGCCACGGTCGTGATCCCGGCCACCAGGCCCACCGCGGCCAGCGCCGCCCGGCGGCTCGGAGCGGGTCGGGCGGAGGGCACCGGACGACCCTAGGACATGCGCGATCGGGCTAGGGTGTGCGGACCGACGGGCCCGCCCGTCGTCCGGCAGGCAGCCGGTACCACCCCAGCACCGCCCCCAAGTGAAGATCGAGAGGACCACCTCGTGGACAACGCCAAGCAGGACGCGACGAGGGAGAGGGTGGAGGCCGCGCTCGTCGGCCCGCTCGCAGCCCTCGGTCTCGACGTCGAGGCGGTCGAGCTCACCCCGGCCGGCAAGCGCCGGGTCCTGCGGGTCGCCGTCGACAAGGACGGCGGGGTGTCCCTGGACGACGTCGCCGAGGCCACCCGCGAGGTCGACCGGGTCCTGGAGGAGGGTGACGCCATGGGCGAGCACCCCTACACGCTCGAGGTCACCTCGCGCGGCGTGGACCGGCCCCTGGTCGCGCCGCGGCACTGGCGCCGCAACGCCGACCGCCTGGTCAAGGTGACCCTCGAGCCGCCGCTGACCGGCGAGGTCACCGGCCGGATCATCGACTGCGACGAGGACGCGGACGGCGGGGGCGTGCGGCTCGACGTCGACGGCGAGGTGCGCCGCATCGCCTACGCCGACGTCAAGAAGGCCCTCGTGCAGATCGAGTTCAACCGCCGCCCCCAGGCCACCGAGCCGGGCGAGGACGGTCAGGGCGACGACGAGCCCGACGCGCTGGACGAGCACGACACCGAGATCGACGAGGACGGGGAGGACCGCTGATGGACATCGACATGAGCATCCTGCGGATGCTGGAGCGCGAGAAGGAGATCTCCTTCGAGGTCCTGGTCGAGGCGATCGAGCAGGCCCTGCTCACCGCCTACCTCAAGACCCCGGGCGCCTACGAGCAGGCCCGGGTCGAGCTGGACCGCAAGACCGGTCACGTCACCGTGATGGCTGCCGAGCTGGACGACGACGGCGAGAAGATCGGGGAGTTCGAGGACACCCCGGCCGGCTTCGGCCGGATCGCCGCGACGACGGCGAAGCAGATCATGCTGCAGCGCCTGCGCGAGGCCCAGGACGACATCACGTTCGGGGAGTTCTCCGGCCGCGAGGGCGACATCGTCTCCGGGGTCATCCAACAGGGCCGCAACCCCGACGACGTCATGGTCGACCTGGGCAAGCTCGAGGCGCTGCTCCCGGTGAGCGAGCGGGTGCCGGGGGAGAGCTACGAGCACGGCACCCGGATCAAGTGCCTGGTCGTCTCGGTCCGCAAGGGCATGCGCGGCCCGCAGGTGACGCTGTCGCGGTCCCACCCCAACCTGGTCAAGAAGCTCTTCGCCCTGGAGGTGCCCGAGATCGCCGACGGTTCGGTCGAGATCGCTGGCATCGCGCGCGAGGCCGGGCACCGCACCAAGATCGCGGTCGCCCCCCGCGCGCAGGGGGTCAACGCCAAGGGCGCCTGCATCGGGCCGATGGGCCAGCGGGTGCGCAACGTGATGGCCGAGCTGCACGGCGAGAAGATCGACATCGTGGACTGGTCCGACGACCCGGCCACCCTTGTCGCCAGCGCGCTCTCCCCGGCGCGGGTCACCTCGGTCGAGGTCGTTGACGCCGCGGCGCGCTCGGCGCGCGTGGTCGTGCCCGACTTCCAGCTCTCCCTGGCCATCGGCAAGGAGGGCCAGAACGCCCGCCTGGCCGCGCGGCTGACCGGGTGGCGCATCGACATCCGCTCGGACGAGGCGCCGGCCCCGCAGGAGTGAGCAGGTGCCGTGCCCGACGTCGTACGACGTGGCGCCGGGCCGCCTGACGCCGGACACGCCCGACCGCGGGGGCGAGCTCCCCGGTTCGGCCGAGGAGCTGCCGAGGGGCTATGGTGTTCCGCGGTGGCCCACCAAGACACAACCCCTGCGCGCCCGGTTCTCCCGTCCTCGGACGGCCCGGTCCGGACGTGCATCGGATGTCGGCAGCGGGCCGCCAGACGCGAGCTGTTGCGCCTCGTCGTGGGCTCGGTGGACGACCGCCCGGTCGTCCTCCCCGATCCCACCGGCAGCGCGGCCGGCCGCGGGGCGCACCTGCACC
Organism: Actinomycetota bacterium; assembly: GCA_009701885.1. Classification (GTDB taxonomy): domain Bacteria; phylum Actinomycetota; class Actinomycetes; order Propionibacteriales; family Nocardioidaceae; genus Nocardioides. Next base: position 206,652 of record WLJH01000002.1, read on the forward strand.
CCACGACCGCGTGCTACGAGCTGGCCGTCAAGCGGAAGGCCTTCGCCCGAGCCCTGCGAGCAGCAGGTGGGCAGGGACTCCCGACCGACGCGGTCGCCCAGCACCTCGCCCGCGTCCCCGCACACCGCGACCGGACCGATCCGGACGCATGACCAGGAACTGGAGCAGCAGCTCATGAGCACTCGATGAGTACTTCCCGATGAGTTTGCACCACCACTAGACGGTCTCGAGCAGCACCCGGACACGGGTCTCGGGGCCAAAGAGGAGAATTGTGGCCAAGACCCGCGTTCACGAGCTCGCCAAGGAGTTCGGAGTCGAGAGCAAGTTCGTTCTCGAGAAGTTCAAGGAGATGGGTGAGTTCGTCAAGTCGGCGAGCTCGACCGTCGAGCTGCCCGCCGAGATGCGTTTCCGCAAGGAGATCGGCGAGAAGCTGAAGGCCGAGCAGGCCGGTGGCGGTGCCCCTGCCGAGAAGCCTGCTCCCGCCAAGAAGGCCGCTGCGAAGCCGGCCGCTCCCGCTGCCCCCGCCGCCGAGTCGGCCCCCGAGGCCCCTGCTGCTGCCGCGCCGGCCGCCCCGGCGCCCGCCAAGCCGGCCGCCA
>WLJH01000020.1 GCA_009701885.1 Actinomycetota bacterium
CCTCAGGTAGCCAGTCGGCCATGTTCGGCGGGAGCAGGAACTCCTGATCCCGCACGACTGGGCGATACGAACGAGCCATGCCCAAGTATTTCGCCCCAGCCGCAAAAACGGGCCGATCTCGCCCGGCGATTTGCAACAGCCACCAGGTTCAACCGGAACGCCACGCAGTGGGTGTGCCGGCACCCGGTTGCTCACGACCAGTCGCCGGAACGCCCACGCTTCACGTCCCCGCGGCGCTTCTTGGCATCCAGGCGCCGCCGCTGCGAGCCGCGCGTGGGGCGGGTCGCGCGGCGGGCCGCAGGCGGCGGGGCGGCGGCCTCCCGCACCAGGGCGGCCAGCCGTTCCCGGGCGGCCCGGCGGTTGGCCAGCTGGGTGCGGTGCTCGGAGGCGACGACCACGACCGAGCCGTCCACGAGGCGCTCGGCCAGCCGGTCGAGCACGCGGCGGCGTACGTGCTCGGGCAGGGCGGTGCCCGCCGCGTCCCAGAGCAGCTCGACCCGGGTGTCGGCGGTGTTGACGCCCTGACCGCCGGGCCCCGAGCTGCGGCTGAACCGCTCGCTCAGCTCCGCACCCCGGATCACCAGGCTGCGGCTCACCACCAGGTCCTCGGGCACGCAGCCATCCTCCGATGGTCGAGCAGGCGAGCGCCAGCGAGCCGTCGTCGAGACCGCGTGAGCTGCCTTTGGTCGGGGACCACGGTCAACTCGCGCGGTCTCGACGACGCCCTCGCCCAGGGGCTCGGGCTGCTCGACCAGCGGCGGGATGTCAGGCGAGGGCGGCGGGAAGGGTGGCCATCCAGGCCGAGCGCACCTCGAGCAGGGCGAGGTCGAAGAGCCCCTCGACGGCGAGGGAGTCGCCGCCGGTGGTGCCGAGCTGCGCGACGGGTACGCCGTGGCGCGCGGCCAGGTCGGTCAGCCGCCCCACGTCGCCGTCCGGGACGGTGACCAGCACGCGGCCGGTCGACTCGGAGAACAGCGCCACGAACGGGTCCTCGTGCACGCCGGCGAGCGAGACCGAGGCGCCGACCATCGACGGCAGCGCCGCCTCGACGAGCGCCTGGGCGAGCCCGCCGTCGGAGAGGTCGTGGGCGGACGAGACCAGGCCGACCGCCTCGTGCAGGAGCGTCGCGAGCGCCTTCTCCCCGGCCAGCGAGAGCGCGGGCGGGCGGCCGCCGAGGTGGCCGTGCACGACGTGCGCCCACTCCGAGCCCGACAGCTCCTCGGCGGTCGAGCCGAGCAGCAGCACGCGCTCTCCGGCGGCCGACCACGACGACGGGGTGCGACGGGTGACGTCCTCGATGACGCCGAGGACGGCCACGACCGGGGTCGGCAGGATCGCGGTCTCGCCGGTCTGGTTGTAGAGGCTGACGTTGCCGCCGGTGACCGGGGTCCCGAGCTCGGCGCAGGCGTCCTTGAGGCCGCGGCAGGCCTCGGCGAACTGCCACATCACCGACGGGTCCTCGGGCGAGCCGAAGTTGAGGCAGTCCGAGACCGCCAGCGGCACGGCGCCGCCGGTGGCGACGTTGCGGTAGGACTCCGCGAGGGCGAGCTGCGCCCCGGCGTACGGGTCGAGCTTGGCGTAGCGGCCGTTGCAGTCGGTGGAGACGGCGACGCCGAGGTTGGTCTCCTCGTCGATCCGGATCATCCCGGAGTCGGCCGGCTGGGCGAGCACCGTGTTGCCGCGCACGAAGCGGTCGTACTGGTCGGTGATCCACGACTTGTCGCACAGGTTCGGCGAGGCGACGAGGCGCAGCACGGTCTCGCGCAGCTCGTCGGGGGTGGAGGGACGCGGCAGCGCCTCGGCGGCGTCGGCCTGGAGCGCGTCCTGCCAGTCGGGGCGGGCGAAGGGGCGGTGGTAGGTCGGCCCGTCGTGCGCCACGGAGCGCGGCGGGACGTCGACGACCCGCTCGCCGTGCCAGTCGATCTCGAGCCGGCCGGTGTCGGTGACCTCGCCGACCACGACCGCCTCGACGTCCCACTTGGCGCAGATCGCCATGAAGGCGGCCACGTCGTCGGGCTCGACGACGGCCATCATCCGCTCCTGGGACTCGCTCATGAGGATCTCCTCGGGGGCGAGCGTGGAGTCGCGCAGCGGCACCCGGTCGAGCTCGACGTGCATGCCGCCGTCACCGGCGGAGGCGAGCTCGGAGGTGGCGCAGGACAGGCCCGCGCCGCCGAGGTCCTGGATGCCGGCGACGAGGCCCGCGGCGAAGATCTCCAGCGTGCACTCGATGAGCAGCTTCTCCATGAAGGGGTCGCCGACCTGGACCGACGGCCGCTTCGCCGGGCCGTCGGCGTCGAAGGTCTCGCTCGCCAGCACGGAGACGCCGCCGATGCCGTCGCCGCCGGTGCGCGCACCGTAGAGGATGACCTGGTTGCCGACGCCCGAGGCCTTGGCCAGGTGCAGGTCCTCGTGCCGCAGCACGCCGACGCACAGCGCGTTGACGAGCGGGTTACCGAGGTAGGTCTCGTCGAAGACGGCCTCGCCGCCGATGTTGGGCAGGCCGAGGCAGTTGCCGTAGCCGCCGACGCCGGCCACGATCCCGGGCAGCACGCGGTGGGTGTCGGGGGCGTCGAGCGGGCCGAAGCGCAGCGGGTCCATGACCGCGACCGGGCGCGCGCCCATCGCGAGGATGTCGCGGACGATGCCGCCGATGCCGGTCGCGGCGCCCTGGTAGGGCTCGACGTACGACGGGTGGTTGTGCGACTCGACCTTGAAGGTCACCGCATAGCCCTGCCCGACGTCGAGCACGCCGGCGTTCTCGCCGATGCCGGCGAGCATCTTGCCGACCGGGGTCTCCTGGGGCAGCTCGCCGAACTGCTTGAGGTGCACCTTGGAGGACTTGTAGGAGCAGTGCTCGCTCCACATGACCGAGTACATCGCCAGCTCGGAGGAGGTGGGGCGGCGCCCGAGGATCTCGCGGATCCGGGCGTACTCGTCGGCCTTCAGGCCGAGGTCGGCCCAGGGCTGCTCGCGGTCAGGGTCCTCGGCGGCGACGGCCACGGTGTCCAGCACAGGAGGAATCTACCGAGCCACGGCGCCGCTGCCGTCACCGCGCTCGCCGACGAGACTCGCACCCCCTCTGACCTGCGAGAACTACACGTCTGTAATTCGCACGGAGCCCTGTTACTCGTGTGACTGGTGTGGTTATCGTGCTGTGGCCGGGCCTCCCGGAACGCCCTCGAACCCCCACGCGCTGGAGCCCGACACATGTCCCGAACGGTCCCCGCCCGCATCGCCGACCACCCCCACGGCAGCCTGCGCAGCGGCCTGCGCCGTGCGCTGCTCGCCGCCACGTCGGGACTGCTCGCCGTGACGGTCCTGGGCGCCCCCGCCGGCCCCACGGCGTACGCCGCCAGCGGGGAGCGCCGGAGCCCGACCGTGTCCGAGGACGGGGTCGTGGTGACGCCCGGCAGCTTCACCGGCTACGGCTTCGACCAGTGCCTGGCGCCCACCAGCGAGGCGATGCGCACCTGGTGGAACCACTCGCCGTTCCAGGCGGTCGGCATCTACATCTCCGGGAAGTCCCGCGCCTGCCGCAACCAGCCCAACCTGACCCCCGAGTGGGTGCGCCAGCAGTCCCGGCTCGGGTGGCGGCTGCTGCCGATCACCCTCGGCCCGCAGGCCTCCTGCCAGCCGCGGTTCCCGCGCTACGACGACGACGTGCGGATCAACCCCAAGCCCGGGCAGTCCGGCACCTACAACAAGGCGCTGGTCATGGGCCGCGCCGAGGCCGAGACCACGGTCGCCGACGCCAAGGCGCTCGGGATCGGCGAGGGCAGCACCCTCTGGTACGACCTCGAGGGCTTCGACGCCACCAACACCGCGTGCCGCGAGTCCGCGCTGTCCTTCCTCTCGGGCTGGACCCAGGCCCTGCACCGGCTCGGCTACGTCTCCGGCGTCTACTCCTCCGCCAGCTCGGGCATCAAGGCCCTCGACGACGCGCGGATCAACCGCCCCGACCGCTTCACGCTCCCCGACGCGATCTGGATCGCCCGCTGGGACGGCAACGCCAACACCGACACCACCTACATCCGCGACGACGGCTGGCGCCCCGGCGGTCGGATGAAGCAGTACCTCGGCGGCCACGACGAGACCTGGGGCGGCGTGCGGATCAACATCGACAGCAACTTCCTCGACCTCGGCCGCGGCACCACCGCCCGCGCGGAGAAGGAGCGCTGCGGCGGCACCCGCGTCAACTGGCAGGACTACGAGCTGCTGCGCCCGCCGCGGACGAAGAAGAACGGCCAGACCGTCGTCCCCGACGCCGCGCTGGTCACCACGCTGCAGTGCCTGCTCCGCGAGAAGAAGCTCTTCGAGGGCCCACTGACCGGCGAGTACGGCGCCGCGACCCTCAAGGCCACCCGCGCCTGGCAGGCCCAGCGCGGCTTCGAGCAGGTCGACATGTGGTCGCGCCAGCACTGGATGTCGCTGCTCGCCGCGGGCTCGCAGGCCACCATCAAGTACGGCTCGGCCGGGCTCGCCGTCCGCCGACTCCAGCGCGCCCTCAACGCCGCCTCGCCGCAGCACCGACTCGTCGTCACCGGCGTCTACGGACCCGGCGTCGAGCCGGTCGTGAAGGCCTGGCAGAAGAAGGTCGGCCTGCAGCCCTCGGGCGTGGTCAACCGCCAGGTCTGGCGGGCCCTCGTGGCCGGCAAGCGAAGCTGACCACACGTACCCCGGACCTGCCCACCCCGCTGGTCGAGCGTCAGCCCGTGGGCGGGCCGACCAGCAGCGCGAGGCCGGTGAGGGCACCGACGGCCACGAGGCCGGCGGCGACGCCCTGCGCGGGCGAGCGGACCAGCCAGGCGACGAGGCGCTCGAGCGGGCCGGCCGGGTCGGCGGCACGCAGCCGCCAGGCGACGTCGAGCGGGTGGTGCTTCTCGACCCAGCGGTCGAACGGCACCGTCGCGAAGGGCGGCACCGCGCTGGCGAGCGCGGCCAACGTGCGTCGAGCGGTCCAGCGCTGGTCGACGGCGACGACGACCGCCACGACGGCGTACGCCACGAAGACGACACCGTGCAGCATCCCGAACACGCTCACGCCGAGCTCGGTGGTCTCGGTGACGTACTTGAGGAACATGCCGGTCAGCAGCAGCGCCCAGGTGATCGCCTCGGCGACGGCGACGCGACGGAACAGGCTCCGTGGACTCATGGGCAGGACTCCTGCAGGTCTCGCGGGTCAGGCGGGTGCGGGTCAGGCGAAGGCGGACTCGACCAGGCTCGTGAAGAACCCGAGCCCGTCGATGCCGGACCCCGTGAGCGTCTCCACGGAGTGCTCGGGGTGCGGCATGAGGCCGACGACGTTGCCGCGCTCGTTGGTGATGCCGGCGATGTCACGGGCCGAGCCGTTGGGGTTGTGGTCGAGGTAGCGCGCCAGCACCTGGCCCTCGCCCTCGAGCCGGTCGAGGGTGGCGGCGTCGGCGACGAACCCGCCCTCGCCGTTCTTGAGCACGATGGTGACCTCCTGGCCCTCGGCGTACGCCGCGGTCCAGGGGGTGCGGTTGTTCTCGATGCGCAGGCGCTGGTCGCGGCAGACGAACTTGCGGTGGTCGTTGCGGATCAGCGCACCCGGCAGGAGGTGCGACTCGCAGAGGATCTGGAAGCCGTTGCAGATGCCGAGGACCGGCATGCCGCGCTGGGCCGCGCCGATCACCTCCGTCATCACCGGGGAGAAGCGGGAGATGGCCCCGCAGCGGAGGTAGTCGCCGTAGGAGAAGCCGCCCGGCAGGACGACGGCGTCGACACCCTTGAGGTCGTGCTCGCCGTGCCACAGCGCGACGGCCTCGTGCCCGCCGATCCCGACCGCGCGAGCCGCGTCGACGTCGTCGAGGGAACCGGGAAAGGTGACGACGCCGATCTTCACGCGCCCGCTCCGGGGGTGAGGTCGTCCTCGACGTGGACCGCGAAGTTCTCGATCACGGGGTTGGAGAGCAGCGTCTCGGCCATCTTCTCCACCTCGGCGAGGACCTCGGGGGTCACCTCAGGGACCTCGAGCTCGAAGCGCTTGCCCTGGCGGACCTCGGTCACGCCGGAGAAGCCCAGGCGCGGCAGGGCACCGAGCACGGCCTTGCCCTGGGGGTCGAGGATCTCGGGCTTGGGCATCACGTCGACGACGACACGGGCCACGGGGCGGCTCCTGGCTCACTCATGCAGCGGGGGTGGACAAGCACGACGATCGTATCCGGGCGCCCGGACGCCCCCGCGCGCAGCCGGTGGGGCTGGGACACTGCGGCAGACTGGGGCCATGGCCACGCAGCGTCCCGACCTCGCCTCCCCGCTCTCCCTGGAGTTCCCCCAGTCCCTCGCGGTCTACGACGAGTACGCCGCCGCGCAGCGGACGGTCGACTACCTCAGCGACCAGGAGTTCCCCGTCGAGCAGCTGATGATCGTCGGCACCGACCTCAAGCGGATCGAGAAGATCACCGGGCGGCTCACCACCCCGCGGGTGGCCGCCAGCGGCGCCGCCTCGGGCGCGTGGTTCGGGCTCTTCGTGGGCCTGGTCTTCGTGGTCGTGACCGAGGAGTCGCTGCTGGCCGCCCTGCTCCCGCCGCTGGTGATCGGCGCGCTGTTCGGCCTGATCTTCGCGCTGACGGGGTACGCCGCCACGCGCGGGCGCCGGGACTTCTCCTCCGTCACCCAGGTCGTCGCCACCCGCTACGAGGTGCTGGTCGAGCACAAGTCGGCCGCCCGAGCGCGCGAGCTGCTCGCCGGGCTGCCGGGCGCGCTGCCGAACCCCTTCGAGTGACGAGGACGCGCCAGGCCGTCAGCGCGGGCGGCGGGGCGGGCGTTGCCACCCCGCCCCGGAGGAGGGTGGATGGGCCTGGCCGTCCTCCCGTGAGGAACGAGCGGGAGGACTGGTTCCGACGAAGGGGCGGGGTGGCGGCGCCCGCCCCGCCGTATGCGCCCCAGACCCGCCGACCCCCTAGGCGCGCTGCCCGGGCTTGAGCACCACGATCGCCAGCGCCACACCGAGCCCGGCGAAGATCGGCCCGAAGGGCGTCTCCGGGGCGCCGTACCACCACAGGCCGCCGCCCGCGGTCATGAGGACGGCGGCCGCGAGGAGGATCCACTTCACGCGCAGGGCCTCACGAGAGCTCGCGCTTGAGGATCTTGCCCGTGGCGGTCATCGGCAGGTTCTCCACGACCTCGACGATGCGGGGGTACTTGTAGTTGGCCATCTGCTCCTTGCCCCACGCGACGAGCTCCTCGCTGGTGGTCGAGGCACCCGGGTTGAGGATGACGTACGCCTTGACCTCCTCGCCGTGGGACTCGTGCGGGACACCGATGACGGCGGCGAGCGAGACGTCCTCGTGGGTCATGAGGACCTCCTCGATCTCGCGCGGGTACACGTTGTAGCCGCCGCGGATGATCATGTCCTTGGACCGGTCGACGATGTAGTAGAAGCCGTCGGCGTCCTTGCGACCCAGGTCGCCGGAGCGGAACCAGCCGTCGGTGCCGTCGACGGTGCCGAGCACCTCGGCGGTCGCCTCGGGCCGGCCGTAGTAGCCCTTCATGATGTTGTGGCCCTTGATCGCGATCTCGCCGACGGCGGTCTTGCCGTCCTCCTCGAGGTCGTCGGGCACCTTCTCCCACGAGTCGTTGCGCAGCAGGCACATCTCCACGCCGGGGATCGGGGTGCCGATGGAGCCGACCCGCACGGGCTGGCCGTAGGGGCTGAAGGAGGCGACCGGGCTGGTCTCGGACAGACCGTAGCCCTCGAGGATGGTGACGCCGAACTTGTTCTCGAAGTCCTTGTGCACCTCCACCGGCAGTGCCGAGCCACCGGCAGCGGCGACCCGCAGGTTCTTGGCGAGGGTCGCGACGTCGACCTCGGGGGTCAGGGCGCCGAGCAGGCCCCAGTACATCGTGGGCACGCCGGCGAAGAAGGTCACCTCCTCCTTGAGCATCAGGCCCAGCGCCGGCTCGGCCTCGAACCGCGGCAGCATGACGACGGTGCCGCCGTAGGCGAACCCGCCGTTCTGGATGACGGTCTGGCCGAAGGAGTGGAACAGCGGCAGCACGCAGAGGTAGGTGTCGGGCTGGTCGGCGTTCGCCCCGAAGAGCGCCTCGCCGGACAGCGCGTTGTCACGCATGTTGCGGTGCCGCAGCTCCGCACCCTTGGGCTGCCCGGTGGTGCCCGAGGTGTAGAGGATCACCGCGGTGTCGTCCTCGTCGGTGGCGACGGTCTCGAAGGTCGGGGCCTGCGAGCCGATGGCCTGGAAGAGCGTCTGGGTGCCCTCGATCGGGGAGGCCGCGCCGGGGTCAGCGGTGATGACCAAGAAGTGCTCGCAGGAGTCGGTCTGGGAGAAGCCCTCGTGGCCGGCCTCACCGATCGGCAGCTCGGGGGTGCCCTGGAAGCAGAAGTAGGCCTTCGCGTCGGAGTCGGCCAGGTGGTAGGCGACCTCGCGACCCTTGAGCAGGACGTTGAGCGGCACCACCGTCGCACCGGCCTTGAGGATGCCGAAGTAGACGATGGAGAAGTACGGCAGGTTCGGGCAGCTCAGCGCGACCTTGTCGCCGTGCCCCACGCCGCGCTCCTTGAGCGCGCCGGCGACCTGGTTGGCGAGGGTGTTGACCGTCGCGTAGTTCAGCCGGGTGTCACCGAAGACGACGGCGTCGCGCTCGGGGTACTTCTCCGCGCTCTGCTCGAGCAGGCTGGCGAGGTTGTAGCTGGTCACAGGTGGCCTCCGTCACGTCGGGTACGCCGGCCAACCTACCCACCGGTCCACACCCCTCGGGAGGCCCGTCTCAGCGGCCCCGCCGAGCCGCGTCGGTCAGCCCCGCTCGCCCAGGATCCGGGCGGCGGTGCGCAGGTCGGCGCGCACCGGCAGCACCGACGCCGCGGAGGCGAGCAGCCCGAGCGCGCGCACCGGCCCCGGGCCGGTGATCCGGAAGCGGAACCCGACGTCGCAGCCGGTCGCCGTCGGGGTGAAGGTGAGGTCGAGGATCGCGGTGACGAAATTCCACGTGCCGTCCTCGGACCACGCGCGCGGCCGGTCGTACGCCGTGGTCCGCATCGCCGGGCGCAGGCCCGGCTTCGTGACGTCGGTCCAGGTCTGGCCCGGGCCGACCTCGCCGCGGACGTCGGTGACCGACGCCAGGCTGGACTGCCACTCGGGCCGGTTGACCGGGTCGACGAGGTAGTCGAAGGCGACCTCGGCCGGGACCGGGAACGCGACCGTCCCGCCGACCGTGCGCAGGCTCGTCCCCATCAGAACCGCTCCCCCGTCAGCCGCTCGTAGGCCTCGACGTACCTGCTGCGCGTGCGCTCGACGACCTCCGGCGGCAGCGGCGGCGGCGCCTCGCCCGAGGCCTTGTCCCAACCGGACTCCGGCGAGAGCGCCCAGTTGCGCACGATCTGCTTGTCGTAGGACGGCTGCGTGCGCCCTGGGGCGTAGTCGTCGGCCGGCCAGAAGCGGCTCGAGTCGGGGGTGAGCACCTCGTCGCCGAGCACGGTCGCCCCGTCCGCCCGCCGGCCGAACTCCAGCTTGGTGTCGGCGAGGAGGATGCCGCGCTCGCGGGCCAGCTCCTCGGCGCGGGAGTAGACCTGCAGCGTCAGGTCGCGCAGCCGGGCCGCGTCGGCCTCGCCGATCGTGGTCACGACGGCGTCGTAGGAGACGTTCTCGTCGTGGTCACCGAGCTCGGCCTTGGTGGCGGGGGTGAAGATCGGCGCCTCGAGCCGGCTGCCGTCCACGAGCCCGGCCGGCAGCGCGACGCCGCAGACCTCGCCCGTGGCCTGGTAGTCGAGCAGCCCCGACCCGGTGAGGTAGCCGCGGGCGACGCACTCGACGGGGAACATGTCCAGCCGCTCGCAGACCACCGCGCGGCCGCGGACCGCGTCGGGGACGTCGGTGGAGACGACGTGGTGCGGCACCAGGTCGGCCAGCTGGTCGAACCACCACAGCGACATCCGGGTCAGGATCTCGCCCTTGTCGGGGATGGTCGTGTCGAGCACGAAGTCGAAGATCGAGAGCCGGTCGCTGGCCACCATGAGCAGCCGGCCGGCGTGCTCGCCTGCCTCGACCTCGTAGAGGTCGCGGACCTTGCCGGAGTGGAGGTGCCGCATGCCGGGCAGGCTCGGAGCGGTCGGGATGTTCAGGTCGGCCACGCCGCCAGCCTAGTGAGGGGCTCAGCGCCGCCAGGGCGGCGGCTGCCCCTGCAGGAACCACTCCATCCGGCGCGTCACCCACGGCAGCGCCAGGTAGGTCATCGTCGGGGTCATGACGGCGATGACGAGCAGCACCCGCAGCAGCAGCGGCAGGCCGTCCGCGCCCACCTCGGCGCTGAGCCAGTTGACCACCACCGAGAGCGGGTAGAAGACCAGGAAGATCACCAGCGCCTGCTTCCACCGCGGCGGCGGGGGCGGCTGCACGCGCAGGTCGCGGATGTCGCGGTGCTGCGGCTCGTCGAACCACCCCTCGATGCCGGTACGCCGTTCGACACGGCTCTCCACGACGCCCAGGCCGGCCGCGGAGTCGCGCCACCACTGCCGCTGGGGCGACTCCTCCCAGGCGCGCAGGGAGTCCGCGTCGGCGAACCGGTAGAGCATGTGCCAGGTCTCCGAGTCCGCCTCCGGCCGCACCCACCCTGCCCCGAGGAACCCCGGGAAGCGCTGGGCCAGCGCCGTACCGGCCTGCAGCCACGACGCCATCTCCGCCTCCCGGCCGGGGTCGAGGTGCCGGGTGATGCTCACGGTCACGGGCGCGCTCATGCCCCCATCGTCCCGCCCCGCGCCCTCCCCGCCGACTCGGCACGGATTCGAGCGTGACTCGGCGCCGAGTCAGGCTTGAACCGGTGCCGACTCGGCGCGGGCGGGGTCGGTGAGGACCCGGGTGGGTGTGGGGCGCGGGGGGAGGCTGGGGCGGTGGCGAGGCGACAGGAGGCGGCGGACCCGGCTCGTCCGGGCGCAGGGCGCGTGCCGGCGTACGAGCCCGACCCCCGACGCTGGCGGATCCTGGCGGTCACGCTGGTCGTCGGGTTCATGTCGCTGCTCGACGTCACGATCGTCAACGTCGCGATCCCCTCGATGCAGGAGGGGCTCGGGACCTCGGCGAGCACGGTGCAGTGGGTGGTGTCGGGGTACGCCCTGGCCTTCGGGCTGGTGCTCGTCACAGGTGGGCGGCTGGGGGACGCGTTCGGGCGACGCCGGCTGATGCTCGTCGGGCTGGTCGGGTTCGTGACCGCGAGCGCGCTGGTCGGCCTGGCGCCGAGCGTCGAGCTGGTCATCGCCGCCCGTCTGCTGCAGGGCATGAGCGCCGGGCTGCTGACCCCGCAGAACTCCGGCATCATCCAGACCCTCTTCCGCGGCGCCGAGCGGGGACGGGCCTTCGGCCTCTTCGGGTTCGTGGTCTCGGTGTCCTCGGCGTTGGGGCCGGTCCTCGGCGGCCTGATCATCACGCTCGCCGGCGGGGACGACGGCTGGCGCTGGATCTTCTGGGTCAACCTGCCGGTCGGGATCCTCGCCTTCGCCCTGGTGCTCCTCATCGTCCCGCGCGACCTGTCCTCGGAGGACTCCGACAGCAGCCGCCCACGGCTGGACCTCGTCGGCGCTGCCCTGCTCGGGCTGCTGGTCCTGTGCGTGATCTACCCGCTGGTCAGCATCGAGGGCGGCGGCTACCGCTGGCTGGTGCTGCTCGCGGCGGTCCCGCCGCTGGCATGGGGCTTCACGCGCTGGGAGCACCGGGTCGTCGCGCGCGGCGGCGAGCCGCTGCTGGACGTAGCGCTGCTCGGGCGTACGCCGGGGTTCGCCAGCGGCATCGCCGTCGGCAGCCTCTACTTCACCGGGTTCACCGGCATGGTGCTCGTGCTGGCGGTGCACCTGCAGACCGAGCTGGGGCTGGGGCCGCTGGCGGCCGGCGCAGCGCTGACCGGGTTCGCCGCCGGCTCGGCGATCTCCTCCCCGGTGGCGGGCCGGTTCGTGACCCGCATCGGCCGGCCGCTCACCGTCGGCGCCCTCGTCGTCACGCTCGTCGCGGTGCTGGCGCTCGCGGTCGTGCTGCCGGGCCGGGACGGCGACGGGATCGCCTGGGTCCTGGTGCCGCTGCTGCTCGTCGCCGGTCTCGGCGGCGGCGCGGTCATCTCCCCCAACATCACCCTCACCCTCGACGAGGTGCCCCCGCGGATGGGCGGGGCGGCCGGCGGGGCGCTGCAGACCGGCCAGCGCATCGGCTCCGCGCTCGGCACCGCGCTGGGCATCACCGCCTACACCGTCGGCTCGGCGACGTACGACGCCGCGACGGGCCTCCGCGCGGCGCTGCTCGTCGCGGCACTCATGGTCGCCGCGTCGCTCGTCGTGGCGGTCAAGGCGCTGCGGGACTGACGAGGACGCCGACTCACGCTCGAACCAGCGCCGAGTCGCAGGGAGCAGCGGCCTCAGCCGGTGTTGCGCAGCCCGGCAGCGATGCCGTTGATGGTGAGCAGCAGCGCGCGCTGCACGTCCTCGGGGGCCTCGGCGTCGTCCGCGCCGGCGGTGGCCTCGCGGGAGCGGGCGAGCATCGAGACCTGCAGCGCGTGGAGCGGCGCGAGGTACTGGTCGCGCAGCTCGAGCGTGCGGCGCAGCACCGGCGCCTGCTCGAGCAGCGCACCCTGGCCGGTCACGCGCAGCACCTCCTCGACCGTGCGCTCGTGCTCGGCGCGGATGGTGTCGAAGACACCGGAGGCGTCGGAAGGCACGAGGGTCCGCACGTAGCGCGCGGCGATGTCGAGGTCGGTCTTGGTCAGCGTCATCTGCACGTTGGAGAGGAAGGTGCGGAAGAACGCCCAGGATCCGTACATCTCCTGCAGCGTCTCCAGCCGCCCGTCCTCGCGGGCGGCCGCGAGGCCGGAGCCGACGCCGAACCACCCGGGCAGGATGATCCGCGACTGGGTCCAGCCGAAGACCCACGGGATCGCCCGCAGGTCGTCGAGACCACCAGCGCCGCCAGGACGCTTGGAGGGCCGGGAGCCGATGTTCATCTTCCCGAGCTCGTCGACGGGGGTGGCGGCGACGAAGAAGGGGACGAGGGCGTCGTCGCGCACGAGGCCGCGGTACGCCGTCTGGCCGCTGCCCGCGACCAGGTCCATGGTCTTGTCCCAGTCGTCCAGCACGTCGCGCGGCAGCTGCGGCCCGCGGCGCAGCACCGAGGCCTCGACGACAGCGGCGAGCGCGGCCTCGAGGTTGAAGCGGCCGAGCTCCGGCAGGAGGTACTTGTCGGAGATGACCTCGCCCTGCTCGGTGATCTTGATCGGGCCGTCGAGGGTGCCGGAGGGCTGGGACAGGATCGCCTCGGCGGTCGGGCCGCCGCCGCGGCCGACGGAGCCGCCGCGACCGTGGAAGAGCCGCAGCCGCACCCCGTGCCGGCGGGCGACGTCGCGCAGCGAGCGCTGGGCGCGGTGGATCTGCCACTGCGAGGCCGCGATGCCGGCGTCCTTGGAGGAGTCGGAGTAGCCGAGCATGATCTCCTGCACGTCGCCGCGGGCAGCGACGACGCGGCGGTACGCCGGGTCCGAGAGCAGCCGGTCGAGCAGCGGCCCGGCGACCTCGAGCTCGGCGACGGTCTCGAAGAGGGGTGCGAAGCCGATCCGCGCCACGGCCTCCTCGTCGGGGGAACCGGTGTCGACGAGGCCCGCCTCCCGGGCGAGCACGACGACGGCGAAGAGGTCGTCGACGTTGTGGGCCATCGAGACGATGTAGGTCTCCACGACGTCGGGGCCGTAGGTGTCCAGCGCCGTGCGCAGGGTGTGCATCAGGCCCAGGCTCGCGGCCGCGGCGCCGTCGCCCAGCGGGTGCCCGGCACCGACCAGCGGCCGACGCCCCGCGAGCTCCGCGGAGAGCAGCTCGATCCGCTGCTCGCGGTCGAGGTCGGCGTACGGCGTCGGGAGCTCGCCGGTGCGGTCGAAGAGCTCGGCGAGGGCCTCGTGGTGCTTGCCGCTGTGCTCGCGGACGTCGAGGGTCGCCATGCCGAGGCCGGTGGCCGTGGCGGTGCGGATCATCCGCAGGATCGCGCCGTTGCCGGTGAGGTCGTCACCGTCGGCGAGCATCGAGTCGCGCACCAGGGTGAGGTCGTGCAGCAGCTCGGAGAAGCCGAGGTAGTCGCGGCCCGGCTCGTGGGCGCTGCCGCGGGCCAGCCGGTCCCGGGTGCGCTGCAGCCGCACGCGGACGAAGCTGAGCTTGAGGCGGTAGGGCTCCTCGGCGTTGAGCCGCTCGATGGTCGACCAGGTGATCGGCAGAGCCTCCGCGTCCGCGGCCAGCGACTCCTCGAGCTCGGGGGTGATGCTGACGACCCGGGTCGTCGCGGTCATCTCGGTCAGCAGCTCCTCGACCTGGCGCACCAGCTCGCGCAGGCCCAGGTCGTGCTGCAGCCCGAGCACCTCGAGGGTCACCTCGGGCGTCACGAACGGGTTGCCGTCGCGGTCGCCGCCGGCCCACGTGCCGAACCGCACCGGCCGTGCGTCGGCGGGCAGCTCGACCCCGAGCGCGGACAGCCGCTGCTGGAGCTCCTCGACCAGCCCGGGCAGCACGTGCTGGGCGATCTGGGAGAGGTAGTAGAGCGCCGTGCGCGCCTCGTCGGTGGGCTGCGGCTTGGCGATCCGCAGCTCGTCGGTCTGCCAGATCAGGTCGACCAGCTCGGCCAGCCGGCGCGCGGTGCGGGCGTCGTCACCGGGGCGGCGGCGGGGGTCCTCGGCGTCGGCGACGGTCGCGGCGACCTTGCGCAGCAGCCGCAGCACGGTGCGGCGGGTGGACTCGGTGGGGTGGGCGGTGAAGACCGGGCGGTACTCCACCCGGCCCAGCACCTCCGCCAGCAGCTCGCGGTCGAGGTCGCCCCGCTCGAGCGCCTCCTGGATCCGGGCGGCGGTCACGGCCAGCGGGCCCTCGCTCTCCTCGGTCACCTCCTGCCAGCGGTGCAGCTGCTCGGTGACGTTGACCAGCTGGAAGTACGCCGTGAACGCGCGCGCCAGCAGCACCGCCGTCGCGTCGTCCTGCTCGTCGAGCAGCGCGCGCAGGGCACCGTCGTCGGGCTCGCGCGACAGCTCGCGGACCCGCTCGACCAGCGCCAGCGTCTCCGCACCCTCGTGCCGCGTGATGGCCTCGCCGAGCAGGGTGCTGAGCTGGCGCACCGAGGCCCGCAGGGCCGAGTGCTGCTCGTCGGAGGAGACGCCGCCGGCGAAGGCCGCCACCTGCGGCTCGCGCCGGTCGGCCTCGATCAGCTGCTCGGTCGTGGCGGTGCGTCCCCTTGCCCCGCGATCAGCACTGTGCTCGGCCATGCCTCCCAGTCAACCGCGCCCCGCCACCCCCGGCCGAGCAGGCGTCCCACCAGGTGTCGGACGCGGACGTGACCGTCCGGTCTTCGGCCGGGCCGGGCATCGCCGGGAAGTTTCATCGGCCGGCCGACAGACCTTCCGGTGGGCCGATGACGTTCCATCGTCCCGCCGTGAGGTTCATCGGCCGGCCGATGAAGCTTCCCGGCTGCGGCTCAGAGAATCGCCCCCGGCGCGTACACCGCCGCCGCGGGGTGCTGCGCGCAGACGGCCTCGACCGCCCGGACGACCGCCTGCGTCTGGGCGACGGCCGCGCCGGTGAAGCTGATCGGCTCGGCCACCAGCGCCTCGAGCTGCGCCTGGGTCAGCCCCAGCCGCTCATCGGCGGCGAGCTTGGCGAACACGTCGTTCTCGGCCTGGCCCTGGCGCATCGCCAGGGCGGTGCCCACGGCGGCCTCCTTGATCGCCTCGTGGGCGGTCTCGCGGCCCACGCCGTTGCGCACGGCGGACATCAGGACCTTGGTGGTGGCGAGGAACGGCAGGTAGCGGTCGAGCTCGCGCTGGATGACGGCCGGGAACGCGCCGAACTCGTCGAGCACGGTGAGGAAGGTCTGGAAGAGGCCGTCGACGGCGAAGAACGCGTCCGGCAGCGCGACCCGGCGTACGACGGAGCAGGAGACGTCGCCCTCGTTCCACTGGTCGCCGGCGAGCTCGCCGACCATCGACAGGTAGCCGCGGGTGACGACCGCGAGCCCGTTGACCCGCTCGCAGGAGCGCGTGTTCATCTTGTGCGGCATCGCCGAGGAGCCGACCTGACCCTCCTTGAAGCCCTCGGTGACGATCTCGTTGCCGGCCATCAGCCGGATCGTGGTCGCGAGGTTGGACGGGCCGGCGGTCAGCTGCACGAGCGCGGAGAGCACGTCGAAGTCGAGCGAGCGCGGGTAGACCTGGCCGACGCTCGTCAGCACCCGCTCGAACCCGAGGTGCGCGGCGACCCGCTGCTCGAGGTCGGCCAGCTTGGCCTCGTCACCGTCGAGCAGGTCGAGCATGTCCTGGGCGGTGCCCATCGGGCCCTTGATGCCGCGCAGCGGGTAGCGCGCGAGCAGGTCCTCGACCCGCTCGAGGCTGACGAGCATCTCGTCGGCGACGGTGGCGAACCGCTTGCCCAGCGTGGTGGCCTGGGCCGCGACGTTGTGGCTGCGTCCGGCCATGACGGTGGTCTCGTGCTCGGCGGCGAGCCGGCCGAGGCGGGCCAGGGTGGCCACCGCGCGGTCGCGGAGCAGGGCGAGGGACTGCTTGACCTGCAGCTGCTCGACGTTCTCGGTGAGGTCGCGGCTGGTCATGCCCTTGTGGATGTGCTCGTGACCGGCCAGCGCGCAGAACTCCTCGATGCGCGCCTTCACGTCGTGGCGGGTGACCCGCTCGCGGGCGGCGATCGAGCCGAGGTCCACGGCCTCGGCGCCGCGGGCGGCGACCGCTTCGTAGGCCTCGACGACCCCGTCGGGCACGTCGATGCCCAGGTCGCGCTGGGCCCTCAGCACCGCGATCCACAGCTGGCGCTCCAGCACGATCTTGTGCTCGGGCGACCAGATCTGCGCGAGGTCGGCTGCGGCGTACCGGGTGGCGAGGACGTTGGGGACGGTCACGGCCGCCATTCTCGCGGGTCACGGGCGCGGGGGCACATCGCGTCCGCACCATGTGAGGTTCAGCGGCGCCCCGACGAACCTCACGGCCCACCGCTGCACCTGCCGCGGGGCACCGCAAGGTCCAGCGGCGCCCCGATGAACCTCACACCTCGCCGGCCGCCGCCCTCGCCGCGATGTCGGTGCGGTGCTGGGCACCCTCGAACTCGATGGCGGCGACACCTTCGTACGCCGCGTCCCGGGCGTCGGCGAGCGAGGGACCCGTCCCGACGACCGCGAGCACCCGGCCACCCGCGGTGACGACCGCGCGCTCGACCATGGCGGTGCCGGCGTGGATCACGTGCACGTCGGGCAGCGACTCGGCGTCGACCAGGCCGTGGATGACGTCGCCCTTCGACGAGGACTCGGGGTAGCCCGCGGAGGCCAGGACGACCGCCACCGCGGCCCCGTCCTTCCAGCGCGGCGGCTCGACCGAGGCGAGGGTTCCGGTGGCGGCCCCCATCAGCAGCGGGGAGAGCGGGGAGTCGAGCAGCGCCATGAGCGGCTGGGTCTCGGGGTCGCCGAAGCGGGCGTTGAACTCCACGACGCGCAGGCCGCGCGAGGTCAGCGCGAGCCCGGCGTAGAGCAGCCCAGTGAAGGGCATGTCGCGGGCCGCCATCTCCTCCACGGTCGGCCGCAGCACGTCGCACAGCACCTCGTCGACGAGGTCGGCCGGCGCCCACGGCAGCGGGGTGTAGGCGCCCATGCCGCCGGTGTTGGGACCCTCGTCGCCGTCGTGGATGCGCTTGAAGTCCTGGGCGGGCTGCAGCGGGTAGACCGTCGCTCCGACCTCGGGGTCCCACGAGCAGATCGCGAAGAGCGAGACCTCGGGCCCGTCGAGGAACTCCTCGATCACCACCCGCTCGCACTGCGCGGCGTGCTCGACGGCGACGTCGCGGTCGAGGGTCACCACCACGCCCTTGCCGGCGGCCAGGCCGTCGTCCTTCACGACGTACGGCGGGCCGTAGGCGTCGAGCGCGGCCTGCACCTCGACCGGGGTGCTGCAGACCATCGCCGCGGCGGTCGGGACGCCGGCGGCCTCCATGACTTCCTTGGCGAAGGCCTTCGAGCCCTCGAGCTGGGCCGCGGCGCCGGAGGGGCCGAAGACCGCGATCCCGCGGGCGCGGACCAGGTCGGCGACCCCCGCGACCAGCGGCGCCTCGGGGCCGATGACCACGAGGTCGACCAGCAGCGACTCGGCCAGGTCGGCCACGGCCTCGCCGTCCATCGGGTCGACCTCGTGCAGGGTGGCCACCGCGGCGATGCCCGGGTTGCCCGGGGCGCAGTGCACCGCGCGGACGCCGGGGTCGAGGGACAGCGCGCGGGCGAGGGCGTGCTCGCGGCCGCCGGTGCCGATGACGAGGCAGGTCAGGAGATCAGGCAGGTCGGCGGGCATCGGGGGTCCTCAGATCAGCGGGTGGACGACGACGGTCGCGTCGCGGGAGGGGCCGACGCCGACGGCGGAGATCCGCGCGCCGGACATCTGCTCCACCGCGCGCACGTAGGCCTGCGCGTTGGCGGGCAGGTCCTCGAAGGTCCGGGCGCCCGAGATGTCCTCCCACCAGCCGGGGAGGAACTCGTAGATCGGCACGGCGTGGTGGAAGTCGGTCTGGTTGACCGGCATCTCGTCGTGGCGGGTGCCGTTGACGTCGTAGGCGACGCACACCGGCACCTGCTCGAGGCCGGTGAGCACGTCGAGCTTGGTGAGGACGAAGTCGGTGACGCCGTTGACCCTCGCTGCGTAGCGCGCGATGACGGCGTCGTACCAGCCGCAGCGGCGCGGCCGACCGGTCGTGGTGCCGAACTCGGCGCCGACCTTGCGCAGGTGCTCGCCGGCGTCGTCGAAGAGCTCGGTCGGGAAGGGGCCCTCGCCGACGCGCGTGGTGTAGGCCTTGACGATCCCGATGACCTGGTCCATCCGCATCGGCGGGATGCCGGAGCCGGTGCAGGCTCCGCCGGCGGTGGCCGAGGAGGACGTCACGAAGGGGTAGGTGCCGTGGTCGACGTCGAGCAGCGTGGCCTGGCCGGCCTCGAGCAGCACGGTCTCGCCGCGATCCAGCGCCTGGTTAAGCAGCAGCCCGGTGTCGCGGACCATCGGGCGGATCCGGTCGGCGTGGGTGAGCAGCTCGGCCACCGTCTCGTCGACCGAGGGCGCACGGCGGTTGTAGATCTTGGTGAGCACCTGGCCCTTGAGCTCGAGCGCGCCCTCGACCTTGGCGCGCAGGATCTTCTCGTCGAAGAGGTCCTGGATGCGGATGCCGATGCGGTTCATCTTGTCGGCATACGTCGGGCCGATGCCGCGCCCGGTCGTGCCCAGCCGGCGCGAGCCCAGGAAGCGCTCCGTGACCTTGTCGAGCGTGCGGTTGTAGTCGGCGATGACGTGCGCGCTGGCGCTGATGACCAGGCGCGAGGTGTCGACGCCGCGGGCCTCGAGGCCGTCGAGCTCCTCGATGAGCACGTCGAGGTCGACGACCACGCCGTTGCCGATCACGGGGGTGCAGCCGGGGGTGAGGATGCCCGAGGGCAGGAGGTGCAGGGCGTACTTCTCGGTCTTGCCCTCCGGGGTGTTGATCACCACCGTGTGGCCGGCGTTGTTGCCGCCGTTGAACTTCACGACGTAGTCGACGCTGGAGCCGAGCAGGTCGGTGGCCTTGCCCTTCCCCTCGTCTCCCCACTGGGCACCGATGATGGCGATGGCGGGCATCTGCTCGCTCCTTGGGTTGCCGGACACTGCGCACACGACCCGGCGCGGGCGGGCGGGTCCCTCGCGGAAAAGCCGAGAGCCCCGCGCAAGTCGCCGGGGCTCTTGCAGCCGCACGCTACCAAAGCGGTCGCCCCGGCCGCGTAGTGTCCGTTCTCGTGGAGCCCCTCCTCGTGATCAGGAACAGCGACGCCGGCACCGACGACGAGGAGACCCTCGAGCGCGGCCTGGCGGTGCTGCGCGAGGCGACCTCCGTGGAGGTGGCCGCCACGGCCGACCCCGGGGAGCTCAACGGCGTCCTGCACCGGGCCGGCTCCCGCACGATCGTGGTCGCCGGCGGCGACGGCAGCATGCACGCGGTCGTCTCGGCGCTGCACCGCCGTCACGAGCTGGCCGACCGCACCCTCGCGCTGCTGCCGCTGGGCACCGGCAACGACTTCGCCCGCGGCAACGGCATCCCCCTCGACATCGAGGACGCGGCCCACGTCGTGCTCGCGGGCACCGCACGCCCCGTGGACCTGATCGTCGACGAGGTCGGCGAGGTCGTGGTCAACCACGTGCACGCCGGGGCCGGGGCCCAGGCCAGCCGACGCGGCGGCCGCTGGAAGGAGCGCCTGCACTCCGTGGGTGTCGGCAAGGTCAACCTCGGCAAGCTCGGCTACCCGATCGGCGCCCTGCTGTCCTCGGTCAAGCCGCCGTACGTCCGGCTCTGCGTCGAGGTCGACGGCCAGCGGGTCGTCGACGTGGACGAGCCGATCCTCATGGTCGCCGTCGGCAACGGCTCCGACGTCGGCGGCGGCACCTCGCTGACCCCCGACGCCGACACCAGCGACGGCATGGTCGACGTGATGGTGGCGCGTGCCGTGGGCCCGATCGCGCGCTTCGGGTACGCCGCCCAGCTGGTGCGCGGCAAGCACCCCGAGCGCGACGACGTGCTCTACCTCCGCGGGCGCACGGTCTCGATCTCCGGCGACGAGTTCTACTGCTCCGCGGACGGCGAGATCTACGGCCCCGAGCGCAACCGCACCTGGCGGGTCGAGCCCGGGGCGTACCGCATGGTCCTGCCCTGACCGACTCCTGACCCGACCGCTCAGATCCAGCCGCGCTTGGCGGCCTCGACCCCGGCCTGGAAGCGGGAGTCGGCACCGAGGTCGGTCATGAGGTCGGCGACCCGGCGCCGGACCGTGCGGAGGCTGACGCCCAGGCGACGGGCGATCTGCTCGTCCTGGGCCCCCGAGGCCAGCTGCTGCAGCAGGAACGTGCGCAGGTCGCCGGCGCCACGGCCGCTGGCGGAGGCGCTCAGCGGCGAGGCCTTGTCCCACATCGACTCGAACCACAGCGTCATCGCCTGCACCCAGCCGCGCTGGCGCACCAGGGACCGCGGCTCGTCGTACTGCCCGAGCGGCTCGGGCAGCACGACGTGGGTGGTGCCGATGACGATCATCCGCGTCGGCAGCTGCGGCATCAGCCGGATCTCCTCGCCGACGCTGGCCCGCAGGGCGAGGGTCTGCGGGGCCTCGGTGAGGGCACGGACGGGGTAGATCGCCCGGGAACGGCGACCCTTCGCGATCTGCTCGCCCACGATCTGGGCCATGGCGTCCTCGCGCGGCTTGCGGAACTGGTCGGGTCGCAGCCACAGCAGGTCGCCCTTGCTGTTGCTGATGAGCGAGGCCAGGAGCTGCACGGGGTTGCCGCCCGAGCTGATCTCGCCGTCGACCGGGTGCACGTCCTCGACCTCGCCGTCGGCGGGTCGGACGGTGGTGGCGGTGAGGTAGGGCAGGGCGCGCGCCACGGCATCGAGGCGCTCGTGGGCCGAGGCCGCAGACTCCGCACCCAGCGTGACCAGCCGCGCGACCGCCTCACCGGGGCCGAGCACGAAGATCCGCGACTCCTCGCAGGTGACGATCCCCATCTCCACCAAGGGGGCCAGGTCGCGCAGCAGCTCCTCCGGCGTGAGCAGCACCGACTGGGCCACCGACACCAGCTCACGCCCGCTCTGGGGCAGCACCTGGTGGTAGGCCCGGTCGGCGGCCTTGCCGAAGCCGAGCGCCGAGATCACCGACTCCGGAGGGGGCGCCATGGACGGAGTGTAAAGGGAATGACAGGTTCGTGCCAGAGGCAGCCAGCCTCCCCGTGGCACCGTCAGGACAGGCAAGGATGGCTGCGGTGGACCGCCGACCCTGGTCGGCGGTTGGAGCACCTTTCGTCGGGGGATGAACGTGCTCCGCTCCACCTCAGGGCGTCGGGGTCGCCTCAGGGGACGGCCCCGACGCCCTCGTCCGTCATCTCGGCCCTGTCCGCACGCACGTCGTCGCTGCCCGCCCGTCCGGCGCCACCCGGTAGCGTGACGACGCCCGTCCCCGGGCGACACCGCCCACCGCGCCCCGCACCACCGCGGGCGCCCTCGCCGAGCCCCAGGAGCAGCACCCATGCCACGAGGCGGCACCGCCGACCAGCCCACCGAGCCGATCGACTGGGTGACCCGCGCGGCCGACGACGCCATCCGGCACGCCGGCGGCCAGGAGGCGCTCGTGCACGGGCTGCCCGAGGGCCGGGTCGTCACCTGCGCGTCGGGCGCCAGCCCGTCGGGGCCGATCCACCTGGGCAACCTCCGGGAGTTCCTCACGCCGCACTTCGTGGCCGAGGAGCTGCGCCGCCGTGGGGTCGCGGTCCGCCACCTGCACTCGTGGGACGACTTCGACCGCTTCCGCAAGGTGCCCGCCGGGGTCGACCCGAGCTGGGCCGAGCACATCGGGCGCCCGCTCTCCGCCGTACCCGACCCGTGGGAGTGCCACGTGTCGTGGGCCGAGCACTTCAAGGCGCCCCTGCGCGAGGCGCTCGTCGAGCTCGGCGTCGAGATGGTCGAGGTCTCCCAGACCGAGCAGTACCTCGCCGGCACCTACACCGAGCAGGTCCTGCACGCGATCAAGCACCGCGACGTCATCGAGGAGGTGCTCGGCAAGTTCCGCACCAAGAAGGCCGAGCCAGCGCCGGAGTCCGCCCAGGAGGCGGCCGCGCTCGCGGACTCCGTCGCCGAGGACGACGAGCAGGGGGGCTCCGGGACGGGCGACCTGGCCCGCTTCCCCTACCGCCCCTACTGCCGCACCTGCGGCCGCGACACCGTCGACATCACGGCGTACGACGACGACACGACCGACCTCGACTACACCTGCACCTCCTGCGGGGAGAGCCACACGACCACCGTCGCCACCCAGCACGAGGGCAAGCTCGTGTGGAAGGTCGACTGGCCGATGCGCTGGGCCTTCGAGGGCGTCGACTTCGAGCCCGGCGGCCTGGACCACTCCACGCCCGGCTCGTCCTACACGGTCGGCAAGGAGCTGGTGCCGCGGCTCTTCGACTTCCGCGCCCCGTCGTACGTCGCCTACGCCTTCGTCGGCTTCGCCGGCATGCAGAAGATGTCGTCCTCGGCCGGCGGCGTGCCCACCGCCGCGGACGCGCTGCGCATCCTGGAGCCGCCGATCCTGCGCTGGCTCTACGCCCGCCGCCAGCCCAAGCAGGCCTTCGACATCGACTTCGGCCCCGAGGTCGTGCGCCTGTACGACGAGTGGGACAGCCTCGCCCGCAAGGCCGCCGACCCCGGCAAGCGCGACGCGCAGGTGCTCGCGCGCGAGCGGGCGGTCGCGACCTCGACCGCCGGCACGCTGCCCGCACCGAAGGTCGTCGTCCCGTTCCGGCTGCTGAGCTCGGTGGCGGACGTGACCGCTGGCTCGGCGGAGCTGATCAGCCGGATCGTCGGCGACGTCGGTCACGCCCACGACTCCGTCGAGGACCTCGAGCCGCGGCTGGGCCGCGCGATGACCTGGATGTCGGAGTATGTCCCTGCCTCCGAGCGCACGACCGTGCGGGAGACCAAGGACGCCGCTCGGCTCGCCGCGCTCACCGAGGACGAGGAGCTGTGGCTGCGCCAGCTGCTGGACCGGCTGCCGGACCGGCTCGAGCTCGAGGAGACGTCCGCCCTCATCTACGGCGTGCCCAAGCTCGCCCGCGGCATGGGGCTCGACGACCCGCCGACCGACGAGGTCAAGGCCGACCAGAAGGCGTTCTTCGGCCTGCTCTACCACCTGCTCGTCGACGCCGAGCGCGGGCCGCGGCTGCCCACGCTGTTCCTGGCCCTGGGTGCCGAGAAGGTGCGCGCGCTGCTGACCCCCTGAGGGTCTCGTGCGTCAGCCCGCGGAGCGGCACCATGGCGGGATGGAGAAGCCCACGCCGCTGGAGCCGCTGCGCGAGGACTGGGAGCGGATGCTCTGCGTCGTCGCCCACCCCGACGACCTGGAGTTCGGCGCGGCGGCAGCCGTCGCGCGCTGGACCGGCCAGGGCAAGCAGGTCGCCTACTGCATGGTGACCTCCGGCGAGGCGGGCATCGACGCGCTGACACCCGAGGAGTGCCGCACGGTCCGCGAGGCCGAGCAGGTCGAGTCGGCCCGCGTCGTCGGGGTGGACACCGTCGACTTCCTCGGCCTGCCCGACGGGGTGCTGGAGTACGGCGTGACGCTGCGCCGCGCGATCGCCGAGGTCGTCCGGCGGCACCGGCCCGAGGTCGTGCTCACGGGCAACTTCCGCGAGACCTGGGGCGGGGTCAACCTCAATCAGGCCGACCACATCGCCGTGGGCCGCGCGGTCCTCGACGCGGTCCGCGACGCGGGCAACCGGTGGGTCTTCACCGAGCAGCTGGCCGAGGGCGGCGGCACCCTGGAGAAGTGGGGCGGCGTCGGGGAGGTGTGGGCCTTCGGGTCCCCGCTCGCCACGCACGCGGTCGACACGAGCGCCACGTTCGACGCCGGCGTGGCCAGCCTCGAGGCGCACGCGGCGTACATCGAGGGCCTGGGGTGGGACGACTTCGACCCGCGCGAGTTCCTGGAGGGGATGGCCCGGGCCACCGGGCAGCGGCTCGGCTGCACGTTCGCCGCGCCGTTCGAGGTGTTCCCCATGGGCTGGGGCGAGTAGCGGCGGCGCAGGACCCGGACACGACGACCGGGGAGGTTCCTCCGCAGCAGGTGCGGAAGAAATCTCCCCGATCGAGGTCGTGCGCTGTACCCGGGTCAGCCCAGGTCGGAGAGCAGCTGGTCGTACGCCGTGGGGCTGGAGTCGCGCAGGAAGGTCGAGCAGCGCTCCCACTCGTCGGTCTCACCGATGCTGCGCGCGGCCATCGCCAGCAGCGCCAGGCAGGTGAGGAAGCCGCGGTTGGGCTCGTGCTCCCACGGCACCGGGCCGTGCCCCTTCCAGCCGTTGCGGCGCAGCATGTCCAGGGAGCGGTGGTAGCCGACCCGCGCGTAGGCGTAGATCGTCACCGGGTCGGCCTGCTCCGAGACGGCCTGGCCGGCCAGCGCGGCCCACGCGAAGGGGCTCGCGGGGAACTGCCGGGCGACGGCGTACTTGTCCTCGCCGGCAGCCAGCGAGGGCGCCGCGGGGTCCTCGGGGAGGTGGGTGGGCGGCGGGCCCGCCATCAGGTCCTGTCCGATCTGCGTCATCCCGCCATCGTGCCAGGCCGCCCCCTGGCCGGACGCAGTCGTGCCCCCCGGCGTGCGCTTGGGCGCACGCCGGGGGGGCACGACGCGGTGCGCGGAGGGTCAGCCCAGCGAGCGACCGGCCGAGCGCAGGTTCTCGCAGGCCTCGACGACCCGGGCGGCCATGCCGGCCTCGGCGGCCTTGCCCCACGAGCGGGGGTCGTAGGTCTTCTTGTTGCCGACCTCGCCGTCGACCTTGAGCACGCCGTCGTAGTTGCTGAACATGTGCGCAGCGACCGGCCGGGTGAAGGCGTACTGGGTGTCGGTGTCGACGTTCATCTTCACCACGCCGTAGTCGACGGCGTCGGCGATCTCCTGCGGGCTCGAGCCGGAGCCGCCGTGGAAGACCAGGTGGAAGGGCTTGGAGCCGGCGTCGAGGCCGAACTCGCCGACCACCGCCTCCTGGGCAGCCTTGAGCACCTCGGGGCGCAGCTTGACGTTGCCGGGCTTGTAGACGCCGTGCACGTTGCCGAAGGTCAGCGCGGTCATGTAGTAGCCGCGGTCGCCGTAGCCGAGCGCCTTCGCGGTGGCGATGGCGTCCTCGGGGGTGGAGTAGAGCTTCTCGTTGATCTCGTTCTCGACGCCGTCCTCCTCGCCGCCGACCACGCCCACCTCGATCTCGAGGATGATCTTGGCGGCGATGCACTTCTCCAGCAGCTCGCTGGCGATGGAGAGGTTCTCCTCCAGCGGCACGGCCGAGCCGTCCCACATGTGCGACTGGAAGAGCGGCGCCTCGCCGCGCTGCACCCGCTCGGCGGAGAGCGCCAGCAGCGGACGGACGAAGCCGTCGAGCTTGTCCTTGGGGCAGTGGTCGGTGTGCAGCGCGATGTTGACGGGGTAGTTCTTGGCCACCTCGGCGGCGTACGCCGCGAAGGCCACCGAGCCGGTGACCATGTCCTTGCGGGTCGGGCCGGAGAGGTACTCCGCGCCGCCCGTGGAGACCTGGATGATCCCGTCGGACCCGGCGTCGGCGAAGCCCTGCAGCGCGGCGTTGAGCGTCTGGCTGGAGGAGACGTTGATCGCGGGGAACGCGTAGGCACCGCCCTTCGCGGCGTCCAGCATCTCGGCGTACTTCTCAGGGGTGGCGATGGGCACGGTGCGCTCTCCTCGGGTGGGGTGGGACCGCCCGCCACCCTAGTAGGACTGGGTCATGGTCTCGACCGGCATCTCGCTGCACTCCTCCCGACGGGTGTCGACGGTCCCGCTGGGTCCCGACGAGGTGTGGGCGGTGGTGGCCGGCGCCGGCCCCGGCCGCCACTGGTACGCCGACGCCGCACCGTTCGTGCTGCGCGGCGCGATCGACCGAGCGGTGCTCGGCGGTGGTCGCCGCTGGCCGGTGCCGGACGGTCCGCTGCTGAGGGCGGGCGACCGGGCCGGGTTCTGGGTGGTGCGGGCCGCCGGGGACCGACCCGGGGGCCACCGGCTGGTGCTGGAGGCGGCCGTGCGGGCGCCCGGGACGGTCACGCTGACCGTGCTGGTGACCGGCGTCGGCACGGCCGCGGGGCCGGGGACGGAGATCGACCTGCAGGTGCGGCTGGACCCCCGCGGCGTGCTCGGAGCGGCGTACCTCCTGGCCGACCTGCCGGCGCGAGAGGCGGTCGTGGAGCTCACCCACCGGCGGCTGGTGACCGACGTGACGCACGCCGCAGCCGGCTCAGGAGCGTGACCTGCGGGGCGATGGTGCGTTGATCCCGCAACCCGCCACCACCTGACCCGGGACACCCCAGGAGCACGACGATGATCCGCCGCACCCGCCTGGCACGCGCCGCCACCGCCACCCTCGCCGCCCTCGCCCTCGCTGTCCCCCTCGCCGGGACCGCCGCCACCAGCACCGCCGCGAGCCCGCTCGACCCGCTCGAGGACCTCTTCGCGCCTCGCCTGGTCACGGTCGACACACCCCACCGCGACGCCAAGGAGAAGCTGCAGAGCCTCGGCCTCGACCTCACCGAGCACGCGGGCCACGACTACGTCGAGGTCGTGCTGCACACCCCGGCCGACCTCGCGGCCCTGGTCCTCGGTGGGTTCACCTTCGACGTCCGCATCCCCGACCTGGTCAAGCGCAGCCTCGAGATCGCGGAGATCAACGAGGACTACGCCCGGGCCACCCGGCGCTCGCCGCTGCCCTCGGGCCGCGACACCTACCGCACGCTCGACGACTACAACGCCGACATGGCGGCGCTGGAGGAGACCTACCCGAAGGTCGCCAAGAGGTTCACGCTCCCGCTGCCCAGCCTGGAGGGCCGCGAGATCTTCGGCGTCGAGATCGGCAGCGACGTGACCCGCAAGGCCAGCGGCCGCCCGACCTTCCTGCTCATGGGCGTCCACCACGCCCGCGAGTGGCCCTCCGGCGAGCTGGCCATGGAGTTCGCGGTCGACCTGGCCAAGAACTACGGCAAGGACCGCCGGATCACCCGCCTCCTCGACCGCGCCCGCGTCGTCGTGGTGCCCGTGGTCAACGTCGATGGCTTCGACCTCTCGCGCACCGACGGCGAGTTCCTCGACCTGCGCGCCCTCAACGACACCGGCCTGGACCCGCTCGGTGGCCAGACCTCGGTCCTGGCTACTCCCGGCCAGGCGTACAAGCGCAAGAACTGCCGCATCATCGACGGCGTCGCCACCCCGGCCGGCACCTGCCGCGCCACGCTGGCCAGCCCCGGTGGCTTCCTGGCCGGCGTCGACCTCAACCGCAACTACGGCGGCTTCTGGGGTGGCCCGGGCGCGGCTGGCAGCACCCCGAACCCGGCCGCCGTCGAGGTGGGCCCGCTCGACCCGACATACCGTGGCGCGGCCCCCTTCTCCGAGCCGGAGACCCAGAACATCCAGCAGCTGGTGCGCGAGCGTCAGGTGACGATGCTCATCTCCAACCACACCTTCTCCAACCTGGTGCTGCGCCCCAACGGCGTCGCCCCGACGACGATCGGCCCCGACGGCATCCCCGTCGGTGACGCACCGGACGAGAAGGCGCTCAAGCGGCTGGGCGCGAAGATGACGGCGGCCAACGGCTACCAGAACATCCACGGCTGGGAGCTGTACGACACGACCGGCACCACCGAGGACTGGTCCTACAACGCCACCGGCGGCTTCGGCTACACGTTCGAGATCGGTGCCAACGAGTTCCACCCGCCGTACCCCGAGGTCGTCGACGAGTACCTCGGCGCCGGTGAGCTCGAGGGCAAGGGCAACCGCGAGGCCTACCTGGCCGCGCTCGAGCATGCCGTCGACACCCGCTTCCACGGCGTCATCAAGGGCAAGGCCCCGGCAGGCGCGGTCCTGCGCCTGCGCAAGGAGTTCGACTCCCCCACCTGGGAGTCCAGCTTCGAGGACTTCCTCGACTCCTCGATCACCGTCGGTCGCACGGGCACCTTCTCGTGGGTGGTCAACCCCTCCACCCGCCCGGTCGTCCGCCCGCGCACCTACACCGTCGACGGCGTGACGAAGCGGACCAAGGGCAAGAAGGAGTCCTACACCCTGACCTGCGAGGTCGACGGCAAGGTCGAGTCCGCGCAGAAGGTCTTCATCGACCGCGGCCAGGTCCGCAGCCTCGACCTGCGGCGCGCCTGCCGCTGACGCGGCAACCCGGCTCAGCCCCTCCACGTCCCGCCGTCGTCGAGGTCGGCATGCTGCACCACCCAGGTGTGCATGGCGATCGCGGCGGCGGCGGAGGCGTTGATGGACCGGGTCGAGCCGAACTGCGCGATCGAGAAGGTGGCGTCGCACGCCTCGCGCGCGGCCTCGGAGAGCCCGGGCCCCTCCTGGCCGAAGAGGAAGCAGACCCGCTCGGGGATCCGCATCGACTCCAGGTGCTGGGAGCCCGGCAGGTTGTCGACGCCGTGGAGCGGCAGTCCCTCCTGCCGCAGGTACGCCGCGAGGTCCTCGACGCTCGGGTGGTGCCGCACGTGCTGGTAGCGGTCGGTGACCATCGCTCCGCGGCGGTTCCACCGACGGTTGCCGACGATGTGCACCTCGGCGGCGAGGAAGGCGTTCGCGGTGCGCACGACGGTGCCGATGTTGAAGTCGTGCTGCCAGTTCTCGATGGCCACGTGGAAGCCGTGCCGCCGGGTGTCGAGGTCGGCCCGGATCGCTTCCAGGCTCCAGTAGCGGTAGCGGTCCACGACGTTGCGCCGGTCACCGTCGCGCAGCAGCGCGGGGTCCCAGTGCTCCCCCGTCGGCCACTCCCCCGGCCAGGGGCCGACGCCGACCTCGGCCGGGCCGTGCGGCATCGGGTCGTACGGCGCTCGCCGGTCCTCGCCGGACGCGGCCGCAGCGTTCGCCTGATCGACACCTGTCACATCCGCACCGTAGTAGGGACCAGTGACTAGGCTGACGCCGTGTTGGGGATCGAGCCGCTGCTGTTCGGCATCGAGTTCCTCGACCTCGAGTGGTGGCTGGGCCACCTCGGCCAGACCCTCTTCTGGGTGGCACTGGCCGTCGTCTTCGTCGAGTGCGGCCTGCTCTTCCCGTTCCTGCCCGGCGACACCCTGCTCTTCAGCCTCGGCCTCTTCATCGCCACCGGGGAGATCGACCTCTTCCCCGGCAGCGCCGCGGTGGAGCTGGCGATCGCGATGACCCTGCTGGTCGCCGCGGCCTTCCTCGGCAACGTCGCAGGTTACGAGATCGGCCGCAAGGTGGGCCCGCCGCTCTACGAGCGCAACGGCCGGTTCCTGCGGCGCAAGCACTTCGACCGCACCCACGAGTTCTTCGACCAGCACGGCGCGCTGGCGCTCATCCTCGGTCGCTTCGTCGCCTTCGTGCGCACCTTCGTCACCGTGGTCGCCGGCGCCACCCGCATGGACCGCCGCGTCTTCCTCGTGTGGAGCTTCGTCGGCGCGGTGCTCTGGGTCCTGTCCATCACGATGCTGGGCTACTTCCTCGGCAACATCGAGTGGCTCGGGGACAACCTCGACTTCGCGCTGCTGGCGATCCTGGCCGTCTTCGCCGTCCCGCTGGTCATCGAGTGGCGTCGCGAGGTCGCGCGCGACCGGGCCCGGGCCGCCGAGCGCGCCTGACGCCCAGGGCGGCCGGCCCTCCCGTCGGGTCAGGACCGGTTCAGGCCTCCGGCGGGACCCGCAGGCTGCGGACCCGGACGAGCACCCACACGCACAGCGCCAGGCCGACCAGCCCGACGACGACGTACTTGTAGGTGCCGATGACGTCCTCGACCCGGAACCACTGCTCACCGAGCTGGTAGCCCGCGAGCACGAAGACGGTGTTCCAGATCAGCGAGCCCGCGAGCGTGAGCCCGAGGAACTGCAGCACCGGCATCCGCTCCACCCCAGCCGGGACCGAGATGAGGCTGCGGAAGATCGGGACCATCCGGCCGAAGAAGACCGCCTTGCGGCCGTGCCGGCCGAACCACGCCTCGGTGCGCTCGAGATCGGAGGTCTTGGTGAGCGGCAGCAGGTCCCAGATGCGGTACATCCGGTCGCGACCGAGCAGCACGCCCAGCCAGTAGAGGACGATCGCCCCGACGACCGAGCCGGCCGTGGTCCACACGATCGCCTCGGCCAGGCTGAAGGTGCCGCGGCTGGCGGTGAACCCGGCGAGCGGGAGGATGATCTCGCTGGGCAGCGGCGGGAAGAGGTTCTCCAGCGCGATGGCGATGCCGGCCCCGAGCGGGCCCAGCCGCTCCATGAGGTCGACGGCCCAGCCGGCGACCCCGTCGAGCTCGGTCGGGTCACCGCTCGTCGACGCGGCGAGGACCGCGGTGGCAGTCACGCGTCGGCGTCCTGGCGCGCCGCGGCCGCTGCGTCGAGCTCGGCCCGGGTGAGCACCGGACGGACCTCCAGCTCGACGTCGGCCAGCGGGTTCTCCTCGGCGGGACTGCGGTCGATGGCGCAGACGACGGTGGTGACGAGCGCGCCGGCCGCACGCAGCTCTCGCGTGGCGTCGCGCACGGCCCCGCCGGTGGTGACGACGTCCTCGATGAGCGTGACCCGGCGGCCGGCGACGTCGGGGCCCTCGGCGAGCTTGCAGGTGCCGTACTCCTTGGCCTTCTTGCGCACGAAGAGCGCGGGCAGCCCGGTCAGCTGCGCGACCATCGTGGCGATGGGCACGCCGCCGAGCTCCAGGCCGCCGAGCAGCTCGGTGTCCTCGGGCAGCAGGTCGACCATCTGCGTCGCGACCCGGTGCAGCAGCGCGGGGTCGGACTCGAAGAGATACTTGTCGAAGTAGGTGTCGGCCACCTGCCCCGAGCGCAGCGTGAAGGTGCCGGTCAGCCGGCAGCGGGCGTCGATGTCGGCAGCGAGGCTCTCGTCGGTCACGGCTGCCATTCAACCCTGTCTACGGTGGGGGCCATGGGCACCCCTCCCCCGCTCGCGTCCCGGCTGGCCGGGATCCCGCCGACGGTCTTCTCGGAGTTCTCCGCGCTCGCCGTGCGCACCGGGGCGGTCAACCTCGGGCAGGGCTTCCCCGACGTCGACGGCCCGTCCTCGGTGGTCGAGCGGGCGGTCGAGGCGCTGCGCTCGGGCGCCAACCAGTACGCCCCCGGGACCGGTGTCCCCGCGCTGCGACGGGCGGTCGCGGCCCACCAGCTGCGCCACCACGGGATCGAGCTGGACCCCGACACGGAGGTCTGCGTGACCACCGGCGCCACCGAGGGCATCGCCGCCGCGCTGCTGGCCCTGGTCGAGCCCGGCGACGAGGTGCTGGCGCTGGAGCCGTCGTACGACTCCTACGACGCGATGATCGCGATGGCCGGCGGCGTACGCCGGGCCGTGACCCTGCGCGCGCCGGCGTACCGCCTCGACGCCGACGCCCTGCGCGCCGCCGTCGGGCCGCGCACCCGGGTGCTGCTGCTGAACTCCCCGCACAACCCGACCGGCACGGTGCTGACCCGCGCCGAGCTCGCCGCGGTCGCGGCCGTCGCGGTCGAGCACGACCTGGTCGTGGTGACCGACGAGGTCTACGAGCACCTGGTCTTCGACGATGCCCTGGAGCCCGACGGGCACGTGCCGCTGGCGACCCTGCCCGGCATGCGCGAGCGGGTGCTCAGCCTCTCCAGCGTGGGCAAGTCCTGGTCCTTCACGGGCTGGAAGGTGGGCTGGGCGACCGGTCCGGCGCCGCTGGTCGCCGCCGTGCTAGCCGCCAAGCAGTGGCTGACCTTCACCTCCGGCGCCCCGCTGCAACCGGCCGTCGCGCACGCACTCGAGCACGAGGCCGCCTGGCCGCGGGAGCTCGCCCGCGACCTCCAGCGCCGTCGCGACCTGCTGCTCGCCGGCCTGCGCGGGCTCGGCCTGGAGCCGCGCACCAGCGAGGGGACCTACTTCACCGTCGCCGACGTCGAGCAGCTCGGGTGGCCGGACGGCCGGGCGTTCTGCCTCGACATCGCCGAGCGGGCCGGCGTGGTCGCGATCCCCCTTCAGGGCTTCCACGGCCCGGAGTCCCAGGACGCCGGACGGCACCTGGTGCGCTGGGCCTTCTGCAAGACGCCCGAGGTGATCGAGGAGGGGCTGGACCGGCTCGCCCGAGCCACGCTCACCCGCTGACCCCCACCGTTGGTCGAGCAGCCCGAGCCGCTGGGCGAGGGCGTCGTCGAGGCCGCGTGAGCTGGTTGTGGTCGCCGACCACAGACAGCTCACGCGGTCTCGACGACGCTCGCTGGCGCTCGCTGCTCGACCACCACGGACGGGTGCGCAGTCAGCGGGCGGCGTACCAGGCCCGCACCTCGGGCCGGAGCAGCAGCGCGAGGGCCCCGGAGGCCATGGCGAGCGGGATGAGCGCGATGAACGCCCCGAGCAGGCTGAGGAGCAGGAAGAGCCCCGCCGACAGCCCCGCCGAGACGCAGAGCAGGACCCACGCCCAGGTCCGGCCGGTCCAGGCGAAGGAGGCGACCAGCGCAGCGGCCAGCGCCCACGCCACGAACCCGGCCAGGAACGCGTACACCGCGACCCGCACCTGGTCGACGGTGATCTCCCCGGCGGTGGTGGGGTTCTGGGCGATGGCGCGCTCGATCTCATCGTCGACCAGTGCCGGGTCGAGGGCGATCGCGACCACGACGAGCACGAGGCCGACCACCACGAGCGCGCAGGTGATCCAGGTGAGGACCAGGCCGGCGCGCAGGGGGTTCGGCTTCAGGCCGCGCTGAACCGGGACGGGCGGGCCCCAACCGCCGGGCTGACCCGACGGGGCCGGCCAGGCGCCGGGGTGAGCGGGCTGGCCGGGCTGCTCCGACGTACCGACCGGCTGATCGAGGCCGGCGGGCCGCTGGCCGAACCCGGGGTACGCCGCTGGGCCGGCCGACGCGGGCGCCGCGCCGTCACCGACCGGGCTGCCCGTCGGGGGCGGCCAGGACGTGGCCGGGCCGGGGTCCTGGGTCGGGGCGGCGGGCGGGGTGGACGCGAAGGGGTCGGGCCGACCGGCGTCCCTGCCCCGGGAGGCGTCCTGCTCCCGGCGCGCGTCGCCCGGCGGCCGGAGGAACCGCTCGGGGACGGGGTCGCCGTTGAGCCACGCCCGGGCGGGCTGCAGCCAGAGGATGACCGCAGCGGCGGCCACGAGCGAGGTGGTGAACCCGCCGGCGACCAGGCCGGCGAGGAACATGGGCACCGCGAGGATGCTCAGTGCCAGCCGGGCCGAGCGGCTGCGCTGCATGACCTGCCAGCCGAGGATGGCGGTCGCGGCGGCGCACGCGCCGGTGACCATCGCGAGGACCCGGATCGCCTCGAGGACCTCGCTGACCTGGAGGTCGAGACCGTCGAGCGGCGGCTGGGCGAGGGTCTCCTCGACACCCCGTCGGGTGTCGAGGGAGTCCAGGGCGCCGATCTGGGCGAAGACCGAGGCGATGACCAGGGCAGATCCGATGATCGTCACCCAGCCGGCCATCGTGACCTGGCGGGGACGGGCGTGGGGGTCGGGGGCGGGCACGTCCCCCATTCCAGCAGACCCGCGGTCACCGTCGGGCAACGGCGGACGGGCAGCCACCCCGGTGGTCGAGGTGCGGGCGGAGCGAGCCACGAGACCCTCGCCGTCCAGGCAGGGGTCTCGCGGCTCGTTGCTGATGCTCCTCGCACCTCGACCAGCGAGGCG
This sequence comes from Actinomycetota bacterium, assembly GCA_009701885.1. Lineage (GTDB taxonomy): Bacteria > Actinomycetota > Actinomycetes > Propionibacteriales > Nocardioidaceae > Nocardioides. Next base: position 34,170 of record WLJH01000020.1, read on the forward strand.
CGACGGGGTCAGGCGGGGGTCAGCACCAGCCCCGAGCCGGACTCGTCCACGTCGACGGAGACCGAGCCGCCGTCGGTGACCTCGCCCCCGATCAGCATCCGCGCGAGCGGGTCGCCGATGGCCGACTGGATCAGCCGACGCAGCGGGCGGGCGCCGTACGCCGGGTCGTACCCGACGTCGGCGAGCCAGGTCTGCGCGGCCTCGCTGACCCGGATGCCGATGCGGCGCACGGCCAGCCGCTTCTCCAGCAGCGCCAGCTGCAGGTCGACGATGTGGGTCAGGTCGTCCTTGGTCAGCGCGTCGAAGGTGACGATCTCGTCGAGCCGGTTGAGGAACTCCGGCTTGAAGGACGCCCGCACCGCAGCCATCACCTGCTCGCGCCGCAGCTCGGGGTCGAGCAGCGGGTCCACGAGGTACTGCGAGCCCAGGTTGCTGGTGAGGACCAGCAGCGTGTTGCGGAAGTCGACCGTGCGGCCCTGGCCGTCGGTGAGCCGGCCGTCGTCGAGCACCTGGAGCAGGATGTCGAAGACCTCCGGGTGCGCCTTCTCGACCTCGTCGAGCAGGACCACGGAGTACGGCCGGCGACGGACCGCCTCGGTGAGCTGCCCGCCCTCGTCGTACCCGACGTAGCCCGGAGGGGCACCGACGAGCCGCGAGACCGCGTGCTTCTCGGAGTACTCGCTCATGTCGATGCGGACGATCGCCCGCTCGTCGTCGAACAGGAAGTCCGCGAGCGCCTTGGCCAGCTCGGTCTTGCCGACCCCGGTGGGGCCGAGGAAGAGGAACGAGCCGGTCGGGCGGTTCGGGTCGGAGATGCCGGCCCGCGAGCGGCGTACGGCGTCGCTCACCGCGGTGACCGCCTCGCGCTGGCCGATGAGTCGGCCACCGATGACCGACTCCATCTCCAGCAGCTTGGTGGACTCGCCCTCGAGCAGGCGGCCCGTGGGGATGCCGGTCCAGGCCTCGACGACGTCGGCGATCTGCTCGGGGCCGACCTCCTCGCCGACCAGCGGCTCGAGCTCCTCGTCCGCGGGCGAGGACGCCGCGGCCTCGATCTGCTTCTCCAGCGCGGGGATCCGGCCGTAGAGGATCTCGCTGGCCTGCCCGAGGTCGCCCTCGCGCTGCAGCCGCTCGGCCTCGATCCGCAGGGAGTCCAGCTGGCGGCGCAGCTCGCCCTCGCCCTCCAGCGAGGACTTCTCCCGCTCCCAGCGGGCCTCGAGCCCGCGCAGCTCCTCCTCCTTGTCGGCCAGGTCCTGGCGCAGGGCGGCGAGACGCTCGACCGACGCGTCGTCGGACTCCTTGGCCAGCGCGAACTCCTCCATCTTGAGCCGGTCGACCTGGCGACGGAGCTGGTCGACCTCCTCCGGGGAGGACTCGATCTCCATCCGCAGCCGGGAGGCGGCCTCGTCGATCAGGTCGATGGCCTTGTCGGGCAGCTGGCGCCCGGAGATGTAGCGGTCCGACAGGGTCGCGGCCGCGACCAGGGCGGCGTCGGTGATCCGGACGCCGTGGTGCGCCTCGTACTTCTCCTGGATGCCGCGCAGGATCTGGATGGTGTCCTCGACCGAGGGCTCGCCGACGAAGACCTGCTGGAAGCGGCGCTCCAGCGCCGGGTCCTTCTCGATCCGCTCGCGGTACTCGTCGAGCGTGGTGGCGCCGATCATGTGCAGCTCGCCGCGCGCCAGCATCGGCTTGAGCATGTTGCCGGCGTCCATCGCCGAGTCGCCGCCCGCGCCCGCCCCGACGACGGTGTGCAGCTCGTCGATGAAGGTGATGACGCGCCCCTCGGCGGCCTTGATCTCCTCGAGCACGGCCTTGAGCCGCTCCTCGAACTCACCGCGGTACTTCGCGCCGGCGACCATCGCGGCCAGGTCGAGCGAGAGGACGCGCCGGCCCTTGAGGGAGTCCGGGACGTCGCCGGCGACCACCCGCTGCGCCAGGCCCTCGACGACCGCGGTCTTGCCGACACCGGGCTCGCCGATGAGCACCGGGTTGTTCTTCGTGCGCCTGCTCAGCACCTGCACGACCCGGCGGATCTCCGCGTCGCGACCGATGACGGGGTCCAGGCGACCCTCCTCCGCGGCGGCGGTGAGGTCGACGGAGTACTTCTCCAGCGCCTCGTACGTCGACTCGGCGTCCTGGCTGGTGACCCGGCGCGACCCGCGGACGGCGGTGAGCGACTCGCGCAGGCCGGCCTCGGTGAGGCCGACGTCGGTGAGCACCTTCTGGGCGCTGGACTCGGTGCCGGCCATCGCGATGAGGAGGTGCTCGGTGGCGACGTAGTCGTCCTTGAGCGAGGCGGCGAGGTCGAGGGCGCCGGCCAGGACGCGGGTCAGCGCCGCCGAGGCAGCAGGCTGCTGCACCGTCGCGCCGGTGGCGCGCGGGAGCACCTCCAGCGCCGAGCGCGCGCCCGCGACCAGGGCAGCGGTGTCGACCCCGGCCTTGGTCACGAGCGACCGGGCGACGCCGTCCTCCTGCGAGAGCAGGGCCACGAGCAGGTGGATGGGCTCGGTGGCCGAGTGGCCCGCCTTCGTGGCGGTCAGCTGGGCGGTCTCGATGGCCTCCCTGCTGCGGGTCGTGAACTTGTCGGCGCCGAACTGGCTCATGGGGTCTCCTCCTGCGACCTAGGACGGTCCGAGTCTGGCCGTCATCCGCTGCAACGCGCCAGGACTTGAGTCTGTTCCGCTCAAGTTATCTGAATTTCCAGCACATGACCCGAGTGGTACCCCCGCGGGCATGGCCGATCGGGCAGACCCGGGTCCCCAGGCGCGCAATGTCGCCAATCCCCTGTCCGTCGGCGCAGCCCGGGCCTACCGTGGGCTCGGGCCACCTCGCCTGGGGAGACGGGGTGAGGGAGGGAGACCCGTGACTGCCTGGTCGTTGGACAGCGTGAGCCTGCTCGCCCACGGAGTGCACTACGCGCTCGTGGCGGTCGGGCTCGTCGGCCTGGCCTGGTTGCTCGCACCGCAGGTGGTGCCGGGCGCCGCCGGCGTCCTGCCGCGCGACGACCACGCCCGCCGCGTCGCCGCGCTGCGCGAGGCCGTCGCGACCGGGCGCCTGCTCACCGTCGGCCCGACGACCGCCTGCGCCCGACCTCCGGTGACGGCGGCGCTGCACCTGCCACTGGCGCTGGTGGCGAGTGCCGCCGCCGCCGGCGTGCACGCGGCGATGGGCCCGGCCCACCTGCGGACCCTGCCGGTCTTCGGGGTCTTCTTCGTCGTGGCCACCGTGGTGCAGCTGGCCTGGGCGGCCGCGGTGCTGCAGCGCCCGAGCCGGGCCCTGCTGCACGCCGGGATCGTGCTCAACCTCGGCCTCGTGGGGCTCTGGCTCCTGACCCGCACCTGGGGCCTGCCCCTGGGGCTGATGCCCGAGCCCGAGGCGGTGGGTCCCTGGGACCTGGCGGCCGCGGCCTGGGAGCTGGTGGTGGTCGCCGCCTGCGCGGCACTGCTGCGGGCCGTCCCACCCACGGCGTACGTCGGGCTCCGGCTGCCGCCGTGGGTCGACTGGCACCGCGGCGCGACCGCCGTGGCCGTGCTCTCGCCGCTCCTGCTGCTGGGGCTGACCCTCGGCGGGGGGCACGGGTGAGGCCCCCGGTCGGGACCGCCGCCCGCCGGCACGACGACCAGCACAGCACCGACGACAGCACTGACGACAGCACGAGGGAAGGGAGGTGACCGGCATGGAGTCCTGGTTCATCGGGATGATCAGCAACGGCATCATCGCCATCGCCTACCTGCTGATCTGCATGGCGATCGTGGTGCCGCTCGCGCGCAGCGGACAGCTGCGCACCAACCCGCTCGGGGCCGCCACCGCCTCGATCTTCTTCTCCTGCGCCGTGCACCACGGGATCCACGCGATCCACATGCTGCTGCCGTCCTTCGACATCGACACCGAGCGCGGGCTGGCGATGCGGGCGGCGTGGCACTGGCCGCTGTCGATCTGGGACGTCGTCGGCGCGGTGGTGGCGCTCTACTACTGGAGCCTGCGGCGCAACTACTCCTCGCTCATGGAGGGCGCCCAGCTCTTCCAGGACCTGCGCCAGCGCGAGCAGCAGGCCCTCGAGCTCAACGACACCGTCCTGCAGGGACTGGTCGTGGCCAAGATGGCCCTCGACCTCGACGACACCAAGCGCGCCCACGACTCGTTGAGCGTGTCCATCGACTCCGCCAGCCGGATCATCACCGACCTGCTCGGCAGCAGCGCCACCCTCGACCTGGTCCGGAGCACGCCTGCCGCGCTGGCGGTCCAGGACGGGGCCGGCCGCTCGGGCGGTACCGCCACGGCGACCGCCGTGGACGTCCCGACCGCCCCCGCCCCGACCAGCGAGGACGGACCGGTCGCCGCGCCGCCCGAGGACCCGCACCCCCACAGCCACACGAAGGACGCCGAGAGGTCATGACCATGAGCGCCGCACCCCGAGTCCGTCCGCTCCGGACAGTCATCATCGACGACACCGCCGACCTCCGTGACCTGCTGCGCCTGGCCCTGGACCGGGGTGGGTTCGACGTCGTCGGCGAGGCCGGGGACGGCAAGGCCGGCATCGACGTCGTGCGGGCCGAGCGTCCCGACGTCGTGCTGCTGGACCTCTCGATGCCGGTGATGGACGGCCTGGAGGCGCTGCCCACCATCCGCCGCACGTGCCCCGCGGCGAAGATCATCGTGCTCTCCGGCTTCGGCGCCACGCAGATGTCCGAGCGGGCCATGGCCCAGGGCGCCGACGGCTACGTGCAGAAGGGCGCCTCGCTCGACTCGATCCTCGACTACGTCCGCGACATGACCGCCGGGGCACCGCCGCGCACCCCGCGCTCGCTCTCCGTCGTCCCGCCCCTGGACGCCCCCGAGAGCCTGGCACCGCTCCCGCCGTCCTTCGGCCGACCCGACCCGGCCGCCCCGGCGGGCACGTCGCCCCAGCCGGCCCCCACGCGTGCGGACGGCCCGAGCGCCACCGCGCTCGCGACCGACCCCCAGCACGTGCCCGCACCCGCCAGCGCCGAGTCACCGCTCACGCCGGGAGGGGTCAGCGCCTCGCCCATCTCCTGGTGGCAGGCGATGAGCATGGCCCCGGTCGGCATCCTCGAGCTCGCCGACGAGCCGCTCTTCCGCATCGTCTACGCCAACACCACCGCCCAGCGGGTGATCGGCGGCAAGACCAGCCCCGGCACCCCGCTGGGCTTCGCCGCCCCCACCCTGGCCTCGCTCGTGGCCTACCACCGCCTCGACGCCGACGCCTCCTTCGAGGTCGAGCTCGACGGCGGCACCTGCCGGGCCACCATCCGGCGTACCGGCTGGTCGCTGCTCGTCTATCTCGACTCCACCTCCGACGACGTGGCCCTGCTGCGCCGCGCCATCGCCACCACCGCCCACGAGATCCGCGGCCCGGTCGCGGTCATCTGCGGCATCGCCGAGGCCAGCGGCTGGGACGGCGACGCCCAGCTCGACCCGGAGATGCAGCGCCGGCTGATGTCGTCGGTGGCCCGCCAGGCGCGGATGCTCGACAGCATCACCGCCGACCTGCTGACCGCCGCCCAGATCCAGCGCGGCACCCTGCGCATCGACCTCGCCCCCGTCTGCGCCCGCAGCGTGGTGGAGTCCGTCGCCGGTGACCGCTACGGCCTCGACGTCGAGATCCTCGTCGAGGACGACCGGCTCGTCCGCGCCGACGCCCTGCGCCTGGAGCAGATGGTGAGCAACCTGCTGGGCAACGCGATCAAGTACGGCGAGGCGCCGTACACCATCCGGATCCGCCCGGACTCCGCCCGACCCGACCACGTCGCCATCGACGTCGTCGACCGTGGCGCGGGCGTGCCCGAGGAGTTCCGCGACCAGCTGTTCAAGGAGTTCTCCCGCGCCACCGGCACGGTCGCCACGGGCACCGGGCTGGGCCTGCACGTCGTGCGGACCCTCGCCGAGGCGCAGAACGGCCGCGTCACCTACCGACCGGGCCAGTACGGCGGCTCGGTCTTCACGATCTCCCTGATGGCGGTCAACGAACCGCCGCTCTCCGAGCCGCCCGTGGAGGGAGCGGGCGGACCGACCGTCCGGTCCTAGCCGGCCGGCCGATCCGCAGGATCAGGGAGTGCCGACCCCTGGCCACCCCCCGGGCGGGGGCGTGGTCAGGGGTCCGGCCTGATGTTTCGGGGTGGGTGCTGGGTCGTGGGGCGCGTCGACGGCCGGTGGCGCTCCCGGCTCAGCCCCCACCCGGCGGCGGAGATCCACCCCTTCCGCTCCTTCGTCGCTCCAGGGGGGCCAGTCCCATCCATCCACCGCCGGGTGGGGGCTGAGCCGTCCGCGTGGACGACCGTCGACCCGCCCCGCGTCCTCGCTCGGCTGAGTTGTGTGCTCGCCGATGAGGTCGCACAGGTGCTGCTGCGCGGTGTCGGTCGGGTCAGCTCGACGTGGACGGCTCGCCGCTCTGGGCCTCCGGGGGCGCCTGGTGCTCGGGGAAGGAGCGCTCGGCGGTGACCTCGTCGACCAGCACGGTGCGGCAGAAGTCCTCGCCGAAGGGCGTGAGGTGGATGCTGCGTCGCACGACCTTGGCGAACTTCACCGAGTGCATCGCGGCGAGCACGTCGGGCTGGGCCTCGACGACCTGGTACTCCAGCGGGTCCTTCAGCGGCTCCCGGGAGAACCACACGAGCCCGAGCCGGTGGAGGTTGTTGAGGTACGCCGGCACCTGCTCGACGTAGCGCACGCCGGAGCGGGCGCCGATCATCGTGAGGCCCGGGGCGATCAGCTGGCTGCTCACCATCCCGATCGGGCCGCCGGTGCGCACGTCGACGCTCGGCTGGGGGCCCTTCTCCAGCAGCAGCACGAGGATGCGCGCCTCGTCGGGCGCCAGCTCGCTGAGGATCCGGTCGTACGCCGGGTGGCCGGCCTCGCTGGACCAGACGTCGCGGGAGCGCTCGAGCAGCTCGGCGCCCTTGTCGCGCAGCGAGCGGGCGCGGGGCTCCTCCGGGCCGACCGTGCCGGGGACGACGGAGGGCACCGTGCCGTTGACCGGCTCGCGGATGGCGCCCAGCGACTCGGCGGCGCGCAGCAGGGCGGTGCCGACCGGGGTGCCGCCGGAGACGGCGCGGGCCAGGTCGGAGACGACCTGCGCGGCCTCGGTGGCGTCCTGGGCCAGGCGGGCGGCCTCGTCGCGGTTGGTCGCGGCCCGGGCGAGCCGGCGGGCAGAGCGCACGTAGCTCTTCACGCCCCACTCGGTCGTGTGGAGGGCGGCGTACCCGGCGACCCGCGCGAGGCCGGGGAGGGCCTCGACGGCGGGGACCACCTGGGCCTGCCCGGGCAGGGCGCGCGGGGCCGACCGGCCGTCGGCGCGGCCGTCGAGGCGGGTCTCGACGCGGGGCCCGACCTGATCGGGGTGGGCCTCGCGGGGAGGCTGGCTCACGTGGCGACCCCGAAGATCCACAGGTGCAGGAAGCCACCGGCGAGGCCCATGATCGCGCCGTGGGCGTAGAGCATCCACTCGTCCTCCTTGATCGCCGAGCGCATCATCTCGACGAAGTCGCGCGGCGGGAGCTCCTTGGTGCGGGTCGCGATGAGGGTGCGGATCTTCTCCGACTGCCGCTTGCTGAACTCGGGGTCCTTGAACGGCACGAGCGTGCGCCCGACCGCCTCCTGGGCCACCGAGTCGCGGATGGTGTCGAAGCGTGCGGGACCCATGGCCACGCGCACCGCGGCCTTCGCCGGGCCGGCTGCCTGCTCGATCGCCGGGCGCAGCGCCGTGGCGAGCATCTGCCGGGTGCGGTCGCCGCTGGGGCCGTCGAGGATGAAGTCGCCGATCCGCTCCAGGGTGATGACGTCCTCGGCGATGATCCGGGCGTAGACCTCGGCGGCCTCGTCCTGGCGGCGCAGGAAGAGCCCGTGCACGCGGATGCCGAGGATCCGCTTGGGCTCCGGCGGCTCGAAGATCAGCCACATGCCCAGGGCGTTGGTGACCCAGCCGACGACCACGCCGAGCACCGGCAGCAGCCACCAGAGCTTGAAGATGCTGTCGACGAAGGCGACCGGGATGCCGAGCAGGAACCCGAAGATGAAGCCGAAGGCCACCATGAGGTTGAGCTCGCGCTGGCCGAAGTCGCGGAAGATCTTGACGACCAGGGCGGGGTTCTCGCGGAAGTGGTCGATGACCATGATCTTCGGGTCGAGGATCTGGTCGATGTGCACCCCGATCTCGTGGGTCACGTTGCCGACGACGCTGGGCAGCTGTGCCTGCACCCGGTCGATGACGGCGGCGCGCACGGGCCGCGGCAGGTCGCGCCACAGCCGTGGGTGCTCGCGGCGCATGACCTCGTCGACCAGCCCCGGGATCTCGGGGCGGAAGGTCGTGACGATGTGCTCGGCGATCTTGTCCGGCTCCAGCTGCTGGTAGAACTCCGACGGCGTGCCGAGCTTGGCGATCGCCTTGTCCACCGCGATCGAGCCCATCTTGGCCGCGCGCGCGGGCACGATGCCCTGCCAGCCGATGCCGCCCTGCAGCACGCCCGGCACCTCTTGGGCCTTGCGCGGCAGCACGCTGGCGAGCTCGCGCATGCCGGGGATCCGCACTCCCTTGAAGTGCACGGGCGAGAACAGCATCCACAGGCCCGACCAGTTGATCAGCCACCCGATGACGCCGGTGAAGACCGGGATGGTCAGGAAGTGGACCCAGTCCACGTCCGCGGCCCAAACGCGTGCCCAGTCCAGCAACCAGTCCACGTCAGGTCTCCTCGGTCAGCCCCATCGTCCGAGACGATCCACCAGAGGGTAGTGGCGACCACCACAGCCGCACCAGGTGTCCCTGACCACCCCGCGCCCGCCCCTGGCGCCCGCTACGGTCTGCGTGTGGTCCAGCACACGTCCCCCTCGCAGGCCGGGACGGCCCGGCCTGCGGTCGCCGAGGCGCTCGCCGACCTGCCCCCGCACCTGGTCCGCACCTTCGAGCGCCGCGTGGACCGGTGGCTGCCGGACCTGCGCGCCGGCGTCGAGCCGTTGTACGACGACGCCGACACCGTCGTGGACCGGCTGCTCGCCGTCGCGGCCCGCCGCTTCGCCGCACGCCCCGCGGACCTGCACGACCTCGACGAGCGCCGCGTCCTGGCGCCGGACTGGTTCCAGCAGCCGGGGGTGCTGGGCTACGCGGCGTACGTCGACCGCTACGCGGGGACCCTCCAGGGCGTCGCCGGGCGGCTGGACCACCTGCAGGAGCTCGGCGTCACGTACCTCCACCTGCTGCCGCTGCTGCAGCCGCGGCCGGCGCCGCACGACGGCGGGTACGCCGTGGCCGACTACCGCTCCGTGCGCGCCGACCTGGGCACGATGGACGACCTGCGCGACCTGGCCGGCTCGCTGCGCGAGCGCGGGATGAGCCTGTGCCTGGACCTGGTGCTCAACCACGTCGCGCGTGAGCACGAGTGGGCAGCCCGCGCACGGGCCGGCGAGGCGGCGTACCGCGACTTCTTCCTCACCTACCCCGACCGCACCGAGCCGGACCGCTGGGAGGAGACGCTGCCGGAGATCTTCCCTGACTTCGCACCCGGCAACTTCAGCTGGGACGAGGAGCTCGGCGGCTGGGTCTGGACGACCTTCAACGCCTGGCAGTGGGACCTGAACTGGGCCAACCCCGCGGTGCTGGAGGAGTTCGCCGACATCATCTGCGACCTCGCCAACACCGGCTGCGAGGTCTTCCGGCTCGACGCGATCGCCTTCGTGTGGAAGCGGCTCGGCACCAACTGCCAGAACCAGCCCGAGGTGCACGCGCTCACCCAGGCGCTGCGCACGGTGGCGCGGATCGCCTGCCCGGCGGTGGTCTTCCTGGCCGAGGCGATCGTCGGGCCGCGTGACCTGCTGGCCTACCTCGGCGAGGGCGAGCGGCACGGCAAGGTCAGCGACCTCGCCTACCACAACGCGCTGATGGTGCACCTGTGGTCGATGCTCGCCAGTGGCGACACCCGGCTCTCCTCCAAGGCTCTCGCGGCGCTGCCCCCGCCGCCCTCGACCACCGGCTGGATCACCTACGCCCGCTGCCACGACGACATCGGCTGGGCGATCACCGACGAGGACGCCGCCGCGGTCGGGCTCTGGGGCTCGGCGCACCGCCGCTTCCTCGCCGACTGGTACGACGGGTCCTTCGCCGGCTCCTGGTCGCGCGGCCTGGTCTTCCAGTTCAACCCCGTCACCGGCGACAAGCGCACCTCCGGCTCGCTGGCCTCCCTGGCCGGGCTCGAGGCCGGGGACCCGCTCTCCCTGGAGCGGATCCTGCTGCTGCACGCCGCGATCCTCGGCTTCGGCGGGGTGCCGGTGATCTGGATGGGCGACGAGGTGGGCCTGCTCAACGACCCCGACTGGGACTCCGAGCCCGAGCACGCCGACGACAACCGCTGGGTCCACCGCCCCCGCATGCCCTGGGTCGAGGGCACCCACCGCCCGCCCGACCCGCACGGGCTGCTGCCCCGGCTCCAGCACCTCGTCGACGTACGCCGCTCGCTGCCCCACCTGCACGCCGCGACCCCCGCCACCGTGCTCGAGATCGCCCCCGACGGGGTCTTCGCCGTGCTGCGCCGCCACCCCCACGGACCGTTCCTCGCCCTGCACAACATGACCCCGACCCCGCGCCGGGTGCCGTGGTGGGTGCTGGAGCACGTCGGGCTGGGCCGCTCCGGCACGGCCGTCACCGACCACCTCGGCGGCCTGTCCGGCCCCACCGCCCTGCACGCCACCGACACCGGCGGCTCGGTCGACCTCGCGCCGTACCAGGTGCGCTGGCTGACCGCCTGAGCACCTCCGCTGCGTTTCACCCTCCAGGGTCGCGGGTAGCCCCGCTGCGTGAGCCAGATGACGGTGCGCCACGAGGCCCTGTCCCTCGCCCAGCAAGTGCTCGAGGTCCTGACCCGTGCTCTGCTCACACGTCGTCCGGGCGCCGGACCTCGCCCCGACGGGAGCCTGGGATGAGTCGCGAGATCGACGCGTGGAGCCCAGCGCGCACCAAGACGTTCAAGCCGGAGCTGAGGCTCACCACGTCCGCCTCGACGCTCGTGGCGCTGGAGGTCCTGGACCTGGCGCTGCGCCAGCGGGACTACAAGATCCTGGACCGCACCGCCGCGTCGCTCAGGGCCAGGTACATCGACTGGTTCGACCTCATCTCGGGCGGTATCAACCGGACCGTGCTCCACCTGACGGTCCAGCAGGACGTCACCCCGGAGCGACCGACCTCGACCACCGTCGTCGTCCGCGCCCGCTCTCTGGACTCCGACCAGAAGGCGCGCAAGCTCGCCGCCGAAGGGCTCTCCAACGCCCTGGCCATGCTCCGCGCGCAGGGCCACGCCGCCCAGGCCACCGACTGGTACGACGCCGACCGGGGCGCACCGGGCGCGCCCGGCGAGGGGACCGACGGGTACCCGTGAGCACCGAGGTCACACCCTGGGCTGGGTCAGCGCAACAGCCGGGGATCAGCGGGGGCGGCGCCAGACGACGAGGGAGGAGCCGGGGTCGGGCGAGCGCAGGACGGGGAGCCGCTCGGGAGACCGGCCCGTGGAGCGACGACGGTCGAGCGCTTGGCGCAGGGCCTCCCGGGTGGCCTCGAGCTCGACCTGGAGCTCCTCGTTGCGGGAGGCCAGGGCGGCGACGCGGTTCTCGAGGTCGAGGATCCGGCGCACGCCCTCGATGCCGATGCCGGCGGAGGTGAGCTCGGAGATCTCGCGCAGCCGCTCGAGGTCGCGCTGGGAGTAGCGGCGCCCACCGCCCCCGGTGCGGCCGGGGGTGATCAGCCCGAGCCGCTCGTAGGTGCGCAGGGTCTGCGGGTGCAGCCCGGTGAGCTCGGCGGCCACCGAGATGACGAAGACCGCGGCGTCGGGATCAGCCCCGAAGGGCCCGAGGGAGCTGCGTCCGGACATCACCCGCCCACCTTCTCCTAGGAGCCGGCCTGGTCGAAGAGGTTGGACCGCAACGGCTTGCCGGCCGTGGCGATGCGGTAGGCCTCGACGGCGGCGCGCGCGTCGACGTCGAGCACCGCGGGCACCTGGACCTCGACGGTGGCGAGCAGGTCGCCCTTGGTGCCGTCGGCCTTGGTCGCGCCCTTGCCACGCACCCGGAAGGTGCGTCCGTTGGGCGTACCGGCCGGGATCTTGAGGGTGACCGGCGACCCACCGAGGGTGGGGATGCGGACCTCCGAGCCCAGCGCCAGCTCGTCGAAGGAGACCGGCACGTCGAGGGTGAGGTTGTCGCCGGAGCGGCCGAAGACCCGGTGCGGGGAGACCTTCACGGTGACGAAGAGGTCACCCGCGGGTCCGCCGTTCTCCCCCGGACCGCCCTTGCCGCGGACCCGGATGCGCTGGCCGTCCTTGACGCCCGCGGGGATGCGGGCCTGGATGGTGCGGGAGGACGAGCCGCGGCCGCTGCCGTGGCAGGTCGGGCACGCCTCGTCGTACAGCAGCTGGCGCCCGCGGCACGCGGGACAGGTCTCGTTGAGGTTGAAGCCGCCGCCCATCGAACCGGTGACGAAGCCACTGCCCTCGCACTCGGCGCAGACCCGCGGCTTGGTGCCCGGCTTGCCGCCGGTGCCGGAGCACGTGGCGCAGGCCCCGTCGGAGGTCAGGCGGAGCGAGATCGTGACGCCCTCGAGGGCGTCGGTGAAGGAGATCGTCGCGGTGCTCTCGACGTCGGCGCCCTTCGTGGCGCGGGGACGGCTCGTGCGCCGGCCGCCGAAACCGCCCCCGAAGAGGTCGCCGAACATGTCGCCGAAGCCACCGCCGCCCCCGGGGCCGCCGCGGTCGCGCAGCAGGTCCTCGAGGTTGATGCCCTGGTCGGCCCCGCCGCGGGAGTACCCGCCGCCGCCGAAGCCGCCACGGAACCCACCGGAGGAGACCATCCGACGCAGCTCGTCGTACTTCGGCCGCTTCTCGGGGTCCCCGACGACGTCGTAGGCCTCGGCGACCTGCTTGAAGCGGTCGTGCTTCGCGGTGTCGCCGGGGTTGGAGTCGGGGTGGTTCTCCCGGGCGAGCCGCCGGTAGGCCTTCTTGATCTCGTCGGCGCTCGCGTCCTTCTTCACGCCGAGCACGGCGTAGAAGTCCTTCTCCGCCCAGTCCGGGCGCATGCCGTCGGTGTCCTTGCCCGCCACGGGAGTCCCTCCCCTCGTCCTTCTCTGCTGGCTGTCTCGTGCGTGTGCTGCCGGGTCAGGACCCGGCCGGGTCCACCACCAGGACCTGCGCGGCCCGCACCACCCGGTCACCGATGCGGTAGCCGGCCTTGGCGATCACCTTGCAGGTCGTCACCTCCACGTCGGGATCCTCCCCGATGTGGGAGAGCGCCTCGTGCAGGCTCGGGTCGAACGCGTCGCCCGGCGTGCCGAAGCGGACCAGCCCGGCCTGCGCGACAGTGCGCTCGAGCTGCTCGACGACGCTCTTGAAGCCGCCGGTGAGCTCCTCGTGCTCGCGCGCCCGGTCGATGGTGTCCAGCACCTCGGTGATCGGCGAGAGCGCGGCGTACGTCGCGTTCTCCTTGACCAGGTCGCGGTCACGGTCCACGCGCCGCTTGTAGTTGAGGAACTCCGCCTGCAGGCGCTGGAGGTCCAGCGTGCGCTCGCCGAGCTCGGCCTTGAGCACGGCCACCTCGTCGTGCGCGGCCTGGAGGGGGTCGACGTCGAGCGCCTCGCCCGGGTGCCCGTCACCCTGCACGGGCTGGTCCTGCTGCTCGGCCGGGGTGCTCTCGGCGGCGGGGTCGCCGCCCTCGGCGCCGGCCTCGACCTCGGTGTTCTCGGTCATCTCTGCTGCCTCCTCACCGAAGGAGCCCCCGGGGCCGGGGGCCGCGTGCTGCGGCCCCCGGTCGCCGGTGGAGCTGCCCTCGTCGGGCTGGGTCACTTGTCCTGGCCCTCGGCGCCGTCGGCGGCGTCGGTCTCGTCCACGACCTCGGCGTCGACGATGTCGTCGTCGGCCTCACCGGTCGCACCGGTGGTGCCACCGGCAGCGGACTGCTCGGCCTCCGCGGCGGCGTACATCGCCGCACCCATCTTCTGGGAGGACTCGCCGAGCTTGGTGACGCCGGCCTGGATCTCCTCGGCGTCGGCCTCGGCGTTCTCCAGGGTCGCCTTCAGCGCGTCGACGTCGGCCTGGACCTCGGTCTTGACGTCCTCGGGCAGCTTCTCGGCGTTGTCGGCGAGGAACTTCTCGGTCGTGTAGACCAACTGCTCGGCCTGGTTGCGGGTCTCGACGGCCGCGCGCCGCTTGGCGTCCTCCTCGGCGTACTGCTCGGCCTCCTTGACCATCCGGTCGATGTCGTCCTTCGACAGCGCCGAACCGCCGGAGATGGTCATCGACTGCTCCTTGCCGGAGGCCTGGTCCTTCGCCGTGACGTGGACGATGCCGTTGGCGTCGATGTCGAAGGTGACCTCGATCTTCGGCACGCCCCGCGGCGCCGGCGGCAGACCGGTGAGCTCGAAGTTGCCCAGCGGCTGGTTCTGGCTCCACATCTGGCGCTCGCCCTGGGCGACCTTGATCTCCACCGAGGGCTGGTTGTCGTCGGCGGTCGTGAAGATCTCCGAGCGCTTGGTCGGGATCGTGGTGTTGCGCTCGATGAGGGTGGTCATGACGCCGCCCTTGGTCTCGATGCCCAGCGACAGCGGGGTGACGTCGAGCAGCAGGACGTCCTTGACCTCGCCCTTGAGCACGCCGGCCTGCAGGGCCGCACCGTTGGCGACGACCTCGTCGGGGTTGACGCCCTTGTTGGGCTCCTTGCCGCCGAGCAGCTCCTTGACCAGGTCGGTCACGGCGGGCATGCGGGTCGAGCCACCGACCAGGACCACGTGGTCGATCGCGGAGACCGCGACGCCGGCGTCCTTGAGCACGGCCTGGAACGGCGCCTTGGTGCGCTCGAGCAGGTCGGCGGTCAGCCGCTGGAACTCACCACGGGTCAGCCGCTCCTCGAAGTGCAGCGGGCCGGACTCGCCGTGGGTGATGTAGGGCAGGTGGATGGTGGTCTCGCTGGAGGAGGAGAGCTCGATCTTGGCCTTCTCCGCGGCCTCCTGCAGGCGCTGCTTGGCGATCTTGTCGGCCGCCAGGTCGACGCCGTTGCCGTCCTTGAACTTCTTGACCATCCAGTCGACGATCCGCGAGTCCCAGTCGTCGCCACCGAGGTGGTTGTCGCCGGAGGTCGCCTTGACCTCCACGACGCCCTCGCCGACCTCGAGCAGGGAGACGTCGAACGTGCCGCCACCGAGGTCGAAGACCAGGATCATCTGGTCCTCGCCCTTGTCCAGGCCGTAGGCCAGGGCGGCAGCGGTGGGCTCGTTGACGATGCGCGAGACGTTGAGGCCCGCGATCTCGCCGGCCTCTTTGGTGGCCTGGCGCTGCGCGTCGGAGAAGTACGCCGGCACGGTGATGACCGCGTCGGTCACGGTCTCGCCGAGGTAGGCCTCGGCGTCACGCTTGAGCTTCTGCAGGACGAACGCGCTGATCTGCTGCGGCGTGAAGTCCTTGTCGTCGATCTTCTGCTTCCAGTCGGTGCCCATGTGGCGCTTGACCGAGCGGATGGTGCGGTCGACGTTGGTGACGGCCTGCCGCTTGGCAACCTCACCGACGAGGACCTCGCCGTTCTTGGCGAAGGCGACGACGGACGGGGTCGTCCGGGCGCCCTCGGCGTTGGCGATGACGGTGGGCTCGCCACCCTCCAGGACGGACACCACGGAGTTCGTGGTGCCCAGGTCGATACCGACGGCACGCGCCATGGGTGCTACCTCCAGCTAGAAGAGTTCTCAGGGATACGAGCCCAGTCTGCGTCGCTCCAGATCGTCAGGCAAGTTACCTGAGTCCATCGCACTCAACTTTGCTCACTGGGCTCAATGCATTCGCGGCGGGATCCATTCCCGTGGTCTGCTCGGGGCATGGACACGCTCGTGCTGCGCCCGTTCCGCCTCGACGACGAGACCGAGGCCCGCGCCGCCCACGCCGAGCTCGCGCACGACCACTTCGACTTCCTGCTCGAGCAGCGCGCCGACGGCGGGCCCGAGGAGAGCTGGGCGGAGTACGTCGAGCGGCTGGAGGACCAGCGGCACGGCCGCCGCCTGGACCCGGGCTTCGTCCCGGCCTCGTTCCTGGCCGCCGAGGTGGGCGGCACGCTGGTCGGCCGGGTCTCGATCCGCCACGAGCTCAACGACTTCCTGTCCACCTGGGGCGGTCACGTCGGGTACGGCGTGCGGCCGGCGTACCGGCGGCGGGGCCACGCCACGGCGATCCTGCGCGGCTCCCTGGGGATCCTGGCCGCCCTCGGGGTCGAGGAGGCCCTAGTCACCTGCGACCTCGACAACGCCGCCTCCGAGGCGACCATCCGCGCGTGCGGCGGCTTCCCCGACCCCGAGCTCCCGCTGGTCGGCGTCGGGCCGACCGTGTCGGCCAAGAAGCGCTTCCTGGTCCCGACGGCTACCTGAGCCCGGCCATCCCCAGGGCGATGTCGACGACCGAGACCCGGTCCAGCGAGGGGACCTCGGAGAGCGGGAACCACGCCGCCTCGTCGGTGCTGCCGTCCTCCTCGTGGGTGAGCTCGCCCCCGACGACGTGGGCGCGGTAGAGCACCCGGAAGGCCTTCATCGGCCGGTCGGTGCCGACCGCGCGGCGCTCGGCCGGGAACACGTAGGAGTCCACCCCCAGCAGGGCGTCGAGCTCGACGTCGTACCCCGTCTCCTCGAGCACCTCGCGGACCACGCCCTCCTCGGCGCGCTCGTGCAGCTCCAGGCCGCCTCCGGGCAGGGTCCACTGCCGGCGCGAGCCCTCGTTCCACAGCGCGAGCAGCACCCGGCCCTTGTCGTCGGTGACGACGGCGTAGGCCGCGAGGCGGGTGTCGTACTCGGTGTAGTGCACCCGGCCATTGTGGCGTGAGGGTCCTCACGACCCCCGGTGGGTGGTGAATAGCGCTCCACCGGCTGGTGTTGTGGAGGGCATGACCGTTCCCACGATCACCCTGCACGACCAGACGACGATCCCGCAGCTCGGCTTCGGCGTGTTCCAGGTGCCGCCCGAGGAGACGGCCGCCACCGTGAGCACGGCGCTCGAGGTCGGCTACCGCCACATCGACACCGCGCAGATGTACCAGAACGAGGCCGGCGTCGGCCGCGCCATCGCCGACTCCGGCATCGCCCGCGACGAGCTCTACGTGACCTCCAAGCTCAACAACGGCTTCCACCGCCCCGACGACGCCCGCCGTTCCTTCGACCAGACGCTCACCGAGCTCGGTCTGGACCGCGTCGACCTGTTCCTCATCCACTGGCCGCTCCCGACGCTGTACGACGGCGACTTCGTCTCGACCTGGCGCACGCTGGGCGAGTTCGTGGCCGACGGGCGCGCGACGTCGGTGGGCGTGTCGAACTTCCAGCCCGCGCACCTCGACCGGATCGTCGAGGAGACCGGCCTAGTGCCGGTGGTGAACCAGATCGAGGTGCACCCCTACTTCCCCAACGAGGAGGCCCGGGCGGCGTCGATCCGGCACGGGGTCGAGGTCGAGGCGTGGAGCCCGATCGCGCAGGGCGCCGTGCTCGACGACGAGGTCATCGGCAAGATCGCCGCGGCGCACGGCAAGACCCCCTCGCAGGTGACCCTGCGTTGGCACGTGGAGCGCGGCGACATCGTCTTCCCGAAGTCGATGAAGCGCGAGCGCATGGAGGAGAACTTCGCGATCTTCGACTTCGAGCTGAGCCCGGAGGAGGTCGCGCAGATCAGCGCGCTGGACCGTGGCCCCTCGGGTCGCCGCGGCCCCGACCCCGACACCTTCGACTACATGCCGGAGTGACCGGCTGGCCGACCACCCGGCCCCGGGCGGGGGCTACGGCGTAATCCGCGCGCGGTAGTCCTCGGCCTGGGCGCCGGTCCAGCTGCCGATCAGCTGCAGCGTGCCGCCGATCGTGCCGCCGACGGTGGGCGCGTTGAGGACGAGGCCGTCGACGACGAGCGCGACCTGGCTGTCCGAGGACGCGGCGTCCTCGGCGAGCCCCGCGACCGCGTCGGACGCCTCGGGGTCGAGGGTCACCTGGATCCGCCAGGCGTCGCCCGTGCGGTAGAGGTCGGCGGCCTCGACGCCCTCCTGGCCCACGACGGCGGGCCCGAGCCGGTAGCCGGAGCCGTCGAGGTCGCACAGCGCGGCCTCCTCGTCGGCGGCGGTGTTGCCGGGAGGCTCCGGCACGTCTCGCGGCTCGCACTCGAGCTCGGCGAGCATGCCAAGGACGGGGCGGACCTGGAGCCCGGCAGCGGGGTCACCGTCGCCATTGCTGCCGACGGCGGGCTCGTCGTCGCTGCACCCGACCAGGCCCAGCGCGACCAGCGTCGTACCGGCCAGCAGCAGGGCGGCCGGGCCGTGACGCCGGTCGGCCATCAGCCGACCGTCACCTTGATCTCGTTGGACGTCACGCCACTGTCGTTGTCGACGACCCGGAAACGGTTGACGCCCTGGGTGCTCGTCTGGACGTACGTCGCGAACGTCTCGTTGCTGACCACGGCCGTGACCGGGAAGTCCTGCCAGCCGCCGCTGAACTTCTGCACCTGCAGCACCGCACCCTCGCCCCCGGGGTAGACGCCCGTCAGGTCGATGTTCTGCATGACGCCGACGCTGGCCTGCCCGACGGTGAGGGTGATCTCGCCCTCGGCGTCCTCGGCCTCCTCGGTCTCCTCCGGCTCGGGCTCGGTGGACGCCGACTCCGAGGAGCCGCCGTCCTCGGGCGCGAGGGTGATGAGCGGGCCCGAGGGGCCGTCGGTCGGGGACGGCTTGGGGAGGAAGAAGTCGACGTCGTCGCTGGCGGTGGCCGAGGTGTCCTCGCCGCCGACACCGAGCACGCGCGTCGCGCCGAGAGCGACACCCCCGAGCACGAGTCCGACGACCAGCCCGACCGCCACGAGGGCGACCAGGCCCGTCAGCACGGGGTGGTCCTCGTCGCGCAGCCGGTCGATCACCCGTCCATCATCGCGTCCGGGGCGGGTCGAGCCAAGCCGGACCCGCGCTCGGCCGGGCTCAGCGGGGGCTCAGGACGACGACCGGGATGTCCCGGTCGGTCCACTCGGCGTACTTCGCGAAGTCGGCGTAGAGGTCCACCAGCCGGGGCCAGAGCGCGGCCTTCTCCTCGGGCGAGGCCTGCCGGGCGTGCACGGGGACGCGGCGGCGGCCGGGGAGGCTGACGGCGCAGTCGGGGCCGGCCACGAGGTTGTGGAACCACTGCGGGTTCTTGGGCAGCCCGCCCTGCGAGGCGACGACGACCAGGTCGGCACCGGGCCCCTCGCCGTCGCGGAGGTAGAGCAGCGGGGTGGTGAACTCGGTGCCGGACTTCCGGCCGACGTGGTGCAGCAACAGCGTGGGGACGGGCTTCCTCCAGCCGGCGCCGATGCGCCAGTAGCGCCCGATCCGCCCATTGGTGGCGCGGAAGACCGCGACCTGGGCCTTGGCGCCGTACTTGATGAGCCGCGCGGTCATCGGGGAGTCCAGGCCGGGCGGGCGCTCCTCGGGCAGGCCCACTACAGGCCGCGCTTCCAGACGACCTGCTCGACCAGCTTGCGCGAGCGCCAGCCGTCGGGGGTGCGGACCATCGTGTGGTGGTAGATCCCGCCGACCTCGACGATCTTGGTGCCGCCCTGGCCGTCGTCCATCGGCATCGGGTTGTCGAAGTAGGCGCAGACCTCGAGCTCGTCCGCGCCCGGGGTCCAGGGCACGTCGACCTGGCCGATCGTGTGCATGCGGTGCGGGAAGAAGGCGGGCAGCATCTCGGCCAGCCACGGCTTCACCACGGCATAGGTGTCGTGGATGCCGCCGGACTGCACGTAGTCGATGTCGGCGTCCGGGGTGAAGACGGTGTCGAGCCGGTCCCAGTCGCCGGTGTCGATGGCCCGGGTGTACCGGGTGACGACGTCGGCGATCTCCAGCCGGTCACTGATCTCCTGAAGGTCCACGAGCGGGACTCTGGCACAAATCTAGAACAGGTTCTACTGTTCACCGCATGCGGTTCACCTACGCCGAGGCGATGACCCAGGCCAGCTACTACGCCCCCCTCGCGCAGGCCGCGGAGGCCGCCGGCTACACGTCGATGACGGTCGCGGACTCGCTCATCTACCCCGAGCACTCGAACTCGAAGTACCCCTACACCGACACCGGCGACCGCGAGTTCCTCGAGGGCAAGGAGTTCCTCGAGACGATGATCCTGTGCGCGCACCTCTTCGCGCACACCACGACGCTGCGGCTCACGCCCTTCGTGCTGAAGCTGCCCGTCCGCCCGCCGGTGCTGGTCGCCAAGCAGGCCTCGTCGCTGGCGCACCTCTCCGGTGGCCGCCTGGGCCTGGGCGTCGGGCTCTCGCCGTGGTCCGAGGACTTCGAGGCGCTCGGCGTGCCGTGGGAGAGGCGCGGCAAGCGGATGGACGAGTGCATGGACATCCTCAAGGGCCTGACCACGGGCGAGTACTTCTCCTACTCCGGGGAGTTCTACGAGATCGAGTCGCTCAAGCAGTGCCCGGCCGCCCCGGCACCGATCCCGCTGCTCGTCGGCGGCCACGTCGACGCCGCGCTGCGTCGGGCCGTGCGCAAGGGCAACGGCTGGATGCACGCCGGCGGCGACGGCGAGGAGCTGGACCGCCTGCTCGTGCGGCTGAAGGAGATCCGCGAGGAGGAGGGCGACACCCGCGACGACTTCGAGGTGCACGTCATCTCCTTCGACGCCTACTCCGTCGACGGGATCAAGCGCCTGGAGGACAAGGGCGTCACCGACTGCATCGTCGGCTTCCGGGTCCCCTACATCAAGGGTCCCGACACCGAGCCGCTGGAGACCAAGATCCGCAACCTCGAGCAGTACGCCGAGAACGTCATCACCAAGGTCAACGGCTGAGCCCGGGAGCGCTGTCATGACGCACGCCCCCCACGGCACCGAGCCCTCTGCCAACCCCGACGTCCCCGGCACCGACGGCTCCTGGGACCTCACCGCCCCCCTGCGCGAGGCCATCGCCGAGGGCGAGCGGCTGGTCGCGGCCGCGCCGTTCATCCGCTCCGAGGCCGACCTGCTCGAGGGCTACGACTACCTCGCCGGCCGGATCCGGATGGCGATGCAGACCGCCTTCGACTACGACCTCGACCGGCCCTTGTTCGTCCAGCCCACGCACCAGTTCTCGCGACAGGGCCTGGACAACCCCGACGCGATCTACTTCAACGCCTACCTCCGCGAGGGCGTGGAGTACGTCGTCCGCGGCCGTCGCGGCACCTCGGCCGACCTGTCGTTCCAGGTCATGGGCGGCGCCTACACCGCCGACTCCGCGGCCACCTCGCTCATGGCCTTCGACGACCGCGAGCTGGAGCGCGACGCCGACGGGTCCTTCGAGTTCACCTACGTCGCCGAGCCGGGCGCCAAGACGCTGATCGTGCGCGAGGTGTTCTGCGACTGGGACGCCGAGGAGCCCGGCTGGATCACCATCGAGCGCACCGACACGCTCGGGCAGCCGGCCAGGCCGCTCACCCGCGAGCTGCTGACCAAGAAGTACGAGGTGGCCGCCCGCTCGATCACCTCCTCGATCCGCACGTGGTTCGCCTTCCCCCACTGGTTCCAGTACGCCGAGCCGGTCAACACCCTCACCGCGCCGCAGTCCACCCCCGGCGGGCTCTCCTCGCAGCGGTCCTCGATCGGCCACTACGCGCTGGCCGAGGACGAGGCGATGGTCGTCTCGGTCCCCCGCTGCGACGAAGCGGCCTACCAGGCGATCCAGGTCGGGTCCGACTGGTACGCCTCGACCGACTACGAGACCCACCAGACCTCGCTGACCAAGGCGCAGGCGGCCTGCGACCCCGACGGCGTGATGCGGTTCGTCGTCTCCGAGCACCCGCCCTCCGGCGACCCGGCGGCGCCGTACCTCGCGAACTGGCTGGAGACCACCGGCCACCGCACCGGCTCGATGATGCTGCGCTGGCAGCGCCTCGAGCGCGACCTCGGGCCCGAGGACGGGCCGACCGTCGAGGTGGTCAAGCTCTCCGAGGTGCCCGGGCTCCTCCCCCACCTGTCCCCCCTCACCCAGAGCGAGTACGCCGAGCGGATCGCCGCCCGGCAGCGCGCCGTCGCACGAAGGATGATCAGCTGATGACCGAGCTCGGATACGCCGAGGCCCACGACACCTCGATCGAGGAGCGCTACTCCCCTGTCCCGCTGCTCGCCGGGAAGGTGATCGTGGTCTCCGGGATCGGGCCTGGGCTCGGGCGATCGCTGGCCGTCGAGGCCGCCAAGATGGGCGCCAAGCTGGTCATCGCCAGCCGCACCGAGTCCCGCCTCGACGAGGTCGCGGCGGAGCTGCGCGAGCTGGGCGCCGAGGTGGCCCGCGTCGTCACCGACGTCACCGACGAGGACTCCCGCGCCAACCTCGTCGCCAAGACCCTCGAGGCGTTCGGCCGGGTCGACTGCGTCATCAACAACGCCTTCGCGATCCCCCCGATGGACCCGATCACCCAGATCGACCCCCGCAAGCTGGCCAAGGTCAACGAGACCAACGTCTTCGCCCCGCTGCGGCTCTCCGCGCTCTTCGCCGACGCCCTGGCGGAGTCGAAGGGCTCCATCATCATGCTCAACTCGTGCGTGGCCTTCTCCAGCCAGCCGGAGTACGCCGGGTACAAGCTCTCCAAGGGCGCCCTGGAGCACCTCGCGTCGTCGCTGGCGACCGAGCTCGGGCCGCGCGGGATCCGGGTCAACAGCGTCGCGCCGTCGTACATCTACGAGGACGTCAACCGCGGCTACTTCGACTTCCTCGCCGCGGTGGAGAACAAGACGCACGAGGAGGTGTACGCCGAGAAGGCGGCACCCACCGACCTCAAGCGACTCGCGTCCTCGGAGGAGGTCGCCCGCGCGACGCTGTTCCTGGCCAGCGACCTGGCCTCCGCGGTGACCGGGCAGATGCTGACCGTCGACTGCGGCGAGTTCCACGACTGACATGTCGGACAACGTGATGACCCGCGAGCGGGCCGACGTCGGGAGCTACGAGGACATCGTGGCCGCGGCGGTGCGGACCGTCGGGATGGACGACTTCGGCGGCACGGCCCACGAGGAGGGGCTGCGGGTCCTCGTCGAGGACCTCAACTCCGAGGAGGCCGGGCTCACCGGGCGCGGCAACTACTTCCAGCGCTCGGAGGTGAAGTCGGCGCTGGTCGGCCGGCTGCTGACCCAGGCGCAGTTCAACGCGCTGCCCCAGCACGCCGACGTACCCATCGAGCGGCCGATCTTCGTCATGGGCCTGCCGCGCACCGGTACGACCGCGCTGCACCGGCTGCTCGCCGCGGACCCCGCGCACCAGGGGCTGGAGATGTGGCTGACGCAGTACCCCCAGCCGCGGCCGCCGCGGGAGACCTGGGAGTCCGACCCGATCTTCGCCGCGATGCAGCAGGCCTTCGCCGCGCACCACGTCGAGGACCCCGACTTCATGGGGATCCACTACATGGACGCGACCTCGGAGGAGGAGTGCTGGCGGCTGCTGCGCCAGACCGGCAAGTCCAACTCCTACGAGTCGCTGGCCAACCTGCCGCGCTACACCGAGTGGCTCAAGGGCCAGGACTGGACCGACGCCTACGAGCGGCACAAGGCGAACCTCCAGCTGATCGGGCTGAACGACCCCGAGAAGCGCTGGGTGCTGAAGAACCCCTCGCACATGACCGCGCTGGATGCGCTGATGACGGTCTATCCCGACGCGCTCGTCGTCTACACGCGCCGCGACCCGGTCGTCTGCATCGCCTCGTCGTGCTCCCTGTCGGCCGCCACCACCGCCGGCCACAGCGACACCTACGTCGGCGGCGTCATCGGCCACACGCAGCTCGACCTGTGGTCCCGGGCCTACCACGCCTTCCACGACGCGCGGCCGCGCTACGACTCCGCCCAGTTCGTCGACGTCGACTTCGCCGACCTGCAGGCCGACCCGATGGGCACGGTGCGCGGTGTGTACGACGCCTTCGGGCTGACCCTGTCGGCCGAGGCCGAGGCGGTCGTGAAGGCGATCGACGAGGAGGCGCGCACCGGGCACGCCAAGCCGTCGCACCGCTACTCGCTCAAGGACTACGGACTCTCGGAGACCCAGGTGCGGGCGGCGTTCGACCGGTAGCCCGGGCGGCGCCGGCGCGGCCGGAGGGATCCCCGGACATCAGGCCTTCCTGCCCCTTGTCAGGGGTTGCAACCCTCCCGAACCGGCAGGAGAGCCTGATATCCGGGGATCCCCACCGCCTCACACCTCCCCCGCCGCTGCCCGCGCCTCCCGCTCGGCGACCGCGTGCTCGTCGGTGCGCGTGTCGTAGGACCAGAAGTCGCGCAGCCACACGGCGGTGAGCGTCACGCCCGCCACGCACGCGATGCCACCGGAGGTGATCGCGCCGCGCACCGACCAGAGGTCGGCGGTGACGCCGGCGCGCACCTGGCCGCCGAGCGGGCCGAGGGAGTAGGACAGCATCTCGATGCCGGCCAGCCGCCCACGCATCGCCTCCGGGATCGTCTGGCTCCACACGGTCGAGCGGAAGACGCCCGAGATCATGTCGGCCGCCCCGGCGAGGGCCAGCGCCAGCGCGACCAGCCAGAACGACGGCATCAGCCCGGCCAGCGCGATGAACCCGCCGTACGCCGCCGCGGCGAGCACGATCGCGCGCCCGTGGTGGTGCACGCGCGCGGTCCAGCCGGAGAGGGCGGTCGCGACGAGCGCCCCGACGGTCTCCGCCGAGTAGAGCAGCCCCAGCAGCTCGGGGCGCGCGAACACCTCCGAGACCAGCGCAGGGAAGAGCACGACCGAGAAGGCCAGCACCATCGCGGCGATGTCGACGAGGTAGGTGCCGAGCAGGTCGCGGCGGCCGACGGCGTACCGCATGCCCTCGGCGACGCCGGACAGCGAGGGCGGCGTGGTCTCGGCGCGGTGGGGGTAGGGGCGCATCGCGGCGTACATCACGGTGGCGAGCACCAGGCCGACGATGTCGACGACGAAGCACCAGCCCAGACCGACGTAGGCGATGAGCAGGCCGCCGATGGCCGGGCCGAGCAGCACCCCGACCTGCATCCCCAGGCTGAAGAGCGCGTTGGCGGCGACCAGCTCGTCGTGGCGGACCGTGCGCGGCATCAGCGCCTCGCGCGAGGGCCGTTGCATCGCGGACGTCGAGACCAGCACGACGGCCACCACGAAGACCAGCGGCACGCTCGGGTCGCCGAAGGCACCGAAGGCGTTGGCCGCGAGCACGGCCGTCGCCGCGGCCTGGGCCAGCCCGGTCCACACCAGGAGGCGGCGGCGGTCCACGTGGTCGGCCAGCGCACCGCCGTACAGGCCGAAGACGACGAGGGGCACGAGCTCGGCGATGCCGATCGCACCGACCAGGAAGTTGGAGCCCGTGAGCGTGTAGACCTGGTAGGGGATGGCGACGTAGGTGACCATCGCGCCGAGGTAGAACACCGTCCCCGCCACCAGCAGCAGCCGGAAGTCGCGGGAGGTGCGCAGCGGGGTGACGTCGACGCGCAGGGCACGCAGCCGGGCGATCACTGCGTCACCACCGGGTCATCACGAGAGGGAATGCTGACACCGCCACGCGGTCGCGCGCGAGCGCATATCGTCCTCGGGTGACCTCCACCCCGCGGCGTACGACGTCGGCGCTCGCTGCCGGCCTCGCCGGGTCCCTCCTCGTCGGGCTGCTGGGCGGGTCCTCGGTCGCGGCGCCGCGGGAGACGCTCTTCCCCGGGCAGGGCAACGCCGGCTACCAGGTGCGGGCCTACGACGTCAGCATCGACTACCAGCCGACGACGAACCGGGCGATCGCGACCGTGCGGATCCGCGCGGTGGCACGCACCGCGCTGCGCAGCTTCCACCTCGACTTCGACGGCGCCCGGGTCACCTCCGTGGTGGTGGACGGGCAGCCGGCGCGGTCCACGCGCGAGGGCACCGAGCTGGTCGTGACACCGTCGGCGGTGGTCGACGCCGGCCGCTTCAGCGTGACGGTCTCCTACGACGGGCGGCCCCCGGAGGTCGTGGACGCCGACGGCAGCACCGAGGGCTGGGTGCGCACCACCGACGGCGCGATCGCGATCAACGAACCCGTCGGCGCGATGAGCTGGCTGCCCTCCAACAACACCCCCGGCGACAAGGCCCGCTTCACCTACCGGCTCTCGGCGCCGGCGGGGTACTCCGCGGTCGCCAACGGTGAGCTGGTCGGGACCGCTCCGCACGGCACCGGTACGACGTGGACCTGGCGCCAGGAGGAGCCGATGTCGACGTTCCTGGCGGTGGTCGGCTTCGGCCGCTACGACGTCGTGGAGTCCTCGGTGACCTCCGTCGACGGGCGGCGGCTGCCGCTGTGGTTCTTCGAGGACTCCCTGGTGGGTGCGTCCGAGCGCGCGCGGGAGGTGCTGCCCGAGGTCATCGCGTTCTGCGAGGAGCTCTTCGGCCCCTACCCCTTCTCCTCCGGCGGGCACGTCGTGGACGACGCGTACGTCGGCTACGCCCTCGAGACCCAGGGCCGACCGTTCTACCCGCCCGACGGCGCGGACACCTCGACGGTCGTCCACGAGACCGCGCACCAGTGGTTCGGGAACTCCGTGACCCTCACCGACTGGCACGACATCTGGCTGGCCGAGGGCTTCGCCACCTACGCCGAGTGGATGTGGTCCGGCGCGCGCGGCGGCCGCACCCCGCAGGAGCACTTCGAGGCCCTCTACTCCCGCGACGCCGACGACGACCTGTGGAGCCCGGCCCCGGTGCGGTTCACCGACCCCGCCGACCTCTTCGGTGAGCCCGTCTACGCCCGCGGCGCCATGACCCTGCACGCCCTGCGCCGCGAGATCGGCACCCGCGACTTCCTCGACCTCGCCCGCCGCTGGGCGGCCGACTTCGCCTACGACAACGTCCGCACCCGCGACCTCGAGCGGCTGGCCGAGAAGGTCTCCGGGGAGCAGCTGGACGAGCTCTTCGACGACTGGCTGCGCCGCGACGGGAAGCCCCGGGGTTACTGACCCGCTCACTCGGCGCTGGTTCGACGCCTGCTCGAACCTGCGCCGACTCACGCTCGAATCGGCGCCGAGTCACCCTTGGACCAGCGCCGAGTCACCGAGCCTGGGTCAGACGACCGGGCGTCCCCTCTGCCAGACCCCTGCGACGAGCGGGACGCCGGGGCGGTAGGCGAGGTGGACGTGGCTCGGAGCATCGAGGAGCACCAGGTCCGCGCGGCGGCCGGGGACGATCCGGCCGACCCCGCGGGGGCCGTCCTCGTCGAGCGCGGCCGCGGCGGTCGCGGTGACCGCGTGCACCGCCTCGGCGGGGCTCATGCCCATCTCGCGCACGGCGAGCGCGACGCAGAACGGGATCGAGGAGGTGAAGCACGAGCCCGGGTTGCAGTCGCTGGCCAGCGAGACCCGCACACCGGCGGCGAGGAGGGCCCGGGCGTCGGGGTACGGCTGCCGGGTGGAGAACTCCACCCCCGGCAGCAGGGTCGCGATCGTCCCGGAGTCGCGCAGGGCGTCGACGTCGGCCGGCTCGAGGTAGGTGCAGTGGTCCACGGCGAGCAGCCCGAGCTCGCAGGCCAGCCGTACGCCGGGGCCCGGCCCCAGCTGGCTCGCGTGCAGCCGCCCGCGCAGGCCCGCGGCCTCGCCGGCGTCGAGCACGGCCCGGGCCTGGTCGACATCGAAGGCACCGGCCTCGCAGAACACGTCGATCCAGCGCGCGTGCGGCGCGCACGCCTCGAGCATCGGCCCGGTCACGAGCGCGACGTAGCCGGCCGGGTCGTCGGCGTGCTCCTCGGGCACGACGTGCGCGCCCAGGAAGGTCGTGTGCTCGGTCAGCTGGCGCGCGACGGCGAGCGAGCGCGCCTCGTCGCGGGTGGTGAGGCCGTAGCCGGACTTGATCTCCACCGTCGTCGTGCCCTGCCGCAGCATCTCCTGCACCAGCCTCGCGGCACGCGAGAGCAGCTCCTCGTCGGTGGCGGCGCGGGTCGCGGCCACCGACGTGCGGATCCCCCCGGCGGCGTACGGCGTGCCGCTCATGCGTGCCGCGAACTCGCGCGCCCGGTCGCCGGCGAAGACCAGGTGGCTGTGGCTGTCGACGAACCCGGGCAGCACCGCGCGCCCCCCGGCGTCGACCGCGGCGTCGGCGGCCGGCGCGTCCACCGCCGGGCCCACCCACGCGATGCGGTCGCCCTCGACGACGAGCGCCGCGTCGCTGACGATCCCCAGCAGCCCGTCCCGGTCAGGGTCGTTGGTGACCAGCTCACCGATCCCGGTGATGACCGTCGCCGTCATGCCCTCTCCCTCCCCCACCTCACGGCCGAGCAGTCACGTCCTCGACCTCGACCAGTCAGTTTGTCGCCGCGACTTCCACGGCAGTGACCGGTCGGACCCGAGAAAGTGACTGGTCGGCCGCAGGAAGGTGACTGCTCGGCGGTCATGGGCGGGCCCGGACGGCGGCGATCGCCTCGGCGAGGAGGCGGCCGACCTCGGGCTCGTCGCCGCGGCGGTGGACGACCCGGCCGTCGACCAGGACGTGGGTGACGTCGGCAGCGGTGGCAGCGAAGACGGCCATGTGCTCGTCGGCCTCACCATTGAGCCCGGTGCCGGCCGTGCGGGGTGAGCAGGCGTCGAGGGTGACCAGGTCGGCGCGCGCGCCGACCTCGATCCGACCCGCGTCGGGGACGCCCAGGACGTCGTGGGCGGTGCCGATGTCGAGCAGCTCGGCGGCCGTGAAGTGCCCACGCTCCCCCGTGGCGAGCCGTTCGTGCATCTCCAGCCCCCGCAGCTCCTCGAACGGGTCGACGACCGCGTGGCTGTCGCTGCCGATGCTCAGCCGGCAGCCCGCGTCGGCCAGCCGTCGCCCCGGTCCGATGCCGTCGGCGAGGTCGCGCTCGGTGGTGGGGGTCAGGCAGACGTGGGTGCGCGTGCGGCCGAGCAGCGCGATGTCGTCGTCGGTGAGGTGGGTGGCGTGGACGACGGTCGTGCCGGGGCCGAGCAGGCCCTCGGCGTGCAGCAGCCCCGTCGGGGTCAGCCCGTACGCCGCCAGGCAGGCCTCGTTCTCCGCGGGCTGCTCCGAGAGGTGGACGTGCAGGGGGGCGCGGCCGCGGAAGGCCCCGAGCTCGTGCCGGGGCACGGCCCGGACCGAGTGGATGGCGGCGGGACCGGCGCCGGCGCGGGCCGACCAGGCTGCCGCCGTACCGTCGGAGAAGCGGCGCTGGACCCCCTCCACCGGGGCGCCGAAGCCGCTGGACAGGTAGGCGGTGTCGAGCAGGACCAGCCGGATCCCGGCGGTCGCGGCGGCGTCGACGAGGGCCTCGCGCATGGCCAGCGCCGGGTCGTGGAGGGAGCCGTCGAGCCGGTGGTGCAGGTAGTGGAACTCCCCGACCGTCGTGTAGCCGGCCGCCACCATCTCGCGGTAGGCCGCGGTCGCCAGCTCCCGGTAGAGCGCGGGTGTGAGGCGCTCGGCGACGGCGTACATCTGCTTCCGCCAGGTCCAGAACGTCCCGCGGTCGCGCTGCACGTGCCCGCGCAGCGCGCGATGGAAGGCGTGGCTGTGGGCGTTGGCGAGGCCGGGGAGGGTGAGGCCGGGCAGGCGGGTGGCAGCAGGGTCGCCGGCACCGATCTCGACCCGCGCGAACCGCCCGCCTGCGACCTCGACCAGCACGTCGTCGTGGACCCGACCGCCGTCGGGTGAGGGCAGCCACGCCCGTTCCAAGAGGTACGCCGTCACGTGCTCAGCCTCGTGAGCGACTCGGCCAGCGCGTCGACGCCGGCCAGGCAGTCGGGGACCTCGGCGTGCTCGGACGGGCTGTGGGAGACCCCCGTGGGGTTGCGCACGAAAAGCATCGCCGTCGCGATGCCGGCCGCGGAGAGCACGCCCGCGTCGTGGCCGGCCTGGGTCGGCAGCACCGGCCAGTCGCCGCCGGCGTGCCCGGTGGCGAGCCGGCCGACGAGGTCGGGGTCGAAGGAGACCGGCCCCGAGACCGACTCCGCGGTCACCGTCAGCGTCGTGCCGTCGCGCTCGGCCCGCTCGCGCGCCTGCGTGGTGATCCGCTCGACGAGCGCGTCGAGCGAGTCGGCGGACGACGCGCGGGCGTCCAGCCAGGCGGTCACCCGCGACGGCACGGCGTTGGTGCCGTTGGGCAGCACCTCGACCCGTCCGAAGGTCGCGCGCTCCCCCGACAGCCGGGCCGCCTTGTTGGCCGCCAGGACCGTCATCGCGTAGGTCAGCATCGGGTCGCGGCGGTCCTCCATCCGCGTGGTGCCGGCGTGGTCGGCCACGCCCTCGACGTCGAAGCGGTAGCGCCCGTGCGGCCAGATGCCGCTCGCGACCCCGACGGCATGGCCGAGGTCGACCAACGCACGACCCTGCTCGACGTGGAGCTCGACGAAGGTGGTGACACCCGCCAGCAGGTCCGGGCCGTCGGCGGAAGGACCGGGCAGGTCGGCAGCCTCCAGCGCGTCGGCCAGGAAGACTCCCTCCCGGTCACGCAGCTCCCGCGCCGCCTCCCACGTCGTCGCGCCGGTCAGCAGCCGCGACCCGAGGCAGGCCAGCCCGAAGCGCGAGCCCTCCTCCTCCACGAACACCCCGACCCCCACCGGTCGCCGCGGCACGACCCCGAGCGCGCGCATGCGGTCGATCGCCGCCAGCCCCGAGACCACACCGAGCGGACCGTCGTACGCGCCTCCCTCCAGCACGCTGTCGAGGTGCGAGCCGGTCAGGAGGCGGTCCTCCGGCGAGCTCCCGGCCGGCTCCCACCAGCCGACCAGGTTCCCCAGCCCGTCGGACTCCACCCGCAGCCCGCGCCCCTCGCACGCCTCGACGAACCACGCGCGCAGCTCACCCTCGGCGCTCGTCCACGGCTGGCGCAGGTAGCCCCCGGTCGCGGCCGAGCGGCCGACCGGTGCGATCTCACGCCACATCGCCTCGAAGTCAGTCATCCCGGGCCGTCCTATCGTCACGCGCATGGAGTTCCGCGAGGTCGTGCGCCGCCGCCGGATGGTCCGCAACTACGCCGACGGGGCCCCGGTCGACCCCGCCGTGGTGGAGCGGATGCTGGACCACGCGACGCGGGCGCCGAGCGCGGGCTTCAGCCAGGGCTGGGCCTTCGTCGTGCTCGACACGCCCGACGACGTACGCCGTTTCTGGACCGCCACCGCCGACAGCGTGGACGAACCGGACCCGTGGCTCGCGGGGATGATGCGTGCGCCGGTCGTGATCGTCCCGTGCAGCAGCCGCACGGCCTACCTCGAGCGCTACTCCGCGCCCGACAAGGCCGCCACGCGACGCCGCAACGGCGCCCCCGCGGGCGACCCCTGGAACGTGCCGTACTGGCACATGGACGCCGCCATGGCCTCGCTGCTCATCCTCCAGACGGCCGTCGACGAGGGCCTCGGCGCCTGCTTCTTCGGCCTGCCGCCGCACCGCGAGCTCGACCTGCGCGAGGAGCTGTGGCTGCCCGACGACGTCGACCCGGTCGGCGCGATCACCGTCGGTCACCGCGCCGCGGACACCGGCACCCGGGGCTCGGCGCGCACGCGTCGCCGCCGGCCGACCGAGGAGGTCGTGCACCGGGGCCGCTGGGGCTCTCACGGCGGCAGTGGCGGGGGCGGGCACCTCACCAGTCCACTGGTCTAGGTCCGCGGGGTCAACGAGCCCCGGCGACGCCTCGTCTCGGATCCCAGACGCGACGTCTGGCTGGTCGAGCAGGCGAGCCCTCGGCGAGCCGTCGTCGAGACCGGGCGAGCTGCCTCTGGTCGACGACCACAGAAAGGTGCGGCGGTCTCGACGACTGTGAGTCTTTCGGTGGCTGGCCTGGGGCTGGCTGGCAGGGTGGCGCTGGTTCCTGGGGCCGGGTGTGACTCTTCGACGACGTGACCCCTCTTGGGGTGTCCTGCGAGCGATGTGTCCGTCTGGTCCTGGGGCCGGC
>WLJH01000021.1 GCA_009701885.1 Actinomycetota bacterium
ACCTCGCAGCAGCAGCCGTCAACCTCCAGCGACTTCACAACAACGCACTGACCACCTGAGCACCGCTCCGGGCACCCCCGTGCCCGCCACGTCCCAACACCCATCAGGCAAAGCCCAACAGCCACCTGCTTGAACCGGAACACCACACAGTGGGCGTACCCGGTCTGGAGCGGGACCAGCAGGGCCCTCGCGATCTGCGGCGCCGGCCGGGCCGAGCCGTGGGAACCTCGCGGGGTGCCGGCACGTCGCAAGGTCGTGAGTGGGACGGACGACGCTCGGCCGGCCGGCAGTGGACGCCGTACCTCGGCGACGCCGGCGTCGGCCGTCCTCGCCCTGCTGGTCGCCTCCGCCCTCGCCGGCTGCGCGGGGTCCGAGTCAGGGACCGGCCCGGAGCCCGACGGGCCCGCGCCCGCCCCTGTCCCTGCTGGCTCTGGTCGTACCGCCCCTGTCGCCACGGCCCCCGCCCACGAGGACGACCAGTCGGGCGGGATGGGCGTGCCCCAGCTTTCCGCCCCGGACGCCCCGGACGCCCCGCACCGGCCCCGACCCCTGACCGTCCGCCTGCAGGTGTCGGACCGCGGTTGCTTCCTGGGCACCGTCCCGGGGACGTCGGACCCGCTGCTGGTCGTCTGGCCCGAAGGCACGGCGATCGGCGCTTCCGGAGACGAGTACGTCCTGCCCTCGGGTGCCACCGCGACCGACGGCAGCCGCCTGTCTGCGCGCGGCGCCCTGATGCCCGTGCGCTCGCTGCCGTCGTACGCCGAGGACGGGTACTGGGCGATGGCCGTCGACTTCTGCACGCCCGACGCCGCCCGGGTGCTGGTCCTCACCGAGGTGCGGGTGCGATGAGCGGGACCCTTGCCGCCAGACTGGGATCGTGGAGATCTGGGTGAACCCGGCCTGCTCGAAGTGCCGGGCCGCGACGGCGGCCCTGGACGAGGCGGGCGTGGCGTACACGGTCCGGCGCTACCTCGAGGAGCCGCCGACCCGCGGCGAGCTCGTGGCGGTGCTCGAGCGGCTGGGTCTGGAGCCCTGGGACGTCACCCGCACGGGGGAGCCCTCGGCCGCGAGAGTGGCCGACCTGCCCCGCACCCCCGAGGCTCGCGAGGACTGGCTCGCCGCCCTGGTCGCCGACCCGCGGCTGCTCCAGCGGCCGATCATCACCGCCGACGACGGGACGACGGTGGTCGGGCGCGATCCCGAGTCCCTGGCCCGGGTGCTCCCGCCGGGCTGACCCGGCCGGACCGGTCGCCGCCCGAGGCCGGTCAGCCGACGTACCGGGTCCCGATCATCAGCAGGGGCGTGTCGTCGTGGACCTCGCGACGCTCCGAGGCCCAGAACCGGCGGTGACCCTCTCGCCAGTGCTCGAGGTCGCGGTGTCCCTCCCCCTCCGACTGCGCGAACTCCCACGGCACCTCGCCGAAGGTGGTCGGCTCCACCGAGGTGACCTCGACCGTGCCGGCGGGAGTGCCGTCGTCGTGCAGCAGCACCGGTCGCTCGCCGACGTGCTCGAAGGCCTCGCCCTCCCGCTCGTCGGTGTGCAGGGTCCGGCGGGCGCGATACAGCGGGTCGTCACGACGGCCGCGGTGGCCGTGGAGGTCTTGTTGGACCCGGCGGCGGCACCGGTCCAAGGCGTCTCCGGCCAGGCGCACGACGTGGAAGGGATCCATGTCGGCCGTCAAGACCCTCGAGGTGTGGCGATAGGCGCCGGCAGGTCCAAGACGCGCGAGTGGCGCAGGCGCCAGACGAGGTACGCCGTGCCAAGGCGCGTGCGCCCGTAGCCCTCGAACGGGTCGAACCCGAGAGTCGCGTTCACGGTCTCAAGGCGCGACTGCATCGTGCTGTGGTGCACGCCGGCTTCGCGAGCGGCCTGCCGCAACGAGTGCGACCGGACCACCGAGGACAAGGTCTCCGCGCCCCACGGGTAGGCCATCACTGCGTCGACCAGCGCGACGTCGGGCTGGAAGGAGCCGTCCGGCGCGTCGGCGAGCAGCCCGATCAGTCCGCCGAAGTCGTCGGCCAGAACCGACCCGACCGCCGGCGGATCGCACAGCCGCAGCGCGACGAGAGCTGTGCGGAAAGAGTGGTGGAGGTCCTCCACCTCGGTGGCGACGCCGACCCCGCTGGGTACAGCGGCCACCTCGTGGGCACTGGCCGGAAGGACCAGCGCGTGGATGGCACCGAAACGCGTTGCAACGACGTCCTCGGGGCCCTGGGGGTGCTCGGGCCACACGGCGAAGAGGGGCGCACAGACCACTCGGTAGCGCGTCCCCGGACGGAGTCCGAGGGTGATCGCGGAAACGCAGCGTGCCTGCACGTCCACCTCGGGATCGAGCAGCAGGCTCAGGTCGCGCCGGTGGTCGCTCTCACGCCCGCGGCCGTGCCGCATGCGAACCGCCAGGGCGAGTCGCTCCAGCACGATGGCGTCGTTGGGCTGCCGCTCCCCGTTCCGCTCCAACCACACTGTCAGTCCGTCGCTCGCATCCTGCTGGAACGCCGGGTCCACCTCCGGTCGTGCGTCGGCCGCGTGATGGCCGCGGGGATCGATGCGCACGGTCCTTGCCGGCGTCTCGGAGTGGAAGCCGGCGACGCAGCCAGCGAGCGATGCGGCAGCGGCAAGCAGCGCGCGCGTGTTGACGTTGCCGACCATGAGTTCGTCGAAGCAGGCGATGACGCGCAGCCCGAGGCTCGCGCTCGGGTCGAGCCGGGCAATGCGGCCGAGCAGCTCCTGCACGACGACCTCCTTCTGCGAGCGCAGCGTAGTCCGGTTCTCAGTCGGCGATGATCCGCTCGACCCAGTCGTTCCTGGCCCGGATCATGGCGCGGCCGACGGAGGTATGGGCGGCAAAGATGTCGCATGCGTGGAAAGCCCCCGACCACACGTGCAGCTCCGCGTCACCGCCCGCACGCCAGATCCCGTCCGCGTAGGCGATCGCCTCGTCGCGAAAGATCTCGGCGGCACCCACGTCGATGAATGCCGGAGGCAGGCCCGAGAGGTCCCTTGCGCGGGCGGGGGCGGCGTACTCTGACACCGCCTCGGTGCCGCGGGCGTCGCCGAGCAGAGCAGTCCAGCCGGTCTCGTTGCTGACGCGGTCCCACACGCCGATGCCGTCGAACTGATGGGTCGAGGCCGTGGTGCCGCGGTCGTCGAGCATCGGGTAGTCGAGTACCTGACCCCGTAGCACCGGTCCGTTTCGGTCGCGGGCTGCGAGCGCAAGGCCTGCTGCGAGCCCACCTCCGGCGCTCGCTCCCGCGACCACGAGGCGGTCACGCCGCAAGCCCCAGTCCCCTGCACGCGAGGCAGCGGCCTCGAGCGCGGCGTACATGTCGTCGAAGGGGTACGGGTGCGGGTGCTCAGGTGCCAGCCGGTACTCCACCGTCACAAGGACCGCGCCGAAGTCGGACACCCAGTCGAGAACCAGGTCGATCCCGCTGAAGCGGTCGCCGAACATCAGCCCGCCCGAGTGCGCATACACCACCCCCGGGCGCTCACCAGGCGCATCCTTGGGACGCAGCACCGACACGGCGACCTCGTGCCCGTCCGGAGCGACGACCACGTCGTCGGTGCAGACGATGCCCTTGGCGAAGAGGAGGTCCTCGATGGGCGGGGCGGCGTACGACACGCGCATGAAGTCGATGAGGTCGGGCGTGATCGTCGGCGGGAACATGCCGCCGACCACCGCCAGGCCGGCCCGCAGCTCGGCGTCGAACGGCGGGCGCGCGACCGGCTGCACCTCGGCTGTCACAGGTCTCTCCACATCGTGCGCAATCAGGGAATCGCAGTTCGGGCGCCTCAGTAGATCGGCGGGATCGCCAGCCTGCCACCGCCATGTGGCGGTCGTCACTCCTCCGACTCAGACGTCTTGTCGGTTCCCACTCGCCACGGGTTGCAAGACGGTGGTCGGCAGCCGGACGGAGAGACCGTCCCCGCACTCTGAGGAGCAGCCATGGCCACACACATCGACGGGTCCGGGATCGACCGCGTGCTTACCGACGCCGTGTCGGACGGTGCAGTGCCGCACGTCGCCGCGATCGTCGCCGACCGCGACGGCGTCCTCTACGAGGGCGGGGCCGGGGTCCGCATAGCCGGAGAGTCTGATGACCCGGTCGGCACCTCCACCCACTTCCGCATCATGTCGATGACCAAGATGGTCTGCACCGTCGCTGCGCTGCAGCAGAAGGAACGCGGCGAACTCGACTTCGACGCTCCGGTGGAGGAGTACGTCCCGGACTTCGCCGACGTCAAGGTGCTCGAGGGGTTCGACGGGGACGAGCCCATCCTGGTCGAGCCGCGCACGAAGGCGACGGTTCACCACCTCGTGACGCACACCTCTGGCTTGGGGTACTGGTTCTGGAACGACCGGCTCGTGAAGTACGAAGCGGCGACTGGCGTCCCGAACGTCGTACCCGGGTCGATGGCCGCCTTCGGTGCGCCGATGACGGCGCACCCCGGGGAGGAGTTCGTGTACGGCATCAACACCGACTGGCTCGGCCGCGTCGTGGAGGCCGTCGCCGGCAAGAAGCTGGACGCAGTCATCGATGAGGGCATCGCGGGCCCGCTCGGCATGAGCAGCACCACGTTCCACCCGGACCAGACGCAGATGGACAACGCCGTCACCGTCCACGTGAAGGGCGAGGACGGCACATGGGCGTCGGCCGGCAACATCCTCAACCCCGAACCCGACTGGTGGGCGGGCGGCCATGGCCTCTTCTCCACCCCCCGCGACTACATCCGCTTCGAGCAGGCGCTCCTGCGGGGAGGCGAGCTCAACGGCGTGCGCATCCTGGACGAAGCCACGGTCGACGCCGCCTTCACCAACCAGATCGGCGACCTCGACTTCCCCGCCGAGATCCCCACCGCGGACCCGGCGATCACCGACACGATGTATGCCGGACCCGGCCACAAGTGGGGCTACGGACTCCTGCTCAACAGCCACGACATCCCTGGCCGCCGCCGCGCCGGCACCGGGTCGTGGGCGGGGCTCTTCAACACCCACTTCTTCATCGACCGCACGACCGGCATCTGCGCCTCGATCTACACCAACTCGCTGCCCTTCATCACGCGTCACGAGGCCTGGAAGCTCTACGGAGACTTCGAGGAAGCGGTGTACGCCGCGCTCTGATCGGGCTCATCCGAGTTCAGGGTGTAGTCGGGGCCTGAACCCACCGGCTGCGAGTAGGCATCTGGCTATGTAGCTGGTGAGGTTGCGGAATCCGAGTGCGGAGCCGCGTAGGTGTTCGAGCCGCTCCCGCCGCGCTGTCCCGGCCGGACCGGTCGCCGCCCGAGGCCGGTCAGCCGACGTACCGGATCCCGATCATCAGCAGGGACGTGTCGTCGTGGACCTCGCGACCCTCCGAGGCCCAGAACCGGCGGTGACCCTCTCGCCAGTGCTCGAGGTCGCGGTGTCCCTCCCCCTCCGACTGCGCGAACTCCCACGGCACCTCGCCGAAGGTCGTCAGCTCCACCGAAGTGACCTCGACCGTGCCGGCGGGAGTGCCGTCGTCGTGCAGCAGCACCAGTCGCTCGCCGACGTGCTCGAAGGCCTCGCCCTCCTGCTCGTACTCCTCGACCAGCCCGGCCGTCGCCCGCTTGCGACCCTCGATCACCAGGCCGTTGAGGCGTGCCCGCATCTCGCCCGGGGAGCCCAGCTCCAGCGACCGCATCCCGTCCACGCGTGGCCATGTCATGCCGCGAGGGTAGGGCCCGACCGGGCTCAGGGGCTGGTGGGCGTGGACCTCGGGCGCGCCAGCGGCAGTCCGAGCAGCAGGGCGAAGGGGACGTTGAAGAGCGCGTGCTGTGCTCGACGGCGCGCAGCCGGGCGACCACCGGGAGCTGGCCCGGCGGGTCTGGGCTGCGGTGGGCCAGGGAGGCGCGGACCCGACGGTCGCGGTGTACGTCGAGGCGCTCGGCCTCGCGGCGGTCCGCACCCCGCCGTACCCCGAGGCGGCGCGCGCGGTCGCGGAGGCCTGGACCGCCTGGTTCGCCGGCCGCCTGCCCGGACCGGACGAGGAGCGCTGGTCGCAGGCCAGGGCCGCGCTCGCCCTGGTCGACGGCCTCCTGCTGGTCCGGCTCGCGGCCGGTCCGGACGCCGCGGCCGACGCCGCCCGCGCCCTGGGCGTGGGCTGAGCGTCGGTGCTGCTGGGACCGGGGATCAGCCCGGCTGCTCGCCCGGCTCGCCGGCCCCACCCTGCTCGTGGCGCCGCTTCTCCTCGGCCTCGTACCTCGCGCGCGCCCGCTGCTCCTCGGCCCGGGCCCGGACCTGGCGCAGGAACTCGGCGTCCTTGGCCGGGTCGGAGGCCGACATCCGGCCGGGCCGGTCGTACTCGGCGTACGGCGAGGACGCCGGCGGCACGGGCTTGGGCCGGCCGACGAAGAGGTAGACCAGGGAGCCGAGGAGCGGGAAGAGCAGGATCATCACGATCCACGCCCACTTCGGCAGGTTCCGCGGCTCGCGGGTGCCGATCACGTCGACCAGGCAGAAGACGGCCAGGGCGAAGGCCACGACGGCGGGCAGGTAGCGGATCACCCGCGCAGTCTCCCCGGCCCGGGCCGACCTGTCACGCGGTCGGGCGGCACCTGACATGCTTCCCCCGTGGACGAGCAGGCCGACGAGGGCTACGAGCTGACCCGGCTGGCCAGTGCCGACAACTTCCGCGACGTGGCCGGCCCGGGCTACCTCACCGTCGACGGCGTACGACTGCGCCGCGGCGTGCTCTTCCGCTCCAACGAGCTGCAGCTCAGCGACGTCGACGCCGGGGCGCTGCGCGACCTCGGCATCCGCGACGTGCTGGACCTGCGCGACCACCCGGAGGTGGAGGCGCACCCCGACGCCGAAGTTCCCGGCGCGACCTGGACCCACGTGCGGGTGCCCGGCATCCCCATGGACGACGTCGCGACCCTCACCTCCCGCGCGGAGGGCCTGGCGACGATGAAGCGGGTCTACCGCGTCTTCGTCGAGGACGACGGCGCGCGGGCCGCGTTCGGCGAGCTGCTGACCGTGCTCGCTGACGCCGAGCACCCCCAGCTCTTCCACTGCACCGCCGGCAAGGACCGCACGGGCTGGGCCAGCGCGCTGCTGCTGCGTGCCTGCGGGGTGCCGGAGGAGACCGTCGTCGAGGACTACCTGCTGACCAACCGCTTCGACGGCACCCGCGCGAAGTACCTCGCGATGGTCCGTGAGCACCTCGGCGAGGACAAGGTCGCGGTCTACGAGACGGTCATGGTCGCCGACACCGCCTACCTCGCCGAGGCCGACGCGGCCGTCGCCGAGCACTTCGGCGACCTCGAGGGATACCTGTACGACGGCCTGCGGATCACCCAGGGCACCGTCGAGTCCCTGCGCGCCCGGCTGCGGGGCTGACGCCCCCGCTCCTACCGCCGGCTCAGCCCGTGGCGCCCGCCCGCCGCCAGACGTACGGCGTCGTGGTGGTGACCGGCACCAGCCCGCTGCGCTCGAGGATCGGGCGCGACATGGCCGAGCAGTCGCTGTGCACGAGCTCGGCGCCCATCGCGAGCGCGGCCCGCGCCCGCGCGGCGACCAGGGCGCGGTAGATCCCGCGGCCGCGCCACTCCTCCCGGGTCGCCCCGCCCCACAGCCCGGCGAAGCCGGTGCCGGGCACGACCTCGAGCCGGCCCACGGAGACCACGGTGCCGTCGTCGGTCTCGGCCAGCCACACGCCGGTGCGGTTGGGGTGCTCGGTGAGGGTGCGGAGACGCTCCTCGAGATCGCGCATCGCGGTGCCGAAGACCTCCGCCTGCAGCCGGCCGGTCGCCTCCAGGTCGACGCGCAGGTCCCGGCCATCACCTGCCCGACGTACGTGCACGCCGGCGGGCAGCGGGACGTCGGCTGCGAGCAGGACGGCCCGGCCGACCATCACCGTCTCGACCTCGTCGGGCTCGAACCCGTGCGCCTCCAGCCGAGCCGGGAGGTCGGCGGGCAGGTCGTGCCCGCGGGTCTTCCACTCGACCTCGGCGACGTCGGTCTCCTCGCGGAACCACGCCACCGTGGAGGCCACGAGGTCGTCGAGCGCGTCCCCGTCGAGACCGCCGAGGTCGCGGTAGGACACGAAGCCCCCGTGGTCGAAGACGCCGACCGCGAGGGGTCCGCGGCGGTGCCACTGCCGGGCCCCGGACATCTCGGCCTCGTCGCGCAGCCCGGCGTCGTACGCCGCCAGCAGGTCGGCGTGGGCCGGGCTCACGGCTGGTGCTCCCGGGGCACGTCCTGCGCCGGTCGCTCGCCCTCCGCCCTCGCGTCGTCCGGCTCGGAGACCTCGGAGGTCCGCAGGACCGTCGTGGGCGGTTGCTGTCGCAGCTCCTCGAGCGTGGGCGCCTTGTCCGCACCCTCGGCCCCGACGTCGGAGAAGTGGACGTCGATGACCTCGTTGACCTTGTGGCGCTGCGCGCGCACGTAGTAGGTGTAGGCCCGCCGGTCGGCGGCGGTGAGCTCGACCTTGTCGGTGAAGAGCGTCATCAGTGCCCGGGGGTAGAGCCGCCGCGCCAGCACGACGTTGATCTCCATCCCGATCACGCCCATCACCGCGGCGATGTACAGCAGTCCCATGAGGCCGAGGACCAGCGCGAACGTGCCGTTCATGCCGGTGGTGCCGCTGAGCACCGCGGTGACGTAGAGCGTCCCGACGAACTGCAGCGCCTGGAGCATGAGGGCGACGGAGAAGGCACCCGGCGCGGCCTGCATGAAGCGCAGCCGCCGGGCCGCCGCCAGCCGGAAGAGGTAGGTGAGGACCAGGCCCACGAGCGCCACCGAGACCAGCCGGATCAGCCAGCGCAGGTTGCCGCTGACGTCGCCGCCGAGGGCGTCGGTCTCCGAGCCGATCGCCGAGAGGACCGACAGGCCGAGGATCGCCAGGCCTGCCGACCCGAGCAGCACGAGGCTCTTGAACCGCAGCACGATCGGGTTGGGGCGGGAGTTGCGCGGCACCGCCCAGGCGATGTTCTGCGCGTTCTGCAGCGCCTGACCCAGGCCGAGCGAGCCGTAGAGCGCGGTGAGGCCACCGACGACCACGGCGGTGGTGGAGCCGGTCAGGCCCTCGGGCCGGCCCAGCTCCTCACCGATGATGGGGAACTGGCCCAGTGCCGAGCTCAGCACCGCCTCCTGCAGCTGCGGGTCCCCCTGCAGCAGGAATCCGAGGATCGAGGTGGCGAGCAGCAGCAGCGGGAAGATCGCGATGAAGCCGTAGTAGGTGATGATCGCGGCGAGGTAGGGACCCTGGTCGTCGACGTACTTGTAGAAGACCGCGATGGGCAC
This sequence comes from Actinomycetota bacterium, assembly GCA_009701885.1. GTDB lineage: Bacteria > Actinomycetota > Actinomycetes > Propionibacteriales > Nocardioidaceae > Nocardioides. The sequence goes on from WLJH01000021.1 coordinate 9,267, forward strand.
CGACAGGACGCGATTGCGGCGCTGCCAGCCGTCGAGCCTCGTCGAGATCCGTCCCACGGGTGCTGACGCTATCGGTAGGGACCTGGCTCAGGGCAGCAGCCTCAGTACGACTTGGGCAGCCCGAGGGAGTGCATCGAGACGAAGTTGAGGATCATCTCGCGGCTGACCGGGGCGATCCGGCCGACCCGGGTGGCGACGAGCAGCCCGGCGACGCCGTACTCCTGCGAGGCGCCGAACCCGCCGTGGGTCTGCACCGCGCGGTCCACGGCGTCGCAGGCGGCCTCGGCCGCGGCGTACTTGGCCATGTTGGCGGCCTCGCCGGCGGCGAACTCGTCGCCGGCGTCGTAGAGCGCCGCCGCCTTCTGGTTCATCAGCCGGGCCACCTCGATCTCGATGTGGCTCTGCGCCAGCGGGTGCGCGATGGCCTGGTGGCCACCGATGGGGCCGTTGAAGACCTCGCGCTGCTTGGCGTAGGCGACCGCCTTGTCGAGGGCGAAGCGAGCGAGGCCGAGGCTGAAGGCCGCTGCCATGATCCGCTCGGGGTTGAGTCCGGCGAAGAGCTGGGCGAGCCCGCCGTTCTCGTCGCCGACCAGCGCGTCGGCGGGCAGCCGCACATCGTCCATGAAGACCTGGAACTGGCTCTCGGGGCTGACGATCTCCATCGGGATCGGGTTGTACTCGAAGCCGGGGGCGTCGGTCGGCACCACCATGAGCACCGGCTTGAGCTTCCCGGTCTTGGCGTCCTCGGTGCGCGCGACCACGAGCACGTTGTCGGCCTCGTCGACGCCGGAGATCCAGATCTTGCGACCGTTGAGCACCCAGCCGTCGCCGTCCTTGCGGGCGGTGGTGGTGATGTTGTGGGTGTTGGTGCCGGCGTCGGGCTCGGTGATCGCGAAGGCCATCGTGCCCGTGCCGTCGCAGATGCCGGGGAGCCACTTCTGCTTCTGCGCCTCGGTGCCGTACTTGGCGATCACCGTGCCGCAGATCGCGGGCGAGACGACCATGAGCAGCAGCGGGCAGCCCTGGGCCGCGAGCTCCTCGCAGACCGCCGCGATGTCGCCGATCCCGCCGCCGCCACCGCCATACTCCTCGGGGATGTTGATGCCGAGGTAGCCGGCCTTGCCGATCGCCAGCCACAGGTCGGTGGTCTTCTCCCCGGCGCGGGCCTTCTCGGTGAAGTACTCGCGACCGAAGGACGAGGCCAGCTTGGCGACCTGCTTGCGCAGCTCCTGGCGCTCCTCGGACTCGGTGAACGTGCTCACTGCTGCTCCTCTTCCTCGACGACTGCCATGACTTCTCCTGCCGCGACCTGCTGGCCGGGCGTGACCCCGAGCTGGGTGACCACGCCGTCGGTCGGCGCGCTCACGGTGTGCTGCATCTTCATCGCCTCGAGCACCAGCACCGGGTCGCCCGCGGCGACCTGCTGCCCGTGGGTGACCAGGACCTTCACCACGCTGCCCGGCATCGGTGCCAGCAACGAGCCGCTCGCGACCTGGTCGGCCGGGTCCACGAACCGCGGCACCCGCACCAGGCGCACGTGGCCGCCGGGGGCGTCGACGTCGACGACCTCGCGCCCGGGCAGACCGGTGACCGTGCAGGCGTACGTCGTCGCGACGCCGTCGCGCTCGAGGGTCACCGACCCGGGCGCGGCGTCCAGGACGCCCACCCCGTCGGCCGTGTAGCCGTCGCGACCGCCCCACCACTCGGCCACCAGGTCACCTTCGAACTCGGTGCGCTGCGGCTGGCTCGGCACGTTGCGGAAGGCCACGGGGATCCGCTGCTGGACGGTGCGCCCGACCCGGCGGGTCTCCGCGATCGCCAACGCGGCCGCGAGCGGGGCGTCCACGACGCCCGCCGGTGCCGGCGGTGCCCAGTCGGTGAGGAACGCGGTGCTCACCTCGCCCCGCAGGAACGCCGGGTCGGTGAGGATCGCGACCAGCTGGTCCCGGTTGGTGGTGAGTCCGTGGATCCGGCTGCGGCGCAGCACACCGGCGAGCTGCCGCGCGGCCTGGTCGCGGGTCGGGGCGTGCACGACCACCTTGGCGAGCATCGCGTCGTAGAACGTGGACACCTCGCTGCCGGAGACGAACCCGCGGTCCACCCGCACGCCCGGCTCCGAGCCGTCGGCGCCGGGGATCTCGAAGGTCGTGAGCAGCCCGGACTGCGGCTGGTAGTCCGCGGCCGGGTCCTCGGCGTAGAGCCTGACCTCGATCGCGTGCCCGTCCCGGCCCCGCGACGCGGTGACGGGGGCGCCCTCGGCGACCCGGAGCTGGGCGGCGACCAGGTCGATGCCGTGCACCAGCTCGGTGACCGGGTGCTCCACCTGGAGGCGGGTGTTCATCTCCAGGAAGAAGAACCGGTCGGCGTCCTCGTCGTAGAGGAACTCCACCGTCCCGGCGCCGCGGTAGTCGATCGCCGCCGCGGCGGCGCGCGCCGCCTCGTGCAGGGCCTCCCGCGTCGCCTCGGGCAGCCGGGGCGCCGGCGCCTCCTCGACGATCTTCTGGTGGCGGCGCTGGATCGAGCAGTCGCGCTCGCCCAGGACGAGCACGCCGTCGGGCGTGCCGACGACCTGCACCTCGACGTGGCGGCCGCGCTCGACGTACGGCTCGACGAAGACGGTGCCGTCGCCGAAGGCGGAGGCAGCTTCCTCGCGGGCCTTCGCGACCTCGGTGTCGAGGTCGGCCAGGGCCCGGACGACGCGCATGCCGCGGCCACCGCCGCCGGCCGAGGCCTTGACCAGCAGGGGCAGGGCGGCCTCGGTCGGTTGCTCCGGCGCCTCCAGGACGGGCACGCCCGCAGCCGACATGCGCTCCTTGGCGCCGATCTTGGAGCCCATCGCGGTGATCGAGGCCGGGTCCGGGCCGACCCAGGTCAGGCCGGCGTCGACGACGGCCTGGGCGAACTCGGCGTTCTCGGAGAGGAAGCCGTAGCCGGGGTGGATCGCGTCGGCTCCGGCCCGCCGGGCGGCGTCGAGGACGAGGTCGATCCGCAGGTAGGTCTCGGCCGGCGTGCTGCCGGGCAGGCGTACGGCGACGTCCGCCTCGGCCACGTAGGGCAGGGCCGCGTCCGCGTCGGAGTGGATCGCCACCGTCTCGATGCCGAGGCTGCGGCAGGTGCGGAAGACCCGGCTCGCGATCTCGGCGCGGTTGGCCACCAGCAGGCGGGTGATCTGGCGGGTCATGGACGGAACACCCCGAAGCGGTCGGTGCCGACGATCGGCTTGGTGCGGATGACGGAGAGGCAGATGCCGAGGACGGTCCGGGTGTCGCGCGGGTCGATGACGCCGTCGTCGTACAACATGCCGGAGAGGAAGTGCGGCAGCGACTGCTCCTCGACCTGGGCCTCGACGACCTGCTTGATCGCGGCGAAGCCCTCGGCGTCGAAGACCTCACCCTTGGACTCGGCCGACTGCTGGGCCACGATCTCGAGCACGCCGGCCAGCTGCGCCGGGCCCATGACCGCGGACTTCGCCGAGGGCCAGGTGAAGAGGAAGCGCGGGTCGTACGCGCGGCCGTTCATGCCGTAGTTGCCGGCGCCGTACGACGCTCCCATGATCACCGTCAGGTGCGGGACGGTGGAGTTGGAGATCGCGTTGATCATCATCGCGCCGTGCTTGATGATCCCGCCCTGCTCGTACTCCTTGCCGACCATGTAGCCGGTGGTGTTATGCAGGAACAGCAGCGGGGTGTCGGACTGGTTGGCCAGCTGCACGAACTGCGTGGCCTTGTGCGCCTCCTCGCTGAACAACACGCCCTGGGCGTTGGCGAGGATGCCGACCGGCTGGCCGTGGATCGAGGCCCACCCGGTGACCAGGGAGGTGCCGTAGAGCGGCTTGAACTCGTCGAAGGCGACACCGTTGGTCGCGCTGGTGCCGTCGACGATCCGCGCGATCACCTCGCGCGGGTCGAAGGGCTCCTTGAGGTCGCTGGGGATGAGGTCGAGCAGCTCCTCGGGGTCGAGGTCCGGCTCGGCGTACGCCGGCGCCGGCTCGCGCCGCGCGCGGTTGAGCCGGGCGATGATGCGCCGCCCGATCCGGATCGCGTCGAGCTCGTCCTCGGCGAGGTAGTCGGCCAGTCCGGAGGTCCGTGCGTGCATCTCAGCGCCGCCGAGGCTCTCGTCGTCGGACTCCTCACCGGTCGCCATCTTCACCAGCGGCGGGCCACCGAGGAAGACCTTGGCCTGCTCCTTGACCATGACCGTGTAGTCGCTCATGCCGGGGATGTAGGCGCCGCCGGCGGTGGAGTTGCCGAAGACCAGTGCGACCGTCGGCTCCTTGCGCGCGCTGGCGCGGGTGAGGTCGCGGAAGAGCTTGCCGCCGGGGATGAAGATCTCCTTCTGCGTCGGCAGGTCCGCGCCGCCGGACTCGACCAGGGAGATGGTCGGCAGCCCGTTCTCCTGGGCGATCTGCGCGGCGCGGAAGATCTTCTTGACCGTCCACGGGTTCGAGGCGCCGCCCTTGACCGTGGGGTCGGTGGCGGTGATGAGGCACTCGACGCCCTCGACCACACCGATACCGGTGACGACACTCGCGCCGACGGGGAAGTCCGAGCCCCACGCGGCGAGCGGCGAGAGCTCGAGGAAGGCCGAGCCCTCGTCGACGAGCAGCTCGATCCGCTCGCGCGGCAGCAGCCTGCCGCGCTGGTGGTGGCGGGCGACGCTGCGCTCGCCACCACCGGCGACGGCCTTGGCCTGCTCGGCGTGCAGCGCCTCGATCTTGGCGAGCATCGCCTCGCGGCGCTCGGACACGGCGGCACTCACTTCTCCAGCACCGCCTTCATCTTCTCCAGCGTGGTGCGCATGCCCTTCTCGTTGGTCCTGCCGCGCGACCAGCCGAGCAGCAGCCAGTAGATCCTCATCGGGAGCTTGGCCTCGAGCCGGAAGTACTCGGTGACCCGCGAGCCGCCCGAGCCGGCGGGGGCGATCCGGTAGCCCCAGTTGTTGACGGTCACGTCGGGCGTGCCGACCGCGAACTCGAAGACGCCCTCGCCGGTCTCGGTCGGCGGATCGCACCGGGTCACCCGGCAGGCCGACCAGTACGTCGGGCCGACGCCGTTGCGCTTGACGTGGCCCTTGAACGTGGCCCCGACCTCGGGGCCGGTGCTGCCGCGGGTCCAGCGTGCCTCGAAGGTCTCGGGGGAGAACTCCCCGATCCGGGTCACGTCGCTGACCAGGTCCCACACCTCCTGCGGGGAGGCGGCGATGTCGACGGTGACCTGGCCGGTCGGCGTACCGATGCTCATGCGGTTGCTCCTGTGGTGGGGCGGGAAGGGGTGTAGCCGAGCAGCTTGGCGGCGAGGTCGGCGAGGACCTCGGTCGCGCCGCCACCGATGGGGAGGATCCGCGCGTCGCGGTAGTGGCGCTCCACCTCGGTGCCGTGCATGTAGCCGGCCCCGCCGAAGAGCTGGACCGCTTCGTAGGTGACGGCCGTGGCGGCGCTGCAGGCGGTGTCCTTCGCCAGGCAGGCCTCGGCGATGACCTGCTCGCCCTGCCCCTGGATGTGCAGAGTGTGGCGGCGCGCGACCTCTCGCGCGTAGGTGCGCGCGACCTCGACCTGGCGGTGCATCTCGACGAGCTTGTGCCGCACGACCTGGTTGGCGACCAGCGGCTTGCCGAAGGTGTCGCGGTCCTGCGCGTACGCCGCGGCCAGGGCGAGCGCGCGACCGGCGATGCCGTAGGCGTGCACCGCGAGCCCGATCCGCTCGACGACGAACTGCTCGGCGATCTGGTAGAAGCCGGAGTTCTCGACCCCGACCAGGTTCTCGACCGGCACCCGCACGTCGACGTAGGACAGCTCGGCGGTGTCGGAGCAGTGCCAGCCCATCTTGCGCAGCGACCGGTCGACGGTGAAGCCGGGCGTGCCCTTCTCGACGACCAGCAGGCTGATGCCGGCGTGGCCGGGGCCGCCGGTGCGGACGGCGGTCGTCACGAAGTCCGCGCGCACCCCGGAGGTGATGTAGGTCTTCGCGCCGTTGACGACGTAGTGGTCGCCGTCGCGCACGGCGGTGGTGCGGATGCCGGCGACGTCGGAGCCGCCGCCGGGCTCGGTGACCGCGAGCGAGCCGATCATCTCGCCGGCGAGCGTCGGCCGGACGAACCGGTCGACCAGGTGGCGACCGCCCTCGTGGCCCTCGCCCCGCTCGAAGGCCGCCACGACGTGCGGCAGCGCGATGCCGTGGGTGAACAGGCCGGCGAGCAGGCCGCTGGAGGCGCCCTCGGACGTCATGCCCTCCTGGAGGTCGAGGGTGTCGAGCACGTCGCCGCCGGAGCCGCCCACCTCCTCCGGGAAGCCCATGCCGAGGACGCCCTGCTTGGCCGCGGCGGCGTGCAGCTCGCGCGGGATCAGGCCCTCGTCCTCCCAGTCCTGCAGGTGCGGGGCGATCTCGCGGCGGGTGAACTCCGCACCGAGGCGGAAGACGTCACTGGGACTGGTGCTGCTCATAGGAGCTCCTCCTGCACGTGCACGCTGCGGGCGCGCATCCACTCCCCCAGGCCCTTGGCCTGCGGGTCGAACCGGGTCGAGGCCGCGACACCGTCGCCGAGCAGCCCCTTGATGACGACGTTGACGGCGCCGAGGTTCGGCAGCACGTGGACCTCGACGGCGTCCTCGCCCAGCGCCGCCGCCTCGGGCACGAGCTCGCGGACCTTGCGCGGGCTCACCAGCTTGGCCAGCCAGGTCACGCGGGCGTCGTACGTCTCCGAGCCGTCGTGGGCGACCCACAGCCCGACGTTGGCGTCGCCGCCCTTGTCGCCGGAGCGGGCGTGCACGAACGTCCCCAGCGGCATCCGCCGCGTGAGCGTGTCCGCGGGCGCCGGGAACGGGGTCGGGCGCAGACCGGCGGCGTGGTCGGCCTCCGCGGTGACCTCCGGGTCCGGCACGACCTCCCGGCTGCCGTCGGGGAGGACCACGACGTGCTCGACGGCGCTGCGCTCGACGTACGCCGGCCGGTAGACGCCGTACGGCGTGGGCTGGCTGGGCGGGGTGGTCATCGTGAACCCGGGGTAGGACGCCAGGGCGTTCGCGACCAGCGGGCCGGTGAAGCCCTTGCCGCAGGGGCCGGGCTCGGGGTCCTTGACCGTGCAGCGCAGCAGCGTGGAGGCGGCCTCCTCGGTGTCGGCGTCGGCCTCGGGGAGGGTGACGCGGCTCCACTCGACGCTCTGCGCGGTGAGGCGGGGCGAGACCTGCTCGCGCACCCAGTCGGCCTTGGCCTCGACGTCGAGACCGGTGAGCACCAGCTCCATGGAGTTGCGCCAGCCGCCGAGCTCGTTGACGCAGACCTTGAGCCTCTCCGGCGGCGGCGAGCCGACGGTGCCGGAGATGCCCACGCGGTCGGGGCCGAGCTGCTCGAGCCGGACCGTGTCGAGGTGCGTGGTCACGTCGGGGTTGAGGTAGCGCGTGGACTGGATCTCGTAGACCAGCTGCGCGGTCACGGTGTCGACGGTGACCGCGCCGCCGGTGCCGGCCTGCTTGGTGATGACGCTCGAGCCGTCGGCGTGCAGCTCGGCGACGGGGAAGCCGAGCGGCTTCGTGGGGTCCATGCCGGCCTTCATCAGCTGGCGGAAGCCGCTGAAGTTGCCGCCGGTGGCCTGGGTGCCGCACTCGATGACGTGGCCGGCGACGACCGCGCCGGCCAGGGCGTCGTGGTCGGCGGGGGTCCAGCCGAAGTGCGAGGCGCCGGCGCCGACGACGAGCGCGGCGTCGGTGACCCGGCCGGTGACGACGACCTGCGCGCCGGCGTCGAGGGCGCGGGCGATGCCGAAGCCGCCGAGGTAGGCGTTGGCGGTCAGGGCGCCGGTGAACCCGAGCTCCTGGGCGCGGTCGCGCAGGTCGTCGCCCTCGACGTGCGCGACGGCGACGTCGAGACCCAGACCGGCGGCGAGCTCGCGCACCTTCGTGGCCAGGCCGACGGGGTTGAGGCCGCCGGCGTTGGTGACGATCCGGATGCCTTTCTCGACCGCGTCGCCGAGGCAGTCCTCGAGCTGGCGCAGGTGGGTGCGGGCGTAGCCCAGGCCCGGGTCCTTCATCGTGTCCTTGCCGAGGATCAGCATGGTCAGCTCGGCGAGGTAGTCGCCGGTGATGACGTCGACCGGGCGACCGTCCTCGAGCGCGCCGTCGACCAGCTCGCGCATGGCCGAGAGCCGGTCGCCGTAGAAGCCGGAGCAGTTGCCGACGAGCAGGCTCCTCGTGCCGTCCGCACTCATCCGCGCTTCTCCCGTCCGCCGCCGGCCGGGCCGGCGAAGGCCTGGGCGATGGTGAGCCAGTGCTCGGCGTCCGCGCCTGTGGCGACCAGGTCGGTGTCGTCGCGGTGCACGCGCTGGGTGACCAGGCAGCAGAAGTCGTACGCCGAGCCGGTCACCCGCTGGGCCGCGTCGTCCGGTCCCCAGGCCCACACCTCGCCGCTGGGCGCGGTGAGCTCCACGCGGAACTCCTCGACCGGCGGGGTCTGCTCGTGGACGGAGTAGGCGAAGTCGCGGGTGCGGATGCCCAGGTGCGCCACGTGCCTGATCCGGTCGGTCGGCAGCGGGCGACCGCCCTCGGCCGCGGGGTTCGCGACCGCGTCGTAGACGTCGAGGGCGTGCGCCCACGTCTCCATGTAGCGAGCGGTGGCCATGCTGGCCGGGGACATCGGAGGGCCGAACCACGGCATCTTCGCGCCGGCCGGCACCGCCCGGAGGGCCTCGCCCAGCGCCGTACGGCCCTGGTCCCAGCGGGCCAGCAGCTCCGCGGTCGGCAGGGCCGCGAGCTCCTCGGCGCCGGCGTCGACGAACCCGTCGACGTCGGCCAGGGCGGCGGTCACGATCGCGTCCCACTCCTGCTTGCCCTCGGGCCAGCGCTCGGGGTCGGTGGTGCGGGCGGCGGCCACGGCCTGCTCGTCGGTCCATGCGAGGTGGGCGACCTGGTGGGCGACGCTCCAGCCCGGTGCGGGGGTCGGGGTGGCCCAGTCCTCGGGGTCCAGGCCGGTCACCACCGCGCGCAGGGCGTCGCCCTCGGCGGTGAGGTCGGCCAGCAGGTCGTCGAGCAGGCTCATCGGGTCGTCTCCCTGGAGGTGGCGGGGGTGGCGGGGGTGGCTCGTGCGTCGGTCGGGTCGGAGAGCGGCCCGGGGGCGGCGTCGAGGGTCAGGTCGATCACCTGGGCCCAGCGGTCGAGGATCCGCTCGCGGCGGCGGCGGTCGTCGGTGATGGTGTTGGCCAGCCCGAGGCCGCGGACCAGGTCGAGGGTGGCCTGCACCAGCTCGCGGACGCCGGGCACCGACTCGTCAGCGCCGAGCAGCTCGACCGTGAGGCGGTGCACCTCGCGGCCGACCTTCTGCTCCAGCGGCGCCACGGCCTCCATCAGCGCGGGGTCGGTGCGGGCGGCGACCCACAGCTCCAGCGCGGCGGTGAAGACCGGTGAGGTGAAGTGGTCGCCGAGCAGGGTCAGCACCGCCCGGGTCCCGCCACCGCTGGGCAGCGCCGCGGCGGCCGCCTCGAGCTCCGCGCCGCGCACGGCGGTCAGGTGCTCGACCGCGGCCACGACCAGGTCGTTCTTGGTCGGGAAGTGGTGCAGCTGCGCTCCGCGGCTCACCCCCGCACGCTCGCTGACCAGCGTCGTGCTGGTGCCCGCGAACCCGCGCTCGACGAGCAGCTCGACCGTCGCCTCCAGGAGCCGGGCGCGCATGGCCCGGGAGCGCTCCTCCTGGGGCACCCGGGTCGTTGCTGCGGTCACCACGCGCTCATCCTGGGGGTGCGACTAACAAACAGTCAACCCTGTCTTTTTCTTGGACGCCGGGTTTGTCGGGTGCCCGACGAACCGGGGACCGCGACGACAAAGCTTCCGACCACCATGGCCGGGTCTGTCGGGTAGCCGACAGACCCGGCCCGGCGACGGCTCAGTCCACCCGGGCTGTGAGCGGCAGCCGCGAGCGCGCGGTGAGCCCGACGAGGGCGGTGGTCAGCAGGGGCAGACCCACGACCACGCCGAGCACGAGCAGCCACGGGACGTCGAGGTAGTGCGACGGCCCCCCGCCCGTGCCGTCGGACAGGGGACCGGTGAGCGGGTAGGTGATCGCCACCCCCGGGACCGCACCCACGAGCGCACCGAGGACGGCCCCGACCAGCCCGACGACCAGGGCGTACGCCGCCGCGACCCCGCGCCGGGTGCGCGGGGCGGCCCCGACCGCCGACAGCGTCGCGAGGTCGGGCCGAGCGTCGGTCAGGGCCAGGAACGTCGCGGTGAGCGTGCCGCCGAGCATCAGCACCGCGCCGAGCCCGGCGAGGACCAGCTGGACCACGACCGTCTCGTCGGGCACCTCGTAGCCGCGCTCGACGTAGAAAGAGCCGCTGTCGCGCACCGCGCCGACCGCCTCGGACACATCGGCCGCCGTCGCGGCGGGCACCGGCCCGGGCAGGTAGAGCCCGGTGTCCGCGACCGTCGCGCCCAGCCGCTGTGCCACCTCGGGTGCGACGACCCCCTGCACCGTGGCGTACTCGCCCTCAACGGCGACGAAGACCGCCGGGGTGGTGGTCGCGCTCTGCCCGCCGTCGCCACCCGAGCGCCTCAGCACGACGCGGCTGGTGGAGGCCTCGACCTCGCCGTCGGCGAACACGAGCACCCCGCCGCTGGACAGCACCGCGTCACCGGCGCGACGCTGCTCGGCGTCCAGGTCCACGAGCGCGTCGGGGACCTCGTCGGCGACGAGCACGGTGGCAGCGAACGGCCCGCCGTACGACGTGAGAAGGCGTGCCTGGTCGCCGGCGCGGAAGCGCACCACCGCGCGGCGCTCGTCGATGCCGCGCAGCCGCTCCACCCGCAGGTCCGGCGCCACCCCAAGCACCGCGGCGGCGTACGCGTCTTGGTCGGCGCCGGCGCGGTAGTCGGTCACCGTGGCCGCGCCCATCGGCAGCGAGGCGCGGTAGGTCTCGCGGTTCTGCGCCTCGTCGCTGCTGACGGCGATGCCCAGCGCCACCACCCCGGCGACCGTGGCCGCGACGGCGGCGACCGCGGGCACCGTGCGGGTGCGGTGGCGGGCTGCGTCGCGCGCGGCGAAGCGCAGCGGGAGCGGGAGCCGGCGCGAGAGCCGCGCGACCAGGGCGACCACGACCGGCACCAGCAGGATCATCCCCAGCACCGACACCACGGCCCCGACGGCGATCGGGACCTCGCCGCCACCCGCCGTGCCGCGGGAGGCGCCGTACGCCGACGCACCCACGCCGCCGCCGAGCAGCACCAGACCGAGCAGCGGCGAGCGGCGCGAGGGCCGCGCGTCGCCCCGCCGACCGGCCAGGACCGCCACGACGTCCTGGCGCGAGGCGACCCAGGCGGGGACGCCTGCGGCCAGCAGGGCACTGAGCACCCCGAAGCCAGCGACCCCCAGCAGGTGCAGGGGCGCGACGTCGAACGGCCCGAAGCGGGTATCGCTCGCTAGCTGGAACAGCGGCATGAGCGCCGCGGCCCCGGCGATGCCGAGCACCGTGCCCAGCAGGGCCGCGGCGAGCCCGAGCACCACGCCCGAGGCGAGGACGACCCGTCGCGCCTGCGCGGGTGTCCCGCCGGCGGCGGCCACGAGCGCGAGCGTGCGGGCCTGGCGCCGCGCCCCCACCGCGAAGGCAGGCCCGGCCAGGAGCACGACCTCGAGGAGCACCATGACGACCACCAGCACCAGGACGGTGAGCGTGGCGCTGTCGATGCCCCCGGTGCCCCACTGGACCTCCTCGGGCAGCTGGTCGTCCGTCGGCGGGTCGGCGAGCACCGCCCGGCTCGCGACCGCGGCGCCGCGCTCGTTCAGGGCGCGCACCTGCTCCCACGTGACCGGCGGGCCGCCGACCAGGACCGCACGCTGCGCGCGCCGTCCGAGGTCGAAGGTGCCCGGGAGGCCGAACGCCCGCGGGTACCCGGTGTAGCGGGTGCTCTCGGCGGTGCCGACGATGGTGAGCCTGGTGCCGTCGGCCAGGACCAGCGACTCGCCCGGGTCGCGGTCGGCGAGGTCGGCGTTGACGACCACCTCGTCGGGGCCGGCGGGCCACCGGCCGCTGGTGAGCTCGGCGAGCCCGGCGGTGAGGGGGTCGTCCAGGTCGAGCTCTGCCACCTCGGCGTCACCGACGCCCCGTGCGGTCTCGTAGCGCAGCGTCCCCTCGCGCACCTCGGTGAGCGGGCGGTCGCCCCCCAGCAGCGCTCCGACGTCGTCGACCCCGAGCGCCTGGTCGCCCCGGCCTCCTCCGTCGAAGGACAGGCCGTCCTCCGGGTCGGGCAGCTGGAAGACCTGGTTGCCGCCCGCGAAGAGATCGACCCGGGCCGCGGCGGTCCCGAGACGACGCTCGAGCGCCTCGGTGCCGGTGGTCGCCGAGGTGCCGTAGACGGTGTCGGCGACGCCGACCGCAGCCACGGGCAGCGCGATCATGACGAGCACGAGCAGGCTGCGAGCGCGGTGGCGCAGGGCGTCGCGGGCGGCCAGCCGCAGCGCGAGCCGCCACCCCGAGAGCCGGGAGCTCACGGGTGGCTCGCCTGGAGCAGGTCCTCGACCGGCGCGCTGCCGGACTCGTCGACGACCACGCCGTCTCGCAGGAAGACGACCCGGTCGGCCCAGGCCGCGTGCCGGGCCTCGTGGGTGACCAGCACGCCGGCGGCTCCGGCGTCGCAGCGCGCACGCAGCAACCGCAGGATCTCCTCGCCGGTCTCGGTGTCGAGGGCACCGGTCGGCTCGTCGGCGAGGATCAGCCGCCGCTCGCCCACGACGGCGCGGGCGATGGCGACCCGCTGCTGCTGGCCTCCCGACATGTCGTCGGGGAAACGGTCGGCGAGCTCGGGGATACCGACCTCCTCCAACGCGCGCATAGCGTCGCGCCGCGCCTGGCCCGAGCGCACCCCGTCGAGCTCGCGCGGCAGCGCGACGTTCTCGACCGCGGTGAGCGCGGGGACGAGGTTGAAGCCCTGGAAGACGTAGCCGATCGACGTACGGCGCATCCGGGCGCGCTGCTGCTGGGAGAGCCCGACGACGTCGACGCCCTCCACCTCCACGCGCCCCTCGGTCGGCTGGTCGAGACCGCCGGAGATCGTGAGCAGCGTCGACTTGCCGGAGCCGGAGGGGCCCATCACGGCCACCAGCTCGCCGGCGTGCGCCGTGAAGGAGACGCCGCGCAGCGCGCGCACGGCCGCCTCACCCTCGCCGTGCACGCGGTGGACGTCGACCAGCCGCAGGACCGCGCTCATCGAGCGCCCCCCTCGGCCTGGTCGCGACGATCGGCCAGCCGCTCGACGCGGCGGCGGGCGAGCCGGTCGGCGCTCGCGCGCAGCCACCGGTCCTCGCTGCGGGCCAGCCGCGCGGCCACCGGCGCCGGCATCTCCGGGCGCGTCACCGGGTCACCTGCTCGGCCGCGGCAGCCGCGGTGGCCGGCACTTCCTGGGTCGCGGCCCGGCGCAGCCGCGCCTCGCAGTGGTCGAGCCAGCGGATCTCGGCCTCGGCGGCGAAGACCAGCGAGTCGAGCACCAGGCCCCAGGCCAGGTCGGAGGCCTCACCGGAGGCACCCGCCTGGCGCTTGAGCCGGGTGTAGTCCTGCAGGGCGGTCATCGAGGCGCTGCGCTGGCGCTGGATCAAGGTGCCCACGTCGACCCCGGGCACGGTGACGGCCAGCGCGAGCTTGATCGCCAGCTCGTCGCGCGGCGGCTGGGTGCGGGCGACCGGCGTCGTGAACCAGGTCGCGACCTCCTCGTGCCCGCTCTCGGTGAGCCGCCAGCGCTCGTGGCCGTCCTCGTCCTCGCCGGCGGCCTCGACCAGCCCGTCGCGCTCGAGCCGGGTCAGGGTCGTGTAGACCTGCCCGACGTTGAGCGGCCAGGTGCCGCCGGTGCGGCTCTCGAACTCCTGCCGCAGCTGGTAGCCGTACATCGGCTCCTGCTCCAGCAAGGACAGCAGCGCGTGCTTGACCGACACGGTCAGCTCCTCCCGAGGGGCCGGGAGCACGGCGCTCGTCGCGGTGCCTACCCGGTATGCACCGACCGTAACCCCATGCCTACCCGGTATGCAACCGCCACCGCCGAACCGTCAGTCTTGAACCGCCGAACCGTCAGTTCCGAACCCTCGAGACGTCGATCGTGGACCTCGGCGCACCGGACGTCGTACGCCGCAGCGAGACTGTCCCCATGACCACGACCCTGATCACCGGCGCCAGCTCCGGCCTCGGCGCCGAGATGGCCCGCCAGCTCGCCGCCCGCGGCGAGGACCTCGCCCTCTGCGCCCGCCGCACCGAGCGGCTGGAGGAGCTGCGCGAGGAGATCCTCGCCGCGCACCCCGAGCGCCGAGTGGCGGTGGCCGCCCTCGACGTGACCGACCACGAGGCCGTGCACACGGTGGTCCACGCCCTGCGCGACGAGCTCGGCGGCCTCGACCGCGTCGTCGTCAACGCCGGGCTCGGCAAGGGCGCGGCGATCGGCACGGGCCGCGCCGACGCCAACCGCGAGACCGCGATCACCAACTTCCTCGGCGCACTGGCGCAGACCGAGGCCGCGATGGAGGTCTTCCGCGCGCAGGGCCACGGGCACCTGGTGATGATCTCGTCGATGTCGGCGATGCGCGGCATGCCGAAGTCGCTGACGACGTACGCCGCCACCAAGGCCGGCGTGGCCCACCTCGCAGAGGGCATCCGCACCGAGCTGCACGGCACCCCGCTGCAGAAGAAGATCAAGGTGACCGTGCTCTACCCGGGGTACATCGCCTCGGAGATGAACGAGAAGGTCCAGCAGTCGACCCCGCTCATGGTCCCCACCGACAAGGGCGTGCGCTCGATGGTGGCCGCGATCGAGAAGCAGGTCGACGACGCGTGCGTGCCCGCCCTGCCGTGGGCGCCGTTGTCGGTCGTCATGAAGCACGCCCCGCTCGGGGTGCTGAAGAAGCTCGTCTGAGGGACCGGCCCTCGACCTCCAGCCGGAACCCGGCCACCGTGTGCGAGAGCCCGCGGTGGTCGGGCACCGTCGTCGCCAGCACGGTCACGAGCAGGTACGCCGCCAGGGCCACCCCGCGGCCGGGGATCGGCAGCAGCACCAGCAGGTAGACCGGGCCGAGCCCCGCCGCCAGCTTGAGCAGCCGGCCGGGGACCGTCCAGCCCGGCCGGTCGGTCCGGGTCGTGATGGCGACGACCAGCTCACCGAAGGTCCGTCCCAGCACCAGCACGCAGAGCGCCTGCAGCGCGAACGGCACCGTCCACTGCAGGATCCACTGGACGTCGCGGTGCGGCCCGGTGTCGAGGACGAAGAGCATCAGCCCGCGCCACAGCACCGCGACGAGGCCGCCGACCATGAGCACGAACAGCGCGTCGCTGACCATTCCGGCGAGCCGGCGCCCCCAGGTGATGCGGGTCGGGAGCGGCCGTGGCACGGCGTCCTCGCGCTTCCAGGGCAGCGAGATCAACGCGCCGGCGATCGCGCCGAATGTGTTGACGAGCAGGTCGTCCACGTCGAACTTGCGGTAGGCGCAGCCGTAGAAGCCCCAGACACCGGTCCGTTGCGTCATCTCGATCGCCAGCGACACGGCGAGACCGGCGATCGCGGAGACCAGCACCCCGCGGCGCAGGACGAGCCGGACCAGCACGCCGAGGGGCACGAAGAGCAGCACGTTGAGCAGCACCTGCTGGACGGCCTGGTCGCGCAGGAACATCCGCACCCCGTCGTCGGGTAGCCCGACCAGCCCGATCGTGCCGAACAGGTCGGTCTGGGGGACCTTGCAGCGGAAGGAGCCGCGGTCCGGGAGCGGGAGCAGCGTGTAGGTCCAGAGCGCGATGGAGTAGACCGCGCCGGAGAGCAGGATCGTGAGGTCGCCGGGGCTCATGGTCCCGTCGCGGCGGTACTCGTAGGCAGCGACCGGGACGAACAGGACGACGGCGGCGATCGTGCCGAGGCCGATCGCGGCCACGGCGTTGAAGACCTGGTCGGACACAGCCCGCCAACCTAGCGGTAGGTGAGCAGCTCCCCGGCCAGGTGCTCGTGCTCGTTGAAGGTCAGCAGCCGGGTGCCGCGGGGGCCGACGAGGACCCGGGTGACTCCGGAGTTGACCGCCACGGTGTTGAGCCGCTGCCAGGTGTCGGGGAGCGCGCCGCCGGAGACCCCGAGCAGCCCGGCGGCGACGAGCCCGACGACACCTCCGGACGTCACCACGACGACCGTCTGCCCGCTGCCGCTGCGCGCGACCGCGTCGGCCAGCGCGGCGGAGGTGCGGGCTCCGAAGTCGTGCCAGGACTCGTCGTACCCGTCGCCGCCGGAGGTCCACAGCTCGGTGGCCCGCTCGAAGAGCGCCTGGAACTCCTTGCGGTCCAGGGAGAACGGGTCGGCAGGGAGGTCGGGGAAGCGGGCGACGACGCCGAGGTGGTCGAACTCGTCCCAGCGGGCGTCCTCCTCGACCGCAGGACCGGACCAGCCGGCCCCCTCCACCATCGCCTCGAGGGTCTCGCGGTGGCGCCGCATCCCGCCGCGCAGCAGCACGGTGGGGCGTACGCCGGCAGCCGCGAGGTGCGCGCCGAGCCGGCGACCCTGCTCCCAGCCGGTCTCCGACAGCACGTCGTAGTCCTCGTCCCCGAAGGAGGCCTGGCCGTGCCGGACCAGCAGCAGCTGCCCCATCAGGCCCCGCTGCCGGACGCGGTCGCGCCGCCCGCCTCGGTCACCAGCCGCCGGCAGCGCTGCTCGAGGTAGGACACGACCTGCCCCAGCAGGGCGTAGGACTCGTTGGTGGTCTGCTTGTTCACGTAGCGGTACCAGATCTGCTGGGCGATCACCGCGAGCCGGAACAGCCCGAACACCTCGTAGAAGACCAGGTCGCGCTCGCTGGGGGCGTGCCCGGTGCGGGCGCAGTAGCGGTCGACCCACTCCCGGCGCGTCCACATGCCCGGCGCGTTCGAGGGCTGGCGGCGGAAGAGCTGGAACAGGTCGTCGTCGTCGGCCTCGACCCAGTAGGCGATCATCGAGGAGAGGTCCATGAGCGGGTCGCCGACGGTGGCCAGCTCCCAGTCGAGCACGGCGCGCACCTGAAGGTCCTCGTCGAGCACGAGGTTGTCGAGCCGGTAGTCGTTGTGGATGAGCACCTGGCCGACGTCGGCCGGCTGGTGCTCCTCGATCCAGGCGAGCACGTCGGACCAGTCGCCGGTGTCGTCGGTGCGCGAGCCGTCGAGGCGACGGATCCACCCGCGGACCTGGCGGCCGACGTACCCCTCGCCCTTGCCGAGCGCGGCCAGCGCCGGCACCGACGCGACGTCGACGGAGTGCAGGGCGACCAGCACGTCGAGGACCCGCCCGCACAGCGCGTCGGCCTCCTCGGGCGCGAGCGGCTCGGGGAGGTCCTGGCGCAGGATCAGCCCGGGGACCTTCTCCATCACGTAGAACTCCGAGCCCAGCACGGACTCGTCCGGCTCGTGGCCGATCATCGTGGCGACGTACGGGAACACCGGCTGGAGCGCCGCCTGGATGCCGTGCTCGCGCCCCATGTCGTGGGCGCCCGCGGCCTTCTTGCCCGACGGCGGGCGGCGCAGGATCAGGTCCCCCCCGTTGGTCGAGCTCGTCGAGACCGTGCGCACCAGGTAGGTCAGGTTCGACGCCCCGCCGCGGAACTGCTGGACCTCGGTGACCGGGCCCTCGCCACGCTCGGCGAGCCAGGCGGTCAGCGCGTCGACGTCGAACGCGTCCTCGTCGCGCACCGGGCGCGCGGTGTTCTCGGCGCTGCTCACGCCTGTCCTCCTGCCAGCTTGTCGAGGCTGCGGGCCTGCGCCCGCATGACGGCGTCGTACGACGCCCGGTCGGTGCGCTTGAGCTCGACCGCCCCGCGGGCTGGCTCGTCGGGCACGATCAGCTCCTCACCCGCGTCGAGACCCGCGAGGACGGCGGCCGCGACGTCCTCGGCGGAGATGGGCGACTCGGTGACCAGCCGGCCGACGACGTGCCCGAGCGCCTTGTCGGCACCGCGCATCGAGTCCAGCAGGTTGGTGCGGAAGAACCCCGGACAGACCGCGTGCGCGGTGATGCCGTGCGAGGCCAGCTCGTGGCCGGCGGTCTCGGTCAGGGCGACGACCGCGGCCTTGACCGCGTTGTACGACGCCATGCCCGCGGGGTGCACGAGCCCGGCGAGGCTGGCGACGTTGACGAACCGACCGCTGCCCTGGGCCTTCATCAGCGGCGTGAACGCGCGGATGCCGCGCACCATCCCGAAGAGGTTGATGTCGAAGATCCACTGCCACTCCTCGAGCGTGGCGACGTCGAGGCGCCCCCCGCCCGCGACCCCGGCGTTGTTGACCAGGACGTCGAGGCCGCCCCAGGTCTGCTCGACGTGGGCCAGGGCCGCGGCCCAGTCCTCGTCGCTGCAGATGTCGAGGTGGAGGCCCTCGCCCGACCCGTCGTAGGAGATGTCGGTGCGCAGCACCCGGTCACCCCGCGCCTCGAAGGCGTCGGCGAGCGCGGCGCCGAGCCCGGACGCGGCGCCGGTGACGAGGACGCGGGCCGAGCCGGTGCCGGCGCTCATCGGCGGGCGCCGTACTTGCCGAGCTCGAGGCGGGCGACGACGCCCTGGTGCACCTCGTCGGGGCCGTCGGCCAGCCGCAGGGCCCTGGCGTTCGTCCACGCGCCGGCGAGCGGGTGGTCGTCGGACATGCCGCCGCCGCCGTGGATCTGCATGGCGAAGTCGATGACCTGCAGGGCCATCCGCGGCACCGCGACCTTGATCTGGGAGACCTCGGAGAGCGCGTTGAGGGGGCCGCCGACGTCGAGCTTCCAGGCGGCGTTGAGCACCAGCAGCCGGGCCTGCTCGATGGCGATGCGGGCGTCGGCGATCCGCTCGCGGTTGCCGCCGAGGTTGGCCAGCGGCTTGCCGAAGGCGACCCGGTCGAGGCCGCGGCGGCAGGCGCGCTCGAGCGCCATCTCGGCCAGGCCGATGAGGCGCATGCAGTGGTGGATGCGGCCGGGGCCGAGCCGGCCCTGGGCGATCGCGAACGCCTCGCCGGGACCGAGCAGCAGGTTGGAGACCGGGACCCGCACGTCGGTGAAGGAGACCTCGCCGTGGCCGATCGGCTCGTCGTACATCCCCATCGTCGGCAGCAGCCGCTCGATCTTCACGCCGGGGCTGTCCAGCGGCACGAGCACCATCGTGTGGCGGTGGTGGCGGTCGATGCCGGGCTCGTCCTCCAGCTTCTCAGGGGTGTCGCGCAGGCCCATGAAGACCGCGACCTTGCAGTCGGGGTGGCCCACACCGGTCGACCACCACTTGCGACCGTTGATGACGACCTCGTCGCCGTGCACGACCGCGGTCGCGGCCATGTTGGTGGCGTCGCTGCTCGCCACGTCGGGCTCGGTCATCGCGAACGCCGAGCGGATCTCGCCGGCCAGCAGCGGCTCGAGCCACTGCTTGCGCTGATCCTCGGTGCCGTACTTCAGCAACACCTCCATGTTGCCGGTGTCGGGCGCGTTGCAGTTCATGACCAGCGGCGCGAGGTGGCTGCCGCCCGTGGCCTCCGCGACCGGCGCGTAGTCGACGTTGGTGAGCCCCTCGCCCCCGTCCACGCCGAACCTCGCGGCGTACTCCCCCGCGTGGTCCTTCGGGATCCACAGGTTCCACAGCCCGCGCGCCTTGGCCTCGGCCTTGAGCTCCTCGATGACCGGCAGCGGCTGCCACGGGTCACCGGTACGCCGCTGCTCGGCCAGGTCGGCGAGGTACTGCTCCTCGGCCGGGGCGACGACTTCGGCGATGAACGCGCGGGTCCGCTCGGTGAGGTCGGCGGCCCGGGGTGAGGGTGCGAAATCCATGCCCGCGAACCTACCGGGCGCTCGGTCTGGTTCGAGGGCTGCGTCACATCTCGGGTAGCGGCGGCCGAGGTCGAGCCGACGGCTGGGGCCGCGCCTGCCGCCGAGGTCGAGCCGGCGGTTGAGGAGGTTGCGCAGCAACCGTCTCGAAGCCCCGGCTCAACGGGACGCCCGGTCGGTCGAGGTGTCCTCGGCGATGTGGAGGTCCTGCACCGAACCACGCTCAGGCCAGGACCTCCAGATCCGGCAGGCGACCGGCGTGCCCGGGTCGCCTGCCTGAGAAGAGCACGTCTCACCGGGAGCATCCGTCCTACGCCGCGGCCTCCGATCTGACCACGCAGGAGTCGGAGCGGCACGGCACCGGCGTACCCGCCCATCCGCGCGCCTGCAGGACGCGCCCGACCACCGAGGCCAGGCGACAGCGGTCGAGGACCTGCTGCCACCCGGCGCGCAGGGTCAGGTCCCCGTGGACCGCGGCGTCCAGGTCGCGCTGCAGGTCGGCCCACCGATCGAGCGCCGCACTGTGCCCGATCCGCCCGTCGAGCTCGAGCAGGGCCTGCTGCGCGCGGTAGCGCACGTCGCGCACCACCCAGCGCAGCAGCTCGCCCTCGACCACCCGCACCACCTCTCGCACCTGGCGTTCCCCGCGCGGCAGCCCGTGCGCGCGCTCCACGTCGCGCAGGTAGCGGCGCTCCAGCGGGGACTGTGCCCCCTCCGCCACATCGGCCAGCACCTCGCGCAGCAGAGCCCGACGCGGGAGCTTGGGATGGTGGGACAGGGCGTCGAGCAGCCGGTCCGTCGTGGTGGCTCCCTCACGGACCACGTCGGCGATGGCTGCCACCGCTGCGTCCTCCCCGGCCGCGGTAGACGCGACCAGCAGGGCGGCGTGCTCGACACGCAGCCGGGGCGGCGAGGCCTCGAGCAGCGCTGCCGACTCGAAGCAGCGCAGCTGCGTCACCGTGATCCCCGGGGTCCGCGCGACACGGCGCCCGTGCTGCACCGCCAGGTCGACGCGCCGTGGGCGGCCATCACCCTCCAGCCCTGCCGCGGACAGGGCGGCCTGAGCGGAGAGCACCGACCCCGGGTAGCGGAGCAGCGCAGCCCACTCGCGCTGCCGCTGCGACAGCGGGCCGGTGTGGTCGACGTAGACACCGTCGTGCACCCGCACCCACTCCCGCCGGCGCAGCATCCGCTCCACGAAGACGGCATCCACCCCGAGGGACAGGGCCTGACCGCGCGACATGACGCCCGACTGCCGGCGCTGCAGTCGCAGGAGTGCATCCATGAACTCAGCCTGTCCGCCCTAGAAGGTCCGCCGGGCAGCCCTTGACCCGCCTGTGCGGTCGGTGGCCGTGCGCTCGGCTGTGGACGGCCCATGGTCCGGTCCGTGTCACCCGATGTGGGGGTCCTGCACCGAACCAGGTTCAGGCCAGGACCTCCAGATCGGCTCGGCCCAGAGGTCGGCGACCGAACCGGGCGAGGCAGTGCCAGACCTGCTTGACCTCTTGGGGGTCGTACAGGCCAGAGCGTGCGGCGGTCGCGACCACCTCTGGGTCGAGCACTCCGTCCAGCGACTCAGCCAGATGCTGGACCAGCTCGACGATGTGGGCGCCGCGGTAATCCGGATCGATCGCTGCCGGCGACGCTGAGAAGCCGGGGTGCAGCTCCACCCGGCAGCCCAGCCGCTCCGCTGCCTCACGGACCGGCCCGTCGGCGTGACACGGGTCGAGGACGAGTGCTTCGACATCGCTGTCGAACCGGACGCCCCCGTGCACGTGCGCCTCCACGCAGTCGTCGAGGTCGTCGAACCCGGACGCGTCAGCCATGGCCGAAAGATGCGGCAGCAGCTCCGGCCCGCCCACATCGATCGGCTCAAGGACCGAGTCGGGGAAGCAGAAGGTGGAACGCGCGGTGACCTCCGGTCGCAGACGAAAGTGCGCCGAACCGAAGCGGATCGCCCCGCCGTACGGATCGATGCGGCGGTTCCATGCCCCGTAGACCGGTCGCTCGCTGTCTGGTCTGTCGTCGTACCGCCCGGCGAACAGGCGGCTCTCCCACCGCCACCGGTCGCCGCCGACCCGCGCGGTCAAGCCACCGTTGGAGGTGCGGGTCTCGAACTGCGAGCGGTAGACGCCGTCCCGCACCATCGACTCGATCACCAGCCCGTCCCCGAACGGCCAGCTCGGGTGGAACTGCAGCGTCACCCGTGCCTCCACGACCAAAACCTAGGCGGCGGTCGTCACGACGACCCGGGCCCGCTCGGTGGGGGTGGTCCAGCGGGTGTGGGCGCGGGCGAGCCGGAAGCCGGACCAGCAGAGGAAGGGCACGGCCACGAGCACGGCGGCGAGGGGGTCGTCGAGCCGGGCGAGGGCGGAGAACACCAGCCCGGTGAGGGTGGTGGAGAGCGCGAGGCGGCTGGAGTAGCCGACCATCATCAGCGGCGGGGCGGGGGTGGCGCGGGCGGAGCGGAGGTCGACGGCGTACGGGTGGGCCAGCGACCAGCGCATGGCGGCGGCGACGACCTGGACGGTGACCACGGCGAGCATGGCGAGGAGGGCGGTGACCTCGGAGGCAGTGGGTACGCCGGCGCGCAGCGCCCCGAGGACGACGGTCACGAGCGAGGCGACGAGCAGGAACTCCGCGAGCACCCAGGCGCGTGCGGCGAACACCGTGCCGGGGCCGACGGGGAGGCTCTCGCGCCACAGCCCGCCCCGGCCGTCGAGGCACCACGCGTTGACCCCGAAGAGCAGCGCGCCGCCGGAGGCGACCAGCCCGGGCAGGATGATCAGCTGCGCCCACGGCAGGGCACCGAGCAGCGCGATGACACCGGGGCCGACGGCGAGCACCGCGAGCCCGCGGCGCATCGGCACCGCGCGCCACACCGAGGCGCGGTCGGTGCGCACGAGCACGGCGAGGTCGGTGCGGGGCAGCCGGCGGGCGCGGTAGGACCCGGACTCCACGCGCAGCTCGTCATGCGGGACCCGCCGGGTCGCCAGGTGGGCCGGCACGGCGCCGAGCACGACGGCGGCCAGCGCGAGCCCGGCCAGGGTCCCGACCACCCCGGCCCAGGCCCAGGACGGCCCGCCGACGGAGGTGGCGACGACCCGCACGGTCGGCACCTGGTCCAGCAGCGGCACCAGGTCGCCGCGCACCTGCAGCACGAGCACGGCGGCCACCGACGACACGGTCGCGACCCGCAGCACCCCCTCGCCGAACCGCAGCCGTCGCAGCCCCTCCAGCGTCCACGCCACGACCTGGCCCAGGGCGGTGGCCAGCACCAGCCACAGCAACATCGCGACCTGCATGGTGAGCAGCGACCAGCCCCACCCGGTGCCGTACGCCGCCGCGCCGAGCAGCGACCAGGACTGCAGCAGCCACGCGACGTTGAGCGGGGCGAGGACGAGCGCGCCGAGGTGGTCGGTCGTCGGGCTGACCGGGTGGACCGAGGCGGGGTCGCGCGCGAGCAGCTCGCGCCCGCCGCCGGAGGCGACCGCCGCCACGACCGAGACCAGCACCAGGGCGGCCAGGGCGGTCGGCAGCACGATGAGCACGTCGCGGGCGCGATCGCCCTCCCCCGCGCCCGGCACGAGGGACGGGACGACCGCCACCGCGACCGAGCCCAGCGCGAAGAGGACCAGGCCCGCCCGGAAGGCGCGTGGCCGGCGTACGTGCGCGGCGCGGAAGCGGACCAGGGTGCCGACGTCGGCGACCGCCCGCACCGCCTCGGTCACGGGGTGGTGCCGGTGGGGGCGGGGCTCAGTCGAGGAGCGAGCGGTAGGCACGCGCGCCCTCCTCGCCGGCCATCTCCTCCGAGGTCAGCTCGGCGACCTGCGATCCGCCGCGCAGCACCGAGACCGTCGAGCAGGCGGCGATGGCGAGCTCGCGCAGGTGGGTGGAGACCAGCACCGCGGCACCGCGGGCCCGGGCGTCGGCGACCACGTCGAGGGTGGCCTCGACGCCGATCGGGTCGACGCCGTCGAAGGGTTCGTCGAGCAGCAGCACCTCGGGCTCGTGCAGGGCGGCCAGCACCACCGAGAGCCGTCGGCCCATGCCGTGGCTGAACCCAGCGGTGACACGGTGCGCGACGTCGCCGAGCTCGAAGCGCTCGAGCAGGTCGCGGCCGCGCTCCTCCCAGCCGCCCGGACCCGTGGGGAGCCGGCGCAGCCGGGCCGCGAGCTGCAGGTGCTCCCACGGGGTGGCGCGCGGGACGAGGCCGCCGACGTCGGGGCAGTAGCCGACGGCACGCTTGGCGGCCAGCGGGTGCCGGTGCACGTCGTGCCCGGCGACCAGCACCGTTCCCGAGGACGGCGGGACGACCCCCGCAAGCACCCGCATCGTCGTGGACTTGCCCGCGCCGTTGCGCCCGAGGAGCGCCGTCGCCCTCCCGGCGTACGCCGTCAGGTGGACCCCCGCCACGGCTTCGACCTCCCCGAAGCGGACGTGCAGGTCACGCACCTCGACCAGCGCCCGCAGCTGCTCTCCCTCTCCCACGCCTCCATGGTGGGGCCTGCGTCGCCTCGGGGTGACCGTTCTCGGGTTGACCGGGTCAAACCGACCGAGCCGCCCGGTTTCGCAGGCGTCGCGTCGGGGGACACCGTCGTGATGACGACCTTTGGCGACTACGGGTCTCTGCGCGGGACCGTGGACGCTCTCGTGGCCGAGGCCGCTCGCGCGCTCTACGAGCAGGGGGGCAGCGATACGGACCAGGCGCGTGAGTACGCGCGGGCTGCCGGAGAGGGAATGCGCGCCTACTTCGAGCCCTGGTTCGACCTGCCCGACCCCCAGCGGTTCCGGGACGTGTCCGGGTCGCTCCGGTCCTCGCTCGAGCGGCTGAACGTCGGCCTGGAGACCGAGACCACGAACGACACGGTCGACGACGACAAGGCCCCCGACCGGGTGAGCGGCGACCAGCGACTGCGGGCGGTGACCTCCAACGCCTCTGTCTTCGCGACCTTCAACGGCGAGGCCGTCCTGGCGTTCCGCGACTACTTCATCAACGTCTTCCCGGTCAGTGCGCAGTTCTGCGTCGCCCTGGACTGCCGCAGCGCCCTCGAGGTCATGGCGGGGATCTGGGAGGAGGCCCAGCGCAACGTCGCCGGCATCGCCGAGGAGGCGCTCGCGCTGACCAAGACGTTGCCGGGTGGCTCCGGCAGCGCCAGTGCGTCGCTGGACGTCCTCGGCGTGGTCGCGTCGATCGCCGGCCTCTACCCGCCGCTCAGCGTCGCGTCGTCGCTGACGGGCATCGGCATCGACGTGCTCGGACAGGTCTCCTCTGCCCCCGAGCAGGTCAGCGTCACGGTGACCGACCTCTACCACGTCAGCGAGTTCATCGTGGACTCGCTCAGCACGCTCAGCTCGCAGGTGGCGACGGGCGAGGCTGCTGTGGCCGACCAGCTCGCTGGCTACGTCTCGGCGATGGCAGCGGACCCGGCGAGGTTCTGCCTGGAGCCGCCACGGCGCTTCTACAGCGAGGACCGACCCGACCGACTCGTACCCCGCTACGACCGCCAGGACGCGCGCGAGATGAAGGCGCAGCCCGCGGCGATGGTGCGCTACTCCCACGACATGGAGGACGGCGCTGCCGTCCTCGAGCGCGCACGGTCGCTGATCCAGGAGGCGGCCGCCACATCGACGTACGACGCCTGGTACCGCCAGGGTGTGGGCATGGCACCGACCGCAGGGATGTACGACCTGGAGGCGTGCCTCAGCGCGCTGGCCGACCTGATCGGCCAGACCTCGACCAACACCCGCCACGCAGCCGCTCACCTGCGCAAGGTGGCGGGACTCTTCGTCGCCACCGACGAGGCCGTGCGCGGCGCGATGGACGAGCTGCGCCGGCACGAGCGGAGCATCGAGCGGCAGCTGGCCGGTCCCCCGACCGAAACCTCCCAGCAGCATCCCCCCCACATGGGCCGTCCCGGCCTGGTCCCCTGGTGAGGCACGCCCTGGGCCATCGGGCGGCGGTCCTGGGCATCGGCTGCCTGCTGTCGATCGCCGCGTGCAGCGAGGACCGGCCCACCCCCGCGCCCGAGGCCGTCGCCCCGGTCCTGGGCGCGGTGGCGTGGACGTGGCAGGACGCACGGCTCGACTCGATCGCGAGCGTGGCGGTGGGCGAGGACACCGTCGTGGCCCTGGGCGAGCGGGACGGCGCGGCGGCGCTGTCCGCCTCCTCCCGGGAGGGCGACCCGCTGTGGCAGCGTGACGACACCTGGTTCGGACGCGAGCTCGGCAGCGGGCCCTCTGCGCAGTCACCGGTGACGGGGGCCGGGATGGTGGCCGTCGCGCTGGCCGACGGCAGCGTGGCCGGCCTCGACGCCGACGACGGCCGGGAGGCCTGGTCATGGGGCGCCCCGAACCGGCGTACGACGCTGGTGGGTGCGGCCGACGCCACGGCCGTCGTCCGCGTGGACCCCCGCGGCGGTTGCGCGAGCGGTCCCAGCACCGTGGTGGCGCTGGACCTCTCGGACGGGGAGGAGCTGTGGTCCCGCACGACCACGTGTGACCTCCGGGTCGACGGCGAGCTGGTCGTGGTCGGGGGCGAGGTCCTGGACCCGGGCACGGGCGAGGTCGTGCTCGAGGTCCCCGGCACGGTGTGTGGGGTCGCCGGGGGCGTGGCGCTGTGGATGGAGGAGTGCCCCGGGGCGCAGCTGTCCGTTGAGGGCACTCCCACCCTGGCCGCCGTGGGCGGGACGGACACCCAGGGCTCGGACCTGCCGACACTCCCGAGCGGGCGCATCGCCCAGGTGCGCAGCGGGCTCGACGTCCTCGCGGCCGTCTACGAGCCGGGGAGTGGCGAGACCCGGGTCCTCACGCGCGCCTGGGTCCCCGGCTCCGTCGACGTGACGTCCGGCGAGGGCCAGCCGGAGGGCGCCCTCGTCGCCTCGGACGGCGCGGCCTTCACGCTGCTCGCGCGGGGGTCGCTGCTCGTGCGCGCACTCGACGGCACGGAGGTGGGTCGGCTCGCGGTGGACCCCGCGGCGACCGACCCGGGCGCCCTCGTGCAGGTGGCCGGGACGGGACCCGACTACGTGCTGCTCGCCCCGTCCAGCCCCGGCACCGGCCACCTCCTGGTCTCGATGACCCTGTCCTGACCCCGGCGCCCATCGGCCGGAACGGCTCGAGCCGCCGCCCCGGAGGACGACGGCTCGAGCGCTGTGCGGGGTGCGACGCGGGTCAGGCGGGGAAGGACTCGCCCTTGGCGGCAAGGTCGCGGAGGTACTGCGTGGGGCGGAACCGCTCGCCGTACTTGTCGGCGAGGTCGTCGGCGCGCTTCACGAACGCCGCGAGGCCGATCTCACCGGCGGCGACGGTGCCCTCGGGGCCCTCGTAGCCGGTCATGAACTGCGCGGCGCCACCGGTCATCGGCGGGAAGCCGATGCCCATGATCGAGCCGATGTTGGCGGCGGCCGCCGACTCGATGACGCCCTCCTCGAAGCACTTGGCCGTCTCGACCGCCTCGGCGAACAGCATCCGCTCCTTCATGTCGACGAAGGGGATCTGCTCCTCGGCAACCGGGTAGACCTCGGCCAGGCCGGGCCAGATCGAGCCGCGCCTGCCGTCGACGTAGTCGAAGAAGCCGGCGCCCTTGAGCCGCGAGGGGCGCTCGAGCTCGATCATCTTCTCCACGACCAGCGAGCCCGGGTGCGGCTCGTAGGTGCCGCCGTCGCGCTCGGCCGCGTCCTTGGTCGCCTTGGCGATCTTGGACATCAGCTCCATGTTGAGCTCGTCGGTCAGCTGCAGCGGACCGACGGGGTAGCCGGCCTGGGTCGCGGCGCGCTCGATGGAGTACGGCGCCGCGCCCTCGGCCAGCATCGCCAGACCCTCGTTGACCATCGTGCCGATGACGCGCGAGGTGTAGAAGCCGCGGCTGTCGTTGACCACGATCGGGGTCTTCTTGATCTGCTGGACCACGTCGTAGGCCTTGGCCAGCGCCTCGTCGGAGGTCCCCCTGCCCTTGATGATCTCGACCAGCGGCATCTTGTCCACGGGGGAGAAGAAGTGCAGGCCGATGAAGTCGGCGGGGCGGTCCACGCCCTCGGCGAGCTCGGTGATCGGCAGCGTCGAGGTGTTGGAGCACAGCAGCGCGTCGGGGTTGACGTGCTTGGCGGCCTCGGCGAAGACCTGGTGCTTCAGCGACGGGTCCTCGAAGACGGCCTCGATGACCAGGTCGCAACCGGCCAGGTCGGCGTAGTCGTCGGTCGGGGTGATCCGGCCGAGCAGCTCGTCGGACTTCTCCTGCGTGAGCTTGCCGCGGGAGACGGCCTTCTCGTTGATCGTCTCCGAGTAGGCCTTGCCACGGGCGGCGGCCTCGGCGGAGACGTCCTTGAGGACGACCTCCATGCCAGCGCGGGCGCAGGAGTAGGCGATGCCCGCACCCATCATGCCGGCGCCGAGGACGGCGACCTTGGTGGCCTTCCACGGCTCGATGCCCTGGGGCCGCAGCTTGCCGGCGTTGATCGCCTGCAGGTCGAAGAAGAACGCCTGGATCATGTTCTTCGAGCCCTGGTTGACGATGAGGTTCGTCAGGTAGCGCGACTCGATCCGCGAGGCGGTGTCGAAGTCGCGGCTGGCGCCCTCGACGGCGGCCGAGAGGATGGCCCGGGCGGCGGGGTAGACCGCGCCCTTGGTCTGCTTGCGCAGCAGCGCCGGGAAGGCAGGCAGGAAGCCGGCCAGGGCCGGGGACTTCGGCGAGCCGCCGGGCATCTTGTAGCCCGGGGCGTCCCAGGGGTTTTGGTGCTTGTCGGGGTTCTCGAGGATCCACTTCTTCGCAGCGGGCACGAGCTCCTCGCGGGTGGCGACCAGCTCGTCGACCAGGCCCTTCTCCAGCGCCTGCTGGGGGCTGAACTGCTTGCCCTCGAGCAGCACGCTCATCAGGCCGTCCTGCAGGCCGAACATCCGCACGATGCGGGTGACGCCGCCACCGCCGGGCAGCAGGCCGAGGCTGACCTCGGGGAGGCCGAGCTTGACCGAGCGGTCGTCGACGCAGACGCGGCGATTGCAAGCGAGGGTGATCTCGAGGCCGCCGCCGAGCGCGGCGCCGTTGATGGCGGCCACGACGGGCTTGGGCAGCTTCTCCAGGCGGCGCAGGCCGGCCTTGACGTCCTCGGCCATCCGGAAGACGTCCTCGGCGTCGGCCGGGCCGGCCTGGACCATGCCCTTGAGGTTGCCGCCGGCGAAGAAGGTCTTCTTCGCCGAGGCGATCACGACGCCCTTGACCGACGACTCGTCGGCGGCCAGCTCGTCGTAGAGGCGGTCGATCGCGGCGTTGATCGACTCGCGGTAGAGGTCGTTCATGGTGTTGGCCGACGCGGTGGGGTCGTCCAGGGTGAGGGTGACGATGCCGTCGGCGTCCTTCTCGTAGTGGACGGCGGTCTGGGTCTCGGTGGCGCTCATGTGCTCGTGGATGTCCTGTTCGTTCAGGTCGTCAAAGGGAGAGTGGAGGGCGGCGTGCGCCGGTCAGAGGACCTCGACGATGGTGGCGATGCCCATGCCGCCGCCGACGCAGAGCGTGGCCAGGCCGCGCTTGAGGTCGCGGCGCTGCAGCTCGTCGATGAGCGTGCCGAGGATCATCGCGCCGGTGGCGCCGAGCGGGTGGCCCATGGCGATGGCGCCGCCGTTGACGTTGGTGATCTCGTCGGAGATGCCCATGTCGCGCATGAAGCGCATGGCCACGGCCGCGAACGCCTCGTTGATCTCGAACAGGTCGATGTCCTTGACCTCCAGGCCGGCCTTGGCCAGCGCCTTGCGGGCGGCCGGGGCGGGACCGGTGAGCATGATCGTCGGGTCGGCACCCGAGACGGCCATGGAGACGATCCGCGCGCGCGGGGTCAGGCCGAGGTCCTTGCCGACCTGCTCGGTGCCGATGGCCATGAGGGCCGCACCGTCGACGATGCCGGAGGAGTTGCCGGCGTGGTGGACGTGGTTGATCTTCTCGATCCAGTGGTACTTCTCCAGCGCCACGTCGTCGAAGCCGGCGTCGGCGCCGATCTGGGCGAAGGACGGCTTGAGGCCGGCCAGGCCCTCGACGCTGGTGTCGGGGCGGATCAGCTCGTCGTGGTCGAGGACCGTGACGCCGTTGATGTCCTTGACCGGGATGACGGAGTCGGCGAAGTAGCCGTTGGCCCACGCCTTGGCAGCGCGGTGGTTGGACTCGGCGGCGAAGGCGTCGACGTCCTCGCGGCTCCAGCCCTCGATGGTGGCGATCAGGTCGGCACCGATGCCCTGCGGAACGAAGCCGGCCTTGAGCGCGGTGGCGGGGTCCTGGGCCCAGGCACCGCCGTCGGAGCCCATCGGCACGTTGGACATCGACTCCACGCCACCGGCGAAGATGAGGTCCTCCATGCCGCCGCGGATGCGACCGGCGGCCTGGTTGACGGCCTCCAGGCCGGAGGCGCAGAAGCGGTTCAGCTGCACGCCGGCGACGGTGTCGGGGTAGCCGGCCGCCAGCGCGGCGGTCTTGGCGATGTCGCCACCCTGCTCGCCGACCGGGGTCACGACACCGAGCACGACGTCGTCGACGCGGTTCGGGTCGAGGGTGGGGTTGCGCACCTTCATCTCGTCGAGCAGGCCGACCACCAGGTCGACCGGCTTGACCTCGTGCAGCGAGCCCGCCGCCTTGCCCTTGCCGCGCGGCGTGCGGATGTGGTCGTACACGAATGCTTCAGCCATGACCGTCCTCGGGGGTTGCAGTACGTTGTGCGTCGATTGTGACACCGATACTGTCACCGTCGTCAAGGAGCGGTCCGGACCGGAGGAGGTGTGATGGCGGACACATCGGAGCGGCCTGCGGCCAAGCCTGAGGAGCTGCTGACCCTCGAGGACCTCACGACCCGGGTCGGCATGAGCGTGCGCAACGTGCGCTTCTACACGACCAAGGGCCTGGTGCCGCCGCCGATCCGGCGCGGTCGCTCGGGCTACTACACCCCCGACCACGTCTCCCGGCTCGAGCTGGTCCGCGAGCTGCAGACCCACGGCTTCACGCTGTCGGCGATCGAGAAGTACCTCGCCGCCGTGCCCGAGGACGCCACCCCCGAGCAGATCGCCCTGCACCGCACGATGCTGGCGCCCTGGCAGGCCGAGGCCACCGTCGAGATGACCACCGCCGAGCTGGTCGCCCGCGCCGGTCGCGACCTGGACGCCGACGCCCTGCGCCTGCTGCAGGCGCTGCGCATCATCAGCCCCGCCGAGGGCCGCCGCGGCGCGTGGTCGGTGACCCCGACCCAGCTGGCCGTGGGGGTCGGGCTGCTCGAGCTCGGCTTCCCCACCGAGGCCGCCGTGGCCGCGGCCGAGGTGTACTCCCGCCACGGCCGCCAGGTCGCCGAGGAGCTGAACGAGCTGTTCCTGACGCAGGTGTGGCCGGCCTACAAGGAGGCGGGCGCCTCGGCCGAGACGATCCGCGAGGTCGTGGAGCGGATCAAGCCGCTCTCGATCGCCAGCCTGGTCGCGGCGTACGAGCAGGCGATGGACGAGACCCGCCGCGAGCAGATCCGTGCCCGCGCCGAGCGCGGCCGCACCGACCCGGGCAAGCAGGGCGGCGCCGAGCAGGCTCCGGCACCCTAGGACGGGTGTGTCGTACGCCGGCGCCGGCTCCTAGTCTGGGCGCATGAGCCTCACCGTCCTGGTCACCGGCGCCACCGGCTTCATCGGCCGCCGCCTCGTGCCGGCACTGATCGAGGCCGGCCACGACGTGCGCGCCATGACCCGGCGCCCGGAGTCGTACGACGGCCCCGGCACCCCCGTCGGCGGCGACGTGTTCGACCCCGGCTCGCTGGCAGAGCCGCTGGAGGGCGTCGACGTCGCGATCTACCTCGTGCACTCCCTCGACGACAACGACTTCGAGCGCAAGGACGCCGAGGCGGCCAAGGCCTTCGGAGCGGCCGCGGCCGCCCAGGGCGTGGGCCAGATCGTCTACCTGGGCGGCCTCGGCAAGGACGGCGAGGACCTCTCGCCGCACCTGCGCTCACGCCGCGAGGTCGAGAAGCTGCTCGGCGAGGCCGGGGTCCCCGTGACCGTGCTGCGGGCCGCGATCGTCGTCGGCTCCGGCGGCATCTCGTGGGAGATGACCCGCGAGCTGGTCAAGAACCTGCCCGTGATGGTCGTCCCGCGCTGGGCCGGCACCCGCACCCAGCCGATCGCCGTCGACGACGTGATCCGCTACCTCGTCGGGGTCGCCGGCAACGACGACGCCAAGGACCGGGTCTTCGAGATCGGCGGCGCCGACCAGCTGTCCTACAAGGGGATGCTGCAGGGCGCGGCCGAGGTCATGCACGGGCGCAAGGTGCCGATCCTCCAGGTCCCGATCGGCACGCCGATGCTCTCGGAGTGGTGGATCAAGCTGGTCACCGGCGTCGACGCCACCACCGCCGGCAACCTGATCGAGTCGATGGGCACCGAGGTCGTGCAGACCGACTTCGCCATCCGCGACGTGGTCCCGGGCGAGCCGATGACCTACGCCGAGGCCGTGCGCCAGGCGATCGCCGAGGACTGAACCGCCCCCTCCCAGCCCTCGTCAGAGAAAGATCAGCGGCAGGATCACGAGCATCGACAGCGACCAGGTCAGGTGCGTGATGATCGGCGCGAGGATGCCGCCGGAGGCCCGGCGCTCCAGGCCGACCACGAAGCCGAGCAGCACGGCGGCGAAGCTCAGCATGATGTTGCCGGTGGCGGCGGTCGCGACGGCGTACGCGATGGTCGTGACGTAGACCGGGTGCTTGGTGACCGCGGCGTACGCACCACCGCGGAAGAAGAGCTCCTCGGCGATGCCGTTGACGGCGGTGATGAGGGCGAGCACCCAGAGGTTGCTCTCACTGGTGTAGGCGAGGACGTCGCGGATCTGGGCGGTGAGCGGGTCCAGGAAGGACAGGGAGCGCACGAGCAGGCCGCCCGCGGTGAAGACGCCGACCAGGACCGCCCCCACCACGAACGGGGTGAGGACGGGCCTGACGTAGTCGTCGCGCAGGGCGATGCGGCCCAGGTGCAGGGGGCCGGAGACGAAGGCGCCGACGGTCCACAGCCCGGCCATGGCCAGGGTGAAGACGTAGAACTGGGTCGAGCCGGGCTCGGTGCGCAGGGAGAACCCGAGCACCACGGCTCCCACCAGCACGAAGCCCAGGACGACGAGCTGGCGCCGCCGCAGGGCCTCCTGGCTCTCGCGATGGTCGCGCGGGACCATGTCCCACAACGCCCGACGCACCTGCGACCTCATCAGCGGCTACCCCCTCAGCGTGCCTTGGAGCTGAACGACGCGGCGCTGTGACGGGAGGACCCGGCCCCAGCAGCGGCGGGACGGCGACCGGAGCGGGCCCCGGCCGACGACTTCTGGGACGACCCGGACGACTTCTGGCCCGAGCCCTGGCCCGACCCCTGCGCCGGCTTGCCGCCCGAGCGCGAGGAGGCGCCGCGACCGGCGCCGCCGTTGCCACCGCCGCCGTTGCCACCGCGGCGACGGCGCGAGCCGCCACCGCCGTTGCCGCCGGAGCCGCCGCGCTGCTCGCCCGAGGGCTGCGGCGCAGTGAGGGTCAGGCCGCCGGGGACCAGGGTGCGCTCACCGGGGGCGAGCTCGGTGAGGACGGGGTGGCCCGGGCCGTCGAGGACGGTGATGCGCGGCTTGATGCCGGCCGCGCGAGCCAGGTCGCGGACGTCGCGGTCCTGGTCGGGGGTGCTCAGGGTGACGACCGTGCCGGCGGAACCGGCGCGGGCGGTGCGGCCCGAGCGGTGGAGGTAGGCCTTGTGCTCGGCCGGCGGGTCGGCGTGCACGACGAGGGCGACGTCGTCGACGTGGATGCCGCGGGCCGCGATGTCGGTGGCCACCAGGGTGCTGGCGGCACCGGAGTGGAACGCCTCCATGTTGCGCGTGCGGGCACCCTGGCCGAGGTTGCCGTGCAGCTCCACGGCGGGCACGCCCGCGCTGTTGAGCTGGCGGGTCAGCGCCTTGGCGCCGTGCTTGGTGCGGGTGAAGACGACCGTGCGACCCGGGGCGCTGGTCAGGTCGACCAGCGTGGGCAGGCGGTGCTCGCGGGCCAGACGCAGGACGTGGTGGTCCATCTGCTTGACCGGTGACTGCGGGGAGTCGGCCTCGTGGGTGACGGGCTGGTCGAGGAACTGGCGCACCAGCACGTCGACGGCCTTGTCGAGGGTGGCGGAGAAGAGCAGCCGCTGGCCGCCCTTCGGGGTCGCGGTCAGCAGGCGGCGCACGGCCGGCAGGAAGCCGAGGTCGGCCATGTGGTCGGCCTCGTCGAGGATCGCGACCTCGATCCGGTCCAGACGGCAGTGGCCCTGCTTGATGAGGTCCTCGAGCCGGCCGGGGCAGGCGATGAGGACGTCGACGCCCTGGCGCAGCGACTGCACCTGGGGGCCCTGGCCGACACCGCCGAAGACGGTGCGGGAGGTGAGGCCCGCGGCCTTGGCCAGCGGGGCCAGGGACTCCTGGACCTGCTGGGCCAGCTCACGGGTCGGCACCAGGACGAGCGCGCGCGGGCGGCCCGAGGCTGCCGGCGTACCACCGGAGAGGCGGGCGACGAGGGGCAGGAGGAAGGCGAAGGTCTTGCCCGAGCCGGTGCGTCCGCGGCCCAGGACGTCGCGTCCGGCCAGCGAGTCGGGCAGCGTCGCTGCCTGGATCGGGGTGGGGGTGGTGATGTCGAGGTCCGCGAGGACGCGGACGAGGTCTGCGGGCACGCCGAGGTCGGCGAACAATGCGTTGGTCAAGGGATCTCTTACTGCAGGGTGTCCCACCAGTGCGTCCGCCGTGGATCTCGGGCGGACGTGCCTCCCAGGAGGGAGGGGAGCGGCGCGGTGGCCGACTCGTGAGCCCGGGGCGAGACCGGAACGGGCTGCTCCCCAATGTACGGGGAGCAGCCCGGTGGTCCTATTCGCCATGAGGTGACGTGGTCGACGTCACGTCAGGACGTGAGGCCGTCCTTGAGCTTCTTGCCGGCGTCCTTGAGGTCCTCGACGGCGCCCTTGACCTTGCCCGAGGCCTGGTCGGCCTTGCCCTCGGCCTTCAGGTCGTCGTTGCCGGTGGCGTCACCGACGGACTCCTTGCCCTGGCCCTTGAGCTCTTCGGTCTTGTTCGAGATCTTGTCGCCCAGTCCCATGGGTGCACCTCCGAGTGCGTAGCGGATGACTGACACCCGCCTTCTTCCCGGGTACGCCGGCGCTGATCTCACCCCCGCGGGTGCCCGGGCGCGGCGCCGGTCACAGCGGGCCGGTCACAGCGGCCGGTCACGCGAGCTCGAGCACGCCGTCCTCGAGCGGCGCACGCCGGATGCTGCGGACGTCGACGAGGTAGTTCTGCTTGAGCAGCCACGGCGCCCGGTCGCCCTGGACCGGCAGGTCGTCGAGCGCGCGCAGGACGTAGCCGGACTGGAAGTCCATGAACGGCCGCTCCCCCACGCTCTCGTCGCGCCGGGGCACGAAGACCTTGTTGCCCGTCTTGTCGAGGTGGTCGAGCATCCGGCAGACGTAGTCGGCGACCAGGTCGGCCTTGAGCGTCCAGGAGGCGTTGGTGTAGCCGATCGTGAACACGAAGTTCGGCACGTCGGAGAGCATCAGCGCCTTGTAGGCCATCGTGTCGTGCAGCTTCACCTCGGCACCGTCGACGGTCAGCGGCAGCCCGCCGAACGGCTTCATCTTCAACCCGGTGGCGGTGACGATGATGTCGGCGTCGAGGTGCTCACCCGAGGTCAGCACGATGCCGGTCTCGTCGAAGGTCTCGATCGTGTCGGTGACGATGCTGGCCTGACCGCGCTTCAGGGCCTTGAACAGGTCGGCGCTCGGCACGACGCACAGCCGCTGGTCCCACGGGTCGTAGGCGGGCTTGAAGTGCGTGTCGACGTCGACGTGCTCGGGGAGCAGCTTCACGGTCTGGCTGCGGATGTAGCCCCGCGCCCAGCCCGGGAACTTCTGGAACGCCTGGTAGGAGCCGACCTGCATGAGGATGTTGGACCACCGCACGATCGGGTAGCGCACCGACTCCGGCAGCTTCGCCAGCTTGCGCGCGAGCGGGTCGCGCGCCGGCCGGTTGAGGACGTACGTCGGGGAGCGCTGCAGCATCGTGATGTGCTCGGTCTGGTCGGCCATCGCGGGGATCAGGGTGATCGCGGTCGCGCCCGAGCCGATCACCACGACCTTCTTGCCCGCGTAGTCGAGGTCCTCGGGCCAGAACTGCGGGTGCACGATCTCGCCGGTGAACCGCTCCTGGCCGGGGAAGTGCGGCGCGTGGCCGGTCTCGTAGTCGTAGTAACCCGAGCAGCCCCAGAGCAGCCCGGTGGTGAGCTCCTTCGTGCCGTCCGGCGTCTCCACCGTGACCGTCCACTGCTGGGCCTCGCTGCTCCAGCTGGCCGCGGTGACCTTGTGCTCGTAGCGGATCAGCTCGTCCACGGCGTACTCCTCCGCGACCGTGCGGAGGTAGTCGAGGATCAGCTGCCCGTCGGCGAGGGAGGTGTCGCTGGGCCAGGGGCGCCAACGGTAGCCGAAGGTGAACATGTCGGAGTCGCTGCGGATGCCGGGGTAGCGGAAGAGGTCCCAGGTGCCGCCGAGGCGCTCGCGCGCCTCGAGGACGGCGACCGTGCGGCCGGGGTGGCGGGTGCGCAGCTGCGCGGCGGCTCCGATGCCGGAGAGGCCGGCGCCGATGACGAGGACGTCGACGTGCTCGGGCTGGGTCTGGCTCATGGGGACGAAGGTAGCCGAGAACCGGCTCTATTGACAGATGTTCATTAGTCGGGCCGCGCGTCGGACGTCGAGGTGCGAGGAGCGCGGGCGAGCCGCAGCACCCGGTGGTCGAGCAGGCGAGCGTCAGCGAGCCGTCGTCGAGACCGCGTGAGCTGACTGTGGTCGCCGACCACGGACCGGTGCGGCGGTCTCGACGACGCTCGCTGGCGCTCGCTGCTCGACCAACCCCACCCGGATCACTCCCGCGCGAACAGCTCCACGAACCGCCGCAGGATCCGGGGCGGCTCGGTGACGCTGGCGGCACGGGCGGCGTCGATGAGCACGTCGGCCCCGCCGGCCTCGAAGTAGCCGTGGTGCTCGTAGACCCGGATGCGGGTGACGAGCTGGTCGGCGTCGAGCTCGGGGTGGAACTGCGTGGCGTAGACCCGGGTGCCGAGGCGGAAGGCCTGCACGGGGCAGGTGGCCGAGGAGGCGAGCAGCACCGCGCCGCGCGGCAGCTCGCGCACCGCCTCCTTGTGGCCGAGGAAGGCGTCGAAGGTCGCGGGGAGGTCGCCGAGCAACGGGTCGGCGCGACCCGCGTCGGTGAGCGTGACGGGCAGGGCGCCGATGGGCTCGCCGTACGTGCGGTCCACGACGCCGCCGAGCAGCCGACCCAGGGTGCCGATGCCGTAGCAGCAGCCCAGGAACGGCACATCGGCCGCGACGACCCGCTCCGCCAGGATCCTCAGCTCGGCCTCGGCCCGGCGCTGCGCGGGAGACTTGGTGTCCTCGGGGTCGGAGACGTTGAACGGGCCGCCGCCGAGGATGATCCCGGAGAACGCGTCCAGGTCGAGCTCCTCCGCGGGAGCCCCCACGGCCTCGGTCAGCGTCTCGCGCTCGAGCCGCACCCGTCGTACGTCGGTGGGCGCGAGCCCGGAGAAGCGCAGGACCGCCTCCACCTCGCCGTCGGCGGCGAGGTCCTCGGCGCGGGTGCCGAGGAAGAGGAACGGCTTCACGGAGCCATCATCCGGTG
Organism: Actinomycetota bacterium; assembly: GCA_009701885.1. GTDB lineage: Bacteria > Actinomycetota > Actinomycetes > Propionibacteriales > Nocardioidaceae > Nocardioides. Next base: position 46,685 of record WLJH01000021.1, read on the forward strand.
CGCGTGCTCAGGCCTGGACCGCGGCCCCGCGCTCGATCAGCCCGTCGACGTCGGCGATGCCCCAGGCGGCGAGCGCCGCGCGGGTGTGGATGCCGGCCTTCTCCGAGGGCGGCAGGTCGAGCGTCGCGGGGGTGCGGGAGAAGCGGGGCGCCGGCTGGGGCTGCACGACGCCGTGGTGCTCGACGAAGACCTCGCGCGCCTTCATGTGCGGGTGGTCCTTGGCCTCGCTCATCGGGATGATGCCGGCCACGCAGGCGTCGGTGCCCTCGAAGAGCTCGACCCACTCGGCCTGCGTGCGCTGCTTGAAGGTCTCGGCGAAGAGGGCGCGCATCTCGTCGAAGCGGTCGAACTCCATCTGGCCCGGGCAGCGGTCCTCGACCCCGAGCAGCCGCACGAGCTCGGCAAAGAACTGCGGTTCCAGCGCACCGACGCTCATGTGCCGGCCGTCGGAGGTCTCGTAGACGTCGTAGAAGGGCGCGCCGCCGTCCAGCAGGTTGCTGGCGCGCTGCTCGGTGAAGGTGCCGGAGTGCAGGAAGGCGGAGGTCATCGCGTTGAGGCTGGCGGTGCCGTCGACGATCGCGGCGTCCACGACCTGCCCCTGGCCGGAAGCCTTGGCCTCGAGCAGCGCGGCGAGGATGCCGATGACGAGGTACGTCGAGCCGCCGCCGAAGTCGCCGACGAGGTTGGTCGGGAAGTGCGGGCGACCCTTGTCCTGGCCCAGGCCGAAGAGGGTGCCGGTGATCGCGATGTAGTTCATGTCGTGGCCGGCGGCGGTGGCCAGGGGGCCGGTCTGGCCCCAGCCGGTCATCCGGCCGTAGACCAGCCGCGGGTTGCGCGCGTGGCACTGCTCGGGGCCGAAGCCGAGCCGCTCCGCGACACCGGGACGCATGCCCTCGATCAGCACGTCGGCGTCGGCGACCAGGTCGAGCACGGTCGCGACCGCCTCCGGGTCCTTGAGGTTGAGCGCCACGCTGGGGCGACCGCGGTTGAGCAGGTCGTGGGAGCCGCCGGTCATGAGCTGGCCGCCGGGGCGGTCGACGCGGATGACGTCGGCGCCGAGGTCGGCCAGCAGCATGCACGCGTGCGGGCCGGGGCCGATGCCGGCGATCTCGACGACCTTGACGCCCTTGAGGGGGCCGGAACCCTGGCCCAGGACGATGTGCTGCTCGGCTGCCTCAGTCATGGGCGGCATCCTGACAGAACTACTGTCACGGTGCGAGGACCCGCTTGAGGAACGAGCGGGTCCGCTCGTGGGTCGGGTCGCTGAACATCTGCGCCGGCGGGCCCTGCTCGAGGATCCGCCCGCCCTCGAGGAAACAGACGGTCGTCGCGACCTCGCGCGCGAAGGACATCTCGTGGGTCGCCAGCACCATCGTCGTGCCGCCCGCGGCCAAGTCGCGCACGATGTCGAGCACCTCACCGGTGAGCTCCGGATCCAGCGCGGCGGTGATCTCGTCCAGCAGCAGCAGGTCCGGCTTCGCGCAGAGGGCGCGTACGACGGCGGCCCGCTGCTGCTGGCCGCCCGAGAGCCGGTCCGGGTGCTTGTCGACGTGCTCGGCCAGGCCGAACCTCTCGAGGAGCTCCAGCGCGCGGGTGCGCGCCTCCCGCCGGCGTACGCCGTGGGCCCGGCGGGGAGCGAGGGTGCAGTTCTCCAGCACGGTCAGGTGCGGGAAGAGGTTGTAGGCCTGGAAGACCATGCCGACCCGCCGCCGCACGGCCTTCTCGTCGACCTCGGGGTCGGTGATCTCCACACCGTCGAGGTGGATGGTGCCGTCGTCGACGGGCTCGAGCAGGTCCAGGCAGCGCAGCAGGGTGGACTTCCCCGACCCCGAGGAGCCGATCAGGCAGACCACGTCGCCGGCGGAGACGTCGAGGGACACGTCGTCGAGGATGACCCGCTCGCCATAGGTCTTGCGCAGGTGGCGCACCTCCAGCAGCGCACGCGTCGACGCGCTCATCGCAGCCCCGCCCTCTCCCGCTCGGCCAGGCGTCGCTGCAGCCAGTCGGTCAGCCGCGCCAGCGGCACGGTCATGACGACGAAGAACCCGGCGACCAGCACGAGCGGGGTGTAGTTGAAGTAGAAGTTGCCGTAGTCGCGCGCGGTGTAGACGGCCTCGAAGATGCCGAGCGCGGAGACCAGGGCGGTGTCCTTCTGCAGCGAGACGAAGTCGTTGAGCAGCGGCGGCACGACCCGGCGCACGGCCTGCGGGACCACCACGTGCCGCAGGGTCGCGACGTGGCCGAGGCCGAGGGCGCGGGCGCTGGCGACCTGGGAGGGGTGGATCGACTCGATGCCGGCGCGGAAGACCTCCGCGACGTAGGCGGAGTAGGAGATGACCAGCGCGACACCGGCCCAGAAGGTGCGGTCGTTGGGCAGCCCCTGCAGCTGCAGCGCGGGGACGCCGAAGCCGAGCAGCACGATGAGCAGGATCGTCGGGATGCCGCGCACCACGTCGGTGTAGACGACCGCTACGACCCGGGCGGGCGCCAGCCAGGGCGAGCGGGTGCCGCGGCCGATCGCGATCAGCAGTGCCAGCGGCAGGATCACGACCTGGCAGACGAGGAAGAGCCGGATGTTGAGCCAGATCCCGTCGAGGATCGCGGGGAACGCACGGCGCGCGTCCTCGTAGGAGAAGAAGGTCTCCTGGACGCGTTGCCACCCGGGCGCGGTGCCGATCGCGGTCGCCGCGAGCCCCAGGACCCCGACGGTCATGAGGGTGGCGACCAGCAGCGAGCGGCGGCGCTGGCGACGGCGTACGTCGCGGCGCTCGAGCTCGCGCTCGCTCGGCGTCCAGGGGCTGGCGGTGCTCGCCCCTCCCGGGCCCACTACTGCAGCTCGGGCACGTCGACGACGTCGGAGAGCCACTCGGTCTCGATCGCCTCGAGGGTGCCGTCCTCGGTCATCGCCGCGAGGGCGGCGTCGACGCAGGCCACGAGCGGGGAGCCCTTCTCGAAGAGCATCCCGAACTCCTCCTGCTCACCGGTCTCGGGCTGGAACTGCCCGACGATCACCGAGCCGGGGATCTCGACCGCGGAGATGTAGAACGCGGTGGGGAGGTCGGCGAGGATCGCGTCGACCTGGTCGTTGTCCAACGCCTGCTTGGCGGCGTTGGTGTCCTCGAAGACCGACGGGTCCTCGGCGGGCTGGATGATCTCCCTGATCGCGGTCAGCGACGTGGTGCCGGTCTGGGCACCGAGTCGCAGGTCGGCGAGGTCGGCGAGGCTCGTGGCCTCCGCGCCGGCTGTGCCCTCGAGCGCGATGACAGCCTGCGCGGCCTGGTAGTAGCCCGCGGAGAAGTCCACGACCTCGGCGCGCTCGGGGGTGATCGAGATCTGGTTGATGTCGAAGTCGAACTCCTTCGCGCCGGGCGCGTAGGAGGTGTTGAAGGGGACCTTCGTCCAGGTGACCTGGTCCTCGGAGAAGCCGAGCCGCTCGGCGACCTCGTAGGCCACCGCGCTCTCGTAGCCCTCGCCGTTCGTCGGGTCGTTGTCGACGAACCACGGCTCGTACGCCGGGGAGTCGGTGCCCACGGTCAGCACGCCGGGCTCCAGGAGCATGTCGTCGGTGACGCACTCGGCCGGATCCACGCCCGCCTCCTCGGTCGCGCTGGGCGAGCTGCCCGGGTCGGAGGCGGTGGGCTCCTCGTCGACGGGGGCGCAGGCGGTGAGGGCGGAGAGCGTCCCGAGCGCGAGGACGGCGGTGGAGGCGAGGGTGCGGCGCATGGGCAGATCGTAGGGCGCGAGCGGCGGTCGGCGCGCCACGCGCCGTTGGTCTCTCCCGGCGAGCGCCAGCGAGCCGTCGTCGAGACCGCCGCAACTGACCGTGGTCGCCGACCACGGACGCCTCACGCGGTCTCGACGACGCCCTCGCTGGCGCTCGGGCTGCTCGGCCACCGGCCGTGGAGACCGGCGCCACACCGCGGCGGTGTTGCAACTCGTTGCATAGGTCGGTCATGATCTCCCGCATGGCCCTCGAGCACGCCCTGCTGGTCGCGCTGTGCGAGCAGCCGGCCTCCGGGCTGGAGCTGACCAAGCGGTTCAGCCGCTCGATCGGCTACTTCTGGTCCGCCACGCACCAGCAGATCTACCGCGTGCTGGGGCGGATGGACGGCGACGGCTGGGTCTCGGTCTCCGAGGTCGCCCAGGAGGGCCGCCCCGACAAGAAGGTGTACGCCGTGACCGAGCTCGGTCGCGCGGCGCTCGCAGACTGGCTGGCCCAGCCGACCGAGACCCAGTCCCTGCGCTCGGAGCTCGCGCTGAAGATGCGCGCCGCGACGTGGGGGGACCGGGGCGCGGTCCTCGACGTCGTACGCACCAACCTGGCCGACCACCACGCCCGGCTCGAGCGCTACGAGCAGCTCGTGGCGCGCGATTACCCCGACCCCTCGATCCTCACGGGTCTCGAGCTCGACCAGTACCTCGTCCTGCACGGCGGGGTCCTGATGGAGCGGACCTGGATCACCTGGCTGACCGAGTACCTGGAGGCACACGCATGAGCAACGACCAGTACCCCCACCTGCTCTCCCCCCTCACGCTGGCGGGGCTGACCCTGCGCAACCGCGTCGTCATGGGCTCGATGCACACCGGGCTCGAGGACGCACCCTGGGACGTCCCCAAGCTGGCGGCGTACGTCGGGGAGCGGGCCAAGGGCGGGGTCGGCCTGATCGTGACCGGCGGCTACGCCCCGACCCGGCGCGGCTGGCTGAAGCCCTTCGCCTCCGAGCTGCGCACCCGGCTGCAGGCCGAGCGGCACAAGCAGGTCACCGGCGCGGTCCACGAGCACGGCGGGGCGATCGCCCTGCAGGTGCTGCACGCCGGCCGCTACGGCTACACGCCGATCTCGGTGTCGGCCTCGAACCGCAAGAGCCCGATCACGCCGTTCAAGCCCACCGCCCTCTCGTCGAAGGGGGTCGACAGGACGGCCTCCGCGTTCGCCCGCACCGCCGCCCTGGCGCAGCGCGCCGGCTACGACGCAGTCGAGATCATGGGCTCGGAGGGCTACCTGATCAACCAGTTCCTCGCCGAGCGCACCAACGACCGCACCGACGCCTGGGGCGGGACCGCCGAGAAGCGGATGCGCTTCCCCGTGGAGGTCGTGCGCCGCACCCGCGAGCTGGTCGGGCCGGACCTGCCGATCATGTACCGCATCTCGCTGCTCGACCTGGTCGAGGGCGGCCAGACCTGGGACGAGGTGGCCGAGCTGGCGCACCGGGTCGTGGAGGCGGGCGCGACCGTGCTCAACACCGGCATCGGCTGGCACGAGGCCCGGGTGCCCACGATCATCACGCAGGTGCCGCGCGGTGCCTGGCTGTCGGCGACCGCGCGGCTCAAGGCCGAGGTGTCGGTGCCGGTCTGCGCGTCGAACCGGATCAACACCCCCGATCTCGCCGAGCAGGTGCTGGCCGACGGCACTGCCGACCTGGTCTCGATGGCGCGCCCGCTGCTGGCCGATCCCTTCTTCGTCGCGAAGGCGGCCGAGGGCCGCGCCGACGAGATCAACACCTGCATCGCGTGCAACCAGGCCTGCCTGGACCACGTCTTCCAGAACAAGTTGGCGTCCTGCCTGGTCAACCCGCGCGCCTGCCGCGAGACCACGCTGGTGCTCTCCCCCACCCGTCGCGCCCGCCGGGTCGCGGTCGTCGGCGCCGGTCCGGCCGGACTGTCGGCCGCGGTCTCGGCCGCCGAGCGCGGGCACGCGGTCACGCTGTTCGAGGCCTCCGACGAGCTGGGCGGGCAGTTCCGCCTGGCGATGGCCGTGCCGGGCAAGGAGGAGTTCGCCGAGACGCTGCGCTACTTCACCCGCCGGCTCGGGGTGCTGGGCGTGGACGTGCGCCTGTCGACGTACGCCACGGCCGCCGACCTCGCCGACTTCGACGACGTCGTGGTCGCCACCGGCGTCGAGCCCCGTGAGCTCGACCTCCCCGGCGCCGACCACGAGCGCGTGGTGTCGTACGCCGACGTGCTGGCCGGCCGGGTCGTGCCCGGCCGCCGGGTCGCCGTCATCGGCGCCGGCGGCATCGGTGTGGACGTCTCGCACTGGCTGACCCACGACGAGCGCGACGACTTCATGGAGGTCTGGGGCGTCGGCGACCCGTCCGTGCACCCCGGCGGCCTCACCGAGGCCAAGCCGCGCACCGCCGCCCGCGAGGTCACGCTGCTGCAGCGCAAGACCTCGATGATCGGCAAGCACCTGGGCAAGACGTCCGGCTGGGCGCACCGGGCCGTGCTGAAGCAGGCCGGCGTCACGCAGGTCTCCGGCGCGACGTACACCGCCGTGCAGGGCCACCCCGACGGCGTGGAGCTGCTCTACTCCGTCGACGGCGAGCCCCGCTCGCTCGTCGTCGACCACGTCGTGGTCTGTGCCGGGCAGGAGTCGGTGCGCTCGGTCTACGACGCGCTGGAGCACCCGTCCGCCCACCTCATCGGCGGTGCCGACGTCGCCGCCGAGCTGGACGCCAAGCGCGCCATCGAGCAGGGCACGGTGGTCGCCGCCGGGCTGTGAGCCGCGACTCGACCCACGCTGGGAGACGTTCGGTACGCCGACGGGGTGGTGGATCCAGCCCGTCGTCGCAGAGCCCGGCTAGCCTCGGCGCCATGAGCGAGCCGTGCGTGTTCTGCAGCATCGTCGCGGGCGACCTGCCCTCCCGGAGGGTCCACGAGGACGACCGGGTGCTGGCGTTCATGGACATCAACCCGATCTCCGACGGCCACCTGCTGGTGATCCCGAAGTCGCACGCGCGCGACCTGCACGACGTGCCGGCCGAGGACCTCGCCGCCTGCGCGCTGGTCGCCCAGCAGCTCGCGACCCGCGCGGTCGACCGGCTCGACGCCGACGGCGTCAACCTGCTGCAGTGCTCGGGCGAGGCGGCGTTCCAGACGGTGTTCCACGTGCACCTGCACGTGATCCCGCGCTACGCCGGGGACCCAGCTCGCGACCGGCTCGGCCAGCAGTGGACCCCTGTCCACACCCCCGGCGACCCGGAGCGGATCGCCGAGGTGGCCGCCCGGCTGGCCTGAGCACGCGACCCGGCCGTCCAGGTCGCAGCAGCGCCCGACGTACGGCAGGTCCGGAGTCCTTTCCGCCTGCCGCCCGTCGGGCGCGGGTGGGACCGGGCGGCGTGGGCGCGCGACGGCTAGGTTCGGTCCGGTGATCCGCGACTACACCGATGCCGAGGCCCGGGCCGCGCTGCCGCTGAAGTGGGGGCACGTCCCCGAGGGAACGATCCCCGCGTGGGTGGCGGAGATGGACTACGCCCCCGCACCCGCGGTCGCCGCCGCCGTGCAGGCCGGGGTCGCGAAGGGGATGCTCGGCTACCCGCCGTTCGGCGACCACCCGGTCGTGACCGGGCTGGAGGAGGCGTTCCGCGGGTTCGCGCAGCGGCACTGGTCGTGGGCGGTGCCGGAGGGCACGAGCACCGTCACCGCCGACGTGATCACCGGCCTCCGGCTGGTGCTGGAGACGCTGTGCCCGCCGGGACCGGTGGTGATCCCGCTGCCGTGCTACCCGCCGTTCCGGACGGTCGTGGCGCTGGCCGGTCGCGAGGCGGCGTACGTCGGGCTCGACCCGGACTCCCCCGAGGCGACCCTCGACCTCGCGGCCGTGGAGCGGCACTTCGAGGACGGCGCCCGCACGCTGCTGCTCTGCAGCCCGCACAACCCGACCGGCCGGGTCTGGACCCGGGCCGAGCTGGAGGCCGTCCGCGACCTCGCGGCGGCCCACGACGCGCGGGTCGTGGTCGACGAGATCCACGCCCCGCTGGTCCTGCCGGGCGCCGAGTTCGTCCCCTACCTCACGCTCGACCCCTCGGCCGTCCTCGTGACCAGCCACTCCAAGTCGTTCAACACCCCCGGGCTGAAGTGCGCGCAGGTCGTCACCCTCGACCCCGGGGACACCGAGCGGTTCCGCGCGATCCCCTTCGAGGCCAACCACGGCCACACGACCCTCGGCATGCTGGCCGGTGCGGCCGCCTGGCGCGACTCCGACCTGTGGCTGCACACCCTGCGCAACCGTCTCGACGTCCTGCGCGAGGACCTCGCCGAGCTGCTGGCCGCGCACCTGCCGCGGGCCAGGATGCGGCCGCTGGAGGCGACGTACCTCGCCTGGCTCGACCTCCGCGCGTACGACGTCGCCGACCCGGCCGCGGCCGGACTGGCCCACGGCGTGATGGTGGCGCCCGGCCACGACTACCACCCCGGCCTCGAGGGCCACGTGCGACTGAACATGGCCACCAGCGCCGCGCGGCTGGAGCAGGTCGTCACCCGGCTGGCCGCCGCGCTGGGCTAGCAAGGCACCGATCCGGCGGGTGCGCGGCGACGCGGTCGGTCGGGGGCGCCCCCGGAGGAGCGTGGCTGGGTCTGGCGGGCTCCTCGTGAGGGACGAGCGAGGAGCCTGGTAGCGACGAAGGGGGCGCCCCCGGCCGATCGCGGCGTCGCGCGGCCCCACCAGTCGAACCAGCGCCGAATCAGCGACCCCGGGGTCAGATCTCGTCGACCTTGACCCGCCGCACGAGGGGCCGCTCGGCCCGGGGCAGCCAGGTGCGGGTGACGTGGTCGATGACGTGCACGCCGGGGGGCGCCTCGATCCGGTGCAGGCCGGGGACCCCCTCGCCGCGGCCCTCCTTCAGCGCGGAGTAGACCTGCCACTCGCGGCGCTTGCGGGGGGCGCGGGAGGCGTCGAAGTCCATGTGCGACCAGTGGGAGAACTCGTCCTGGTCGAGCCACTTCAGCTCCACGCAGAGGCCCTCGGTGGCGATGATCCGCTGGGAGGTCTCGGGGAACTCCCGCACCTCCCACTCGAAGGCCTTCACGAACGTGAACTCCGGACCCATGGGGTAGACCCACGGCTCCAGGAACTTCATCCCCAGGTCGATCCACGCCACCGACTCGCTCTCGATCGACAGCGGGTGGCGCGGGATGGAGACGACCGCGCCGGAGTCCTGCAGCTGCCAGGCCAGGTCGCGCAGGACCGCGATGCCCTCCTGGGTCAGCACCATGTCGCCGTCCCACTTCATCGAGTAGGCGGTGCGGACGTGGGAGAAGGACCAGTTGTAGAAGTGGGTCAGCGAGTGCACGGAGTCGTGCCGCGTGGCGAGGTGCTCGGTGCCGGCGCGCGAGACCCGGTGCGGGTAGGAGTGCACCTCGAGCCGGTCGGACGCGCCGATCGAGGCTGCGGCCTCGCGGGCGACGTCAGGGGTGCCATCGTCGGAGAGGTTGTCGACCAGCACGACGTGCTGCACGGCCTCGAGCATCGGCGGCAGGACCCACGGCAGGTTGCGGGCCTCGTTCTTCACGCGGAACACGCACGTCAGCCCCGGCGGCAGCGGCCCGTCGCGCCAGGGCCAGCGCACGTCGTACGCCGGATCGCCCTCGAGGCAGGGGATGTCGGCGCCCCGCACCGGGCTCATCGCGGGCTCACCGGGCGCATCACCGGGCGCGCCCCAGGACCTTGCGGGCGCCGCGGCGCAGGAAGCCGGGCACCAGGGCGCGGACCCAGTGCGGGATGCGCTCGGCGCCGCTCTTCTGGGTGGAGCGCACGCCCTCGCCGAAGCCCTCCCGACGCGCGGCCATCGCGGTCGACTGGCTGAGGGCGGCGGCCTCCTCGTAGAGCTCGGAGTACGCCGCGCGCAGCTGGTCGAGGGTCTCGCGCACCTGCGGGGTGTCACCGCCCTCGTCGGGCAGCCGGTCGAGGGCCTCCCAGGTCTCCTGGGCGATCTCGCGCAGCCGCTTGGGCACCTCGAGCTCGTCCCAGGTGATCCGGACCCGCCGCAGCGAGGGGTCGACGAACTGGTGCACGCGGCGGATGTCGTTGGCCGCGGCCGACTTCACGGCGTCGAGGTCGAACTGCTGGCCCAGGCCGAAGACCGGGACGGTCCAGTCGTCGAGGAGGTCGTGGTAGCGGACGAAGGCACGCGCGGACTCACGGGTCGAGCGCTCGCAGTGCAGCATCATGTTGACCCAGGCGGCGGTGCGGTTGACCTCGCCGGCCTTGGCGTCGTAGTAGCGCTGCTTGGAGCCGACGACCTCGGTCACCGGGCGCAGCATCGTGACGTAGCCGGGCTGGGCGTCGCAGCGCATGGCCGCGCCGCGCCACAGGCCGAGGAACCAGGCCAGCCGCGGGTCCTTGACGACCAGCTCGGGCCCGCCCTCGACGAACTGCTGCTCCAGCCACTCGTGCATCCGGCGGCGCAGCGGCTCGACATGGGTGAGCTTGCCGGTCTCGAACCACGCCGACGGCCGGGCGTCGGAGACCGCGACGTTGGCGCGGCGCAGCAGCTCGTCGTGGAGGTCCACGACCCACTGCGGCTCGCCGAAGCCCTTGGGGTTGGTCTCGTCGGCCACGACCTCCGGCTGCGGGACGTGCATCCCGAGTGCCTGGAGCGAGCCGGAGAGGGTGCTGGTGCCGCTGCGGCCCGAGCCGACCACGAACACGATGCGCCGCCCCCGGGACGTGTCGAGCAGCTGGGCCGGGTCCGCGTCGAGGCGGGGGGCATCCAGGGGGGCGTCGACCATGCCGCACAGACTAACGACGGCGGGGGCCGGTGGGTCTCGTGGCTCGACCAGCAGGTGGGGGCGGCGCTCCTCGTACCTCGACCAGCGGGTGCGGCGGGCGTCAGCCGACGGAGCGGGTCTGGGCGGCGATGAGGCCGGCGAGCCAGTGGTACGACGCCTTCGGGGTGCGCTCGAGGGTGTCGGGGTCGACGTGGACCAGCCCGAAGCGCTGGCCGAAGCCCTCGGTCCACTCCAGGGTGTCCAGCAGCGACCAGACGTAGAGCCCGCGGACGTCGACCCCGCGCCGGCACGCGGCCGCCACCGCCTCGAGGTGGGCGTGCAGGAAGTCGATCCGGTCCTGGTCGTCGACGACCCCGTGGGCGTCGGGGCCGCCGTCGTACGCCGCCCCGCACTCGGTCACGACCAGCGGCGGGAGCGCGGCGCGGTAGCGGGCGCGGAAGGTGATGAGCCACTCCCGCAGGGCCGACGGGACGACCGGCCAGCCGTAGTCGGTCTCGGGGTAGCCGACGAGGTCGTAGAGCTGGAAGAAGGTCTCCGACTCCTCGGGCGCGGCGCCGACCCGCATGGGCATGAAGTAGTTGACGCCGTAGAAGTCCAGCGGCTGGCGGATCGTGGCCAGGTCGCCCTCGCGGACCACACCCTCCATGAGCGGCTCGAGGTCGACGGGGTAACGGCCGAGCAGCATCGGCTCGAGGTACATCCCGTTCCACAGCGCGTCGAAGAGTTTGGTCGCCCCCACGTCGGCCTCGTCGTCGGAGGCGGGCCACATCGGGGCGTGGTGGTTGGCGCAGCCGATGCTCGTCGCACCGGCGGCCCGCAGCACCATCGCGGCCCGCCCGTGACCCAGCAGCAGGTGGTGGGCGGCGGGGGCGGCGTCGAACAGGAGCCGACGCCCCGGGGCGTGCACCCCGTTGCCGTAGCCGAGCATCATCGCGATGTTGGGCTCGTTGACCGGCACCCAGTGGGCCACCCGGTCGGCCAGCCGGTCGGCGACGACCTCGGCGTAGTCGGCGAAGGCGTCGACCGTGGCCCGGTTGAGCCAGCCGCCGTCGTCCTCGAGAGCCTGCGGCAGGTCCCAGTGGTAGAGCGTGGCCATCGGTGCGATCCCGGCGCCGAGCAGCTCGTCGACCAGCCGGTCGTAGAAGTCCAGCCCGGCGCGGTTGGGCAGCCCGCGGCCCTGGGGGACCACCCGCGGCCAGGAGATGGAGAAGCGGTAGTCGCGGACCCCGAGCCGGGCCAGGAGGCCCACGTCCTCGGCGTACCGCTCGTAGTGGCCGCTGGCGCGTGCGCCCGACGACCCGTCGCGCACGGCGCCCTCGCGGGACAGGAAGGTGTCCCAGATGGACGGCCCGCGGCCGTCGCGGTCGGCGGCGCCCTCGACCTGGTACGCCGACGTGGCCGCCCCGATCCGGAAGTCCGGCGGGAGCGCCGGGGGCGGACGGTCGGTCACCCGCACCATCATGCCGACGTGGCGGCTCCCGCGCAGTCGAACGCGGGAGCCGCCGTGTCAGGAGCGTCGAGCCGGGGTCAGGTCACTTCTTCTCGGGGCCCAGGCGCAGGAACGCCCGCACCCGCAGGACGCCGCCGCGGCCGTCGCGGATGACGACGAAGACGCGGTACTGGCCCTCCTCGGCGTAGGTGTGGAACACCTTGCGGCCGCTCTTCTTGGTGCCGTCGCCCAGGTCCCAGCGGTAGCTGAGCTTGTCGCCGTCGGGGTCGTCGGCGATCGCCTTGAAGCGGATCGGGGTGCCGGCCCGCGCCTTGCCCTGGCCCTTCAGGGGCTTGGCGGCGAACTTGCGGATCTTGGGCTTCCGGTTGGCCGGCTCGGTCGTCGTGGCGGTCGCCGTCGCGGTGGCGGTCGCCGTCGCAGTGGCCGTCGTCGTCACCGTCGCGGTGGCGGTCGGCGAGGCGGTCACCGTGGTCGTGGCGGTGGGGGTCGGCGTCGCCGTGGGCGGGTTGGGGTCGATCACGTAGGCGCAGGTGCCGCGGGCGTTGTCGGCGTCGGGGGCCAGGATCAGCAGGCCGCGACGGGTCGTGACCCGCACGTCGTCGATGACGTCGCCGACCTCGAAGACCGGCTGCGCCGGCGAGGAGCCGGTCAGGTCGGCCTTGCGCAGGTTGATCTGGATGGTGTCGAAGTCGGGGTCGAAGGAGCCCGTGAGGTCGCCCTTGAGCTCGGAGGCCACGCCGTTGGTGCCGATCTGCCCGAAGCTGAAGGACTCGCTGAAGGCGCCCGGCGTCGGAGCGAGCTGGAGCAACGTGCGGGTGGCCAGCACGTAGTACCGCCGGCCCTCGAGGTCGAAGTCGATCTGCCACTCCTCCGAGGTGCCGCGCACGCCGCCCTGGAGGTCGGAGAGGTCGGTGACCTTGAGGTGGAAGGTGACGGTGTCCGCGGCGGCGTTGGTTGAGAAGAAGCCCTCGCGCACGTCGAGCCCGTCTGGGTCCAGCACCGGGTCGAGCGGGATGCTGATCGGGAGCGGGTCGAGGGCGATGTCGTTGACGTCGCCCTCGGGGTCGAGGTAGCGCGCGTCGGGCGCGCAGGCCTCGTCGACGGCGTTGGAGGAGCCGGCGGTGACGATGCCGAGGGCGCCGACGCCCAGGGCGCTGGACGCGAGGACCGCGACGGCGGTCGTGCGGAGCGTGCGAGTGCTGCGAGTCATGGGGTTCCCCAGGTGGTGTGGCTGCGGTGTGGCGGGCGTGGTGTGACACAGGTGCAACGACGCGGCGAGCCGGTGGTGACGTCGGCTCACCCGACCGAGTAGATGCCCCGGCAGGTACGTCGGACACACACGCCACGCAGTGGTCTGGACCAGTCCGAGGGTCGTCGACGGGCGACGATGGGCCCATGAGCGTCGAGATCCTGCGCGGAGTGACCCGCTTCACCTCGAGGGGCGAGGGCCGCATGACCCGGCACGCCTACTCCTTCGGGGAGCACTACCACCCCGACCGCACCGGCTTCGGGCCGATGGTCTGCCACGACGATCACGTCCTGCGTGCGGGCACCGGCTTCGACACCCACGGGCACGCCGACCTCGAGATCCTCACCTGGGTCGTCAGCGGGGCCCTGGCCCACCGCGACTCCCTCGGCACCGACACGGTCCTGCACGCCGGCGACTCGGCACTCCTCTCGGCCGGCTCCGGGGTCGAGCACTCCGAGCACGCCGTCGGCGGCGCCGGGCCCACCCGCTTCGTCCAGGTGTGGCTGCAGCCCGACGAGCCGCAGTCGACACCGTCGTACGCGCGGGGGACGGAGGTGCCCGCCGACGCCGACGGCCTGGTCGACACCGGCCTGCGCCCCGCCGTGGCCGGAGCCCGCCTCCTGGTCGCCCGACCCCGCGCCGGCCAGACCCTCACCCTCCCGGCAGCCGCCCGCCTCCACTGCTTCGTGGCCAGAGGAGCCCTCCTCCGCTCCTCCCTCGCCGAACCCCTCGAGGCCGGCGACGCCTTCTGCTTCGAGGCCGAGCCCGCCCACGACGTCACCGCCGCCGTCGACTCCGAGCTCCTCGTCCAGCTCCTCCCCTGACCGACCGCCACCCCGCACGGACCAGACAGGAGGTGGGGTGCGCGGCCCGGTGGCCGGACCGGGCGGCGGGTGCGTGGGGACGCGGTCGGCCGGGGCGCCCCCGGAGGAGCGTGGTTGGGTCTGGCGGGCCGCTCGTGAGGGACGAACGAGCGGCCTGGTAGCGACGAAGGGGGCGTCCCGGCCGACCGCGGCGCCACGCGCCCCTCACCGGGGGCGGCCACCGGGCCGCGCACCCCACCGACCCACCCAGAACTCAGCCCAGGACCCGCAGCACCCCCGGCACGACCTCCACCACGGCCGGCTCCGCACCCAGCCCCGGCAGGACCCCGAGCGGCTCGCCGTCCCCGCCGACGGGGAGCGGCCGCGCGCCGTCGGCGGCGATCTCGACCCGGGTGCCGCGCAGGACGTGCACCTCGGGCAGGTCGACGTGCGAGCCGTCGTAGATCTTGGGGAAGCTCCTCACGAGCGCGGTCCGCGAGGCGGCCTCGACGACGACGACGTCGAGCTGCCCGTCCTCGACCGACGCGCCGGGGGCGATCTTCATGCCCTTGCCGTAGTAGGCGGAGTTGGCGAGGGCGACGGTGGCGGCGGCGTACTCGGCCACCTCGCCGTCGACGGCGACCCGGAAGCGGCCCGGGGAGTAGGTGAGGATCGCGCGCAGGGCGGCGAGGGGGTACTGCGCCTTGATCGGGGTCCAGCGCATGCCGTCGACGATCTCGGCGGTGCGGGCGTCGATGCCGGAGTAGACCGAGCCTGCGACCAGCCGCGGCGGCTGGTCGGGGAGGGTCCAGCGCAGCAGGTCGACGGGGCGCTCGGGTGCCTCGAGGAGGACCTGCGCGATGGCGGGGGGCTCGCTCGAGAGCCCGAGCATCCGGGCGAAGTCGTTGCCGCGGCCCGCGGGCAGCAGCCCGAGGACCCCGCCGGCCTCGGCGACGGCACCGGCCAGGTGGGAAACCATCCCGTCGCCGCCGACGCAGACCACCACGTCGCCGCGCTCGACGGCCGCGCGGACCAGGTCGTCGGTGGCGCGGGGGCCCGGGGAGTAGGTGACGTCGACGCTCGCGCCGGCCTCGCGCAGCAGGCGGGCGACCGGCACGACCGCACCCGGGGCGGCACCGCCGCCGGAGGCCGGGTTGACCAGGAACGTGAAGGACCTCACGGGACGAGCACCCCCGGGTTGAGGACCCCGGTGGGGTCGAGGTCGGCCTTGACCGCCCGGAGCACCGAGACACCCAGGTCGCCGATCTCCGCGCCGAGCCACGGCTTGTGGTCGGTGCCGACGGCGTGGTGGTGGGTGATCGTGGCGCCGGCCGCGACGATCGCGTCGTTGGCGGCGGCCTTGGCGGCGAGCCACTGCTCGAGCGGCCGCTCGCCCTGGGCGGTCGCGACGGTGAAGTAGAGCGAGCACCCGGTCTCGTAGACGTGGCTGACGTGGCACAGCACCAGCGCCCCGTCGAGGTGGGACTCGAGCGCGTGCTTGACCCCGGCGTACAACGCCTCGGCGTTGGACCAGAAGGTCGCGGTCTCGAGGGTCTCGACGAGGACGCCGACGTCGAGGAGGGAGTCGCGGAGGTACGGCGCGTCGAACCGCCCGTGCGCCCAGGACTCGCCCGGGCCCTCGCCCTGCGGCCGACCACCCAGGGCGGTGAGCGCCTCGGTGACCGCGGCCCGACGGGCCTCGACCTGGGCGGCGGTGCCCTCGTGGCCGACGATCATGAGGCAGGCGCCCTGTTCGTCCGTCTCGCCACCGATCGCGTCGGGGCGGGCGAGGTTGATCGCGGTCTCGGACTCGTCGGAGAGCCGGAGCACGGTCGGGAGCAGGCCGGACTGCGCGAGGTGGCGCATCGCGTCGCGGCCCTCGGCGAAGGAGCCCCAGCGCCAGCCCTCGTAGACCTTGACCTCGGGCAGGCGCCGCACGCGCACGGTGACGGCGGTGATGACGCCGAAGGCGCCCTCGGAGCCGAGGACCAGCTGGCGCAGGTCGGGGCCCGCGGCGTTGGCCGGCGAGGAGCCGAGCACCCACTCCCCGCGCGGGGTGGCCACGCGCAGCCCGACGACCATCGCGTCGAAGCGGCCGTAGCCGGCGCTGGACTGCCCGCTGGAGCGGGTGGCCGCGAAGCCACCGATCGAGGCGAACTGGAAGGACTGCGGGTAGTGACCGAGCACCAGGCCGCGCTCGGCCAGCAGCGCCTCGGCCTCGGGGCCGCGCAGGCCCGGCTCGAGGGTGGCGGTCATCGACACCTCGTCGACGTCGAGCAGCCGCTTCATCCGGACCAGGTCGAGGGAGACCAGGCCGGCGTACCCCTCGCGTCGCGCGGCGAGCCCGCCGGTCACGCAGGTGCCGCCGCCGAAGGGGACGACCGCCAGGTGGTGCTCGACCGCGACGGCCAGCACGGCCGCGACGTCGTCGTGACCGCCGGGGCGGACCACGACGTCCGGGGCGTCGGTGAGGTCGCCGGCCCGGGCCCGCAGCAGGTCGGGCGTGGACTTCCCGCGGGTCCGCAGCCGGCGTACGTCGTCGTCGAGCAGCACGTGCTCCGACCCGACGGCCGCGCGCAGCGCCTCGAGCGCTGCGCCACCGATGCCGGGAGCGGGCAGCGGGGCGGCCTCGACCGCGGGCGTCGGCCTCAGCCCGAAGGCCATCTCGACCAGGCCGCGGGCGCTGTCGGGCAGGTCGGTCGCCGCATCGGGGGCGCCCCAGCGCTGGGGGTGCATCTCGCCCAGGCCGCCGGCCGGAGCAGGGGGTGTCTGCGTGCTCATGTGTTACAGTGTGACACATGACGTCACTTCGTCACAACGAGGAATCGAGAACTCCCTCGGACGCCTACCTCGACGCCGCCCGCGACTGCATCCTCGACGTCGGCTGGCGGCGTACGACGCTGACCGAGGTCGCGCGCCGGGCCGGTGTGTCCCGAATGACGATCTACCGCACCTGGGCCGACATGCCCACGCTGCTCGCCGACCTCATGACGCGCGAGTGGACCGGGTTGGTGGCCGCGACCGTCGGCACCTCGACCGCGAGCGACCCGCTGGAGCGTCTGGTGGACGACGTCGTCACCACGATCGCCGCCCTGCGGGAGAACGAGCTCTTCGTGCGGATCGTCGAGCTCGACCCCGAGCTGGTGCTGCCCTACCTGCTGAGCCGGCGCGGCCGGTCGCAGCAGCTGATCATCGACCTGCTCGGCGCCCGCCTGCGCGAGGCGCAGGCCGCCGGCAGCGTGCGCGACGGCGACCCGGTCGCGATGGCGCGCGGCATGGTCCTCGCCGCCCACGGCTTCGTGCTCTCGGCGCACACCATGGTCGACGGCGAGGTGTCCTCCGAGGCACTCGACGCCGAGCTGCGCACCCTGATGACCCGGGGGCTCTCGTGAGGATCACGCCCGGACTGGCCGGTGTCCGCGAGGACGTGGACGTGCTCGTCGTCGGCCTCGGCGTCACCGGTGCCGGCGTGGCGCTGGACGCCGCCACGCGCGGGCTGTCGGTGCTGGCCGTCGACGCCCACGACCTCGCCTTCGGCACCTCTCGCTGGAGCTCGAAGATGGTGCACGGCGGCCTGCGCTACCTCGCCAAGGGGCAGGTCGGCGTCGCCCACGAGAGCGCGGTCGAGCGCGGCATCCTCATGGAGGTCACCGCGCCGCACCTGACCCGCTCCATGCCGATGCTCATCCCCATCACCTCCTCGATGTCGCGGCTGCAGGGCGGGCTCTCCCGCGCCGGGCTGCGCGCGGGCGACCTGCTCCGGCGTGGTGCCCGCACCGACGCCGAGACCCTCCCCGGGCCGCGGCACCTCTCCGCCACCGAGACCCTCGCGATGGCGCCGTCGCTGCGGGCGGCCGGCCTGCGCGGCGGACTGCTCGGCTGGGACGGCCAGCTGGAGGACGACGCCCGCCTGGTCATCACCCTCGCCCGCACCGCCGCCGAGCACGGCGCCCAGGTGCGCACCCGTGCCCGGGTCCTGTCCGCGGCGCACGGCGAGGTCCGGCTGCGCGACGAGACCACCGGGGCCGAGGTCGTCGTGCGGGCGCGCGCGATCGTCAACGCCGCCGGCGTCTGGGCCGACCAGGTCCTCGGCGAGGAGGGCAGCCGCACCGACGGCATCCGGCTGCGCCCCAGCCGCGGCACCCACCTGGTGCTGCGCGCGGAGTCGGTGCCCGACCTGCGCGCCAGCGTCTTCGCACCCGTCCCGGGCGAGACCAACCGGTTCGTGATGGTGCTGCCGCAGCCTGACGGCACGGTGTACGTCGGGCTCACCGACGAGCCCGCCCCGGGCCCGGTGCCCGACGTGCCGGAGCCGACCGAGACCGAGATCGGCTTCCTGCTCGACGTCGTCTCCGCCGCCTTCGCACGCCCGCTCCACCGCTCGGACGTGGTCGGTGCCTTCGCCGGGCTGCGTCCGCTGCTCGACGGCGGGGACGGCTCCACCGCCGACCTCTCGCGCAAGCACGCGGTGATCACCGGCCCCTCGGGGGTCACGACCGTCGTGGGCGGCAAGCTGACGACGTACCGGCGCATGGCGCAGGACGCCGTCGACGCGGCCGTCGCCCACCACGGCCTGGCCGCCGGCCCCTGCGTGACCGCCTCGCTGCCGTTGCTCGGCGCCGCGTCCCGCACCGAGCTGGCCGCGCTCGAGGAGCCCGCCCGGCTCGTGCGCCGCTACGGCACCGACGCCGCGCTCGTGCTGTCCTCGGCTCGCGAGGTCACGGGGCTGTCGGACGCCGAGCTCCTCGCGACGGTCTCCGACACCGTCCCGGTCACGCTCGCCGAGCTGGTCTTCGGCATCACCCACGAGGGCGCCCACGACGTCGACGACCTGCTCGACCGGCGCACCCGGGTCGGCCTGGTCGCCGAGGACCGCGCCGCCGCCGTGCCCCTCGCCGAGCGCGCGCTCGCCCTCACCCGCGACTGCTGACACCGCGGCACCGTCCGGTGGTCGAGCAGGCGAGCGGGAGAGACCACGCTGCGACGCACCGATGAGTTCGGGCCCCCTGGCCGGTCGGTCCTTTCGCAGGGTTGGATGAGCGGGAGCAGAGGCGGGGCAGGGCATGGGTGGCTCTTCGTACTTCAGGTGGGGATGAGGGTGTCGAGTCCTCCGCCGATGAGCAGCATGCGTAGCCGGTAGTTGTCGTAGTTGCGGAAGCCGCGGGCGACGCGGCGGTGGAGTTCGATGAGTCCGTTGATGGCTTCGGTGCCGCCGTTG
>WLJH01000022.1 GCA_009701885.1 Actinomycetota bacterium
ACTTCTTCGTTGGCGAGTGCGACAGCGCCGGCGAGCAGATCGGCGAGCGCGTCGTGCTGTCCATCGGCCGCGACGATCTTGGCGACGAAGGCATACGGAAGTGATGCGGGTGTGGACATGAGGGGTTCTCCTTGAAGTCGGGGTTCTTCGTGGGGCGAGTTCAGCGTATGACGAGCGAGGGCCGGTGGGGAGTGGCGTATACGACAGTATTGCTATTGTTCGCGCCATGCGTATCGGACTGATCGCGATCGACGGCTGCTTCGGTTCGGCTGTCGCGTCGGTCATCGACATCGTGCGGGTGGCCGACGGAGCCCGCGGCGATGTCGACCCGCGGATCGACCCGATCGAACTCGCCATCCTCGGACCGAAACGGCGAGTGACCACGACGGCATCGATGACCCTGTCGGTAGACCACCCGCTGTCGGAGTCCGGAGAGTTCGACGTGGTCGTCGTCCCTGCGCTTGGAACCCTCACGGCCGCCGCTACCAACGACGCCCTCCAGAGCCGAGATGCTCGTTCGGTCATCGCCTCGCTCGGGCGCCTCGACGACGCGACCACCCGGATCGCCGCGGCGTGCACCGGCGTGTTCGCCGTCGCCGAGACCGGACGGATGCATCATCGGCGGGCGACGACCAGCTGGTTCCTGGGGCCGGAGTTCCTGAAGCGCTATCCGACCGTCGCCCTCGATCTCGACACCATGGTCGTGGTCGACGGGAACCTCGTCACCGCCGGCGCCGCGTTCGCCCACATCGACCTCGCGCTCTCACTCGTGCGATCGATCAGCCCCGACCTGGCCCAACATGTCGCCAAGCTCCTCATCATCGACGAGCGTCCGTCGCAGGCGGCCTTCGTCGCCTACGAACATCTCCGGCACGAGGACCCGATCGTCGTCGAGTTCGAACGCTTCGTGCGCGCCCGCCTGGACGAACCGTTCAACGTCGCCTTCGTCGCGCAGTCGCTCGGCACCAGCCGGCGCACCCTCGAACGACGAGTCCGTGCGGCGCTCAACCTCACTCCGCTCGGCTTCGTCCAACGGCTTCGCATCGAACGAGCTCGGCACCTCTCAGCAACCACGGACCTCACCTCCGCCGAGATCGCGCTACGGGTCGGCTACGCGAACGCCGAGACTCTGCGCTCCCTCCTGCGCAGGGAGCGACGCCGTTCCTGACCTATCGCCATGCCTGTAGCCGGTGTCCTAGTGCTCGGTTGGAACCACCTCTCAGCACGTCGCGTCGACGCTCCTGCGTCGCCCCTGGACGACCCACTCGACACGCCCGCAGCACAGGCCATGTGACGTGTCCCGGCTTCCCGGACGGTCCGGGTTGGGTGGCTGTGATGTCGCTGCGTTCTCGTCGAGGGGGTCAGCAGACTCGATCAGGGTCGATTGGGATGAGACGCGAAGGCGGTCAGGTCAGGGCGGCCGAAGCCGGCCGGCGGGGTAGCGTCGGTCACGTCGAGGTCTTTCGGATGGATGGCGTAGGAACCTCCATCGTCGGGAGACCTCGACGTCTATCTGCGGACCGACGCGCCCGGCCGACCTACACCCTCATCTGGGAAGAGCCATCAAACAAGACCTTCCCTGTTCACCCAGTGCACACCCCGCCCGCTCATCGGCATGAGCGTGCACAAGGGAAGTG
Source organism: Actinomycetota bacterium (assembly GCA_009701885.1). Lineage (GTDB taxonomy): Bacteria > Actinomycetota > Actinomycetes > Propionibacteriales > Nocardioidaceae > Nocardioides. The sequence goes on from WLJH01000022.1 coordinate 1,638, forward strand.
GCCGCCGAGGAGTGCCGGCGCCTGTAGCTCTCGCCGTGCCCGGGATGCGACGAGGGCTCCGGCGACGCCGGAGCCCTCGTACTCGAATCTGTTGAGCTCGAGCTCTACGTGCACAAGTGACTACAGGTCGTAGTAGTGATCGACGCCCCCATGCTGAACTGCGCAAACGCGAGTTCGGCTGGCGCTGGGGCGTCCGTGAGGCCACACGTTGCCGAGTTCAGCTCGGGACCAGGGCGGTGACCTTGGCCAGGTCGTCGGCGTGCAGGTCGCGCTCGACCTCCAGATCGTAGTCGGTCTGGATGTTGATCCAGAACCGGTCGTCGACCCCGAGCGCCTTTGACAGGCGCAGTGCGGTGTCGGTGGTGATGGCGCGCTTGCCCCGCACGATCTGACTGATCCGTGTCTGGGGGGGGGACCGGTCGCCTGGGCGAGGCGCTACTGGCTGATGCCCAGCCTCGCTAGCCGCGAGGTCCCGGGCCTGTGCACGCATCCCCGATCCTCCTGACAGTGGTCGTCGGGGGACAGGTGTGCAGACAGCGTTCGGCCAACGCCAGGGACCGTCGTCCAAGACGCTGATGTCGCTGGACGAGGACGGTGACGAGGAGCCAGGCGCGGCAGACACGCTCCCGGAGCCCGGAGCTGGCTGAAGGTCGCCCAGGCACTCCAACGGCCCCGCTCACGGCCAAACACTCACGCGTTGGGCATCCCGGAAGCCGATCGGCTTGTGGTCACGCTCCGCGTGACGATCCCGCTGTGGTCACGCTCCGCGTGACGATCCCGCTGTGGTCACGCTCCGCGTGACGATCGGCTTGCGGAACACCTCCGCACGAATCCCTGACGCCCAGGTGAGCGAACGCACCGGTACTCGCGGTGCCGCCACGTAGTCACCCCAGCCCAGACGTCGTGGCTCTATGTCTACCGACTAAGTATTGAAAAGTCGTTGAGCCCCGTTGGAAAAGTTCGCTGCATCTCGACAGGTCCTGTCGAGATCAAGCGAAGACCGACGGGTTGGCGCACGGGGGACTTTGACGAATCGCCCCCGATTCGGGCGGCTGGTCAGAGTTCGCGATTGCTGACGGCTAGACGTGGTTCCAGCTCGGCTGCGAGCTGGCGGCGTGCGGCCGTCGTCCGCGCGACCTCGAAGCAGAGTCGGACGACTTCCGGCTCGGTACGCGCGACCGTTGCTAGGGCGACATCAAGGAGTTCGCAGGCTTCGGGATCCAGTGCAGCTGCCTCAAGATGTTCGCGTTCCTCGGCGGTCACGGCACGCGTCGCCACCGCTCGGACAGCGGCCGCCGCCTGAGAGACGATCTCGTGAACGGCGTCGCTCGCGAGGCCGGTGATGACATCGTCAAACTGTTGCCAGTCGCTGGGCGGGTCGGGCGTGACCGAGCGCCCTTGGACGCGCTTGGCCTCCGCCAGCATTCGTACGTCGGGGCTGGTCGCCGTCTGCTTCGCTGCATCTCGGATGTGTGCTTGGAGGGTGTCGGCATTGGTTCGGCTGCTCGTGTCGCCACCGAGCGCTTCGCGGAGATGGTCGCGAACCTGGCAGCGCAGGTCGTCGTCGACCTCGCTGAGGCGCATAACGAGCGGAACGAGGTCAGGTATCGCCTGAGGTGCTGGGTAGTCCACGACCTTCATCGCCAGTTCCATGAGCTGTTTGAGGCGCCGTGGACGTGATGCAGCCATGCCATCGTCGAGCATGTCCCAGGCGAGGTAGGGCCCGACGGGAGCGATCGAAGACAACCTGTCGGCGACGCCGTCGTCGAGGTTCGCCACCAGTTCGAGTAGCGCATCGTGCTGGTGAGCCTGCGGCTCAGCGAACAGGCGGCCGGCCGCGAACAGCCAGGTGTTGCGCCAGTGCGGGCTCGGGGCGAGGGCTCGCAGCCGATCGAGAACGTTCTCGAGTTCGCCGGTCGTGATGCGTCGAGCAGCCATGAGCTCTTGGAGCGAGCGCACGTCGAAGCCGTAACCGTCTCCTCGAGGGACAAGCAGGACAAGGCGGTGCGTGGCGGCGCGGACGATCCGTTCGAGGAGCTGTGCGTCCTTGCCCGACGGCGAGTAGCCCTCGTCGGCCAGAACGTGCCAGGCGATTCCGGAGAGGTCGTCCTCTGACATGAATGCCGTCCCGCCGTCGGCGGATTCACTGCGGCGCTGGAGTTCGAGGCCGACGCGTTCGTGAAGGTCGAGGACCTGCGGAGCGTGCTCGCGCAAGAGCTCGGCGAATCGTGTGTTCTCTTTGGTCTGCTCGCGCCGAGCGACGACGTCGTAGTACCGCCAGAAGAGGCTGAATCGGTCGGGGTCGAAGGGGCCGGCACCTTCGGCGATGATCGACATGATCTGGACCTGGAGCGGAGTGCGAAGGAGGTGTCGCAACGCGTCGTTGCTGGCCGCCTCCTTCAAGATCCCGTCCACACGCGCGACGCGGGCGAGGTCGTTGCGCAGGCGGATCTCGGTGACGAGGTGTCCGTAGGCGAGTGCTTCAGCCGTTTGCAGGTCGGTGAGGTCGATGCGGTCAAACTGTTCGGCCGACATCTCGTCGACGTAGCCGGTCGGGCGAGTCGTCACCAGGACGAACACGTCGGAGTCGTCGGCTTCGGCGTCCGCGACGAACTCGTTCACTGCGGCAATGACCCACTTGCGCACAGCCGGTTCGGAAACCTCATCGAGCCCGTCGAGTGCCACAAACCACGGCCAGGTGTTCATCCATTCCTTGAGCAGCCACGGCTCGAGCTTGCGGGTGTAGCCCTGCGCAGTGAGGTCCTCGGCGATCCACGCGAGCAGCGACTGTCGGCCGCCGGTGACGAAACGCTTGGCGAACTCGGCAAGGTCGACCCGCGCCGCCCACCGTCGGTGGCTCGGCAACTGTCGTTTGAGCAGCCGAAGCTTTTCCTCGGAGCCGCGGATGACGTCGCGATGGTCGTCGCCGAGGTTGTTGGCGTTGGCGAGCATCGCGGCCCTGTAGGCCTGGACCAAGAAGCGGGTGATGGTCGTTTTGCCGTTGCCGGGCGCGCCGGTCAGAACGATGTGGCGGGGCTTGGGCAGCGTGGCGATCGACGGCTTGAGCGCGTGCTCTCCTCGGTCAAGGACATACTGCATCGCACGCGCAGGCTCGTTGGTCGAGCGAACGCGGACCGGTAGGTCGACCGCGATCCGATCCAGCGGGACCCCGCCCCCGTCACCGCCTGCCTCATCGAAGTAGACGTTGCGGTCTCGGACCAGCGAGTTCCGCGCATGGAGCTGCAACGCTGGTTCCAGGTCCTTGGCGGGGAGGTCGGCGCGCAGCGCGACCAAATCGGCGAGCACGTCGCCGGTGGTGAGGAAACCGTCGTAGGCGCGACGGACACTGTCATGGATGTCGAACCAGGAGTCGATCTCGTTCCCGTCGACAACGCGCCACTTCTTGAGTTGCTGCAGACGCTGCCGGCGGGTCTGGCGCTCGATCCGTCCGGGGCCAACGTCGAGATTGCGGTCATTGAGCTCGGCGAAGAAGCCGGCGATCTTCTCCTCGACGTAGGCGAGGCCTCCGCTCGTGGGGTCGGGTGAGAGTCGTACGTTGGAGACGAATACGAGATACTTCGGCACTTGGATTCGGTTCGAGTCCGGGTTGGCCCACTCGTTGAGCTCGTCCCGGATCTGATCCCACAGCCACTGCGCATCGGCCTTGGTTCCGACTGGTCGTTCCCGGTGTTTGACCTGGAAGACCGTGTAGCCGTCCCAGGCCTCGCCGGGCTTCTCCGAGGTCCCGGACCAGACGACAACCCCGCGTGCCTCCATGTCGCGGCCGCCGTCCTTGCCGCGACCCAGGCGGCGCACGACAGCGCCGAACTGGGCCACTACGAGTGCTGCGGCGGCATCCTGAAATCCCAGCGGACCGAGGCGCTGCAGGTCATAGGTCACGTACACGAGCTCCGTTCTGGTCTCGCTCAACCTAGCCGCTTCCTCCGACACGGCAGGGGGAACGACAACTCGGGTTGGGGCATCGCCGACCAGCGCCACGCGCCCCGGGACGAGTTCGCCCGGGAGGCGGCGGCTGTTGGCCCAGCCGGCGCCCCCGGGCGAGGCACCGGGTGCGATCGCCGAGGAAGCGGGCGAGGGAACCGCCTCCCCTGTGGGCACTCGACGGCGCGCCAAGCGCACGAATGTCTACAAGATCAGGTTTGAAAGAACCATCAGTCCCGTTTGGAAAAGTTCGCTGCATCTCGACACTTGACCTCGCCCGCCAGGGCCTGGCCAGAAACTTCCTGAACTTTCGGGGGACGCCCTCTGACCTGCGCAAACGCGCGTCCCCCCTCAGCGTCCCCCCGCGAAATCAGGGGTCTGGGGGGACGGATGCGGGGACGCCCGCTCGCGACCTTTCTGCCGTGCACAGCCACGGACGAAAGGAGCGAGTGCGATGAGTGTGGGCGACCAGCTCGGCCTCGACGACAACAGCGAACTGCTCGACCAGGCCCGCCAGAAGTGGCCGGCCTGGGTGGCCACCGATCCGCGCCTCGGCGTGGTCGACAACTTCGACGATCTCCGCTCCTGGCTGCCGACGGTGGACCACGAGGAATCCGACCAGGTCCTCCTCGCGCTGGCCATGCTGGCCGCCCCCGACGGGGGTGACGACATCGCGGCCGCGGCGGCCCTCGCCAAGTGCCTGCTGCCCGGCGCCTGCCGGCTCGCCGGCTGGCTGAGCACCCTCCCGCCGCGCGAGGTCTTCCGCGACAGCCAGCCGGTCATGGCGGGCACCTGGTCAGCGGTCGAGCGGGTCGACGAGCTCGTGGCCTCGCAGCTGTGGATCGAGGTCCGCACGTTCAAGTGGCGCCGACTCCGGAAGGTCGCGGCCAACATCTTGATCAACACCCGCGTCGGCGTGCTCCGCGAGGTCGGTGACTTCTTCTACGTCTCCCGGGCCGACCGCACCTGGGCGAACACGACCCTCGTCGAGTCCTTCTCGGCCGGCGACCTGACGAGTGCCGACGGCGGCGCCGGCTACTCGGCCGAGATGCCGACTGAGCGGGTCACCGGCGCGCTGTTCCACCGCCCCGAGATCCTCGCCGACGCCGGACCCGAGCAGGAGGAGCCCACGGCCACCGAGGAGCTCCTGGAGCTGCTCGCGTGGGCGTGCGACCACCAGGTCATCAGCCCCGCCGACCGGTACCTGCTGCTGTGCCTGGTCGAGGAGGCCGACCGGGTCGAGACCCGGCGTCTGGCGCGCGGCTACGGCGGCTTGCTCAGCAACGAGGTCTCCAGCCGGGTCGCGCCCCGCATCGGGGTCTCGGAGGCAACCGTCCGACGCCACGGCTCGCGCACCGTGCGCGCCCTCGCCGCGGCCGCCCCCAGGAAGTTCGGCCATGACGAATGAGCCCGGAAGTGATCGCTCGAACCGCCCCGCAACACATAGGCGACTGGAGGTGGTGAAGCCCATGACAAACACCCACGACGGCGAGACCCGAACGCCGGAGCAGGTCGCCGAGCTGTTCGCGATCGCCGGCCGCGAGCTCGAGGCCATCGAGCAGCTGACCGGCTGCGTCGCCCAGCTGCACGAAGTCCAGGCCGCCAAGGCACAGCTGGCGACCCTGACCCCGGCCGAGGTCCGCGCCGCACTCGAGTTCCGCCGCGGCGCCATCGGGGAGGCCCAGTGAGCACCCAGACCTCGAGCCGCCCGGTCGGCGTCGACGAGCTCAAGCGCGCCTGGCAGGCACTGAACGCCGGCGAGTTCCGCACCGGCCCCGGCGCCGGCAAGGGCCCCCGCGGCCGCGGCACCGCCGCCGAGGACGACTGGACCCCGGCCGACGGCGAGCACACCGTCGCCGTGATCGGGTCCGCAGGATCGGTCGGCGCGAGCACCGTCGCCCTGGCGGCCGGCCTCGCTGCAGCCGCCCCGGTCCGAGTCATCGAGTGCTGCTCGGTCACCGCCTCCGGCCTCGCCGCGGCCAGCACCGCCGAGCTCGGCCTGCACCCGACCGACTGGCGCCAGGGCAAGCGCGACCACGTCCTGCTCGAGCGCGCCAGCGAGGTCCTCGCCGGCGTCGACGAGGTCCCGCTGCCCACCGACGCCGAGCACGACACCCAGCTGACCATCCTCGACATCGGCTGGGAGGCCGGCCAACTGCTGGCCACCGACTGCTGGCTCGCCGAGGCCGTCCGCGCCGCCGACCAGGTCGTCCTGGTCACCACCGCCACCGTCCCCGGGATGCGCCGCGCCGGGGTCGTCATGGACCTCCTCGCCGGCCACTGGCAGCCCGAGCAGATCACCCTCGCCATCCGCGGACCGCGCCGCAAGAAGTGGCCCCGCGGCCTCGAGCACGCCGGGGGCCCCGCGGTACGTCGCGCCCTGGACGCTGACCGGTGCGTGGAGATCCCCGAGGACCGCGACCTCGCGGTCAACGGCCTGGACTCCCGGCCCGTCCCGGCCCCCCTGATCTCGGCAGCACGTCAGCTGCTCGAGCCCGCACAGCTGCCCACCGACACCAGCGAAAGTGCCTGACCCGCCCGGGTCAGCAACCCCAGAAAGGAAGTCCACCCATGGACGTCATGACCGCACTCCTCCCAATGGCCGCCCAGGTCTGCCCGAAGGCGCCCCCGGGTGCTGTCGGCCCCACCAACGAGATCACCAGCTACGTGCTGTGGGGCGTCATCGTCCTGTTCGGTCTCGGCATCATCATCGCCATCGGCGCGATCATCGCCGGCCGAGTGTTCTCCCTGCCGCACGCCTCCAAGGTCGGCGTGATCTCGGTGGTGGTCGTGTTCGCCTGCGCGATCGCCTACCTGGTGCTGCCCGGGATGCTCAACGGGATCCTCGGTAAGGGCTGCATCTGATGCGGCGCGCAGCCACGAAGAAGGCAGAAGGCACCAGCGAGTGGAGCCGGCGCCGGTTGCTCGGCATCCTTGCCGCCGCCGTCGCCGTGGCTGCGCTCCTGCTCGGCGGCCTCGTGTACGCGGTCTACCTGGCGGTCTCCGGTATCGGTGGCGAGGCCAGCGCGAACACCGGCGTGGCCACCGGAGAGACCGAGCGCTCGACGGTGGCCCGCGGTGCCGCGCATCGCGACGACATCGCGGCCGAGCCGATGCTGACCGTGCCCGAGAGCGCGGCCTTCCCGGCCGAGACCACCAGCGCCAAGGCCCCGGAGATCAAAATCCCGGCCGGTACCGGCGTCAACGGACCCGCTTTCGTGATGACTGGATTCCCGCAGACCCCGGAGGGCGCGATCGGCCAACTGGCCCAGATCGACCTCGCGGTGCTGCAGTCGATGAGCCTGAGCACCGCCGAGGAGGTCTACAACGCCTGGGCGCTGCCCGGCGGGGTCCGGGCGGAGGACTGGTGGATCACCGCCAGCGTCCGCGCGTTCCTCTCCAGCACCGGGATGGGCGAGGTCAAGGACCCCAGCGCCTCGGTCTCCCTGGAGCCGGCCGCCGCGCTCGTCAAGGGCACCGACGGCCCCGACTGGGCCACGGTCTGCGTGCTGATGAAGGTCAGCGCCACCTACAAGTCCGAAGGCCAGATCGCCTTCGCGCACTGCGAGCGCATGCAGTGGGTCGGCGGCCGCTGGATGGTCGCCCCCGGCACCCCGCCGGCACCCGCGCCCGCGACCTGGCCCGGAACCCAGCTGGCACACGAGGCCGGCTGGCGCACCTGGTCCACCGACCACACCGAACCCACCAACCCCGGCGAGACCGAAGGGGAGCACTGAGATGAGCAACCGCATGAACGACTCGATGGGGGAGTCCCGCACCACCCTGCTGCGCGTGGGCGTCCTGGTGGCGATCGCCGCCCTCGTGGCGACCGCCGTCTGGCTCGGAGTGCGCGGCCGGACCGACGACAGCGGCGGCACCGACAACACCACCGGCGACTCCTCGAGCCAGACCGGGCAGCAGGGGCAGAACGCCTCCGTCGACCAGGTCGCCCCGGAGACCGCACCCGCAGACGGCGTCGTGATCCCGACCGGCGCCGAGGTGGTCGACGGCTACCCGACCCGGTTCCCCCAGACCGACCTGGGCGCGGTCGCGCTGCAAGTCGAGGTCGCCAAGGCGCAGGTCGGGTTCGACTACGACCAGGCCGCCGCCGTCGCCGGCCTGTACGCCAACCCCGAGGACAAGGCCACCTTCGAGCAGCGGGCCCGCGACGCCGTCGCGCTGCGCCGCCAGCAGGCCGGCGTCCCGAAGGAGGGGGACGTCCCGCCGCCCGCGTCGTACGCCGTGACGCCGATCGCCTACACCCTCGAGGAGCTCGACACCGGCTACTACGCGGTGAACCTGCTCAGCTACGTCACCCTCACCACCGCCAACGGCAAGGTCAGCGATGGCCTCTACGCCGGCACCCAGCTCATGCGGTGGCTCGAGGTCGACGGCGTGGGCGACTGGCGCCTGGTCCAGGGCAGCGATGAGGACATCGAGCACCTGGTCTCCACCGGCCAGCCACAGGCGGTCGCGCCGGGCACCCCGGAGTACAAGCAGGCCGGCTGGATCCCGATCAACGGAGCACCCCAGTGACCGCCGGCGACCTCTTCCACCGGGTGACCAGGCTGGGCATCGGCGCCCTGGCGGTCCTGGTTCTCACCACGCTCCTCGGTGCCGCCACCGCGCTGCAGCCGCCCGCCGCGGCCGCGGCCGAGCCGGTGGCCCGCACGGCCGCTGCGACGGCCCAGTCCGCTCCGGTGGCGGCCACCGGCCAGCTGCCGGCCCGCGACGTCAAGATGGGCTGCCCCGGCCCGGACGCGCTGTGCGACCTCGGCGGCGACGCCGTCGACTGCGCCAAGGACCCGATCGACTGCGGCAAAGACGCTGCCGGCGAGGTCAAGGACGGCGCCGGGAACGTGATCAACGGCGCCGGCGACGTCCTCGACGGCGCGACCGGACTGCTCCCGGACGGCTGCGGCATCCTCGACGCGATCTGCGACGGCGGATTGCCTGGACTCCCGGGCCTGCCGGGTGTCCCCGGGATCCCCGGCATCCCTGGCCTCCCGAACGTCGGCGACCTGTTCGGCGGCGGCATCCCCGGCCTGGGTGACATCCCCAACCCGTTCGAGGCCATCGGCGACGTCATCGCCAAGGCCGCGGCCGATGCCTGGACCGCAGCCATGCTCGCGGTCTGGAACTCCGGCCTGTTCGTGTTGCGCATCGTGCTCACGTTCAGCGAGCTGTTCTTGACCCCCGACCTGCGCGCCGACGGACCGGGCAAGGACGTCTACGCCTTCACGCTCTGGCTCGCCCTCTCCCTGGTGGTCATCTTGGCGATGATCCAGCTGGGAGCTGCCGCCTTCAAGCGCGAAGGGAAGGGGCTCGCGCGGGCGTTCATCGGCGCCGGCCAGTTCGTCGTGGTGTGCGCATGCTGGTTCGGCTACTGCGTGATGATCGTCGCTGCCTGCGGCGCCATCACCAAGGCGCTGATGAAGTCGCTGCTCAAGGTGCAGACCTGGCCCGACTGGGACCCCCTGGGCGGTCTCGGCATCGACGACATCACCGACGCCGGCGTGGCCACCGCGCTCGCGTTCCTCGGGATCTTCCTGTGGCTGGCCGCGATCGGGCACGTCCTGGTCTACCTCGCGCGCGCCGCGTCGCTGCTGGTGCTGACCGCCACCGGCCCGCTGTCGGCGGCCGGGCTGGTCTCCGACTTCACCCGCTCCTGGTTCTGGAAGTCGCTGCGCTGGTTCCACGCCGCGGCGTTCACGCCGGTCCTGATGGTGATGGTGCTGGGCATCGGCGTGCAGTTCGCCAACGGTGTCGCCGCCCACCTCGCCGACGACACCGCCAAGGCGTTCGGCACCGCACTGCCGGCGGTGATGACGATCCTGATCAGCGTCGTGGCGCCGCTGGCGCTGTTCAAGCTCCTGGCGTTTGTCGACCCGGGCACCCCCAGCGGAGCGTCGTTCCGACAGGGCATGGCCATCCAGGGCGGCCTCCAGGGCCTGCTCGGCGGCGGTGCCGCCGGCGGCGGTTCATCGGCCGCGTCGACCACGGACGCCAACGGTCGGTCTTCGGGTGAGCAGAGCGCGGAGGCCTCGACCGGTGACCGGTTCAACAAGTCGACCCAGGGCCTCCTCAGCAGCTTCGGGCCGGTCGGACAGGCGCTGTCGACCGGCATGGGCTGGATCAACTCCGCCGGCGCCAAGGCGACCTCGCTGATGTCGGACGAGACCAACCAGGCCGGCGTCGGGCAGAGCACCTACGGCCCGGACTTCAGCGGCATGGGAGGCCGTCAGTCCGGCGGCCAGTCCGGCGACCAGAGCAGCGGAACGCACCCCGGTTCGCAGAGCGGTGGCGACGACGACCCGCAGATGCCGACTCCGCCCATGCCGCCGGCACCCCCGACCCCGCCGACGCTGCCCACCGGTGGCGCACCGGGCGGCGGCTCGGGTGGCGGCCAGAGCGGGTCCGGAGGAGCCGCAGCTACGCCCAAGACTCCCGCCGCCGGTGGCGGGGGAGCGGCCGGCGGCGCCGGTGGGGCTGGTGCGGCCGCCGGCGGGATCCCCCCGGTGGCGGTGTAGCGATGCGCCGCCCGATCCGCCTCACGCCCCTGCCGACCCACCCCGACCTCACTGACATCCAGATTGACCCGGAAGGAAGCCGACGATGACCATCTACGCCGACTACCAGCGCGACCGCATCGGCTGGTTCTTCGGCCTCTCCGGAGGCCAGCTGATGTTCCTGGCGCTGGCCAGCCTCCCGGCGTTCTGGGCGATCAGCCGCGGAGCGTGGTTCTCCGCGTTCCTGTTCGCCCTGGTCTGGCTGTTCCTGCTGGCCATCACCGTCATCCCGGTCCGGGGCCGCTCGGCCACCGGCTGGGTGTTCGCCTCGACGGCGTACGCCGTAGGTGGGCTGCTGGGCTGGACCTCGTTTAGGGCCAAGGCCACCCAGGGCCGCGGCGAGGACCTCGACACCCCGGACCTGCCCGGGGTGCTGCAGGGGGTCCAGATCCACGACGGCCCGCCGCACGGCTCGCAGCTGCAGCGCGTCGCGGTGATCCAGGACCACGCCACCAAGACGTGGGCGGTCACCGCCGCGATCGTGCACCCCGGCATCGGCATGAAGGACGTCGAGGAGCGCAACCGCTACGGCGAGGCGCTCGCCGGCCTGCTCGACGTCGCCGGCCGCACCGAGAAGGTCGACGAGATCCTCTTCATGGTCCGCACCGTCCCCGAGGACGGCGCCGAGCGCGATCTGTGGGTCACCAAGCACCGCCGCGCCAACGCCCCGGAGCTGGCCGAGGTGGTGAACAGCGACCTGGCCCACGGCCTCACCCAGGCGTCGGTGCGCACCGAGACGTTCGTGACGATCGTCGTCCCCGAGACCCGGATCGCCCGGTCGGCCAAGGAGTCCGGCGGCGGCTTCGAGGGACGCTGCCGCGAGATCTACCTGCTCATGGCCGAGATCGAGGCACAGCTGCGCGGCCCGATGGGCATGACCTCCGTCCGGTGGCTCACCTCGCCCGAGCTCGCGCTGGCCTGCCGGACCGGCTTCGCCCCCGGCGATCGCGCCGGCATCGTCGAGGCCCTGGCCATGCGGGAGAAGGAGCCGGGCGTGAACGCCGACGTCCCGTGGGCGATGGCCGGCCCGTCCGGTGCCGACGCCACGGTGCGGCACTACAGCCACGACGCCTGGAACTCGATCAGCGCCACCATCAAGCTGCCCACCCGCGGCGTGGCGATGGGCGCACTCGCACCGATCCTCACCCCGAGCGAGTCCGGCGAGCGGCGCTCGTTCCTCGTCGCCTACCCGATCGTGTCCCAGTCCAAGGCCGACCGGCAGTCCGGCAACGCCGAGTGGGCCGCCGACCTGGCCGAGGGCATGAACGAGAAGCTCGGCCGCAAGACCCGCGCCAAGCAGCGCGACGAGGCCCACAAGGCCCGCGGACTGGACGCCAAGCTGGCCCGCGGCAACTCGCTGACCCGCCCCTACGCGGTGTGCACAGTCACCGTCCCCAAGACGCTGCGGATCACCGAGTTCGGCCGCCGCCTGGACGCATCGGTCCGCCGCGCCGGGTTCGCGCCGCTGCGCCTCGACCTCGCCCAGGACACGGGCTTCGCCGCCTCGACCATCCCGCTCGGAACGAGCCTGACCCGGAGCGGAGACGCCTGATGACCACCTCTCGCCGCAACCGCCGCGGCGGCCGCGACATGGCCGCCCTGCTGTCGGACTTCGGTCACGACCTGCCCACGATCCCCGCCCTCGAGCCCGAAGCTAAGGAGCCCCGGATCTTCAAGTACTCCCCGCGCCGCGGCGCAGCTCGTGGCGGCCGCGGCTGGGCGGCCGCCACGGCGCCGGCGTCGGCCTGGCGCATGACCAGCGACCAGGCGCCGGTGTTCTGGCCGTTCGTCTCCGCGCCCGCCCTGCCCCCGACCGGCGCACAGATGGGCGTCGACCAGCTCTCCGGCGGCTCGTTCTACTGCGACCCGTTCGGGTGGGTGCTGCGCGACGACGTGCCGGCGACTAACCCCAACATCTTCCAGTTCGCCAAGCCCGGCAGCGGCAAGTCCGGCACCACCAAGGCTTTCTGCACCCGGATGATGCCCTTCGGCTACCGCACCCTGGTCACCGGCGACGTCAAGGACGAGTACGAGTCCCTGTGCCGCGCGCTCGGGGTCGAGCCCTTCGTCATCGCCCCCGGCTTCTGGGCCCGGGTCAACCCGCTGGACATGGGCCCGCTCGGCGACGGCTGGAAGGACCTCTCCGCCGAGGAACAGCAGCGCCGCGCCACGATCATCTTCAAGCGCTGGCTAGTCCTGGTCCGCGGCCTCGTCGGATCCATGAAGATCGACGACGAGCACCGGGTCCCGTTCGGTCCCGACGAGAGCGACGTCGTCCGCAACGCACTGCAGATCCTCACCGGCTACGCCGCCGGCAACACCGTCCTCAAGGAGACCACCATCCCGCGTCTGTGGGACCTGCTGCGCAACCCCACCGAGGAGCTCGTCCGGGCCTGCGAGTACGCGAACACCCGCGTGTTCCTCGACGACACCCGGCTGCTGCGCAACGCACTCGGCGAGCTCGTCACCGGCACCCTGGCCGGCCTCTTCGACGACTTCACCAACATCGAGGTCGACTGGCGCGCCCCGATCCAGTCGTTCAGCCTCTCCCGGCTCGACGGCCTGGGCGATGAGGCGGTCGGCATCGCGCTGCTGTGCATGAACTCCTGGGGCCGCGGCCTGCGGGAGATCGCCGAGCCCGGCGACCTGCGCATCGTCGTGCGCGACGAGGTCTGGAAGCAGATGCGTCTCGGAACCGCCGCGGTGGCCAGCTTCGACGCCGACCTGCGGCTCTCCCGCGGCATGGCCGGCAAGGGCGGCGACATCCAGTTCTGCAACCTCCACAAGCCCTCCGACCTGCTCTCGGTCGGCGATGCCGACTCCCAGGCCGCGATGATCGCCAAGGACCTCCTCGAGCTGGCCGACATCAAGATCCTCGGCGCCCAGAAGCCGCGCGTCGCCCGCGAGCTCGACTCGATGCTCGGGCTCGGCCCGATCGCCCAGGACCTCGTCTCCGGGTGGGCGATGCAGGACAAGGGCCGCGCGCTGTGGTGCATCGGAGACGCCACCTACAAGGTCCAGACCGTGCTGCACCCGCTGGAGAAGAAGCTCTACTACACCAACGAGGCCATCGAGGCCGCGGCCTGAGCCGTCCGGGACTGACCTGTCGTGAAGAAGCTGCTGCTCGCCGGACTGCCGGTCCTGATCGTCTTCATGGGGCTGCCGATCGTCGTGACCCTGATGGTCGTCATGACCACCACGGCGGCCGCCGAGTGCCGTACCCAGACCACCCAGTCAGCACCCACCCAGCTCGGCGACCTCGGTGCCATCGACGGCCCCGTGGGAGGCCCGGTCAAGGGCAAGATCACCATGGCCCAGGCCAACATCCCGCGCCGCTCCGGCCTCGACGGGTTCCGGGCCTCTATGCCCAAGGTGCTGTCCAAGAACCCCGACTTCGTCACCCTGAACGAGGCCGGCGGCTGGAGCCTCGCCCAGATCGAGGCCGCAGCCCCGGGCTACGACGCTTTCCGAGTGTCGACACCGTCGGAGTCCGGGGCCGGTGCCGAGCAGGCCATGGGCAACGTCGTGCTCTGGAAGCGGTCGACCTGGACCAAGGCCAACGGCGGCCGCGTCCAGCTCGTCGACGACGACAAGACCTACTACAAGGGCCGCCCGGTCACCTGGGACCGGTTCGCCACCTGGGTGATCCTCGAGCGCGCCGACGGCGCCGTGGTGTCGGTGATCGCGACTCACCTCATGACCAACCCGCACCGCTGGCCGAAGCAGCACGGCAACCCGCCGCTGACCCGCCCCCAGCAGTACGCCGCGGGGATGGACATCCTGCTGCAGCTGCGCAACTCGCTCGCCGCCCACGGCCCGGTATTGATCGGCGGCGACATGAACACTCAGGCCTCCTACACCAACCTGCCGTGGGCGGCGGCGGCGAAGATGAAGGCCGCCGGCTACGGCTGGCAGAACCAGGGCGTCGACTTCATCTTCTTCCCCCAGTACCAGGGCGTGCGCCTCGAGCAGGGGTGGGACGGCACGATGGTCTCCGACCACCGCTGGATCTCGGCCCGCATCGCCATGAACGGCGCGGGCCCGGAGAGCGCCCCCGGGCCCGCGGCTACCAGCGGTGGCGTGGTGAACGCCGCGGACACCGCCCGGCCCGCCGAGCCGCCGTCCGGCGACGTGCTCGCCCAGTTGATGCGACTGCGGTTCGCCTCGAGCTACCCGGCCATGACCGCCGAGCAGGCCCGCAACGCGATCACTATCGCCCAGGTCGCCCGCGATCTCCAGGTTCCCCGTTACGGGCTGCAGATCGCGATCGCCACCGCGATCCAAGAGTCCAAGCTGGTCAATCTCACCGGCGGCGACCGCGACTCCGGAGGCCTGTTCCAGCAGCGTCCCTCGACCGGCTGGGGGAGCCGGGCTGAGGTCACCAACCCGGTGCTCGCCGCGCGTGCCTTCTTCGGTGAAGCCCAGCACACCGGAAACCCCGGCCTGCTCGACATCCCCGGCTGGCAGAACATGACCCTCACCCAGGCCGCGCAGGCCGTGCAGCGCTCCGGCTACCCCGACGCCTACGCCCAGTGGGAGGACGTCGCCGGCGACATCACCGACCTGCTCGGCGGAGACCTGCCCGACCTGCCCGACGACGGCTCCACCACCAACGTCGCCAACTGCCAGGGCGACACCGTCAACCCGATCACCGTCGGCACCCTCAACCTGCTCGGCGCCGGCCACACCGACCAGCCCGGCGAGCGGCCGGGCTACGACACCTGGGACAAGCGACTGCCCGGCGCCATGCGGACCATCGAGAACGCCGGCGTCTCGATCGCCGGCCTCCAGGAGGTCCACCCGCCCCAGGCCAAGGCCCTGGCCAACCAGTACGCAGCCAAGTGGGGCATGTACCCGGCCACCGGGAAGGCCCAGAACCGGGTCATCTGGGACCGCAACGAGTGGAAGCAGACCGACGGCCGCCTCGTCGACATCCCCTACTTTGGCGGCAAGGACGTCGGCACGCCGCTGGTGCAGCTGACCTCTACGACCACCGGTCAGGTGATCTGGGTCTGGAGCATCCACAACCCGGCCGACACTCGCGGGAACGCCGCCGGGGATCGCAAAGAAGCGCTGCGGCGCCAGCTGGCCACCATGACCGACCTCGCCGGCACCGGCACCCCGTCAGTCATCCTGGGCGACTTCAACGACGGCAAGGACGGCAACAACTCCTCGCACTGCGCCCTGACCCCTGAGCTGACCAACGCCTTCGGCGGATCGGCAGAGCCCTGCAAGAAGCCCAGGCAGGACGCGCCGATCGACCACATCTATGGCGCCAACCTCACCTGGGCCAGCGCCGAGGTCGACAGCAGCACCCAAGCCAGCAAGATTGCTGACCACCCGCTGGTCGTCGCGACCACCGCCGGCAGCAGCGCCGGCTGCGCGGTCGCGACCGAGACCAACTACAACCTCGGCCCGGTCAAGCCGCAACTGGCCAACCTGGTCAACATCCTCGGCCCGATGTTCGGCATCAAGACCATCGGCGGCTACCGCGAGAACGCCACCGACTCCAACGGCCACCCCGCCGGACTCGCGGCCGACTTCATGGTTGGCAACAGCCCCGCAGGCAAGGACAAGGGCGACGCACTTGTGGCGTACGCACAGCAGAACGCCGAGGAGCTCGGCATCGACTACATCATCTGGCGCCAGCGCATCTGGTCCGTCGCCCGCGCAGACGAGGGGTGGCGTCGGATGGAGGACCGGGGGTCGGCAGTCGCGAACCACATGGACCACCCCCACATCAACGTGCTCCCCGCCGCACTCGCCAACCCCATCGGGACATCAAGCGACGCGGAGTGCGGCGAGGTCGTCTACCCTGTGCCTGCGCAGTACGCCGACAACGACGCCCGCAACTGGCGCGAGACCGGACCGTATTGGTCCAACTGGCACTCCGGCACGGACCTCGCCGCACCGTGCGGGACACCGGTGTACGCAGCCAACGCCGGCATGATTGAGATCGACACCAGCCAGACCTGGGCCGGACCTTGGCTCGTCAAGGTCACCAGTGGGCCGGGGGCGCTAACCACCTGGTACGCGCACATGCAGAAGGTCACCGTTGCCCGCGGCGAGACCGTGCAGCCCGGCCAGCAGATCGGCGTGGTAGGCAACGAGGGCAACTCCGGGGGCTGCCACCTCCACTTCGAGGTCCACCTCGAGAACGGCTCCATCTACGGACCCGACAACGTGGACCCCTCGACCTGGCTGGCTGAAAACGCCTCGAAGCCGAGTCAATCTGTGTGATCGCTGCCGAGCCCTCCCGGCACATAGGTGACCAGCCAGAACTTCGACCACCCACGATTCCTGGAGGTGGAATCCAATGCAGCGAGAGCGACGACGCGACCCCTACCCCTGGACCTGGGAGATCCCTGTAGCCGTGGCCCTGGCGGCCCTGTTCGTCATCGTCATCGGCATCCAGCTGGGCCGCTCCGTCGCGAACCTGCTCGCCGGCGCCGGGTGGACCTGGCCGGACGCCAACGCCGGCGCGTTCCCCTCGCCGATCGGGACCGCCTTCTGGACCAGCCTCCCCGGCGTGGTCGGCGGCCACGCCGACGCCGGACTGCCCACCCCAGCGCCGGACGACCTCGCCGGCCGCGGCCTGGTGTGGGTCAGCCTCGCGCTCACCGAGGTTGCGCTGTTGACCGCCACGATCTGGGTCGGCGTGTGGGCCTACCAGCGCTGGGGCCCGGGGCGCATGCGCGGCATGGCCACCGCCGCCGAGGCCGAGAAGCTGCTGGGCGTCACCCGGCTGCGCAAGGGCGCCGGCATCGTCCGCCCCGACCTCTACGGCAAACACGCCACCGCCACGGCGGCACCCGTCCAGCGCGCCGCCGGCGACCTCACCGAACAACCCGGGCCACAGCTCGGCCACGGGCTCAGCCCGTGGCTCCTGGACGGCCGCCGCACGAAGGAGGAGCGATGAAGCTGAGGTTCAACCCGCTGGACGTGGGCTGGCGCATCGGCGACGCACACGAGCCGCGCGGCGGCGAGTTGTGGGTGCCGTGGGACCGCACCGCCGGCGTCATCGGCCCGCAGGGCTCCGGCAAGACACTCGACCTGCTCACCCCGGCGCTGCTCGGCGCCCCGGGCGCTGCCCTGGTGACCCTGACGAAGGTCGAGGACCTGCTACTCAGCCTCACCGAACGCTCCCGCGACGACCGGCCCTGCGTAGTGCTCGACCCGTTCGGGCTGGCCGAGGGCATCTGGGGCTATCGGGTCGACGAGCTGATCTGGGATCCGATCGCCGGCTGCGTGGACCCCAAGGTCGCCGAGCGACGAGCCAAAGCCTTCACTGCCGGCACCGTCAAGGGAGCGATCACCGGCGGCACCGGCGACGACGCCGCCCGGTTCTACGCCGCGGAGTCCGCGAAGGTGCTGCAGGGCTACTTCCACGCCGCGGCGCTGACCGGCAAGACCCTCGAGGACGTCCTGCAGTGGGTCGCGAACCCGACCGCGGCCACCCAGCCGATGGAGATCCTGCGCCGGCACCCGCACGCCGAGCCGTTCTGGCACGGCCTGCTGCACGGTGCGCTCAACGGTGACGACCGCACCGCCGGCAACACGATCACCACCGTGCAGCAGGCGGTGTCGCTGTTCTTCCAGGCCGACATCCGCCGCCGCTGCGTACCCAGCCCCGGGCACCCGGCCACCGACCTGGCCGACGTGATCCGCCGACGCGGCACCATCTACCTGCTGGGCCGCGAAGACCCCTACGCCTCGGCAAGCCCGCTGATGACCGCGGTGGCCGAGCACGTCTTGGACACCGGGCTGCTGCTGGCCAACAGCTCCCCGTGGGGCGGCCGGCTGTGCCCGCCCCTGGTCTCGGTGCTCGACGAGCTCCCCTCGACCGCGCCGCTGCCTACCTTGCGGACCCGGATGGCCAACGAGCGTGCGCTGGGGCTGTCGTTCATCTGGGCCGCCCAGACCCGGCCCCAGCTGACGAGCATCTTCGGCGAGCACGAGGCCCGGGCGCTGCTCGGCCTCACCAACACCCTGGTGATGTTCGGTGGATCCAAGGACGTCGCCTTCAACCAGGAGATCTCCGACCTCCTCGGCCAGGTCCGGATCGGCCGGCGCACGCACCGTGGAGGTGGCAGCGGGTACGAGGGTGACGACATCGCGATCATGCGGCCCGAGGAGGTCCGCCAGCTCCCCGAGCGGCGAGCCCTGGTGATCGCTGAGAACGGCAAGCCGATCATCGCCAAGTTGCACCGCTGCGTGGAGGGCAAGGCCGGGGAGAGGTTGCTGGCCGACCAGCGGGCGCTGCGTGCGCGGTTGACGACCGACCGTCGCATGGTCATCACCCCGGAGGCCCGGGCGACCGCTGCCCTCGTCGAGGCGCGCCGCCTCGGCTTCGTCGACGACGAGACCGAATCGACAAGGAGTGAGCTGTGACGACCGAGCAGGCCCGACGGGCCGCACCCACCCCGATGGTCTACGCGTTCCCTGTGCCGGGGGAGCACGTCCGGCTGGCCTACCGCGAGCTCCACATCGCCATCAACGGCACCGAGGAGCAGAAGAAGGCCCTGGGCAACCACGCCCTGCTGCCCCGGCCGTGGGAGCCGGCCACGTGCCTGGACCCCGAGCTGCGCCACCAGCTGTGGGAGTGGCTCGAGGACGTCGTGATCTGGCTCAACCGCGAGTACACCTGGGACGTCTCCGGACTCATCCCCAGCTGCTGGCCCGTGCACCCGCACCTGGTCCACGAGATCGCGGTCCTGGCCGACCAGCGCCGCCGCGCCGGACTCGCGATGACCAGCGACGCCCTCGAGGAGTGGCACCGCTACTGCCTGCCGGCGTTCGCCGACCGCATGCGCAACCGGCTGCGGACCCACTGCGACGACGAGCACAAGAGCTGGCCGGCCAGGCCGCGGCACAACGAGCACCTGGGCGAGGCCAGCACCCAGCGGCGTGAGAACGCCTTCGCCCACGACGTCGACGCGCTGCCCGCCAACCGACGGGCCTACGAGCAGCCCGCGCCGACTGGTCGACCGCGCCTGGTCGAGGTCGACCTGGACACCGGCGAGATCAAGGAAGACCCGCTCGGTGCGCAGCCGCGCACCCGAACTGAGAAGGGACCGCGCGAATGAGCGAGGCGACGATGCAGATGAAGGAGCGGTCGGAGGCCATCGGTCGCGCACAGCGTGCACTCAAGGCCCTCGGCGAGCACCCGCGCTCGAGCAAGAAGGAGCTCGGGCACGCGCGCGAGCACCTCAATGCCTGCTACTCCCACGGCTCCGGCGAGTACGTGTGGAACGCCGTGGCGCAGGTCGAGGCGATGGCCGAGCGTCGCTACGGCGTCCCCAGCACCGAGGAGCACCGCCAGCTGGTCGACGCGGCCGGCGATCTCGAGGAGCCTGCGACAGCCGCCCGGGGCCGCGAGGCCGAGGACCGTGCCGTCGCGCCGGCGACATCGGGACCCGATGTGGGACTCGCTCCCACCGCGTCGAGATGACGCCGAAGGCCCCGCTCGGCGCGCGAATCGGGCTCAGAACGCCGCTGAGCGACCGGAAACCGGGTCTGATGAGCATCGTGGCGCGGCCGCGTTGTGTCAGAGCGATTCTGAGCGATCCCGCCGCCGCGGCCAGCAAGGCATAACGCCGTTGTCCGACACGGTGGCCTACGCGCTCCTCATCGTCGTGGCGATCGCCTACCTGGGCGGCGCGGTCCTGGTGGTCGCGGCGCTGGCCAAGGTCATGGCCACCTGGTCGCAGGGCTGGCGCACCCGCCGTGCCGCCGAGCCGGTCGACCAGGCACTGCATGAGCGGGCCGCGGCAGCGATGGCGGCCGTCGCGGAGCGCGCGAACGTGGCAGCGCCCGCCACCGACGTCGTCGCGATCCTCGGTGCGCCCACCGGTGCCGCCGACCACGTCGTGGGTGACGGCGGGCTGGCCGTGACCCGCTTCCACGCAGGACACACGGCCACCGTGGTGTTCGCCCAGGTCGCACTCACCGGGCTCAGCTGCGCCGCGGTGCAGAGCCTGGCTGCTCACGACCTATTGACCGCACCAACTGGAGTGTCCTGAGCCGTCCCCGGGCGACCAGTGCGGCGCGCTACGCGTGGGTGCTCGGCTACCTGGTGCTCGTGCTCACCGGCGCCGGCCTCACCGTCACCGCGGTCGTGGCCGCACCGCAGCTGGCCGGTCCCGCGATGCTGGCCACGATGACTGCCGCCGTGGCGTTCCTGGCGTTGCGCGTCGCCTTCGACCGGCGGGAGGAGATCGCGGCCGACCTGTTCGCCGTCGACCTGACGCGCGACCTGGACGCGGCAGCCGAGCTGATGTGGTTCTACGAGGACAACGTCGTCCGGCCGCTGCCTGCTGGCGTGCTCGGACGCGCATGGGCGCACCTCGAGCGGCGCTGGTTCGCCACCCATCCTGAGCCGCAGGCACGGCTGGCCGCCATGCGACGGCGCCTGGTCGACCAGGCGGGCGACTAGTCCCCGACGTCGTCGGCGTGATCGGCCACGGCCAGCGACCTCGGCTCGGTGCTGTAGGTCAGCACTCCCTCACGCGCGAGCGTCCGGATGATCCGCTCCCGCAACGCCGGCGGCCAGCCCAGCGCATCACCGAGCTCGGTCCAGGTCGGCCCGGCACCGGTGCGTTCCCACACGCCGGCGACGTAGGCCGTGGCCCGGTCGGCGTCTCGCTCGACTGCGGTCGCGGCGGTGGCTGCGGCCGCCGCGCGGGCCTGCTGCTGCTCTCGCCAGGCCTCCTCGAAGACGTCCAGCGCGGGGGCGGACCAACCAGGCGACTGAGCGGTCAGATGCACTGCCAACCGGTGCCGAGGCAGACCCGAGCGCCCCGCAGCGCTCACCAGGTCGACGTAGGTGTCCACCAGCTCGTCCGGCGGAGTGCCGGCGTAGCCGGCGGCCGCAAGGAACTGCCGTACCTGAGAGCGCGTCGCACGTCGGGGTCGCTTCGTCGCAGACATGGCACCTTGATCGGCCGGGGGAGTGGGCGCCCAAGGCTACTGACCACCGCTCGGCGCGGTCGGGCAATCAGCGCCGAGGAGTGCCGCGCCGCGGCGGCCGCGGACGGTTGACGTCCTGCCGGTCGCGCGCTGCTCCCTGCGACGTGGTCGGCGCCGGCGTGCCCTCGCCGCCGTCGATCGGGAGCTCGAGACGGGAGACGATCCGGTAGCGCAGGTCACGGGCGGGGCTGTCCCCCAGCGGCTTCTCGGTGACGATCGCACGGGTGGCGGCACCGACGTCGTGACCCTGCTCGTGGGCCTGCTGCAGCATCGCCGCGGTGGCCGGCCAGTCGCCCTGCTCGAGCAGGCGCGGGTCGAGCTCGCGGGCCAGCGGCGCCCACCGCTCGGCGGGCATCTTGTCGGCCGCGGCCGCCAGGCGAGCGCGGACGTCGCTGCTCTTGTGCAGCTCGGCCAAAGCCGCCTTCCGCGGGTCGGCATCCCAGCTCTTGACCGCGTCGCGCAGGTCGCGGCGGGCCTGGAGCTGGGACAGCTGCAGCCGTGCCCGCACCTGGTTGACACCCGGCTCCCAGGCCCGGCTGGGACGGGCCGAGAGGACCCGCATGGCCGCCACCCGCGCCTGCTCGGGTGCGAGGTTGTCGAGCCGCTCGGTGAGGACCTGGTCGCCGAGGGCACGGAAGGCCGGCTGCCCGCTGGCCACCGCGGCGGTGAGCGCGGCCGGACCGCGCTGGGCCAGCAGGTCGGCCGGGTCCAGGCCGTCGGGGAACCGGGCGAAGCCGGGGTCCAGGCCGTGCGGGGTGAGCATCCAGAAGTCGCGCTCGGCCGCGACCTGGCCGGCCAGGTCGGCGTCGGTGGCCACGATCGGGTCGCGCCCAACGGCGGCCAGCTGGGCGGCCTGCTCGTCGGTCAGGGACGTGCCGAGCGGGGCTACGCCGAGGTAGAGGCCGGCGCTGGCGATAGTCACGGCGACGGCGTCCATCGGGCCCTCGACGATCACCGGGACGGCACCTTCGGCGAGCAGCTCGTCGACGACGCCGAACAGCTGCGCGCCCTTGTGGAACAGCGGGGTGTCGGCGGTGTTGAGGTACTTCGGTCCGGCCTTGTCGGCGTCGGTGAGGTCCGGCCGGCGGCGGCCGACGAAGCCGAGCACCTCGCCCTGGTGGATCACCGGGAACATCACGCGGTCACGGAACCGGTCGATGAGGCGGCCGGTGCTGGCCTCGGTCGCCACCCCGGTGGCCAGCATCTCTGCGTCGCTGACGCCGCGGCCGCGGAGGTGGTCGACCAGGTTGGTCCACCCGGCCGGAGCCTGTCCGGGACGGAACCGCTCGTCGCCGGCGAGGTCGACCCCGAACCGGCCGGCGAGGTAGTCGCGGCCCCACGAGTCGGTGAACCGGGACTCGAAGAAGGCCTGGGTCAGCTCGTTGATCTCGACCATGCGTTCACGCGTGACGGGGGAGGAGTTCCACTCCTCGGCCCGCTGGTACATGAGCCGGATGTCGGCCTCGGTGGGCTCCAGCCGGGTGCCGCCGAGGTCGCGGAGGTAGGCGGCGAGCGTGAGGTCGGGTTCGACGTACTGGTCCTCGTCGACGTCGACGACCAGGTCCTCCTCGAGCGCGTCGACCATGTGCGCGTCGACCACGTCGACGGGCGGCTCGAGGTCCTCGGCCAGTGGCCACGGGGCGTCGTCGGGGTGGTCGACGAACGCCACGGGGTCGGGCTCGACGCCCTCCCACAGGTCGGCGGGCGGCTCGTCGAAGTGGGCCTGGTGCGCGTGCTCGTCGGGGGCGGTCTCCAGCGCGATCGAGGTCCGCCAGACCAGCGCCTGGCACTCGTCGACGTCCTCCCAGCCGTCGCTGGGCATCGCTCGGCCGGCGCCCAGCAGGGCCTCGAGCTGCCAGCCGCGCTGCAGGCCGTGGTCGACGTTGGAGACCAGCGCCGGCCACCAGGTGCTGGCCTGGATGCTCGCGGCCCGCTCGGGACCGAACAGGTCCGCGAGCCGCGGAGCCCAGTCGGTGGTGACGCTCTCGCCGTGGGAGCCGTCGCCGATCTGGGCGGCGACGGCCGGCGTGAGCTGGCGGGCCATGCGCCACCAGATCGCGGCCGCGGCGTGCTCGTCGGGGAGCGGGCCGGCCGGGTGGTCGGCGGCGGTGGCGGTGCGCAGCAGCTGGTGGGCGGTGACTCCGGCGCGCGACATCGCGGCCAGCCGCTCGGCCAGCAGCGGGGTGAACTCGTCGTCGCGGACCTGCGGGGCCAGCGTGTAGAGCAGCTGGCGCCATTCCTTGAGTGCCGGCGTGTGGTCTCCGGTGACGGCCCGGTTGAGGCGCCGCTGGTAGGTGGAGGAGGCCTTCTGCAGCTGCGGAGCGCCGGTCGGTCGCCGGTCGTCGACGGGGACCTGCATGGCTGCGCGCCAGACCTCGACGTCGGCCACCGTGGCGGCCTCGGGGCGGATGCCGTTCTGCGCCCACACTGACAGCGAGGACTGCTCGGTGGCGCGGGTGTGGACCTGCTCGGCGAGCTGCTCGACCAGGTGCGCGCGCTGGGAGAGGTAGGCGCCCCAGTGCGGGTCCTCGGCCAGACGGGCGGGGATCCCGGGCATCCAGGGGAGCGGTCCGGCGCCCGCGTTGCGCAGGCCGGAGGCGTCCAGACGCCAGTCCAGGACCGCTGCCCGGTCGCGCGCGCTCTCCAGCTCCCGGTCGCCGGCCGCGGCGCGGAGCGCTTCGACGGGGTTCTCCCCGGCGGCGCCGAGCAGGAGCAGGTGGGCGCGCAGGGTGGGCCAAGCGGGCTCATCCGACAGCCCGGGCGCCAGGGTCTCGACGGCGGTGTCCAGCGCGTCGACCATGTTGACCGTGGTGCCGTCGGCGGCGGTGATGGTCTCGTGGCGCAGCAGGTCCTCGGCGGCGACGTAGAGGCTGTCGAGGTAGCGCTGGGAGGCCTCGCCCAGCCGGGTCGCCGGGTCGGCCTGCTCGCGGAGCAGGCTCGTCGCGGACCGCTGGGCGTCGTCGCGGGCCAGCATCGACTCGAGGATGTCGGTCGGGGTGAGCGGCCGGACCAGGGTCGGGTGGATCACCGAGTGCGGGTCGCCGTCGCCGACGATCTCGAGGTAGACGTGGTTGGCGTGCGCGCCGCGAGTCATCATCGTGTAGAGCTGCTGGCGCGACTCGGCGCCGGTGGCCAGCCCGTGCATGGTGTCGGCGGTGACGCCCTGGGCGGTGTGCACGGTGCACGCGTAGCCGAGCTCGGTGGAGCGGGCGACGTAGTCGGCCGGCAGCCGCACGGTGCGGCCGTGCTGGGTGTGCTGGACGGTCAGGTCGCCGCCGTCGTGGATCTCCAGGACGGTCCAGCGGTCGCCGTTCTTCACCCAGTCGGTGGCCGAGGTGCGCAGCCGGCGGTCGTTCTCGCGGGTGATGATCAGCTCGCCGATCGAGGCCTCGTTTCCGTCGGCGAGCCGGCGGACCGGGCCACTGGCGGCGACGTCGGCGGGGTCGATCCCCTCGAGGCGGTGCGCGCGGGCCTGCTGGTTCAGCTCGCTGACCAGGTCGCGGGTGGGGGCGAGCATGATCGAGTCGAGCCCGGCGGCGCGGTCGGCCTGCCAGGCGGCGAAGACGTCCTCGGTCATGGTGGCCAGGTCGCCGACGTGGACCCGGTCGCGGTCGAGGTAGAAGCCGAGCGCCTCTGCCTTGCCCTCGCGCAGCGCGAGTGAGGCGGCGCCCTCGGCGGGGTCCTTGAACCGGACGAGCTCGGTCAGCTGCAGCGCCCCGTGGGTGGCGCGGATGTCGCGCAGCACGCCGCCGGCGCCGATCGCGGAGAGCTGTTGGTCGTCGCCGATCAGCCGAACGCTGCCGCCGCGCTCGAGGATGTAGGAGACCGCCGCGTCCAGCGAGAGGGTGTCGGCCATGCCGGCCTCGTCGATGACCACGAGGGTGGAGGAGTCGATGCCGGCGACCCAGTCCGGCATCGCGGCTCCGGTCTCGCGGGCCTGCTCGAGGGAGTGGGTGAGCTTGGCCAGTGTGTCGGTCTGGGTGTCGATCTGGGAGCGCAGGGCGTCGGCGGCCGCGGCCGAGGGTGCGAGGCCGATGATGGTTCCGCCGCCGTCGGCCCAGGCGCTGGCCAGGGCTCGCATCGCGGTGGTCTTGCCCGATCCGGCGGGCGCGATCGCCAGCTGGAGCCGGGCGCCGGAGGTGGCCATCTCCCGGACCAGGGTGGCCTGTCCGGCGTTGAGGGTGATGCCGTTGGCGGTCGACTCCAGCAGGGCCAGGTCGACCGAGGCGGCCTCGACGGCGTACCCGTCGTGGCGGCCGGCGGCGTCGACCAGCCGTTGCTCGGCGGCCAGCACCTTGCTGGAGGTGAACAGGTCGGCCCCGGCCTGGGTGTAGACCGAGGAGCCGTCGGCGCGGCGCAGCTCGGCCGGCTCGCTGATGGTGTCCCAGGGGCGAGCCATGCTCACCGAGTGGTCGTCGAGGACCTCGCTGACCAGCAGGTCGACGACCTGGGAGACCTGGTTGGTCGGCACGTTGGCGGCCCGGACCTGCCGCTGGGCCTCGGCGTAGACGTGCCAGTACTGCCAGGTGCTGCGGCTGCCCTCCATCGTTGCCACGATGTGGTCGGTGGTCTTGGCGAACCAGGCTGAGTCGGCCAGCGAGCGGGCCGCGCCCTTGGGGTTGAGGGCGCCGTGGACCATCTGCTTGACCCGCTGCGGGGTGCCCAGCACCTCGACCGCCTCGCGGTTCCACGCCTCGCGCTGCTCGGCCAGCGAGCGCGGCTCGTGCTTGGCCTCGCGGGTCTCCAGCGTCGCCTGCTGGGACAGCTGGATCGTCTCGACCGGGGTCGGCGGGCGGCCGTGGGTGGCCTGGAATGCGGCCGCGAGGACCTTGCGGCGGTCCTCGACGTTGAGTCGGCGCTTGGAGAAGCGGCGGTTGAGCTCGGGGTCGACGCCGACGATCTCGCGGATTGGCCGCTTGCGGGCGTCCTCGTTCGGGCGCTCGGCGAACTGGACACCGAGGGCGTCGACCAGGTGTCGCTCGAGCGCGGTGTTGTAGGTCTCCGAGGCCGAGACGACCGCCTTGTGCAGCGGTCGCCCGTCGATGGCCAGCCACTTGCCGTCGAGGGTCTGGACCTTGTTCGCCACGGCCACGTGGGTGTGCAGGTCGGGGTCGCCGGCGCGGGAGTCGCGGTGGGTGAACGCGGTGGCGATCAGGCCGCGGACGTCGACCTGGCGTACGCCGTTGGTGCCCTGGCGGGTGAACAGGGCCTTGGACTCGATGAAGTTCAGCGCGTCCTTGATCGCCGCCTGGTGGGCTCGCTCGATCACCGCGGCGGTCTTCTGGTCGGAGATCGCCCACAGCACCGAGACGCTCTTGACCGGGGAGAAGGTCAGGTCGTAGCCGGCCACCGCGTTGGTCTTCGGGCGGGAGTGCTTGGCGATCGTGGCGGCGAGCTCGCGGGCGTCGGCGGGCTCGCGGCCGTGCTCGGACCGGAAGAACTCACGGCCAACCTCGGTGCGGATCTTGGCGCGCTCTGCGGCGGGGACGGGGTAGTCGCCGGGGTGACCAGCGGCCTCATTCCATTCACTGAATCGCTTGGCGACCGCGATCCGGAACGGGCTGATGTCGTTGTCGTAGACCTTGTACGGGGTGCCGAGCCGGACCGCGGTCTTGTAGTCGGCCTCGGTCGGGCGGCCGTCTTCGTCGCGGCCGATCCGCAGGTCCAGCTCCTTGGTCCGCTGGGTGGCCAGCGGGTGGTGGCCGGAGCCGAACAGGCTCTGCATGTGGTCGGCGCTGACGATGTCGCCGGCGTCGAGTCCCTCGATGCCCTCCATGCCCGAGCCGACCCACACCCCGGGGGTCTCGCCCTTCTCGGTGTAGTAGCTCGCCAGCCCGGTGTGGCCCTTGTCGGTGGCGTCCATCGCTGCGACCTGGCGGGTCAGGTAGTCGTACCCCGACCCGGCCGTCAGCTTGTGGAGGCTCATCGTCACGGTCACCTACGTGCGTGCGCGCGCGGCAGGCGATCACTTTCGGTCGGATTTCTGGTGTGTTCTTTCTATTCTGCGAACCGAGAATGCAAGAGGTGTGTGGCACTTCGTCGGTCGCGAGAAATCGGGGGGACGCTGAGGGGAGTCGGTGACGGCTGGGGCGTCGGGTTCGGATCGGGCTGGCTGGACGGGTTCGGCTGGGTCGGTGGGGGAGCGGATTTCGAAGGTTTCTGACGTTCGGTGATCGCTCGGGGACCGGGAAATGTCGTAGGTGACTGTCAGAGTCCATGTCGACACGAGTGAGGACCGGATGAGTCAGCAGACGATCAAGCAGCAGGCGCGGCGTACGGCACGGGAGATGGCCGAGAAGCGGCGCAAGGAGCGCGAGGAGCGAGAGCGCCGGGTGATCGACCTGGCCGAGCAGGTCATGGTCGCCATCGGTGAGCGAGACGCGGCAGTGGCCGAGACCGAGAAGCGCGCCGGTGCTGCGCTGCGGGAGTTGACCGAGCGCGAGGGCCTGTCCCTGAGCGAGGCCGTCGAGTGGTGCGGCGAGACCGTGAGCGTCCGGGAGGCCACGCGGCTGCGGCGGCTCGCCAGTGAGTCCCAGGCCGAGGACGACGGCGAGCAGGACGGCGACGGCACGACCGCGCTCGCGACTGCCGAGAGCGGGGGAGCGGGTGCCGGTTCGGCGGCTTGATGACGCCGGCCTCGCGGCGGTCGCGGCAGCGATCGCCGATCCGGCGGTGCTCACGCGGTACCGGGCGAAGGTCGCCACGGTGCCGGGCAGTGAGTGCCTGTGGTGGACCGGCGCGGTGGCCGGTCGGTCCGAGCGCGAGCGCACGGACGGCGGCGGTCATGGCCGGTTCTGGTACGCGCCGGGGCGGGTGATCATCGCGCACCGGTTCGCGTACGCGGTCATGCACGGTGTGGACGCGCTCGCGGAGGCGCGGCTGCTCGGGCATCGCTGTCACAACCCGCTGTGCCAGCGGATCGCGCCCGATCACGTTGTGGTGTCGAGCGCGGCGCAGAACCGGCGCGAGTGGTCGGTGCAGCGACGGCTGCCCTACAGCCCGTTGGCCGACCCGCGCGGGCCACGTCGGCGGGCGCGGGAGCTGCGCGACCTGGCGCGTGAGGACCCGCAGCTCGTGGCCGACGACCTCGCGCGGCTGCAGGAACTGCTGGGCGAGCAACTGACCCTGTGGTGACCAGCCGGACGCAGAAGGCCGCCCGCACCGTCGATGGTGCGGGCGGCCTTGCGGTTGTTGGTCAGGCTGGCTCGCCGTCAAGGAGCCGACCGAGCGTCTCCCACAGGTCGAGGTAGCCGTCCGCGTCCTCGGGCGACTGCTCGCCCCACTTGGCGTGAAGAGCGCGGATGCGGTCGAGACGGTCGAGGCGGTCGGGCAGGGCGTCGCGGGCAGCGGCCATGAACTCCACGTCGGGCGCGTGCTCGGGAACGTCGCCCCCGCGCGGGTACTTCTTGATCCCGAGCCGCTGCCAGTGAGCACCGGCGTAGGCGACGAGGATGTTGTCCGGGAGCAGGGCGTCGGCAGCGGTGGCGCGGATCTTGTCGCCGTGAGGTGTCCACGGGCCTGGGGTGGCGCGGGCCTCAAGGGCGCGGAGCGTGGCGTCGTCGCTCATGCTGGCTGGTCCTCCCGGTCGGTCGAGCGGTCGAGCCTTGTGGACGCGGCCGCGACGACGACGCTGATGCGGGCAGCCAGCGCCCGCAACTCGGCAGGCGTGCCCTGGATCGCCACCACGTCGTCACCGGCGAGCGTCAGGACCGGCTGACGGTGCTCACCGGCTCCCACCCAGTCCTCGCCGGGAGTGAAGACCTGGAGGCTGGTCTCGCGGGCGGCCAGCCACGCGGTGTGCGCGCTCACGGGGTCACCTCGGCGGGTGCGGCGCCGATCAGGCGGCGGAACGCCTCCACGTCGCCCTCGAGCGAGAACAAGCGGCGCCGGTGCTGGTCGTTCTCGGCGCCGACCTCGGTCAGGACTTCGGCGAGGCCGTCGAGGAACGCCACGACGGCACCGGCGGTGACCGTCTCGCCCATCGCGGTCCACGGCTTCGGGACGCGGCTGCTGGCGGCGTACGGCATCTTCATCATGGCGGCGAGGATGCGGCGCTGGTCGCGCTCGCTGATCACGGTGCCGGTCGGGTCCGGCTGGGGCTGCTCGGTCATCCCTGCTCCTGTTCGGTGGTGCGGGTGGCGTACTCGGCGTGCAGGGCGTCCAGCGCCGTGGCGACGCTGGACAGGGCCGCGTCCAAGTGGGCGCGGGCGCTCTCGGGAGTCCACCGGCGCACGTCGCGCAGCCGGTGCTCGATGACGATCAGGTCGCAGGCCGTCTCGCTGAGGGTGTGCCGGTCCTTGGCCGCGCTGGCCGCGACGTCGGTGGGGGTGGCGGTCGGCTGGCTCATCGCAGGACGTCCTCGACTGCGCGGCGCTTGGCCTCGTCGAGCGTCGCGGTGCGCATCCCCCAGCGCTGCCCGTAGCCGCCGTCGATGTCGGCGTAGAAGCCCGGCGCGAGGTAGGTCGCGTGGTCGCCGGGGGTGATCCGGATCAGGTACGTCCGCCCGTGTGCGTGCACGCTGGCGGTGTGTGCGGTCCAGCGACCCGGCCAGCGGTCGTCGGCGTCCACGGCGTGCCACTCGACGGGCGCGGCCTGCGCCGTGGTGTGGGTGGTGGTGGTGTCGGTCATGGCTCCTCCTTCGGTTGGGCCGGTGGCGGGCCGGACTCGGGGTCTCAGCCCGCCACCGGAGGAACTGGCGTGACGGTCAGGCCGGGGCGAGCGCGGTCCAGGCGCGGCGCTTGATCCGGTCGGGGTCGTCGCTGGTGAGCACCCGCGCGGCCCGGGCGGTCTGCTCGTCGCCCTTGGTGCGGACCGGGGCGTAGTGGTCGACGTACTCGGCCACGGCCTGGTAGCCGGCCCACGCGGTGTCGCGGATGCCGGCCTGCGTCTCGGCGTCGGCGAAGAGCCAGTGCAGCCGGGAGCGGCGACGGCGCTCGGTTTCGCGGACTCGCTTGGTCGCACCTGCCTCGGCCTTGCCGAACGTGGCGTCGATCAGGGCGTCGAACGCGGCGTCGGTCATGGTCTGCTGGATCAGCCGCTCGGCCTCGACCTGGAACGCGTCGACGTAGGTGAAGGTCAGCCCGAGCGCGTCGCGGGCGGCCTGTACGGCGGCCTTGGCGTTGCGGGTGTGCCGGATCGAGAACGACGACTCGTGGTTGCGCAGGGCCGCGCTCTGGGTGTTCGCGCACACGACGCGGACCGGGGTCACGAGGATGCGGAACGCGCTGGATCCGTCGTGGCTGTTGAGTGCGGCGATGTTCAGGTCGACGCGGTCGGTGCCGCCGATGGTGAGCGAGTTCGGCAGCTGCATCGTGATGAACACCTGCCGCCCGCCGCGCAGCGACCCGGCGGTGTCGAAGATCGCGCCCGACTCGTCGGCCAGCAGGTTCAGGAACTCGGCGTGGTCCTCGTTCTGCAGCGGGGTGTAGCCGCCGCCGACGACGCCGAGCGCCTCGGGCTCGCCGGTGAACGGGTTGGTGCGCACCGTGGCGAAGCCGGGAACCTCGATCGCGGTGACGCCGCCCTCGCTGACCTCGGCGGTGGTGAGCGGCAACTTGCGCACGTCCCAGCCGCCCAGGTGGCCGAGCGTCATGGCCTCTTCGGCGGTGAACGCGCGGTCGCGGACGGTGGTGCCCAGGCGGTGCCAGGCGTCCTTGCGGGCGAAGACGGCTGCGGCCTGCGAGCCGTGGGTCTCGATCTCGTGTGACATGTCGGGGGTCCTCCCGGTAGCGGATCAAACGAACTGAGTTCATTCTATGGTTTCTATTCCACTGAGGGCGGTTCTCCACAGGAAGAACCGCCCTCAGGTGGGGGAGTGGGGGCCGGTCAGGCGGCGCTGTCGCTGGCCTCGGCGTCGGTGGCCTCGTCCTCCGGCTCGTCGCTGCCGGTGCTCGTCTGCGGCTCCTCTCCGAGCAGGATCCGCTCGACATCGCTGGGCTGGTAGCCCCACTCCACGAGCGCGCCGAGCACGCGGGAATCCCACGCGGTCGGGTTGCGCCACGAGTGCTTGCCGGTCGTGTCCTCCCATGCGGCGATGACGGCGGCGAGCGTGGTCATGGTCGCGGCCTTCGGCGTGCTCGCCTTGGTGGCGATCTTGTGGCACTCGTCGTGCCCCGCGCCGTAGTAGCCGGTCGGACGGTCGACGCCCAGCAGCGTGAACAGCATCGGGTGCCGGTGGTCCATGGCCTTGCTCAGCGAGTGGTGTCCGGTGACGACGGCCTCGCAGATCAGGGCCTCGGCACCCTTCGGGGCGGTCTTGCGGGCGACGAACGTGGCCAGCCACTCGCGGCGCACCGTCTCCGCGCTCGCCCAGGCCTTGTTGTTGGCGATCACGCGGCGGCGCTCCTCGCGGCGGGCCTCGGCCTGCTCCTCGCTCTCGCCCTCGTCGCTGCTCTCGGCGCTGGTGCTGCCGGAAACGCCGCGACGACGCAGACCGGAGGCGGCGAGGTCGGTCACGACCCACACCGGCACGTACTGCTGGTAGGGCTCGGCGGGCTCGTAGTCCTCGCTCTCCTCGTCGCTGCCGTCCTCGCTCTCCTCGTCGCACTCGTCCTCGGGGTAGACCCACTCCTTGACGACCTGGACGCGAGCGCCGGGGACGTTGGGCCACTCCTCCTCGGCCAGCGGCTCGCCGTCCTCGGTGACCAGCCGCTCGATGCGCAGCACCTCGTCGGCCTCCTGGACCTCCTCGGCGCTCAGCACCGGCAGGCCCTCGGCGCGCAGCCGCTCGACCTCGGCGGCGTCGGCCTCGCGCTCTGCGGCCTCGTCGCGCAGCCGCTGGGCCTCGTGGGCGAGCGAGCGCCGCCACCGCTTGGCGTTCTCCAGCCGCTCGACGGCCTCGGGGTCGTGCTCGAACTCGGCGAAGATCGCGGCCTCCTCCAAGGTCAGGTCGCCCGAGTCGAGCCGGTTGCGGCTCTGGTCGGCCTTGGTGACCGCCAGGGCAGCGTTCACGGTCGGGCGGTCGATGCTGGTGCGCTTGGCGATCTGCGCGGCGCTCACGCCGAGCAGGGCCAGCTGCTCCACGCCCGCGACAATCTCGGCCTCGCGCATCCCGGCCCGATGGATGTTTTCGACCATCTGGTCACCGATCCGGTCGGCGTCGCCGGGCTGGGGGACGACGCGGGCCGGGATCAGCCCGGTCGGGGTGCCGACCTCGGCGGCGGTCACCGTACGCCGCTGGCCACGCAGCAGGACGTACTGCCCGTCCTCGTCGCGGTAGACCGTGACGGCCTCCAGCACGCCGCGCTCCTTGATCGACTTGCGGAACTCCTTGTGGTCGGGCCGCAGGTCGGTCCGGACGTTGGTGCCGACGATGATCGCGGCGGGGTCGAGGTACAGGAACTCCTCGGCCTGGACGCCCTCGGTCGCCGCGTCGGCGGCGGTGTCGGCGGGGGCCTGGATGGTGTCGGTCATGCTGCTGTCCTCCACGAGTAGAATAGAAAGAACTGACAGGACCAAGTCTCCCAACGGGGACCGACGCCTACCGGGCCACAGGGCGCACCTGTGGAAAGGTGGGCACCCGGTGAGGGTGGGAAAACCCCGGCCTCCCCGGGCGCGGACTCCGCTGCGGCGGCGCAGCGCAGCTGCACCTCGTAGCTGGCTGGAACGGAAGGAATCGAGCGAGGGTGGGAACGGCTGCGCAGGGCCCCGACCGGGAATGCAGCGGCGTTGGTGTTAGCCGCTGCAGCTCGGCACCGGCGGCCGAGGCCAGGGGAGTGATCCGGTGACGAGCCAGACCACGATCCCGGTCGGGATCTACTGGAAGCCCGGCGTGTGGGACCTCGCCCGATCGGCCTACATCGCCGACCTGGCCACCGACGCCGACTCGCCCGGCTCGTTCGTCGGATGGCTCGCCCAGGCGCTCGAGGTGCACGCCAAGCGCTCACCGCAGAAGCGGGCCGAGCTCGCGGCCGCCGGCGAGAACCATCCCGCCCTGGTCAGCGTGACCCGCAAGAGCTTCAACAAGAAGCACGACCTGCCCGCCTCGACCATCGAGGCGGTCGAAGACGCACTCGTGGCCGACCGCCAGGAGCTCGGCCGGATGCTCGCCCGCTCCGCGTTCGCCCAGGAGGCAGTCATCGCCGCGGCCAAGGACGCCCGTCGCCGGCTGGGCCGAGACCTGCCCCCGCCACCGCAGAAGCTCAGCAACCGCCCGCCGCGGCGCCGGCCGGCACGGTAGGCCAGCAGCCCGCCCGGCCGGGTTGTGTCGGTGGCTGCGTCTAGCGTCCTTCCCAGCGCCCCGACCCGGTACCCGAGAGCCGGTCGGGGCGCTTCTGTGCGCCGTGGGGATGACCGGGCGCACGCGAGCTCGAGCAACAAAGTTCGTCCGATGTGATCGCTGCCGGACCCCGACGGGACCTAGGTGACTGCGGGACTCAACGTCCTCGCCGTCACCTAGGAGGAAGTCATGTCGACCACCGTCACCTTCGCCGGCAACCTGGCCGAGGCGCCAGAGCTGCTCTACACCCGCGAGAACAAGCCGTTCGTCAGCTGCCGGGTCCTGGTCAACCGCCGGACCCAGAACGACCAGGGGGAGTGGGTCAACGACGAGCCCACCGCCCACAACGTCAAGATCTTCGGCTCGGCCGCCACCCACGTGCACGACAGCTGCGGATCCGGCGACCCGATCTTCGTCCACGGCCTCGAGCGCACCGAGACGTGGCCGGACAAGGAGACCGGCGAGAAGCGCACCAAGGACGTCGTGGTCGTCGACAACCGCTTCGGCGAGGTCGGCCTGTCGCTCAAGTACGTCTCCGCGCGCATCGAGCGCGCCCCCCACACGGCCCAGGCCAGCTGAGGAGGTTCGCTCCAATGGATCTCGTCGTACAGTCCCCGGACGAGCTGCTGGCCGCGGTGCCGCACGTCCTCGGCTTCAAGCCGGAGGAGTCGATCGTGCTCGTGCCCTTCCGGCCCGGGCTGCCCATCACCCGCGTCGACCTGCCGAAGACGGCCGCAGACCGTGACGAGGTGTGGGACGCCCTCAGCGGCCCGTACGGCCGCCACGCCCGCCCCGGAGCCCGCCTGGCGATCCTCTGCTTCACCGAGGACCGGCGCAGCGCCGAGCTGGCCAGCCAGCATCTGTCCAACCGCCTCGAGACCGTGGGCATCACCACCCACATCCGGCTGTGGGCCGACGGCGAGCGGTGGCGTGAGTTCAACACCGGCCAGACCGGGCTGCAGACCCAGGCGACCGCCGAGCGGATCGCGGCCGCCACCGTCCTGACCGGCGCCGCCCAGCCGGCGGCCAGTCGAGCCTCGCTGGCCGCCGCCATGGTCGGTGACCGGGAGCCGATCGCCCAACTGCTCCCCGCGGCCCGGGCCGCGGCCGCGGACAGCACTCCCGCCCTCGAGCGGGACTGGGCACTGGACCGGCTCGAGCAGTTCCACGCCGACGGCAACCGGCTCTCCGACGTCGACGGCGCACGGATGCTGGTGGCCCTGGAGACGATCAGCACTCGCGACGCGCTCTGGGAGGACATGAGCCGCGAGAACCGCACCTCCCACATGGCCCTGTGGAACGACCTCACCCGCCGCGCTCCTGACGAGGTCCGCGCAGCGCCGGCCTCCATGCTCGGCTTCGCCAGCTGGCTGCACGGTGACGGCGCCAAGGCCTGGTGCGCCCTCGACCAGGTGCCCGCAGACCGGCCCTACTCCATGGCCGCCATCGTCGCCTCGGCGCTGCAGAACGGCATCCACCCCCGCGAGTGGGAGCGGTACCAGACCGAGATGCGTGGCCTCGCCGCCGAGCTGGACGAGTCCTTCGTCCCCAAGCCACCCGGTCAGCAGCGCGACATCCCGGGCGCGCAGCCCATCACCGACCGTCCGGCCCCGGGCCGCTGAGGAGGACCACCGCGATGAACCACGACGACGACAGCACGGTGCAGCACAGCACCACCGAGCGTCAGCTGCGGCGCCTGGTCGTACCCGAGCCCGCGGCCTACGCGGCCGACAAGCGCCTCGACGTCATCCACGAACCCGACCTCGACCTGCTGTGGGGAGGCCCGGAATGAGCACCCCGTACGCCGACGTCGACGACCGGCTGGCCCGCGTCAAGCTGAGCAGCGTCATCGAGCCCGGCGACCTGCGCGTCGCCGGCCTGGTCAGCGAGCTCGGTGCCGGCAAGGTCCTCGACTACCTCGAGGCCGCCGGCGAGGTGGAGAACCACTGGGGCTTCACCATCGGCCACCAGCTCGCCCACGTCGACCCCGGCCAGGTCCTCGAGCAGGCCGCCGGCCGCGGCATCCGGTTCATCATCCCCGGCGATACCGAGTGGCCCGACCAGCTCGCGGGCCTGCGTGCCGCCGGCGCACTGTACGAGCGCGCCGGCGAACCCGTCGGGCTGTGGGTCAGGGGAGCGGCTGACCTCAACCAGCTCGCAGCCAACGCCGTGGCCGTAGTGGGGTCGCGCGCTGCGACGGACTACGGAACGCATCAGGCCACCGAGCTGAGCCGGGACCTCGCGGCCATGGGCCACACCGTCGTCAGCGGACTCGCCTACGGCGTCGACCAGGCCGCCCACCGAGGCGCCCTTCTCGCCGGCGGCCCGACGATCGCCGTGATGCCGTGCGGGGCGGACCGGCCCTACCCGGCCGCGCACGCGCAGCTGCTCGAGGCGATCGCCGATCGCGGCCTCGTCGTCGCCGAAGCGCCACCCGGCACCGCGCCCACCCGCGCCCGGTTCCTCGCGAGGAACCGGATCGTCGCCGGCCTGTCCGAAGGCACGGTGGTCGTCGAGGGAGCCTTCCGCAGCGGCGCCCTCACCACCGCGCAGTGGACCGACGCCCTGCACCGCCCCGTCATGGGCGTCCCGGGTCCCGTCACCAGTGCCGCCTCCGCCGGCGTGAACCAGCTGATCCGGCTCGGCCAGGCGAGCATGGTCACCAACGTTCAAGAGGTCATCACCGACCTCACCACCCACGCCTACTCGGCGACGGCCGCGGCCGCACAGCTCGACGAGTCCTTCATCCCGGGGCCGGTGCGCTCCGCGCAGAGTCACGTCCCGGGTCCGCCGGCCCCGGCCGCCGCCCCTCGGCGCTGATGGCCCACCGGAGGCCCCTGTGGATAACCGGACTTGAGTCGGTACGCCCACCTACGCTGCTCAGAGTTCCTAGGTCCGCTCGACGACGTCGACCGGGCCGAGCTCGGGAAGGAGGAGACCTATGAGAAACCCGCCGCAGAAGATCCCGCACGAGGATGCGCCGCCCCTTGAGCACCGCGGCCGGGCCGTCCACGTCGACTGGATCTGGGCCGTGAGCGTCGAGCGGGTCCTGGAGGGCCCGCCGGACCTGCTCAGCTGGGCGAACTGACCAGCCATCAGGCCGCATCCCAGCTGAGGCCGAGGATCCGGAAGGCCGCCTGGAGGTCGGGGTGCTCGGGGGAGAGGGCGTGGTGCTCGATCGAGTCGAGGGTCCGGCTGATCGAGGGGTCCTCGGCTCGCTCGAACACCGCCCACAGCGTGAGGTCGTCGCCGTGCCGGGAGGCGAACGTGACGCCGTCGAGCTCGGTGGTCGCATGCAGGTAGGTCGCCACCGACTGAGTAAGCGCTCGCGGGCGCCCGTCCTTGAGCGCGGCCGCGTCGAAGTCGTGCAGGTTCAGCAGGTGCGCGAGGGCAACGAACTGCGGCCGCAAGGCCGCAATGGACTCCGCGGTGGTCACCGCGCAGAACCGGCCGGTCAGCGTCGCGCTCGCTGCCGACCGCGGCTTGAGCCACGAGTAGGAGATCTCGCCCGCCGTCGCGGTCGGATGCATCGCGGCGTCCTCGTCGTCCTCCTCGATGTCGTCGAGCTCGAGCGCGAGGGTCGGGTCGGGCCGGAAGCCGGCCAGGACCTCGAGCAGGCAGGCAAGGAGCGTGGATCCGGCGTAGATGGTGCGGAAGTTGCCTTGCCGATCATCCCAGCGGCCGTGGAACCTGCCATCGGCGCCGGCCCACTCCCAACCCGACCAGGCCCAGGGCTCCGATTTGAAGCCGACGCGCCAGACCTGCTCGGCCGCGTCGACGACGACCAGCTGAGGTGCCTCGGTCACCCGCGAGTTACCCGGCCGCAGCGAATGCGCGCGCGGCCGCGAGGACCTCGGGGCCGACCTGCTCCAAGTCGCCCTCACGCAGCAGCCGCGCCGGCGCGACGTCGTCGAGGCGCGGGTTCATGCCCTGGAACCACGTCTGGACGACCGCGGCCGAGTCCTTCTCGCGTAGCAGAGCCGCGATCCGGTACGCCATCCGCAGCCGGTTGACCACCTCGGTCGACGGGGTCCGGGCGTCGGCCGAGTCGGCCCACTGGCGCACGGCGCGAGTCTCCTGGACCGAGCCCAGGTAGGCCACGAGCTTGGCTCCGAGCAGGTCGCGAAGCCTCTCGACGAGCTCCGGCGTGGGCAGCCGCACCGACTCCTCGTAGGCGCGAAGGTCGCCGCGGGCGATGGTCGACGGAGTGCTCATACCTGCACTGTGCCACCGACTGCAGCGCAATCCAATAGCCAATCGCGGGCGAAATCACAGTCTGAATCACACCGCCGATAACAGATACTATGTCAACCTGACTTGACGGATACGGCAGAAAGACAGGACGGACATGGTATGGTGACATGCATGACCGACGATGTCGACCCCACTCCCCTGGAAGCGATCAAGGGCCTGCAGGCGTACGAACACGCGGTGACGAGGTATCGCAGCGGCGCGGCGCTTGAAGCGCTCACTGGCATCAAGACCGTCACTGAAGGAATCGACACCCTCGCGCACGCAGCAGTCGCCCTGGCCCGGCGCCAGGGCGCGAGCTGGGGCGTGATCGGCGACGCGCTCGGGGTCTCGCGCCAGAACGCCCAGTCTCGGTTCGGGCAGAGCGCCGCGAACGCAGATCCTCCGGCTGGCTCGGTTCCGCCGGCCGAGCTCGTCGATGACGAGCTGCTGCTGGTACCGGACTACCCCGGCGCGACCAAAGGCCAGAAGTACCCGGTCAAGGTCTGGGACCTCGCAGACGGTGACCGGGTGGCCATCGTGTCCGACGTGTGGGGCAACACCTCGCTGATGAACGCCTCAGAGCGGATCTGGCGAACCATCCACGAGCGCTGGCCCAACAGCCATGTCCTGGAGCGGTGGCCGGCCGACGACACGATCACCGGCACGCCAGGCGCGGGAGGCCGCTACGCCTGGTCGACCGGCAATGGCGGCAACATCGCCGCGGACCTCGACGACCTCGCGCGTCGCGGCCTCGACCTAAGGATCTGAACCGAATGTTCGATGGAGCCCTCTTCCTCGGGGCGCTGGCCCTGCTGGTGTGGACCCAGTTGCGCGTGATCGCGCGACGCGAGCACCTCGATGCGCGCTGGAGTTGGACGTTGCTGGGTCGGGACGTGCCGGCAGGAGAGGGCGAGATCTCGCACCGTGCCGTCTACACGGTCCTGATGTACGGGTGCGCCGCGGCTGCGGCCCTTCTCGTGTTCGGCTCGGTGGCGGCGTGAGTCAGCGACGGAGCCGGCCTGCCGCAAGGCATGGTCTCCGGCAGAGTCTCCGCGGCCTCGACAATGGCACGCGCCACGATCTCCGCCAGGTCAGCCGGCGCGTAGTCGAGGGCGGTGCGCGGCGTAACCCGCATCAGCTCCGCCCCGGTGTCGACGCGGTTGCGCAGGATCTGGTCGACGACCTCGCTCTCGAGCACCACGCCGCGCTCCCGCAGCTGCTCCTCCACCCCGTGAGCGAGCGCGGCGAAACGCACGGTTCGTCTGGTCAAGGGCGCGGCCCTCACCCTAGGAGCACCAAGAGCCCGACCGCAGGCGAACGGACCGAACCAGGCTGTGGAAACCGGGTGCTGTGTCGGCGGTGTGGGTCAGACTGCTGTATGCACGCCACGACGGCTCCGAGGAGAGCGCGATGACCAAGGACGGCACCACCGCCCCGGCGCAGGACTACCACGCCGCCTACCAGGCGAAGCTGGCCGAAGCGATCCGCGCGCTCACCGACGCCGCCCGTCTTCCCCGGCCCCGGCTGCGCCGCACCGAGGACGGCCACTGGGTCGAGGACACCCTGGCATCTCCCGACCAGACCGACTGGGCCGAGTTCGTCACCCTCGCGCTCGCCGGCGCGGCCGCCAACCTTGGCGGCATCGACGCCATCCTTAACGGACGCTCCGGCTCCTGGGAGGCCGAAGGCGTCCGCCAGCTGCTCTTCTCCACCGTCGGCGCCGACGAGGCGCAGCTGTGGGAGCACCGCACCGAGCCGCTCGAGATCACTCTCTACGTCGACGAGCTGGTGGCCGACCGTGCCTACGAGGCCGTGGAGCAGTACGACGCCGCCGAGGCCGAGATCAACCGCCGCGTCGACGTCGCAGCGGCCGACAGCGGCATCGACAAGGAGCGCTACCTGTGGGCCTACGACCGGACCGAATCCGGAGACTTCGTCCCCCGTGACCCCCAGGCACCCGCGTGGTCATGGGACGCCTGGCGCGCAGGGCTGGCCCCGGGCAACCCTGCGGATCTCAACGCGGCGCTCGAGGAGAGCCTGCGGACGGGGGTAGGCCTGTTCAGCGGCCGCCACGATGTGACGTCCGCGTACATCGCCAAGACGCCCGAGCTTGGTGCAAAGTACGACCGCCTGGTGGCAGAGCACGAGGACCGCGTCGCGTCGATCGCCAAGCTCGAGGAGCAGTTGCAGCTGCAGCGGATGCGGGAGTGGACCGCCTACGGTGAGGCGCTCAAGGCGCGCATCGAAACGATGGCGGCCGCGGCGCCCGGGCTCACCGTGCCGGTGAACGTGACGGTCGACGTCGAGACCTATCGGATGGACGCCACCCGCCGGGAGGGCTTCTGGAACTCCTTGGAGAGCCGCCTGGTCGACGCCGCGGTGCTGGACACCCCGACCCCTGCCGACCTGCCTGGTACTCCCCTCGAGCGCCTCGAGCAGCAGTGACCGCTCCAGGCGACACTCCTGCCCCGGTCACGCTGTACGCCACGGTGCAGGAGATCCCGCCAGACCACCGCGGCGGCTACACGCTCGGTCGAGACGAGCTGGTCGTCGAGGACGTCGACTACGACCAGGCGCTGGCGGCCGCGCGCCGCCGCGTCCCCGAGGGGTGGCGGATCATCGCGCTGCGGGTCGAGCGCGAGCCAGTCGCCGCGACTTGATCGCTCGGTGGCCTCCTGCGCACCTAGGTGACCAGGAAGCGAGGTGGACCCATGAGCACTTCCCCAGCCGAGAACCCGGTCCCCGGAGTCGTCACCTTCACCGCCCGCGGCAACGCCGCCCTCGACCAGCTGGCCGAGGATCTGGTGGCCGAGTGCGACGGCTCCCCAGCGAGCATCGCCGATCTCCTCGAGCGGGTGTTGGAAGCCGACATCGAGGACCTGGCCGAAACTCTCAGTTCGGCGGCCCAGCCGGACCCCGATCTACCTGACCGCGACGTCGGCGAGGTAGGTCCGGCCGCGGAGGGCCCTGACGAGGCGGCCCGTCGACGTCTCGGGGCGCGCATGCCAGGCGCTTCCGGGGCCCCGCGGACACGCAGTTTCGACGTCGGCAGGTGATCCCCCTCCATACACTTCGTTACACAAGGCCGCTATGTATGGGAGACAGCCTGGCTGCCGGGCGCCGATGGCGTGAACTGCCGCCGGCCTCCGATCCCGGCCGGGACACCCCTCGCCGCTAAAGCTGCCGGCGAGCCTGCCGCCGCAGGACGGCCTCGAGATCGGCGACGCCCTCGCCCAGCGGCATCGGGGGCGCGACGTCTGCCAGGTCGTCGAGCAGCTCGTCGACGTCGCCATTCTCCAGCTGCGGTGCGCTGTAGGCGTTCCACTCCCCGACCGCGGCCGCGAGCCGACGGTAGGCCTCGACGTCGGCCGGAGCGTTGAACCACGCGGCCGCCGCCATGGCCACGCGTCGCGAGCAAGGCCGCCTGGTCGTCCACGGCCGATCAGTCTCCCGCCCGGAAGCGACGGAGGGAACCCCTGCGGCCATCCACAGGCCGCGGGCAGCGTCCGCGCGGCCGACGGCGAGATCCGCGAGACTCAACGCCAACGAGACCTCCCCCGGCAGGAAGGGCGCCCTGGTGGACGACAACAACGACGAACTCGAGGCGAGCGGGCACGCGACGGCGGCCCGCGAACACGTCTACGGCTTCAACCGCGCCACGATGTGGGAGCGCGACCAGATCCCGGCCGAGACCTCGGATGAGCTCGCGGAGTTCGCCGACCTCGCGGCCGCGCTCCCCCAGGCGTTCTCGCAGCTGTCGAGCACGCTCGAGCGGGCACTGGCCGACCAGGTGCTCAGCATGGATGCGATGACCGACGAATCCGACCCCGCCATGGCGATCGGCGTCGCGCGGCTCCACCTGGAGGAGGCCCGCGGCCTGGCGGTCGACCTCCACAAGCACCTCAACGCCGCCCGCAACGCCACCGCGCACATCATCAGCCAGGGCGTCGACGACGGGCAGGAGTCGAGACCCTGGGACCAGCCCTGACCGGTCGCGACGAGATTTCTCGCGCTCGGTGATCGCCCGAGCGGGCCGACCTTCCTTTGGTGACTGAGAGATGACCCCGGTCCACCAAGGAGCTGCCCGTGAGCACGCCCACCGATTCCCCCGCCGCCGCGGCCGACCGTGACCCGGTTCAGGAGGCCCGCGACCACCTCGAGCAGGCGCTGGCCGCGCTCGACCGGCTCCGCGACGTGCTGCCCGCTGCGAGCAGCACGCCCCCGCCCGACACGGGAGGCGGTGAGTCTGCGTGAGGACCGACACCGCTCTGCAGGCCGCCGACGCCGTCTTCATGGCCGAGCAGGCCGTGGGACGTGCCCGGCGGGTCGTCGACGAGCTGCACACCACGATCAACTCCGCGCTCCGGGTGCTCGATGACGCCGAGCTCGACTCGGCCAAGGCCCGGCTCAGCGACCGTGGTGACTACTACCTCGAGGCCGCCGGCGAGCACCTGAGCCGGCTGCAGCGGCGCTGCAGCGACAACGCCGAGCTGGCCGACGAGCTCACCGGACACCTGGAGCGGGCATCCCAGGCGATCGCGGACGCCCATGACCTCCTCCGGGATGCCGACACCTCCGATCCCGAAATCGCCAGTGAGGTTGCGCAGCTCAAGCCGCGCCTCGCGGTCGTGGGCGAGATGATCGACCTGGCCAAGCCGATGGCGCGCCTGACCGCCCAGCACGTCGACAGTGCCCAGCTGGCCGCTCAGCAGGTGACTCCGCCGTCGCTGCTGGAGCCGGTCACCCTCGAGCGGAGCATCGCGACCGCCGGCAAGGAGCTCGGCCGCGCCGATGAGGACGTGCGCCTGCTCGAGAACGTCGTCGACCACGCCGCGGCCAACGCCCGGCAGTCCGCCGGGATCGCCAGCGACATCACCGACAACGCCCGCCGGCGGATGGCCGAACAGGGCCGCGGCCAGGTGCCTCGCCAGGCGTCCCCGGCCGTCGCGTCGCCGGCGCGGTAGGCAGAGGGGACGGTCATGGACCTCGACCAGGGAGGCCGCCAGCTGGCTGGCCTCATCCTCGATGCCGCCGGCCGCGGGCAGCATGACCAGGTCGCCGATCTGGTCGCGCCGCTGGACGCCGACCAGCTCCGGTCACTGGTGGCCGTCCTCGCCGTCCAGGTCGACCAGACCCTGCCGGCGGCGCCGGCAACCGGCCCGGCAGCGGTGTGCGAGCTGGCCATCAACGCCGCCGCGCCGATGTTCGGCACCACCCCGGAGGCGATCCTGAGCGCCGAGCGCAGCCGTCCGGTCAGCGACGCGCGCGCCGTGGCCATGACCGCCGCCCGCGAGGTCGGCCTGTCCCTGCCGGCGATCGCTGAGCACTTCAACAAGGACCACGGCTCTGTGATCCACGCCGTGCGCCGCACTGCCGATCGTCCCCGGTTGGCCGACGCCGCGGCCCGGGTCACCGAGCACGTCAACGACCGCTACACCGCCCGACTCCCCCGCCCCGAGGCCACCGTCGTCAGCCTCCACCAGGACCAGCCCGCGTCGACCTTTGAGCCCGATGGCCCGGTCGAGCATGCCGTCGTCGCGGCCGCCGAGGCCTTCGGCACCACCCCCGAGGTCCTCCTGGGCGCCGATCGGACCAGGACGGCCGCCGACGCCCGAGCGGTGGCCATGACCGCGGCCCGCATCCACGGGCACAGCCTGCCGACGATTGCGCGGCACTTCGAGCGCGACCACACGACCGTGCTCCATGCCACCCGGCGGATCGAGAAGACCCCGCCGCTGCGCGACCTGGCCGCGAAGATCGCCGCCGAGCTCCCCGAGGAGCCGGCCGGTGCCAGCACCGGCCCGGCCGACGTCGCCGAGCAGATCCCCGAGGCCGGCTACCGGTCTCCAGGCGCCCGGGCCCAGGAGCGCGCGGTTCCCGTCGCCGGCGAGCGTGCGCAGCTGAGGGTCGCCCGGTGAAGGCCCTCATCGGCCTGGCCGCCGCGGCCGTCGCCGCGCTGACCGCCGGCGGGATCACCGCAGCCCTCCCTGGCACCCCCACGGGCGCCGACCCAGCCGAGGCCAAGACCACCCGGGTCAGGGTGACGGCCGTCGTCGACGGAGACA
Source organism: Actinomycetota bacterium (assembly GCA_009701885.1). GTDB lineage: Bacteria > Actinomycetota > Actinomycetes > Propionibacteriales > Nocardioidaceae > Nocardioides. The sequence continues at coordinate 45,632 of WLJH01000022.1, forward strand.
CCCTGCGCGTTGAGGACCTGTCCGGCCGCCCGCTCGGCCGAGTCCGCCTGCTCGGCATCGACGCACCCGAAGTCGCCCACCCGCCGGCGCCGGCGGAGTGCTACGCCGACCAGGCAACCGGCCTGCTCGAGGACCTCGCGCCGGTCGGCAGCACCGTCCAGCTCGTCGCCGACAGCGGACAGCCCGACCGCGACCGATACGACCGCCTGCTGCGCTACGTCGACCACGACGACGTCGACGTAGCCCACGAGCTCCTGGACCGTGGCGCCGCACGCCGCTACGAGGCCGCCCAGGACCTCGCCCGGGAAGACTCCTACTCCGCGGCCGCCGACGACGCCCAGGAGGCCGACCGCGGCCTGTGGGGCACCTGCTGAGGGAGCGGTCCGGCATGGACGATCAGTTGATGACGGCCGCCAAGACACTGGCCCGCTGGTGCTACGGCCGCGGCGTCGACGAGCGGATCCTCACCTGCGGTGACCAGCTGCTCAAGAAGGCCGTCGACCAGGCCATCGGCCGACCTGCGCCGGCGCACCTCGAGCACGCGCTGTGGCAGCAGACCGCCATGCTGCTGCGCCAGCGGCGCGACTGGGACCGCGACCACCGTGTCACTCCCCCGCCGGCCGCGGCGTGCCTTCCCTGCGCCGTGGCGGCCGAGCAGTGCCCCACCCACGCCGGTCGACGTTGTCGCGCCTGTGGTGGCCAGCTGCACCGCATCGTCGTCGACGAGGGCTTCGACACCCATCCGTGCTGCGACCGCCCGGGCGCGACCGGTTCGCACACTGCCCTCGAGCACACGGCGCAGCTGCTGGGTGCCACGCTGCTGGCCCAGCCAGCCTGAGCCCCGGGCAACACACCTCCAAGGAGTTCGGCCGGCGGTGATCGCCCGGACCCTCGCCCCGCACATAGGTGACCAGGAGGACCGGCGCAGCCGGTGCCGGTCCACGGGATCCATGGGAGTTCAGATGAGTGACGCCGCTCGCGAGGAAGCCGCGCTCGAGGAAGAGGCACGACAGCGCGCCGAGGAGATCAGGGCCAGCGAGGAGGCAGCCGCCCAGGCCGCGGCCGCCGACACCGGCCCCTCCCCTGACGCCGAGATCGCGCAGGTTCACCGGTCCGGCCGCCAGCACGACCACACCGACACCGCCGCCTACCAGCGGCCCCAGCTCGGCCGCCGCCGCGGCCCGCGCCGGTAGGAGGCCGCGATGGCTACCGCACTCGCGCCGACCACCGGACCCTCGACCGTTCGCTGGGTCGACTGCTCGCACAAGCTGGGCTCGCTGCCGTGCATGAACCACAAGCCGCACGAGGGCGACGGCCGCGGCTGCGTGCATCACTCCACGTCGGGCTTCGCCGACGACGAGTAGCCCACATCGGTCCGCCGCGAGACCCGCCAGCGACCAGCCTCAGCCGTGCACCAGGTGCAGCCGCGGGCGCTGAGGCTGCTCGACGACAGCCTCCAGCTGCTGCATCCGCTCGAGCGTCATCGGGTGCCCGAAGCGGCGCAGCAGACCAGCCAGCACAGGCCCGAGGCCGAGCGCGAGCACGAACCGGTCGGCCTCGGCCTCGACGCGGAGCTCGATCCGCCGGCCTGCTGCCGGCACCAGGTAGGTCAGCGCGACGACCGCGCCGCCGAGAAGCCCAGGGGCGGCCCGCCCCTCGGCGACCGACTGCACCACGCAGATGACCCCCACGACGCCGCGCAGCGTCCAGGCCAGCCGCATGAACGGAAGCCAGGCGAACGCCCGGCCCACGCCGCGGAACGTCGCCACCATCACCCGCCACGGCGTCGTCGCCGCGAGCACCGCCAGCTCCAGCCTCGGCCGGAGCGCCTGATGTCGGCCGACAGCATGAGCCACCGCGGCGGCCGCCTCCGCGCCAGTCACGCCGCCGCGGTACGTCGCCTCGACCAGCCCAGGGCTGACCACCACGGTGCGCCGGCCGATCGCCACCGCCACGGGGGTGCTCGGCCGCTGCACACGGCGTACGAACAGCGCCCCGACGTCGACGCCGCGGCCACCAAGCTCGGCGAGCGCCGGCGCCATAACCCGGAACTCGGCCTCGGTCGCCGGCCGCGACCTGGTCAGCGCGGCGATCGCCGGCTCCTGCAGCTGCCCCAGCGCGAGCGCGACCAGCAGGCCGCCCGCAGCCATGAACACCACCAGGCCAAGCGCCGGCGGGAGCAGGGCGCACACCACCACGGTGAGGACGAAGCTCACCAGCAGTGCCGGCCCAAGCGTCACCACCCTCAGCACGGTCATCGGGAACCTCATCTCGACCCTCCTCCATCTTTCAGCACTAGTGCGGATCTCTTGACTTTGCTCGCGGTGATCGTCCGACACCCGCCGGACGACATAGGCGAACGAGACCAGTTTGTGCCTAGGTGCCGACAGCACCCCGAGTTACCCACAGCCCGCCGCTCGGCGCAGCGGGCCGCGGCCGGGACGTGGGTTCATGGGCCAGACCGACCTCCAACCGAAAGGAACGCCCGTGGACACCCTCAACGCTGACGGCACCTGGGACCGCCTCGGCTCGATCGCCCAGCTGCTGCACCAGGCCGCTACCCAGGTGTGGACCGCCGCCGACGCGGCCGCCGCCGACTCCCCGCTCCACGACCTGGGGCTGGGTGTCTACCTCGCCCACTCCCGGGCCAGTGCCCTGCTGCCCGACGACTACGAGCTGCCCGAGGACCTCGACCTGCTCGCCGACCTCGAGGAGCGCACCCCGCTGCAGCTGCTCACCGAGGCCGAGGAGCTGACCCGCCCACTGCCGCTGCACCAGCCGGATCTGGTCCACGGCTCGCAGCTGGTCGTCGACCTGTGCGACCTCATCCGGGAAGCCCGCGGCCTTGGCTACTGACCTGCGCCCGGCGTACGCCGACATCGACCAGGAGCTCTTCGACGTCGATCAGATCCCGATGACCTCGCGCGACGTGCGCAGCGTCGGCGAGATGCTCTTCGACGTCGACTACCTGGCCCGCCAGTTGCTCATGGACGTCGGAGGCGACGACGCCGGCACGCTGCTGCGCAGCTGGCCGACGATGGTCGCGGCCGCGGAGGATCTGTGGGCCTCCCTGCCCGGGCGGCGACCTGGCGTCGACGAGCGCGACCGGCCCATCACCAGCCTCTCCGCCCAGGCCGCGACCATCGAGTCCAGCCTGTCCGGCCGGAAGGCCTGGCCAGGTCAGGGCCCGACCAACCCCCGCGTCGACCAGATGACCCAGACCCTCCTCAGTGCCGCCGCCCTGGTCCGCCGCTACGGCGCCGAGATCCCGCACGAGCAGACCGAGGCCCACCGCGACCTCGAGGCAGCGCGGACCAGGATCATGCACGGGCTGTACCTGACCGCTCACGCGGTCAGCGTCGCCCTGCACGACAACGGCCGCGACCGCGTCACTGACGCCCGCCAGTCCGGCCGCCGCGTCCAGCTGGCCCAGCACCACTCCCCCTACGCTGTCGCGCCCACCGGGGTCTGGGTCGACCGGATGACTGCGTGCGAGAACACCGCGCGCAGCTACCTCAACGACCGGTTCGCCCAAGCCCTCGCCGGCGAAGCGATCCGACCTGTCGACGACCCGGGCCGACTGGCCCAGGCGCTGGCCAACTGGGACATCCAGTCCCACCGTGCCCTGGCTCGCGACCTCGCGCCGGCCAACATCCTGCTCATCACCCGCACCCAGGGCCTCATCGCCGGCGCGAGCATGGTGCTCGTCGACGCCGCCGCCACTGCCGGCGTCCTCGATCCCTCCGACCGGCTCGTCCCCGCGATCGCCGATGCAGGTCGCTCCTGGAGCAACCTGGCCGGCCGCTGGGGCGACCTCGCTCCCCCGGGCGCCCGGATCCAGGAGCCGCTGGCTCGCGCGGCCGCGGAGGTCCGCGCCTCCTACCGCCAGATCACCCACGACACCACCACCCTCGCCGGCCCCGAGGGCATTGCCGGGCGCCCAGGGCTCTCGCAGGCTGTGACCGCGACGCTGCGCGCCGTCGGCGCCGGTTCGGAGCTCGCGGTCGTGGTCGCCGAGAAGGCCGACAACCCCAGTCTCACCGGCCCCGCCCGGGCCCTGTCCCGGCGAGCTCACAACGACGTCGAGTCCGGGCTGGCCACCCCGCCCGCGGAGGGCGACGTCGTGTGGGTCTCCCCGGCCGACATCCTCGCCAAGCGCTTGGTTCCGCTCCCCCCGCCGGTCGCAGAAACGCTACGAGCGGCCAGCGACGCCACGATGGACGCGGCGAGCACGGCGTCGTCGATGGCCTCCTTGCACCTGGTAGAGCGCGCTCACGGGAGTACCGCCAGCGACGCTAAGCAGCAGCCAGCTGGCCCGCGGCCCGACGCGCCGCAGTTCGAGCCGGTGAGGCTCAGCGGAGGGCCTCGTCGGTGACCGCGCCAGACACCCCCCGAGTGACACGCCAACTCGATGAGCCGGCTTCGGAGCCCCTAACAGGTGCGTGCGGAAGCCCCAGAGCGTTGAAGGGTAAAGGATATTTCCAGAAATGTTTTCGGCGCGCCTTCGTTGACGAAAACTCAGCCTGCGGCAGGATCGCCGGCATGGACCAGGAGCAGAAGCCGCGTAAGGAGAGCCGAGCAGGTCGTCCTTCCAAGGGCGAGCGCCACGGTTTCCTCATCAAGCTCTCCCCCGAGACGATCGAGCACATTCAGCTCATCGCTGAGGTTACCGACAACCGCCCTCAGGCGGAGGTCGCTGAGGCCGTCACCTCTGATGCCCTCGGCTCTGACTTCGCCGAGCTGGTCACGGCGGTCACGGCGTTCAAGCCGTACAAGGGCCGGCGTGAGCAGATCAAGTTCCACCTGCCCATGGCTCAGGCCAGGATCGTCTTCGCCATCAAGGAAGAGACCGGTCTGACGTACCAGAACATCCTCGAGTATCTCCTCGGCGAGGGCGTCAAGCCCTACGACGCCGACGAGATGCGTCGGGCCATCGCGGCCGAGCGTGCCGCTCGCCAGCAGGAGATGTTGCCTGTAGCCGTCTGACGCCGATCAGGGCAGTGCCCTGAATGCTTGAAGGGCGACCGCGCCAACGGTCGCCCTTCCAAGAAGCAAAGACCCGACTCACTCGTACCAGGAGATGATTGGGATGGCTTCGTGCTGCCCACCTTAACAGCGCCCAACTCAGACGAACCGGAAATCGGCCCTGTCGATTTCGCCGTGTCGCGTGGCGATGACCACGCCGCGCTGTCTCCTGCCCAGAACCTCCTCGCTCTCGACGAGTGGCTCTTCTCCCCCACGGGCTGGCATGCGCTCGGTGCTGCCAGCAATGGTCGACTCCCCATCACGGTCCCCTCCCTCCACCAGGGCCTGGCCCTGATCGGCAAGGGGAGAGTGACCGCGATCTTCGGCCGGCTCCGCGCAGGCGCGGGCGTCATCGACCTCGACACCAAGAACGCCAACATGGGCGAGTACCTCGCTCCCGAGATCGCCGATTGGCTACGTCGACGTGGCTGCTGGGTGCTCGAGCGGCCCTCCGGTGGCGCTCCCGGGCGCTCTCACATCTTCTTCGCGCGCGCCGACTTCCGTTACGCCTCCGCTGAGCATCGCTCCGGGGTCGCTCTGGAAATCAGCAAGTACCTCGACGCCCTCGCCGCCGACGTCAACATCGACCGCACCGAACTCGACCTCCGTGACTCGGTGCGCCCTCTCTCCTCGCCTCACCGCTGGGGCACGGTCACTCGTCCCCGTGGGGACCTTCGTGACGCGCTGCGGAATCTGAAGAAGATCCTCCCCGATGCCCCAGCGCTGCAGCCGCTCCGCTCCCCCAAGAAGCGGGCGGCCGCCGGCGGCGTCTGGTCTGGTGCCGTCACGCCGCTGGAACTGCAGCGCTACAAGCGCGAGATCGCCCCGCAGTGGCGTCGGTACCTCGCCACCGGTAACACCTCGGCCCTGGGTTCCTACAAGCCAACCAGAGGTGACCGCTCGCTCCCCGAGCTCGGCCTTACCCGCGAGCTGGTGTGGGCGGTCGGCGACCCCAAGATCGCCTGGAGCCTTATCCGGGAGTCCCACCCCACCGCGATGCAGAAGGCGAAGCACCAGCGCCCCGATTGGTGGCTGAAGTACGTGTGGAACCGGTGCGTCGAAGACGCCAGGGCCTTCTCCCCCACGGCCGAGTCCTCGCCGCGTCCGCACACCGCCCCCGGCGTTGCCGCTGCGGTCCAGGCCGCCCGCGTCCGCCTCGAGGACCTCATGTGGACCCAGTCGGCCCGGTCGCGCGCCTCGCTGCTCCTCGTCGGTCACCACCTGCTCGATCGCATGTTGACCGCCGGCTCACTGCGTGTTCCATGCCCGGAGCGCGACCTGGTCAAGAGCACGGGCCTTGGGGACCGCAAAACCATCAGAGCCGCTCTGAGGCTGCTCGACGGGTCTGTCGGCAGCCTGCACACCGACTGCTTCTCTCCTCTCAAGCCAGACTCGACGAGCTTCGAGTTCGAGGTAGCGCCATCTGAGGACTGCAGTGAAATCCCCCCACTAAGTTTTCACCCGCCCCACGCGCCCCGCGGCCTCTGGGCCACGCTCCCCCGTGCCGCCCACGGCCTCTGGCGCACCCTGCTGAGCTCTGAAGGTCCCCTGTCCCCCAGTGATCTGGTTGTGAAGGCCGGCCTGGTGGAGACACGAGCCGCCGCTCCGACTCGTAGCCACCTTGCGGCGGTGAAGAAGGCTGCAACCGCGCTGGCGCATGCAGGGCTTGCTCGGGTGGACGAGGAGGGCCGCTGGTTCGCAGCCACCGGTCCTCGCTCGATAAGGGTCGAAGAACGAGCTGCGCAGGCGTACGCCGTACTGGACGCCCGGGTCGAGGCTGAGCGGGTGGCGTACCGGGAGAGCATGTCGTCGAGCTGGTCTTTGGATCGAGCACGAGCGTTGAAGGCCCAGAAGGAAATGGAAGCCGCCTGGTGGGCGGGCCTCTCCGATAGCGAACGAGCCGCCCGTAGGGACCAGTGGCGCAACGCGTTCGACGAGCTCTCGATCACCGAGCAGGCAACAAGGAAGGCCAGGCTGGCTGCGGCACGTGCAAACGCTGGTGTCGAAGAGCTCGAGCACTACCGATCGTGGCTGGAGAGCCTGACGCCCGATGAGTTCGCCCGACGATCGAATGACCGAAAGGCTCGCTTCAAGATGCTGAGCCAGAGCGAACGCGGGCTGGCTGTGGCGTCCTGGGCCCGACACCGGGCTGTGTTCGGCCTCCCCTCTGCCACCACAACGCCCATCGACGGGCGATCCGTGCTGCCGAATGGACCCGACGAACGCGACCGGATCTTCCTCGAACGCCAGCTCTCGTTGCCTCTCTCGGGCGAGGGAACCGATCGTGCCGTCAGTTAGTCGACTCCCACCACATTCGCACCAGACGCCCCAACAGCCGGCGAGACGCCCCACTCCCCCGCTCCCCGGCTATTGGGCGCTCAGAATGCCTTCTACGGGCCTCCTGCGCCCCGTTCCTGCTGGGCTCGGAGGGTCTGGCGGTGGGGTGGGGCTCAAGTTCCGCTACTGCGCCGCGAGCAGAGGGCATAGTTGCCCGGTACACCCCCGGCACCGCTTCCGCTAGGAAACACATAGTGGGTCCGTTAGCGTAAGGGCTAGTGGGACGGTAGTAAGCCGGTAAGGGAGCCGGTAACGCGAGCCCTAGAGAACACCTAACGGGGGCCTAGCAAGCGAATATGGACCACCTACCGCCGCCGCTACCGGCGCCGCTAAGGAAGCCCTAGCGCAAACATATTTACCCCCTAGGCGTGTCGTAACGGACCCGTAGCCGTCACGTAGAGCAGACTCTCGGCCATGAACGAACTGTCCCGAGTGATCGTCTTCGCCACCGGCAAGGGTGGAACCGGCAAGACCAGCTGTGCGGCCAACGTCGCCGGTCTCGCTGCGCAGGCGGGCATGAAGGTTCTTCTGATCGACCTGGACTCCCAGGGCAACCTTGAGTTCGACCTTGGCTACGTCGACAAGGGAGACGAGGGCAAGCACCTCGTCAGCACCCTCCTCACCGACGGTGTCCTCGAGCCCGTCCTGAAGAACGTGCGGCCGAACCTGGACGTCATCCCTGGTGGCGGCAAGCTCGATGAGCTCGAGGACCTGGTCCTGGGCCGCGAGCGTCGAGGTGAGGACGGCAGCATCCTTTTGGCGAACGCTCTGAAGCCTCTGGCCCCTGACTACGATTTGATCATCATTGACACCCCGCCGTCGAAGCGGTCCGCTCTGGTCATGCTGGCTCTGGCGGCAGCTCGTTGGATCGTCATCCCCACCAAGTCCGACCGCGCCAGCATCAAGGGCCTCAGCGTCCTAGCCGACCAGGTGGTGCGGATCCGTGAGGTCAACCCGACCATCGACGTCCTCGGCGCCATCCTGTTCGGCATGGGCAGCGCCGCGACCGTCCGGCGTCGCTTCGCCGCAGACGACGTCCGCAGTGTCCTCGGTGACTCCGCGCTGCTGTTCGAGTCGATCATTCGCCACGCCGAGGCGGCCGCCGGCGATGCACGCGAGAAGGGCAAGCTGATCCACGAGCTAGCCGAGGTCGTGCACAACGCTGAGCCTTGGTACGTCGCGCTGAAGGCGGGGCGTCGTCCCGAGCGCCCGGCTGGATCCTCCCTGGCACTGTGTGATGACTACGTGCTGTTCGCTGACGAGCTCATCAAGCGCATCGGCGCCGCCGAAGAGGCTGAGGGTGCTGACCTCGAGGCGGTGACGGCATGAGCGAGGAGCGAGTACCGATGAAGCCGGCTCTCGGTCTCGTCCGCGACCGAGTAAGCACGCTGCCCTCCCGTAAGCCTGCTGCGCCCCCTGCGTCTGCGGCACCTCAGGCCAAGCCCGCCGTCAGCGTCGAGGAAGTTCGCGCTGCCGAACGTGCGAAGGAAGAAGCCTTCGCCAAGACCGTCGCCGAACCGACGGTGACGGCGACGCCCGAGGAGCCGAAGGCCAAGGGCAAGGCGAAGGCCAGGCCGGCCAAGGTGAGCGAGTCAACCGGTGGCATGAAGCGCACGACCCTGAGCCTCCCGCAGAACCTGGTCGACTTGATGACCGAGCGGCGAGAGTCCTCGCCCAAGGTCGGCCAGGTGCAGTTCATTCTCAACGCCTTGGCGCAGACTGCCCCTCGGCATAAGGAGCTGGTCGCGGCCGAACACGGCGCGAGTGTCGGTAACGAGCTGTTCCCAGTTACCACTGCGCCGCGCGTCAACGTCGGCAAGCTGACGACCATCTCGTTCGACACGGCCGAGGAGAACATGAAGGTGGTGGACACCCTCGTGGCTGACAGTGGAGCTGTCTCGCGCAGCCAGTTGGTCAGGGTTGTCTTGGGTGAGGTACTCGGAGCCAGCTGAGCCCGCAGGCCTGGAGCCGCGGTGGCGACGCGGCCGCCGTTGACACCGACGTGCCGACCGTTAGGCGTACGCCCCTAGCGCCGCCGGCCGCTAGGGTTCGTCGCTGATGGTTTCCGGTGTTGACCCCTCAGAGTTGCGGGCTGCCCGCGAGCGCGCGGGCCTGACCCAGCACGAGCTCGCGCGACTCGTCGGGGCGGCCGGGGGAGAGCGCGTCTCCCGCTGGGAGCTCGGTACCTCGGTGCCCAGGCCCGACTTCCTGGTCAAGCTCGCCCGCGCCCTCGACATCCCCACCCTGCGCCTGATCCACCTCGACGGAGAGATCCCCGACCTGCGGGCGCTGCGGCTCCAAGTAGGGCTGACCGTGCCCGAGCTGGCCGCCCGCACCAGCCTCTCCGCGCCCACCTACTCCTGGTGGGAACAGGGCCGGGCCACCCGACTCCCCAGCGCCGCAACCCTGGAGACCCTCGCCAAGGTCTTCCAACAGCCGGCCGACGTGGTCGCCGCAGCCTTCAACGAGGCACAACGCCTGCACCGCCGCCGCAAGGGCCAGTAGCGCACCGGGGCAACTGAGTACCTCTACCGGAGTTGCCCGCTGGACAGGCAGGGCACAATCGGCACCCGGGAGAAACCAGGCAGGACGGCCCTTCGGCAGTTCGCCTGGACGCGATGTCGCTCAATTCCATCGGGGGAGTGGGCCGCGACCCATCTCCCGCAGAGGACTCGGGCGATGGCACCTCGACTTCCGGCCACCTGTGGAGAACCCACAGGACGCCATAGATATGCACTAGTGTTGCGCTACGAACTTGGGTCATATTGATCGCCCCGGCCCGTCTCGACACATAGGTGATCGAGAGACGAGAGGACTCGGACTGATGTCGCTGGACACCGCATTGACCAACGCAGGGGGACCGCCCCCGCCTTCGCCCACCCAGACGCAGGCTGGGCCCGCCGCGACCGCGCGGGTCAAGGCACACCGCCGGCCATGGGTGTTCGCCCTGATGGCCGCCCTGGTCGCCGCCGGCGCCCTGGGCACCGCGTTCGCCTTCACCTCGGTCAACGACACCCAAGAGGTCCTCGTCGTCGCCAACGACATCAAGCGCGGTGAGACCATCGACGCCGGTGACCTCACCGTCGTCCGAGTCAGCGTCGACCCCGCGCTGACCCCGGTCCCCGGAAGCCAGAGGGCCGAGCTCGAGGGCAGCCGCGCGGCGGTCGACCTGTGGGCCGGCACCCTGCTCACCGAGCAGGCAGTCACCGACAGCCTGGTGCCGGGGGAGGGCGAGTCCCTGGTGGGCATCAGCCTCACTCCTGCCCAGATGCCCTCGGAGCCCCTCTACGGCGGCGACGCCGTCCGGATCGTCACCACGCCCGGCGACCAGGGCGAGGTGACCGACGAGGAGCCGGTGACGATCGAGGCAGTCGTGGTTGGTGTTAGCCGCGTCGAGGAGACGGGGGAGACCGTCGTCGACGTCTCGGTGCCCGAGCGCGAGGCCGCCGACCTGGCCGCCCGTGCCGCCACCGGACGGGTCGCGCTCGTCCTGGACGCCCGGGAGCGCTGAGCAATGGCGCTGATCGTCCTCGCCTCCGCGAGCGGTTCGCCCGGCGTCTCCACCACCGCGCTCGGGCTCACCCTCAACTGGCACCGACCCGTCCTCCTGGTCGACGCCGACTCAACCGGATCGTCCGCGGTGTTCGCCGGCTACTTCCACGGAACCCAGGAGCCGACCGGCGGACTGATCAACCTCGCCCTGTCCCTGCGCGAGGGGACGCTGGCCGACGCCCTGCCCCGCGAAACGCTCCTGCTCGACCCCGAGGCGCCGGCCGAGCGGTCGGCATGGTTCCTGCCCGGCATCCGGGCCCACGAGCAGGCTCCCAGCCTGCTCCCGCTGTGGGATCCGCTCATCGAGCAGCTGCGTGCGCTGGAGCGCAACGGCCAGGATGTCATCGTCGACGCGGGCCGGCTCGGCCTCGCCGGATGGCCCCAGCCGCTCATCGCGGCTGCCGACCTGACCCTACTCGTCACCCGCAACTCCCTGCCGGCACTGGCCGGCACGACCAGCTGGGCCAAGACTCTGCGGGCACAGTTCGCCGCGGTCGGTGGCCTCTCGCGCCTCGGGGTTCTCCTCGTCGACGAGGACCGCCGCTGGCCCGCGGTGCCCACTGGAGCCCGCGTCCGGCCCTACACCGCACGCCACATCGCCAAGGCCCTGCAGATCCCCGTGGTCTCCTCGGTCGACTGGGAGCCCGAAGCCGCGGAGGTCTACTCCCACGGCGCCCGCAAGCCCCGCAGGTTCGAGTCCTCCGGCCTGCTGCGCGGCTACCGGGCCAGCGCCGCGGCCATCCAGTCCATCCTCGCCGCCAACCAGGCCGCCCTCGCCCCCACGAACGGAGGCCGAGCATGAGCACCAACGGCACCAACGGCCGCGACCCGTTGCGCGCCGACGAGTGGCTCGAGGCACGTCACGCCGCGACCAGCGACCGCACCTCACCGTTCGCCCGCGGTCGCAGCACCCAGCCGCCCCCGCCGCCGGCTCCGTCCGCGGAGGACCACGACCCGACCTCGCTGCCGATCTTCGCCTCCGCCTGGACCAGCGAGGAACAGCTACCGGGGCGGGCTCGCTCCGAGTTCAGCCTGCGCCCTCTCGTCGCGCCCGCACCGGAGGAGCCCCACGACCACCGGGCCGCGGCCGGCGATGTCGAACTGGACTGGGAGCTGATCGCGCAGTACCGCGCCGAGATCTCCTCGCGTCTGACCGCCCGGCTCGACAAGGCAGGCGGCCGCGTCACCGAGGAGGACCGCGAGCAGATGGGCCTCGACGTGATCGAGGAGCTCATCAAGTCCGAGGCCGAGACGCTCGTCTCCACCGGCCGCCCGGCGTGGACCAAGGACCAGGAGAAGGCACTCAAGACCGCCCTCAAGGCCGCGCTGTTCGGCCTGGGCCGGCTGCAGCCGCTGGTCGAGCGTACGGACGTGGAGAACATCATCGTCATCGCTCGCGGCCCGGTGGTCTCGGTGTGGCTCGAACTGGTCGACGGCACCCTGGTCGAGGCCGACCCGATCGCCGACTCCGAGGACGAGTTGCGCGAGTTCCTCGCCGACCTCGGCTCTCGGCAGAACCGGCCCTTCACCGAGGCCCGTCCGCACCTGGACCCGCGGCTGCCCGGGGGAGCGCGGCTCGCGGCCGGCTCCTGGGTGATGGCCTACACCTCGGTGGTGATCCGACGCCACGGCATGCGCGAGGTGTCGATGGACGAGATGGTCTACGCCCGCAAGGCCTGCGGCGCGGTCCTGGCCGACTTCCTTGCCGCCTGCGTGCGCGCCGGTAAGAGCATCGTCGTCTCCGGCGTCCAGGGCTCCGGCAAGACCACCTGGGTCCGCGCCCTGTGCTCGTGCATCCCGCCCTGGGAGATGATCGGCACCTTCGAGACCGAGTTCGAGCTGCACCTGCACGAGCTGGTCGACCGGCACAAGATCGTCCACGCCTGGGAGCACCGGCCCGGCTCCGGTGAGGTCGGCCTCGACGGCCGCCAGGCCGGTGAGTTCAGCCTCGAGGAGGCCATCCACCACTCCTTCCGGTTCAACCTCGCCCGCCAGATCGTCGGCGAGGTCCGCGGCCCGGAGGTCTGGAACATGCTCAAGGCGATGGAGTCCGGACCGGGCTCGATCAGCACCACCCACGCCCGCAGCGCCGAGCACACCATCGAGAAGCTCGTCTCCTGCGCGATGGAGAAGGGACCGCAGGTCACCCGCGAGCTGGCGATCAGCAAGCTGGCCGCCGCGATCGACATCGTCATGTACCTGCGCTCGGAGGTCGTCCCCAACGACGACGGCACCTTCCGCAAGCAGCGCCGGGTCGAGGAGGTCCTGGTCGTCCAGCCCAGCATCGACGCGGCCCGCGGGTACGCGACCACCCCGATCTTCGCGCCCGACAAGCTCGGCCACGCCGTGGCCACCGGGAAGCTCGACAACTTCCTCGCCCAGGAACTGGTCCGCCACGGGTTCGACCTCGAGGCGTACACGACCGAGTCCCAGGCCAACCCGGGGGTGGCCACGTCATGAGCACCACATCGTCGGCGTTCCTGCCGGCCGTCTTCGGCGCCTGCATCGTCATCGGCCTGATCGGCATGGTCTATGCGCTGATCCCGGCGCCGCCCACGCCGGCGCGGCCCGCCCGGACCGTCACCCCGTTCGGAAGGCTGGGCAGCAGGTTCGGCCGGCTCGACCGCCGCACCCGGCTGCTGATGATCGGCGGCGCCGTGACCGGTCTCCTGGTGGCGCTGGTGACCGGCTGGGTGATCGCGATCGTGCTCGTGCCGGCCGCGATCATCGGTATCCCGATGCTGCTGACTCCCCCGCCCGCGGCCGCGAGCATCGAGAAGCTCGAGGCGCTCGAGGAGTGGACCCGGTCCCTGTCGGGCAAGCTGACCGCCGGCCAGTCGCTGCGCTCGGCGCTCATCAAGTCGCTGCAGTCGACGCCGGCGCCGATCGAGCGCGAGGTCGGGCTGATGGTCTCCCGGTTGTGGAACAACACCTCGTCCACCGAGGACGTGCTGCGCGCCTTCGCCGAGGACCTCAGCGACTCCACCGGCGACGTCGTGGCCAGCCAGCTGATCCTCGCAGCCAGCGGCCGCGGTCAGGCGGGGCTGTCGAAGGCGCTGGACGCCCTCGCCGAGACCGTCGCGGCCGAGGTGCGTGCACGCCGTCAGATCGCCGCGGACCAGGCCAAGCCCCGCACCACCGCACGCACCGTCACCGTGATCACGCTCGGTGTGCTCGGCATCCTCGCCTTCACCGGCGACTACATCGAGCCGTACGGCACCCCGCTGGGTCAGGTCGTGCTCGCGGTCCTGCTGGCGGCCTACGTGGCGACGCTGCTGTGGTTGCGCCGGATGGCCGTCGCCAAGCCGCTCCCGCGATTCCTCGACCTCGACGCCCGCAACGCGCACCGCGCCGCCCAGCGCACAGCATCGGGCGCGAAGGAAGGAGCGCACGCATGACCGGCCTGCAGCTCGCGCTCGCCAGCGGCACCCTCCTCGGGCTGGCCCTCGCCCTGCTCGTGTGGCGTCTCGCCCCGTCGAACCCTGACCTGGTCGACGCGCTGGACCGTCTCTCGCCCGACCACGTCGTGCCGCGCCGCTCCGCCGGCCTCGACGACGCCGGTGCGGACACCGGATCGGCCGTCGACCGGATCGGCCTGTGGGCGATGAAGAACCTGCCCGGGGGAGCCTGGGCGCATACGCCGCGCAAGGACCTGGCCATCCTGCAGATCAGCGAGGCCCGGTTCTACGGCGAGAAGGTCGTCTGGGCGATGCTCGGCCTGATCATGCCGCCGCTGCTGGCCGGGTTCTTCACGATGATCGGTCTCCCGCTGCCGTTCGCGATCCCCACGCTCGGCTCGCTGGCCCTGGCCGCCCTGTTCTGGTTCATGCCCAACTACAACGCAACCGACGAGGCCAAGAAGGCGCGCATCGAGTTCAACCGCGCCCTCGGCGCCTACATCGACATGGTCGCCACCGGCGTCCGTGACGGCTCCAGCGGCCAGCAGGCGCTGCGCTCGGCCGCCGAGGTCGGCGACACCTGGGTGTTCAAGCGGATCGAGAGCGAGCTGCGCCGCGCCCGCTACATGACGCGCGCTCCGTGGGACTCCCTGCACGGCCTGGCGGACGAGCTCGGCGTGCCCGAGCTCGACGACCTCGCCGACATCATGCAGCAGTCAGGCCAGGACGGAGCGCAGATCTACAACAACCTGCGCGCCCGGGCCGCGGCCCTCCGCTCGGCGATGCTCAGCGCCGAGCTCGGCAAGGCCAACGCGGCCTCTGAGCGGATGTACATCCCCGCCAGCCTTCTCGGCATCGTCTTCATGGCGATCCTCGTCACCCCCTCGATGCTCCGATTCGCTACCTGACGCCCCTAACACCGACCCCATCCCCGCGGCGGGGCCGCCCAAGACCGCAAGCCGAACAACCAAGGAAGGAACAACCCGATGTTGAAGCTCTTCATCGCCCTCCAGCTCGCGGTGCTCACCGTGCGCGATGCCCTCGAGGACGGGGCCCGGATTCAGCGCGACGAGCGCGGCTCCGTCACGATTCAGGAGGTGCTCTGGGCAGTGGCGGCCATCGCCATCGTCGGTATCGTCGTCGCCGCCATCAGGGCCTTCGTGATCAGCGAGTCCGGCAAGATCAAGTAGGCCGGAGCCAGTTCGTCATGTCCGCCACCTCTCAGCGCCGTCGCCGGGACGAGCGCGGGTCGGTGACCATCCAGATGGTCTTCTTGATGCCCGCGCTCTTCCTGCTGATGTTCCTCGGCCTCCAGGGCGCGCTGTACTACCACGCGAAGCAGGTAGCGCTCGCGGCCGCGCAGGAGGGCGCCCGCGAGGCGGGCAGCGAGACCGGCACCCGAGAGTCCGGTCTGGCAACGGCGAACACATTCCTCAACCACGCCGGCGGCTCCGACGTGATGACGTCGACCAGCGTCTCGGGGTCACGCACCACGACCACCGCCACGATCACGGTCACGGGCAAGTCCCTGAGCGTGATTCCGGGGTGGCACGTCACCGTCTCCCAGAGCGCCAGCGTGCCGGTCGAGAGGCTCACCGAACCCTCCGGGGAGTTCACGAATACTGAAGGGTCTAGCGGTGGGAACTGACGGGTTCAGCCTCTCACGCAGCGCCGCGGTGGCCGCGGGTTCGCGAACTCACGCCACCAGTTGCAGGTGCCGGCGGAGCTTGGTTGCGGGGTCAGATGATGAGCGTGCGGTTGTCGCGCACCCAAGCGATCTCGGCCGCATCCTGTTCGAGGGCGCCCTCAGCTACCCAGGTGCGTTGTGGTTCCTGTCCCTGCTCGGCGAGAGCTCGAACCAGGTCGCTTGTCGCCTGCATGCGCACGGTCACGGCGTCGACGACGTCGAACGCTGGCAGATCGCCGTAGGCGTCGACGAAGACCTGGATCCTGTGGCTCCTGTCGGGAACCTCTGGAAAGTGGTGCCACTCCAGGGCGAGTTCGTCGGAGCGAAGCGGAGCAAACCATTGCAGGGCGTATGCGACGTCGTCGACGCGCGGCGCGGGGTGGAGGTAGTCCCAATCGATCAGGGCGACCGCCTCGTTGTCGTGCCAGATGAAGTTCCATGGTCCCGGGTCGCCGTGGCAGTAGACGATGTCGTCGCCGGGCACGCTGGGCGCGCCCCAGGTGGCGTCGGCTGGCGGGGCCCAGTCGCGGCTCGCGTCGTGGATCCGCCTCAGGAGCCGGGCGGCGGAAGCGAGGCCTTGGTCGGTGTGCTGGTGGTACCAACCTTCGCCACCGTCGGCGCCAGCGATGAATCTCAGCGTCTCGACGCCATCGTCAACACCAAGAGGTTCAGGGACGCAGTCGAGTCCTTGGCTTCGCAGATGGCGCAGGAGGCTGTGCACGGTGCTCGTGCCATCAGCGGCTGGCCGGCTCACGACTTCGCCGTCAATCTTGACGGGGCGGAACTCCTCGTTGACTTGCGCGGCGCGAGCGCCTGCGTCGAGTGCGTCATCCATGGCTGCACTCTCGTTGAGCGGGAGGAAGCTCCGCAACGGAGTTCTTTCGGGTCCTCAGTCGACAGGTCAGATCTGGACGGACAGTTCGTCGGACGCATCGTGCGGGGGCTGCTCGTTGTCGAGATCCGTGTTCGGGAGGTAGCGCAGGGCTGCGCCGACGGTGATCCCGAAGAGTTCGCAGATGCGTCGCAGGTCCCCGTTGGTGGCGGTGACCTCGTGCAGGATGCGGTCGTCGCGGATGACGCTGACGGGTACGTCCATGGTGCGGCTTACCCAGTGAAAGCCGACCGGGACGAGTTTGCCGGCGTTGCGGTGATTGATGAACAGGTACGGGTTGGCGGTATTGGGCCAGCGACGGGCTCGGTGATCGAGCCAGGCTTCGATGCGGACCCGGACTGGTTCGGCAAGCGGGATTGTTCGGTCCCCGAGGTGGAGGCGGCCGTCCCTGAGGTCGGCGAGGTGAACGAAGCGGATCTCGCGGGTCCGAGCCCCGTGGAAGGCCGCGAGCGCGGCAATGGCGGCGCAGGCCGGGTCGGGCGAGTTCAAGGAGCGCTGGATGGTCGCGATGTCCAGCGGCAGGGGTTGGCGGCGTTCGTGTCCTCCGGTGTGGATGCGGGCGATCGGGTTGATGAAGAGGACCTTGCGGGCCTTGAGAAGGGTGAGGATCGAGCGGAGTCCGGCGCCCATGGTGGAGCGAGGGTTGCCAGCACTGGGCAGCACCGCACGTACGTCGGCCGGGGTGATCTCGCGCAGCGACTCGGTGCCCTGTTCGGCCCAGACAGTGAGGGCTGGCATGGCCCAGCGGAGGTAGAGCCTGATCGTCTGTTGGTCGCGTGGCTTGCGTCGGGGTGGCGTGGTCGAGCCGTTGAGCATCACGTCGAACCATTGGGCCAGCTCGGCACGCATCTGTGTGGGCAGGTGGGCGGTGGTGGTGTTGAAGGAGCCTTGGATGGCGGGTTGTCGGTCGTCGACCATGACGCCGGCGGCGGTGGCGACGTCGATGACCGGGATCGCCGTCAGTCCGATCTCTTGAAGCCGCATGGCGTCGGTGGCCAAAAGCATGGCGCCCGGGGTGTCCTGCATGAGCTGCAGGATGCGCATCGACCGTTGGGTGCGGTGGATCGTCGACTTCGGCCAGCCGTGGCGGCGGGCGTGGTCGAGGACCGCGGCGTCGAGGAAGGTTGCCATCTGCTCGTGTGGCGGGTCCGGCAGCCGTTCGGTGGACAGCTCTCGATCCAGGGCACTGGTGAGGTCGCGGGGCAGGTCGAACAGCGCGAGCTGGATCTGCTCGACCGGGTAGAACTCGATGGTCTGCAGACGGCTGGCACGGTCTGTGTGAAGGAGCCGGGGGTTGGGCTTGTCGAGGCGACGGACGTTGCCCCAACGGATCCTGGTGGGCTGCCACGGCATGTTGGCGAAGTAGAGCTGCTGCCCGCCCGTGTTGGCTTCCTCGACGGTGGTGCCGAGGCAGATGCTCATCTGCCGGTCGCACAGGTTGCACACTCGATCGGGGTTGACTCTGAGCGCGCGGTGACAGATCCGGCACGTTCCGTCCGGGAGTCGGGCGCGCCAGCTTCGGCAGCGCCAACACAGCCACTTGTGCTTGCGAATGACGCCCCAGCTATGGCAGTCGCGGCAACTGTCGACGCGTTGAGGGGCAAGTTGAGTCCCCGATAGTGGTGTAGCGCGGTCGCCGAGATCGTCACCGGCGAGTACGGATGACGAAGCAGCGGCCACCGCGTGATCCTTCGAGTGAACCTCTCACAGCACTCTCGAACGGAGTCATCACGATGACCGCTCCTCACAT
>WLJH01000023.1 GCA_009701885.1 Actinomycetota bacterium
CGGCGTCCACGCCCACGACCGACCAGGTCGAGGGGATGAACTGCATCGGGCCGACCGCGCGGTCCCAGCGGGAGTCGTTGTCGAGCTGGCCGCCGTCGGTGTCGGAGATGGCGCGCGTGCCCTTGGTGCCGTCGAGCGGGATGCCGAAGATGCCCGGGGTGGCCACGCCGTCGTCGTCGAGGACGCTCCCGGCGTACCGACCGTGGTTGGACTCCACCCGGCCGATGGCCGCGACGAGCTGCCACGTCAGGTTGCAGGACTTGTCCGCGGAGTTGATGACGGTCTCGGCGCGCTGGTAGGCGGCCAGGGCTGCGGCCGGGATCGCGGCGGTGGAGGCGCTCGAGACGACCTGGGCGGCCTTGCCGCCGGTCAGCTGGCCGGCCAGCGTGGAGGAGGAGACCGAGGCGGGGGCCTCGATGGCCTCGGACGGCACGGAGGTGCCGTCGGGCAGCACCGCGGGGACCTGGTCGGTGCCGGCTGCGACGGTGGCGACCGTCGGTGCCGAGACCAGGCTCGCGGTCCATGCCGCCGACACGAGCGCCAGCGGCACGAGTGCGGTGCCCTTCTGCCAGCGTCCGGTGCGCTGTCCTGCCATGCTTCGTCTCCCCAGGTGTGTCTGTGTGGTCGGTGCTCCCTCAAGCACGTGTGTGACGGTCCTAACGAAGGGTGTCACGCCTGAGTTACGCCTGCACTGCGTTGTCTGCCACTCGGACGACGAGGCTGCCCGCCACCTATGACGGCGAAACGGCCCGTCGGTGCGGGAGATGAGCCGTGGTCTGGACCACTCCGGGCTCCGAGGCGGTCGGGGGGACGTCCGGACCCGGCGCGCGACCGACCCGGCCGACGGGCGTGACGTGGCCCACCGCACGCCGCCCCGACTGGGGTGGCGACCGGTGCTCGGGGATGATGAAGGCGTGAGCACCTTCGAGCGCCCGGACGCAGCACCCGCCTCCCGAGCACTGATGCAGCGTGCCCACGCGGTGACCCCGGGCGGGGTCAACTCGCCGGTCCGCGCGTTCAACGCCGTCGGCGGCTCCCCGCGCTTCATCCGCTCCGCGGCGGGCCCCTGGCTCACCGACGTCGACGGCAACCGGTACGTCGACCTCATCTGCTCCTGGGGGCCGATGCTCCTGGGGCACGCCCACCCGGAGGTCCAGGCCGCGGTCCAGGCCGCGGTGGCCCGGGGCACGTCGTACGGCACCCCGACCGAGCCCGAGGTCGAGCTGGCCGAGGAGATCGTCGCCCGCACGTCGGTGGAGCGGGTCCGCTTCGTCTCCTCCGGCACCGAGGCCACGATGTCGGCGATCCGGCTGGCCCGCGGCTTCACCGGTCGCGACGTGGTCGTGAAGTTCGCCGGCTGCTACCACGGGCACGTCGACGCGCTGCTCGCCTCGGCCGGCTCCGGCCTGATCACCTTCGCGCTGCCCGGCACGCCGGGCGTCCCGGCGTCCTCGACCGAGCTGACGCTGGTGCTGCCCTACAACGACCGCGCCGCCGTCGAGGCGGTCTTCGCCGAGCACGGCGACCGGATCGCCTGCCTGGTCACCGAGGCCGCCCCCGGCAACATGGGCGTCGTCCCGCCGGAGTACGTGGAGGTCGGGGGGTCCACGGGGGGCGGAGCCCCCCGTGCGTCCGGCTTCAACGCCTTCCTCGCCGAGACCTGCGCCCGGCACGGTGCGCTGTTCGTCTCCGACGAGGTCATGACCGGCTTCCGCGTCACCCGCGAGGGGCAGTGGGGCCTGGACGGCAAGGTCGAGGGCTGGCGTCCGGACCTGGTCACCTTCGGCAAGGTGATGGGCGGCGGCTTCCCCGCCGCGGCCTTCGGCGGTCGGGCCGACGTGATGTCCCACCTCGCCCCGGAGGGCCCGGTCTACCAGGCCGGCACGCTCTCGGGGAACCCGATCGCCACGACCGCCGGCCTGGCCACGCTGCAGCTGGCGACCCAGGAGGTCTACGACCACATCGGCAGCGCGGCCGACACCATCAAGGCCGCCGCCTCCGAGGCTCTGACCGCCGCCGGTGTCGCGCACACGGTGCAGTCGACGGGCACGATGTTCTCGGTCTTCCTCTGCGAGGGCCCGGTGCGCGACTTCACCGACGCCTCCCGCACCGACACCACGGCGTACGCCGCCTTCTTCCACGCGATGCTCGACGCGGGCGTCTACCTCCCGCCGTCGGCGTACGAAGCGTGGTTCCTCTCCTCCGCGCACGACGACGAGGCCGTGCAGACCGTGCTCGACGCGCTGCCCGCGGCGGCTCGCGCGGCTGCCGCGGCGGGGGGTGCCGCATGAGCGCCGGCCCCGAGACGATCGTCCACCTGCTGCGCCACGGCGAGGTCCACAACCCCGACGGCATCCTCTACGGCCGGCGCGACGGGTTCCACCTCTCCGACCTCGGCCGCCGGATGGCCGAGCGGGTCGCCGACACCATCGCCGACCGCGACATCGTCCACCTGGTCACCTCCCCGCTCGACCGCACGCGCGAGACCATCGCGCCGCTGGCGGCCGTGCGCGGGCTCGAGGTGCACGCCGACCCCCGGGTCATCGAGTCGACCAACGTCTTCGAGGGCGAGACCTTCGGGGCCGGGAAGAGCGCGCTGAAGAAGCCCAGCGCCTGGCGGCACCTCTGGAACCCCTTCCGGCCCTCGTGGGGCGAGCCCTACAAGCAGGTCGTGGCCCGGATGACCGAGGCGCTGCAGGACGCCCGCGCCGCGGCCGAGGGCCACGAGGCCGTCGTCGTGTCCCACCAGCTGCCCATCTGGATCACCCGGCTCTCGCTCGAGGGCCGCCCCTTCCTCCACGACCCGCGCAAGCGCCAGTGCACGCTCTGCTCGCTGACCTCGATCCACTTCCGCGGGGACAGGATCACCTCGCTGACCTACTCCGAGCCCGCCGGCGACCTGATCCCCGTCGGCGACAAGGGCGCCCCGTTCTCCGCCGGCGGCGCCCCCGAGGAGCGCCGTCCCTGACAAGCGCCGCACCCCCCGGACTCTGCTCGCCGCCGTCCTGCTCCCTGCCTCGCTGCTGCTGGCCGGCTGCTCCGACCTCGTCGGCACCGGCGAGCTCGACTACGTCCCCGGCAACGGCGGCGTCGTCGAGTTCGACGCCGAGGACCGCCAGCCGCCGGTCGAGCTCGGCGGCGAGACGACCACGGGCGAGGAGCACACCTTCACGCCCGGGACGGTCACCGTGGTGAACGTCTGGTGGAGCGGCTGCGGGCCGTGCATCAAGGAGATGCCGATGCTCACCGAGCTCTACGACGCCTACGACGGCGACGTGGACTTCCTCGGCATCAACATCCAGGACACCAGCGCCGCCAACGCCCACGCGTTCGAGATCGACCGCGACGTCGACTACCCCTCGATCTACGACCCCAACGGCAACGCCCTGCTGGCCTTCACCGGCCGCACGGCGCCACGCGCGACCCCGACCACCCTGGTCCTGGACGAGGACGGTGTCGTGGTCTCGCTGATCAACGGCGAGATCCCGAGCCGCACCACCCTCACCGACCTGGTCGAGGACGCCGGTGGCCCACCGGCGCCGCCGCCCGCCACGGCCACCTCCGAGGACGCCTCCGGGAGCACCGATGGGTGAGTGGCTCGAGGCCACGACCCCTGTCCGGGTCGCTGGTGCTGGCCGTACCGGTGGCCGTGCTCGCCGGGCTGGTCTCCTTCTTCTCCCCGTGCGTGCTGCCGCTGCTGCCGGGCTACCTCTCCTACGCCACGGGCCTGTCGGGCGCCGACCTCGCCTCCGGCGAGGTGCGCCGCGGCCGGATGGTCGCCGGATCGGTGCTCTTCGTGCTCGGGTTCACCGTCGTCTTCGTCATCCTGGGTGCGGCCGTCGGCGGCATGCGCACCTGGCTGCTGGTCAACAAGCAGGCCCTCGACGTCGGGCTCGGGATCTTCTCGATCGTGCTCGGCCTGGCCTTCATCGGCGTCTTCGCCAAGGCCCTCCCGTGGCTCCAGCGCGACCTGCGCATCCACAAGGTGCCGGCCGTCGGCCTGGCCGCCGCCCCGGTGCTCGGGTTCCTCTTCGGCCTCGGCTGGACCCCCTGCATCGGCCCGACCCTGGGCGTCATCCTCGGACTGGGGTACGACGAGGGCACGGCCGGTCGCGCCGCGCTGCTGCTCGCGTTCTACTCCCTGGGCCTCGGCGTGCCGTTCGTGCTCGCGGGGTTCGCCTGGCGCCGCGCCCTCACCGCCGTGGCCTTCGTGCGCCGGCACCAGCAGTGGGTGACCCGCACCGGGGGCGGCATGCTCGTCCTGGTCGGCGTGCTGCTCGTGACGGGGCTGTGGGACCAGGCCGTGACCTGGATCCAGATCCAGCTCGTCAGCGACTTCGAGGTGGCCGTGTGAGCACCGACCAGCAGCAACGCCCCGCCGCGGCCCCCGACCCCGGGTCCCGCCGCGCCGGCGAGCTCGATGCCCGTGAGCTGGGCCGCTACGTCTGGCGCCAGCTGACCTCGATGCGCACGGCCCTCGTGCTGCTGCTGCTCCTCGCGCTCGCCGCGGTGCCCGGCTCGATCATCCCGCAGGAGAG
Organism: Actinomycetota bacterium; assembly: GCA_009701885.1. Lineage (GTDB taxonomy): Bacteria > Actinomycetota > Actinomycetes > Propionibacteriales > Nocardioidaceae > Nocardioides. Next base: position 4,539 of record WLJH01000023.1, read on the forward strand.
CGTCGACTCCTTCGGCGCGCGGCAGTGGAAGGAGCAGCACGAGACCCTCACGCCGATCTACGAGCGGCTCGGGCTCTTCGACGTCTACGGCTCGGCGTGGTTCGCGGCCGTCTACGTCCTGCTCATGGTCAGCCTGGTCGGCTGCATCCTGCCGCGCACCAAGCACTACTGGCGCGCGGCCCGCGCGGTCCCGCCCCGGGCGCCCCGCCACCTCGACCGGCTGCCCGACCACACGTCGTACGTCGTCGCGGCGACGCCGGAGCAGGTGCTCGAGACCGCCCGCGCCGAGCTGCGCCGTCGCCGCTACCGCCTGCGCCCCGCACAGGACGGCGAGGAGCTGACGGTCTCCGCCGAGCGCGGCTACCTCCGCGAGGCCGGCAACCTGCTCTTCCACCTCTCGGTGATCGTGGTGCTGGTGGGCTTCGCCATGGGCGGGCTGCTCGGCTACAAGGGTGGCGTGATCCTGCTGGAGGGCCAGGGCTTCTCCAACAACCTCACCCAGTACGACGACTTCGTCCCCGGATCGCTGTTCACCGCCGACGAGATGGAGCCCTTCTCCTTCGACGTCGACCGCTTCGACGTCGAGTGGCTCACCGAGGGGCCGGGCCAGGGGCAGGCGCAGGGCTTCGAGGCCGGTCTGACGTACCGCACCGCCCCCGGCGAGCAGTACCGCACCTACGACCTGCGGGTCAACCACCCGCTGCGGATCGGCGACAGCGAGGTCTTCCTCGTCGGCCACGGCTACGCGCCGGTCATCACGGTGCGCGGCGGCGACGGCGAGGTCGCCTACTCCGGTCCGACGGTCTTCCTGCCCCAGGACGCCAGCTTCTTCTCCTTCGGCGTCGTCAAGGCACTGGCCGCCGAGCCGCAGGCGATCGGGCTGGAGGGGTTCTTCTACCCCTTCTTCGCCAGCCTCGACGGCGAACCCTTCAACGTCATGGGCGACGACCAGAACCCGGTCGTCTCGGTCAACGTCTACACCGGCGACCTCGGCCTGGAGGACGGTGAGTCCCAGTCGGTCTACATCCTCGACAAGGAGGACGCGACCCAGCTCGAGCGCGAGGACGGCCGCCCGCTGCGGCTGGACCTCGCCGTCGGCGACACCGTCGAGCTGCCCGACGGGCTGGGCTCGGTCACGTTCGAGTCCGTCACCCCGTGGGTCCGGGTCCAGGTCAGCCAGACGCCCGGCAAGGGCATCGCCCTGGGCGGTGTCGTGCTGGCCCTGGTGGGTCTGTGCGGCTCCCTGTTCATCCGGCCCCGACGCGTGTGGCTGCGCGTCGCAGCCGCGCCCGACGGCGAGGACGGCGGCACGCGCGTCGACCTCGCCGCCCTGGACCGCTCGGGTGGTGGCGACACCGCCGCCGTGGTCGACGACCTGCGCCTGGCTATCGTGGAGGCGCTCCACCCCACACAGGAGGACCGATGACGCAGACCGCCTAGGAGGCGCTCTCCAACCAGGCCATCGCCGCTGCCGGCGTGGTCTACTTCCTCGCACTGCTCGCCCACCTCGCCGAGTGGTCGCTGCTGCGCAAGGTGCCCGTGGAGGCCACAGCCGAAGCGCGCGAGCCGGTCGCCGTGGGCGCCGGGGCGCCGCTCGACCCGCCGCCCTCCGCGACCCCCGACGAGCGCACCACGGAGCGGGTCGCGATGTCGGCTCGCCTCGGTCTGCTGCTCACGGTGCTCGCCGCCGCGGTCCACCTGGTCGCGCTGGTCGCCCGGGGCATGGCTGCCGAGCCGGCCCGCGTGCCCTGGGGCAACATGTACGAGTTCACGATCTCGGGCACCTTCGTCGTCGCGGCGCTCTACCTCGCCACGCGCAAGCGCTTCGGTCTGGCGTGGATGGCCCCCATCGTGGTCGGCGTGGTCCTGGCGCTGCTGATGGTCGCCGTCATCTGGCTCTACCAGCCCGTCGGCCCCCTGCGCGAGGCGCTGAACTCCTACTGGCTCGTGATCCACGTCGTCTCCGCGATCATCGCCACCGGTGCCTTCACCCTCGGCGGCATCGCCTCGTCGCTGTTCCTGCTCAAGGACCGCGCCGAGCGTCGCGGGACGGCCACCACGACGGGCTACCTCGCCCGCGTGCCCTCCACGGCCGTGCTGGACCGGGTGTCCTACCGGATGCACGCCTTCGCCTTCCCCGTGTGGACCTTCGCCGTGCTCATCACCGGGCCGATCTGGGCGCACGAGGCGTGGGCGTCCTACTGGTCGTGGGACCCCAAGGAGGTCTGGGCCTTCATCACCTGGGTCGTGTACGCCGCCTACCTCCACGCCCGCGCCACCGCCGGCTGGAAGGGCCGCAACGCCGCGATCCTCGCCCTCGTCGGGATGGCGACCCTGTGGTTCAACTTCATCGGCATCAACTACTTCTCCACCTCCTCGATGCACTCCTACGCCGACGCAGCGGTGATCGCGCCGGCGGAGGTCCCCGTCGTCGACTGACCCGGGCTGGGCTCCCAGCAGCGCTCCTCCCGACCAGCGGCCGGCCACCTCGGTGGCCGGCCGTTGGCGTCCGTGAGGGCGTGGCGGGGCGCCGGGTGTGACCAGACCAGGGGCTGCGACTCCTACAGCCGGGCCCGGGCCGGCCGAACGGGGAGGGCGAGGAGGACCATGCCGCCCCGCGAACCCGACCCGACCAGCCCCGTCGACGCCCTGAGCGACGGGCTCGTCGTCGTCTCGGCGTCCGGGCTGGTCCTGGAGGCCAACCGGGTCGCCCGCGAGGAGCTGGGTGTCGCGGCCTCCACCCCCGTCCCGCCGCTGCTCGCCGAGGTCTGGCGGGCGGCCGCCGCCGGCGAGCGGGGACCTGTCGACCTCCCGGTCGTGACCGCGCAGGGACCTCGGACGCTGTCGGTCACCGCCAGTCGGTTGGCCGTCGGTCCGACAGCCGGCAGGGGACAGGGGCAGGATGGCGGTGCGGAGGCGGGCTGCACCGTGCTGGTGCTGCGCGATGTGACCGACGAGCGTGAGCAGGTCGACGCGCTGTCGGCCTTCGCGGGGGTGGTCGCGCACGACGTGCGGGGTCCGATCTCGGCGATGGTCGGTTGGTCGGAGACCGCACTCGACGCACTGCTGTCCACCCCACCCGCCGACCCCGTGGAGGTGGCCGCCCTGCTGGCGCGCCTGCACCACGGTGCGCAGCGGCTGGACCGGATGGTGGCCAACCTCCTGCTGCACGCCACCTCCCGCGACCGGGAGCTGCAGCGGGCACCGGTCGACCTGGCGTCGGTCGTGGAGGAGGTCGCCGAGGCCCGCGACGTACGCCGCTGGGTGGAGGTGACCGAGATGCCGAAGGTCAGCGGGGACGCGCCGATGCTGCAGCACCTCATGGACAACCTGGTCGGCAACGCAGTGAAGTTCGTGCCTGCCGGTGTCGAGCCGCGCGTCGTCGTGAGCGGGACCCCGGCCGGCGGCGTCGTCGACGTGACCGTCACCGACAACGGCATCGGCATCCCGCCCGGCATGCGCGAGCAGGTCTTCCAGCGCTTCGAGCGGGTACCCGGTACCGGGCTCGGCGGCACCGGGATGGGTCTGTCGATCTGCCGCACCATCGTGCAGCGCCACGGCGGCGAGATCAGCGTCGGAGACGGTCCCGACGGGGTCGGGAGCAGCTTCAGGGTCCGTCTCCCCGCGGCGGTGTGACCGAGGACGTCCGCACGGCCGGGCGTACCGGGTGACGCGCCTTCCGGGACGTCGGCCGGGAGCGCAGGCGCAGGCGCAGGCGCAGGGGGAGTGGTGGGCGAGGCCGCGGGCTAGGAGCCTGCGGGACCGTCCTCCTCCTCACCGTGCGGCTTGCGCCGGTCGAGGTCGCGCAGGAAGTCCTCGTCGTCGTCGGGCGCGATGATCCGGGGTCTCGGCGGCTTGGGCGGCCGCTTCGGACCACGCTTGCCGACGGACCTGCCCAGCGCGGACGCGCCGCCCTGGGACGCCCGTACGACGAGGTAGACCGCCACCGCGACCAGCGCCACCACGAGCAGGATCTTGAGCACGCCTCCACTGTAGGTCGCGCCCGGTGAGGGCGACCGCGGTCGCGGGCCACCCCAGGCGCCGGCCGGGCCCGCCGGCGCGAGCGCACGCGTGGGGCTACCCCGGGGCCCGACTACCCTGGAGCCCGTGAAGGAGTTCGTCGTCTACACCGGTCTGCGCATCCTGCTCTTCGTCGCCTCCCTCGGCGTGGTCCTGGGGATCTGGGTGCCCCTCGCCGGCGAGGCCAACCTGCTGTGGGCCTTCGTCATCGCCCTGGTCGTCAGCGGCGTCGGCTCCTACTTCCTGCTCAACGGTCCCCGCGAGGCGCTCGCCCAGCGGGTCGACGCCCGGGCGCGTGCGGCCACGAGCCGCTTCGAGGAGATGCGCGCCAAGGAGGACCAGGACTGACCGCGCCTGTGCTCGCCGAGCCGGCCCTTCCTTCCTGAAGGATGCGCCGGCTCGGCCACCTGGCAGCAGACCCCGGACAGGACAGGCCGGGTCAGACCAGGTCAGACCAGGAGGAGCGGTACGCCGGACAGCACCGCCCAGACCAGCTGGGCCACGCCGGTCGACTGCAGCACCGGCACCAGTGCCGGCCCCGTCGCCCCGCCCAGGACGGTCCGCAGCCCGGGCAGTGCCGGCAGCACGAAGCCGAGCCCCAGCAGGGCCCAGCCGCTCGTGGTGAGGGCCAGCCCGACCACGGCCACCCCGGCGGCGGCCACGAGCCCGGCGTACAGGCCCCGGGTGGCGCGGTCGCCGAGCAGCACCGCGAGGGTGCGCTTGCCCGCCAGGGTGTCGGTCGGGATGTCGCGCAGGTTGTTGACGACCAGGATCGCGCAGGCCAGCGCCCCGATGCCGATGGCCGCCCACACGGCGGCGACCTCCCACGTGCGGGTCTGGACGTAGGTCGTGCCGACGACCGCCACCAGGCCGAAGAAGACGAAGACCATGACCTCGCCGAGACCGAGGTAGCCGTAGGGGCGCGCGCCGCCGGTGTAGAACCAGGCAGCCGCCACGCAGACGGCGCCGACCGCGACCAGCCACCAGGCGGTGGCCGCGGCGAGCGCCAGGCCGGCGACCGCGGCGACCCCGAAGGAGAGGAACGCCGCCCGCTTCACCGCGGACGCGCTCGCCGCGCCGGAGCCGACCAGCCGCATCGGACCGACCCGGTCGTCGTCGGTGCCCCGCACTCCGTCGGAGTAGTCGTTGGCGTAGTTCACGCCCACCTGGAGGGCCAGGCTCACGACCAGGGCCAGGGCCGCCCGCCACCACACCGGCTCCGCGACGTACGCCGCCACCGCGGTGCCCGCGAGCACCGGGGAGACCGCCGCGGGGAGGGTCCGGGGCCGCGAGCCGGCCAGCCACTGTCCAGGAGTCGCCACGAGGGGCCATTCAACACGCACGTCCTAGGAGCCTGCTGGACAAGGCGGCCATCACGGCGCGCAGCAGGCAGGATCGTCCAGCAGTCTCCTAGGCTCGGGGCCATGGACCTCACGGGGAGCACGGCCGAGGCCGTGCGCGCCCTCACGGGTTGGTTGGAGCGCGACGACGACGAGCCGCTCGTCATCGCCACGTCCGGCTCGACCGGGCGGCCCAAGCGGGTCGTCCTGGGCCGGGAGGCGGTGCTGGCCTCGGTGCGGGCCAGCCGGTCGCGCGTCGGGGCGGAGGGCGCCTGGCTGCTGACCCTGCCCGCGACGTACGTCGCCGGCGCCCAGGTGGTGGCCCGTTCCTGGCTCGCCGGGCACGCGCCGGTGCTGGCCGAGGAGCACGGTTCGTTCGCCGAGGCGACGGCCGCGCTGATGCGCGCGCACCCGACCGCGGACCGCTTCACCTCGCTCGTGCCGACCCAGCTGCACCGGATGCTCGGCGGCGGCGACGGCGACGGGGGCCGGCCCGCGCACAGCACCTCCGACGACGTCTGGGCGCTGCGCACCTTCCACACCGTCCTGCTCGGCGGCGGGCCCGTCGACCCCGCGCTGCGGGCGCGGGCCGAGGCGGCCGGGGTGCGGGTGGTGGCGACGTACGGCGCGGCCGAGACGGCGGGCGGCTGCGTCTACGACGGGCACCCTCTCGACGGGGTCGCCGTCGCGCTCGGGCCCTCGGGGCGGATCCGGCTGGCGGGCCCCACGCTCTTCAGCGGGTACGACGGCGACCCGGCGCTCACCGCCGAGGTGCTCGTCGACGGGTGGTTCCACACCGCCGACGCCGGCCGGCTCGACGACGACGGGCGGCTGCAGGTGCTGGGCCGGGTCGACGACGTGGTCGTGACCGGCGGCGTCAACGTGCCCGGGCCCGCCGTCGCCGCCCGGCTGCGCGAGCACCCCGACCTGCTCGCCGCCGAGGTGCTCGGCGTGCCCGACGAGGAGTGGGGACGCCGGCTGGTGGCCTTCGTCGTCGCACGGGCGCCCGGTCGGGTCCCCTCGACCCAGGAGCTGCGCGACTGGGTGGCCGAGCAGCGACCGCGCTCGTGGGCGCCGCGCCAGGTGCTCGCGGTGCCGGAGATCCCGCTGCTCGCCAATGGCAAGCCCGACCGGGTCGCGCTGGTCGCGCTGGCGGGGGAGCCGTCGTGAGGGTCGTCTCGATCCCGATGCGCGCCCGCTTCCGTGGCATCACCGTCCGCGAGGTCGCGCTCGTCGAGGGCGCCGCGGGGTGGGGGGAGTGGAGCCCCTTCCTGGAGTACCCGCCCGAGGTCGCCGAGCCCTGGCTGCGCTGCGCCGAGGAGGCGGCCGCCGGGGACTGGCCCGACCCGGTGCGCGACTCGGTCCCCGTCAACACCACGGTGCCGGCCGTCGGCGCCGAGCAGGCGCACGCGCTGGTCGCCGCGTCCGGCTGCCGCACCGCCAAGGTCAAGGTCGCCGAGCCCGGGCAGGCCGAGGCCGAGGACGAGGCCCGGCTCGAGGCGGTCCGCGACGCCCTGGGCCCCGACGGCGCGGTGCGGATCGACGTCAACGGCCTGTGGGACGTCGACAACGCGCTGCGCCGGCTGCCGGTCCTCGACCGCGCGGCCGGCGGGCTGGAGTACGTCGAGCAGCCGTGCGCCGAGGTCACCGACCTCGCCGTCGTACGCCGTCGGCAGCACGTGCCCGTCGCCGCCGACGAGTCCATCCGCCGGGCCGCGGACCCCTACCTCGTGCGCGACCTGGAGGCCGCCGACGTGGCCGTGCTCAAGGTGCAGCCGCTGGGCGGGGTGCGGGCGTGCCTGCGGATCGCGGAGGACATCGGGCTGCCGGTCGTCGTGTCCTCGGCGCTGGAGTCCTCCGTCGGCATCGCTGCCGGGGTGGCGCTGGCCGCGGCGCTGCCCGAGCTGCACCACGCCTGTGGGCTGGCCACCGTGTCGCTGCTGACCGACGACGTCGTCGAGGAGCCGCTGCTCCCGGTCGACGGGTCGCTGCCCGTCGGCCGACCCGCCGTCGTGCCCGCGGCCCTGGACCGGCTGGCTGCCGCGCCTGACCGGGTGGCGCACTGGGAGGCACGGCTGGCCGCGGTGCGGGCGCTGCGGCAGGATCGCCGCTCGTGACCGCCGACTCCCACCAGCCCGAGCCCAGCACCGCCACCGCGCGGGCCGTGGTCACCGCACTGCTGGCCGCCGGGGTCCGCGACGTCGTCGTGGCACCGGGGTCGCGCAACGCCCCGCTCTCCTTCGCCCTGTGGGACCCCGCCCAGGCGGGCCTGCTGCGGCTGCACACCCGGGTCGACGAGCGCTCCGCCGGCTTCCTCGCGCTGGGTCTGGCCAAGAACGGCGCCCGCGCCGCGGTCACCTGCACCTCCGGCACCGCCGTGGCCAACCTCCACCCGGCCATGCTCGAGGCCGCCCACGCGGGGGTCCCGCTGCTCGCGGTGACCGCCGACCGGCCCGCGCGGTTGCGCGGGACCGGCGCCAACCAGACCACCGACCAGGTGGGTGTCTTCGGTCCGCTGGTCCCGCACCACGACCTCGGCCCGGGGGAGGAGGTGCCGCCGCTGGACGGGCTGCTGCACCTCAACGTCCGCCTCGACGACCCGCTCGTCCCGGCGCGAGCGTGGAGCGACCTGCCTGCGGTCGAGGACCCGCCGCGGGTCCAGCACGCCTGGCGCGGACGCCACCTCGACCTGCTCGACCCCGGGCCGCGCACCGTGGTCGTCGCCGGGGACGACGCCGGCCCGCCCGCTCGGGTCCTCGCCGAGCGCGCCGGGTGGCCGCTGCTGGCCGAGCCCAGCGCCGGCTGCCGCACCGGCACCCACCCCGTGCGCACCTACCGCCTGCTCCTCGCCACCGACCCGGCCACCGACCTCGCCGCGCGGGTGGAGCGGGTCGTGGTCACGGGCCACCCCACGCTCTCGCGCCCGGTGCAGGCGCTGCTCGCCCGTGAGGACGTCGAGGTGCTCTCGGCACCCACCCCCGGCGTCTGGGCTGCGCGGCCGTTCCGGGTCGACCGAGAGCTGGTCTGGGGCGAGCCGCACCCCGAGCAGCAGGCCGGTGACCCCGCCTGGCTGGAGGAGTGGCGCACCGCCGACCGCTCCGTCTCCGCCCAGCTCGACCGGCTGCTGGCCGACGAGCCGGACCTGACCCCGCACGAGGTCGCGGGGGCGGTCGCTGCCGCCGTACCTCCTGGTGGGCTGCTGGTGGTCGGTCCCTCCAACCCGGTCCGCGACCTCGACCTCATGGTCGCCGGATGGGCCGTCGGCGACCGCCGCAAGGTGCTCGCCAACCGCGGGCTCGCCGGGATCGACGGCGTGGTCTCCACCGCGATCGGTGCCGCGCTCGCCCGCCCCTGGTCCTCCCGGGCGATCGCGCTCGTGGGCGACGTGACGTTCCTCCACGACGCCAACGGCCTGGTCCTCGGGCCCGACGAGCCGCGCCCCGACCTGACGATCGTCGTGGTCAACGACGACGGCGGCTCGATCTTCGCCGGGCTCGAGCAGGGCGACCCCGCGCACGCCGACCGCTTCGAGCGGGTCTTCGGCACCCCTCACCACGTCGACCTCGCGGCCCTCTGCGCCGCCACCCGCACGCCCCACTGGCGAGTGGAGTCGCTGCCCGAGCTCCAGCAGGCCCTCGCCTCCCCGAACGGCGGCCTCGAGGTCGTCGAGGTCCGGGTCCGCCGCGACAACCGCCGCGACCTCGACGCCCGCATCCGCGCCCTGCGCCCCTGACTCGGCCCTGATGTCGCGCTGACTCGGCCCGGCATGTCGGCCTCAGCTCGAAGGTGACCCGGCGCGGGTTCGACGGTGAGCCGACGGTTGGTACCCGTTCACGCGTCGACCACCACTCAGGCCCCCAGCACGTCCTCGAGCCGCAGCGGGGCCCGGCCGAGGACCCGCTCCACGTCGTCGGTGACCCGGGCGCACGAGCTGTCGCGGATCGCCAGGTAGGTGCTGACCCAGGCGGCCAGCTGCCACTCCTCCGCCTCGGGGTACGCCGCCCGCCGGGAGTCCCACGCCTCCTGCTCGGTCTCGTCTGCGAACACCAGGTCGCGACCGAGCACCCGGCCGGCGCGCTCCGCGACCTCGTCGAGGGTCAGTGCCTCGGGTCCCGTGAGCTCGTAGGTCCGACCCGCGTGCTCCGTCGGCGCGCGCAGCACGGAGGCGGCGACCGCGGCGACGTCGGCGCGGGCCACGGCCGCGACCCGGCCCGCGCCCGCCGGTCCCCGCAGCACCCCGGAGGAGTCCGCGAAGTACGGCAGCACGTCGAGGTAGAAGGAGTCGCGCAGCAGCGTCACCGCCATCCCGGAGGCTGCCAGTGCCTGCTCGGTGTCGTGGTGGTCGCGGGCCAGGGTGAAGGTCGCGTCGGGTGCCGCCCCCTGGAAGCTCGTGTAGACGACGTGCCGCACCCCGGCGTCGGCGGCGGCGGCCACGAAGGACCGGTGCTGCGCCCGCCGGTCGGCCGACTCCGAGCCCGAGACCATGAGCAGCACCTCGACCCCGCGCAATGCCTCGCGGGCGCCCGCGGGGTCGGCGTAGTCGCAGGGCCGCACGTCGGTGTCCATCGCGGGGGCCCGAGCGGGGTCGCGGGCCAGCAGCCGCAGGTCCAGCCGCATGTCGGCGCCCCCGAGCAGGCGCACCACCTCGCCGCCCACCGCCCCGGTGACCCCGGTGATCCCGATCGTCCCTGTCACGAGCCCTCCTCCGACCTGGTGCCGACCGGCGGTCGGGACCTCACCCCAGCATCGTGTGCAGCGCCAGCCCGGCGATCACCCCGGCGGCGAGCAGCCCCGTGACCAGGCGACCGCGCGGCCCGGTGACCGCGCGGCCCAGCCCCGACCCGGCCGCGACCAGGAACAGCTGCCACGACGCCGAGGCCGCGAACGCCGCCAGCACGAAGACGCTGCCTTCCAGCGTGCCGTCGACCAGGTCGCGGTTGCCGAGCACGACGGCCGCGAAGTAGACGACCGTCGCCGGGTTCACCGCCGTCACCCCCACGAACATCACGTACGCCGCCAGCGGACCCACCACCCGCCCCTCCTGCGTCGGGGCCGACCGCCGCGACCAGGCGTGGAGCGCGGTGAGCGCGGCGAGCACGAGCAGGACGAGGCCCGAGGCGATCCGCAGCCCGGTCGCCACCGGGGCCAGAAGCTGGGCGAGTGCTGCCCCCGAGACGACCGCGACCGCGGCGTACACGCCGTCGACGGTGGCGACGCCCAGGGCGGCCGACGCCCCGACCCGCCACGACGTCCGGGCGGTCAGGGTCACCAGGAGCGCGGCGACCGCGCCGACGGGGACGGCGATGGCCCAGCCGGTGACCAGGCCGGACAGCACCACCTCGCGCACGGGCCGCATCCTGGCGCACGCCACTGCTCCGCACCCAGCCGTTTACCGTGGGGCCCATGCGCCTGACCAAGTTCGGCCACGCCTGCGTCCGTGTCGAGCACGAGGGCACGACCGTCGTCATCGACCCGGGTGCGTTCACGGCACCCGAGGCCGTCGACGGGGCCGACCTGGTGCTCGTGACCCACGTCCACGCCGACCACTGGACCCCCGAGCAGCTGCGCCGCGCCGACGCACCGGTCCGGACCATCGGCGAGGTCGCGGACGCGATCGCGGCGCAGGCGCCGGACCTGGCCGAGCGGGTCGAGCGGGTGCGACCCGGCGACACCTTCGCCGCCGGGGGCATCGAGGTCGAGGTGGTCAACGAGCACCACGCGGTGATCCACCCCGACTACGACCGGGTGCACAACTCGGGCTACCTCCTCGACGTCGGCGGCACGACCCTGTTCCACCCCGGCGACGCCCTCGACGGGCCCGGCCGGTCCGTCGACCTGCTGCTGGCCCCGGTCTCGGCGCCGTGGTTGAAGATCTCCGAGGCGATCGACTTCGCCCTGGCCGTCGGCGCCCCGCGCACGCTCGCGATCCACGACAAGGTCTACTCCGAGCTGGCCCTCGGCATGGCCGACGGGCACCTGCGGACCTTCCTGGAGCCGCGCGGCCAGGAGTACCTCCGGCTGCCCGACGGCTCGGACCTGTAGCCGCGCCCGGTCCCAGCCGAGCCGTCAGCTGTGAACCGCCGAGCCGTCGGCGGTGGCCCGCACCGGGGCAGGAACTGACGGCTCGAGGGTTCGGAAGTGACGGTTCGGCGGTCAGGACAGCGCGTCGCGCACGGGGACGAACTTCGCCTGCGCCTCGGCCAGCTCCGCCTCGGGGTCGGAGTCGGCGACGATGCCGCAGCCGGCGAAGAGCCGCACCGTCCGGCCGGTGACCTCGGCCGAGCGCAGGGCGATGCCCCACTCGCCGTCCCCGCCGGAGTCCATCCAGCCGACCGGTCCGGCGTAGCGGCCGCGGTCCATCCGCTCGATCTCGCCGATCAGCGCGACGGCGTCCGCGGTGGGCGTGCCGCCGACGGCAGCGGAGGGGTGCAGCGCGGCGGCGAGGTCGAGGGAGGAGTGCGTGTCCTGGACGACGCCGGCGACGTCGGTGGCCAGGTGCATGACGTTCGGCAGGTGCAGCACGAACGGCGCCTCGGGCACGTTCATCGACGAGCAGTGCGGCCCGAGCGCGTCGGCGACCGACCGGACGGCGTACTCGTGCTCCTCGAGGTCCTTCGACGATCGTGCGAGGTGTGCGGCCAGCGCGAGGTCGCGCTCGTCGTCGCCGGTGCGGCGGATCGTGCCGGCCAGCACCCGTGACGTGACCAGGCCGCGCTCGCGGCGCACCAGCATCTCCGGCGTCGCCCCGACCATGCCGTCGACGTGGAACGTCCAGCACATGGGGTACGACGCCGCCAGGCGACGCAGGGGCCAGCGCACGTCCACGTCGGACTCGGCGGTGGCGACCAGGTCGCGCGCCAGGACGACCTTCTCCAGGTCCCCCCGCCCGATCCGGGCGACCGCGTCGGCGACGACCGCCATCCACGCCTCGCCGTCGAGGGAGCCGTCGGTGAAGGTGACCCCGGCGGGGGCGAGGGGCACCTCCGCGGCGACCAGCGGGTGCTCGAGGTGCTCCAGGCCGCGGCCGACCGTGGTCAGCCAGGCCCGGTCGCCGCGGCGGCCGACCACCACGGCCGGCACGACCAGCACGGAGTCGCCGGGGTCGTCGGCGAAGGCGAACGTCCCGAACGACACCAGCCCGGTGCCGGGCTCGCCCACCTCGTCGCGCACCACGGCGCGGCCCGTGGTCGAGGTCCACCACTGCGAGGCGTCCTCGAAGCGCCCCGGCCCGGAGGTCCGCAGCTCGGCGGCGCGGCCCCAGCCGACCAGGCCCTCGCCGCGGCGCACCCAGCTGACCGGCTCCTCGCCGGCGGGGAGCAGGGCGAGCAGGTCCTCGACCCGGGCGGGGTCGATGGCGACGGTGCGGGCGACCAGGGCAGGGGCGGGTGCCCCGAGCCCGTCCCCGATGGCACCACCGCTCGTCACGGGTCGAGCCTACTCACGCCCCAGCGGCCGCCGGACATCGAGAGAGCAGGATCACCGCGCGCCTGGGGCCGTGCCGTGCCCGCTCCCCGCGTCGTCGTCGGGGTGGTCGTCGGGGTCGACCCGCAGCAGCGGGGTGCGCCCGAGCACCGGAGGCGGCTCCTGCGGCGGCGGCAGGCCGAGGGCCTCGCGGCGCGCGGCCTCCTGCTCGCGCCCCTCGCGCACCACCTGCTCGCGCTGCTCGGGGGAGAGGTGCTCCCACCACCGGGCGAAGCGCGACATGCCCTGGTCCAGCTCCTGCTCGAACTGCGGGTCCCGGGCGAGCTCCCGCACCGACATGCTGCCGTCGAGCGTGCGCTGGATGATCGCGCGCAGGTGCGGGTCGGTCGTCCGGTCCAGGATCGTGCGCAGGTTGTCCCGCAGGCGCGCCGCGCGGGCGGCGTCGCCGCGGGCGAACCTGGTCACGGAGTCCTGGAGAGGGTCCGTCACGACCCGACCGCCGGGTGGTCGTACGAGCCGGGCAGGGTGAAGGTGTCCTCGTCGACGTGCAGCAGGCCCAGGTGGCCGGCGGTCGCCCCGACGACGCCGCGCGCGATCGTGGAGGCCAGCCCGTGCGCCTCGACGACCTTCATCCACGTGCTCGTCGCCTTGTAGGCGAGGTAGGCCGTCCCGGCGCCGCCGATCGCCAGTCCGACGCCGGTCCAGGAGAAGGCCCCGGTGGCGGCGGCGGCGATGCCGATCTCGATGAGGTAGTCCAGCAGCAGGCCCAGCAGGTCGGCGATGGCCTCGCCCTGGGCCTTGATGCCGGTCGCGGTGGTGTCGAAGGCGCCGGCGATCTCGGCCAGCGGAGCCGTGAGGGCAGCCACGGCGGCGGCGAGGTCGTCGAAGTACGTCGTGGCGTTCGACGCGGCGTTGCCCGCCCACTCCTCGCCCATGTCACGGGCGAGGCGCTCGACGTCCGATCCCAGGGCGTAGGCGTACTCACCGAGCTGCCGCATGGCCGAGGCGGCCTGGGCCACCTTCTGCCAGTCGCCGGCGAACTCCGACGACAGCCACTCCACCGGGTCGACGTCCAGGACGATCTCGATGCCCTTGCGCAGGTAGAACGACGGGGAGATGTAGTCCGCCAGGCCGAGGAACTCGTCGACCGCCGAGGGGATCTGGGCCTCGGGCCACGGGTAGTCGAGGACCTCCGACGGCACGCTCATGCCATCCCCCCGCCCGTGGGCTGGTCCCACGGCTGCCCGATCGGGCCCGGCGCCATGATCACCTCGCCGTCGTCGGGGCCCTCGGGGGCCTCGGGTGCACCGTGCTCGGCCGGCACGTAGTCGCCCGGGTCGCTGGGCGTGGTGTCGGGCACCTCGGGCAGGTCGCGGAAGCCGTTGCCGGACTGCGCGAGGACGGCGACCTGGGCGTCGGCCGCCCGCACCGCCTGCTCGTCGCTCTGGTCGTACCAGCGGGCGGCCCGGGCCAGCTCGGTCCCGCTGTCGCGCAGCAGCCGGTCGACGGTGTCGAAGAGCGTGGCGAGCCGCGCACGGACGTCCTCGGCGACCCCGTCGACGGGGTTCTTCAGGTGGCCGTCGTCGGCGCTGGTGATCTCGAGGTAGTCCTGGGAGTAGCTGCGGGCGGACGCACTGTCGTCGGCCAGCTCCTGCAACCTCGATCGCGCCGTGCGCAGCGCATCGGTGCGCACCTCGAATCCGCTCATGGCCAACAGCCTTGACCCGGGACCGCTACCTCAAACCCGAGGATTGGTCCGGCGCCGCGGGTGGCAGGGTGGGCGCATGGGTATCTCGGATCCGGGGGTCAACGACGCTGTCTCGCGGCGGTGGCGCCTGCGCGCCGGTGTCGTCACCGCCGTCATGGGCCTGTTTGCGCTCGTCACCCTCGCCTCGGCGGTGGCGTACGGCGAGTCGCTGGCCACACCCGTGTGCCTGCTCGCCGGCACCCTGGCCATGCTCGCCAGCTGGGGCTCGGTGCCGCTCGGCGTGACCGCGCAGGACCGGCGCTCCATGGGCGTCTCGGCCGCCTGGGCCGTCGTCGCTGGCCTGCTCTTCTTCGGCGGCCCCTTCCTCGTGGCCGCCCTCGGCCTGGACTGACCGCTCGCACTGACCGGCCCCGCGCCGCCAGGACCCACCGCCTAGTCTTCGACCCGTGGCCCGCGCAGACCTCGACAAGCAGCCGACCGACGTCCGTCGGATGTTCGACGCCGTGGCCAAGCGCTACGACGTCACCAACGACGTGCTCTCCCTGGGCATGGACCGCCGGTGGCGCACCGAGGTCGTCGACGCGGTCTCGCCGGTCCCGGGGGAGCGGGTCCTCGACCTCGCTGCCGGCACCGGGACCTCCAGCGTCCCGTTCCACGACAAGGGCGCCACGGTCGTCCCGTGCGACTTCTCCCTCGGGATGCTCCGGGTCGGCAAGCAGGCCCGCCCGCACCTGCCCTTCACCGCCGGTGACGGCACGAAGCTGCCCTTCGCCGACGACACCTTCGACGCGGTGACGATCTCCTTCGGCCTGCGCAACATCGTCGACCCGGTCGCCGGGCTTCGCGAGATGCTCCGCGTGACCCGACCTGGGGGCCGACTGGTGGTCTGCGAGTTCAGCCACCCCACGTGGTCGCCCTTCCGCACGGCGTACGTCGAGTACCTCATGCGCGCGCTGCCGCCGGTGGCCCGCGCGGTCTCCTCCAGCCCCGACGCCTACGTCTACCTCGCGGAGTCGATCCGCGCCTGGCCCGACCAGGCCGGGCTCGCCGCGCTGCTCCAGGAGGCGGGGTGGACCGGGGTCGAGTGGCGCAACCTGACCGGCGGCATCGTGGCCCTCCACCGCGCCCGCGCCTGACCGTGAATTAAGCAACGCTCCCGTGCGATAAATACGCAGGTCAGCGGCACATCCGGGCCGGTCCGCACCTCACCCACCCCCCGGTGGTCGCACGCCCACCCGAGTGGCAAGATGTGGGGCGCGCCACCTCGTGATTCCGTTCACAAGGTCACGCGCCGGGCCCGGAGTCCGGCTCGGACCGGTCATGAGACGCCCGGCAGGCGGCGGCGCCGGAGAGGAGAGTCGGAGCACATGGAGCTCTACACACCGGTCCTGTTCCTCGCCGCCCTGGCGGCGGGCTTCGCGATCTTCTCGGTCGCCGTCAGCACGCTGACCGGCCCCAAGCGCTACAACCGCGCCAAGCTCGACTCCTACGAGTGCGGCATCGAGCCGACCCCGCAGCCGATCGGCGGCGGGCGGTTCCCCGTGAAGTACTACACCGTGGCGATGACCTTCATCGTCTTCGACGTCGAGATCATGTTCCTCGTCCCCTGGGCGGTCCACTTCGACGTCCTCGGCGGGTTCGGCCTCGTGGCCGTCGCGCTCTTCCTTCTCAACCTCACCGTCGCCTACGCCTACGAGTGGCGCCGCGGCGGTCTCGACTGGGACTGAGGATCGCGATGCACTGCACCTGCCTGCGTTGTCCTCGGTCGGCGACCGCTCCGCTGCGCTCCGCACGAAGGTCGCCTTCCCTCGTCCGCCTTGGCATGCACAGCACCTCGCGACCCTCAGCGTCGCCCGAGGAAGGAATGTTCTGATGGGAATTGAGGAGAAGCTCCCCAGCGGAGTCCTGCTGACCACCGTCGAGGGGGTCGCCGGCTACTTCCGCAAGGCGTCGTTCTGGCCCGCCACCTTCGGCCTGGCCTGCTGCGCCATCGAGATGATGACCACCGGCGGCCCGAAGTACGACCTGGCCCGCTTCGGCATGGAGGTCTTCCGCGCCTCCCCGCGCCAGGCCGACCTGATGATCGTCGCTGGCCGCGTGAGCCAGAAGATGGCCCCCGTCCTGCGCCAGATCTACGACCAGATGGCCGAGCCCAAGTGGGTGCTCGCGATGGGCGTGTGCGCCAGCTCCGGCGGCATGTTCAACAACTACGCCATCGTCCAGGGCGTCGACCACGTCGTGCCCGTCGACATGTACCTCCCCGGCTGCCCGCCGCGCCCGGAGATGCTCATCGACGCCATCCTCAAGCTCCACGACCAGGTCCAGGACACCAAGCTGGGCGCCAACCGCCGCGCCCAGATCGAGGAGCTGGAGAACTCCGCCCTCAAGGCCCTCCCCACCTCCGAGATGCGGGGCCTGCTGCGATGAGCGACGACAAGAGCCCCGAGAAGCGCGCACCCGAGCAGTCCCCGGAGAACGTCCCGGCCCCCACCGGCCAGGTCGGCCAGGTCGGGGTCCGCACCGGCATGTTCGGCGTCTCCGGCACCGGCGACACCTCCGGCTACGGCGGCCTGGTCAGCGCCGTGACCTTCCCGGCCCCGGTCCAGCGCCCCTACGGCGGCTGGTTCGACGAGGTCGCCGACGCCCTCGAGGCCGGCACCCGCGCCGCGGGCGTCGAGCACGCCCTGGGCGACGTGGTCGTCCACCGCGGCGAGATCACCTTCCACGTGCGCCGCGAGGACCTCGTCGCCGTCGTCAAGGTGCTCCGCGACGACCCGGCGCTGCGGTTCGAGTTCTGCGCGGGCGTCAGCGGCGTGCACTACCCCGAGGACACCGGCCGCGAGTTCCACGTCGTCTACCACCTCGGCTCGATGACCTGGAACCGCCGGATCCGGCTCGAGGTCACCGCGCCGGACTCCGACCCCCACGTCCCCTCGGTCACCGGCGTCTACCCCGCCGCCGACTGGCACGAGCGCGAGACCTGGGACATGTACGGCGTGGTCTTCGACGGCCACACCGCACTGACGCGCATCCTCATGCCCGACGACTGGCCGGGCCACCCCCAGCGCAAGGACTACCCGCTGGGCGGCATCCCCGTGGAGTACAAGGGCGGTTCGGTCCCGCCGCCCGACCAGCGCAGGAGCTACAACTGATGAGCACCACCGACGCGTACGCCGGCACCAACGAGACCACCGAGGGACGGGTCTTCACCGTCACCGGGCAGGACTGGGACGCGATCAGCCAGGGCCTCGCCGAGGAGGCCGAGGAGCGGGTCGTCGTCAACATGGGGCCCCAGCACCCCTCGACCCACGGGGTGCTGCGGCTCATCCTCGAGCTGGAGGGCGAGACGGTCACCGAGGCCCGCTGCGGCATCGGCTACCTCCACACCGGCATCGAGAAGAACATGGAGTTCCGCACCTGGACGCAGGGCGTGACGTTCTGCACCCGGATGGACTACCTCTCCCCGTTCTTCAACGAGGCGACGTACGTCCTGGGCGTGGAGCGGCTGCTCGACATCGAGCACGACGTGCCCGAGAAGGCCCAGGTCATGCGGGTGCTGCTCATGGAGCTCAACCGCATCTCCTCCCACCTGGTCGCGATCGCGACCGGCGGCATGGAGATCGGCGCCCTGACCGTCATGACGATGGGCTTCCGCGAGCGCGAGCTGGTCCTGGACCTCTTCGAGCTCATCACCGGCCTGCGGATGAACCACGCGTTCATCCGCCCCGGCGGCGTCGCCCAGGACCTCCCGGTCGGTGCGCTCGAGGAGATCCGCTCCTTCGTCGCCCTGATGAAGAAGCGCATCCCCGAGTACGCCGCGCTCTGCAACGCCAACCCGATCTTCAAGGCCCGCCTCGAGGGCGTCGGCCACCTCGACCTCGAGGGCTGCACGGCGCTCGGCCTCACCGGCCCCGTGCTGCGCGCCACGGGCTACCCCTGGGACCTGCGCAAGACCCAGCCCTACTCCGGCTACGAGGACTACGAGTTCGACGTCCAGACGTGGGACACCGCGGACGCCTACGGCCGCTTCCGCGTCCGCCTCGCCGAGATGTGGGAGTCGCTGCGCATCGTCGAGCAGGCCGCCGACCGGCTCGCGGGCCTCGAGGGCGCCCCGGTGATGGTGGCCGACAAGAAGATCGGCTGGCCCAGCCAGCTCTCGATCGGCTCCGACGGCATGGGCAACAGCCTCGACCACATCAAGCACATCATGGGCGAGTCCATGGAGGCGCTGATCCACCACTTCAAGCTGGTGACCGAGGGCTTCCGGGTCCCGGCCGGCCAGGCGTACGTCCCGGTGGAGTCCCCGCGCGGCGAGCTCGGTGCGCACGTCGTCTCCGACGGCGGCACCCGACCCTTCCGCGTGCACTTCCGCGACCCGTCCTTCCACAACCTGCAGGCGACGAGCGTGATGAGCGAGGGCGGCCAGGTCGCCGACGTCATCGTGGCCATCGCCTCGATCGACCCCGTCATGGGAGGCGTTGACCGGTAATGGCACTCGACGAGAAGACCTACGGCGAGCTCCGCGAGATCGCCGGCCGCTACCCCGAGGCCCGCTCGGGCCTGCTGCCGATGCTGCACCTGGTGCAGTCGGCCGAGGGCCGGGTCACCCCCGAGGGCATCCAGGCCTGCGCGGAGATCCTCGAGATCACCCCCGCCGAGGTCAGCGGGGTCGCGACCTTCTACACGATGTACAAGCGCCGGCCCGTCGGCGACTACCACGTCGGGGTCTGCACCAACACGCTGTGCGCGGTCATGGGCGGGGACGAGATCTTCTCCCGCCTCAAGGAGCACCTCGACGTCGGCAACGACGAGACCAGCGAGGACGGCAAGATCACCCTCGAGCACATCGAGTGCAACGCGGCCTGCGACTACGCCCCGGTCGTGATGGTCAACTGGGAGTTCATGGACAACCAGACCCCCGAGTCCGCGGTCGCCCTGGTGGACGACCTGCGGGCAGGCAAGGAGGTCACCTCGACCCGCGGTCCCCGCCTGTGCACCTGGCGCGAGGCCGAGCGGGTCCTCGCGGGCTTCCCCGACGGCCGGGTCCACGAGGGCCCCGCCGCCGGCGGCCCGTCCCTGGTCGGCCTGGGCATCGCCTCCGAGCGCGGCTGGACCGCGCCGGCGGGCTCGGGCTCGACCGGCCAGCCCCTGGCCGGCTCCCCGGCCGAGGTGGCGCACAAGACCGACACCTCCCAGGAGGCCGAGGCGGCCGCTGTCGAGGAGGAAGCCCCGACGAGCACCACCGCTGCGGAGAAGAAGGAGGCCCAGTAGCCATGGTCGACACCCTCACCCCGGTCCTCACCGCCAACTGGGGCGCCGAGCGCTCGTGGACCCTGGAGTCCTACGAGCAGCACGGCGGCTACCGCGCGCTGAAGAAGGCGCTCACGATGGCGCCCGACGACATCATCGCCGCCGTCAAGGACTCCGGCCTGCGCGGCCGCGGCGGCGCGGGCTTCCCGACCGGCATGAAGTGGTCCTTCATCCCGCAGGACAACCCCAAGCCGAAGTACCTCGTCGTCAACGCCGACGAGTCCGAGCCGGGCACCTGCAAGGACACCCCGCTCATGATGGCCAGCCCCCACACCCTGGTCGAGGGCGTCATCATCAGCTCCTTCGCCATCCGCGCCAACAAGGCCTTCATCTACGTCCGCGGCGAGATCCTGCACGTCATCCGCCGGGTCCAGAACGCCGTCGAGGAGGCGTACGCCGCCGGTCACCTCGGGAAGGACATCCACGGCTCGGGCTTCGACCTCGACATCGTGGTCCACGCCGGCGCCGGCGCCTACATCTGCGGCGAGGAGACCGCGCTGCTCGAGGGCCTCGAGGGCCGCCGCGGCCAGCCGCGCCTGCGCCCGCCGTTCCCCGCGGTCGCCGGCCTCTACGCCAGCCCCACCGTCATCAACAACGTCGAGTCGATCGCCTCGGTGCCCAGCATCATCGACCACGGCGCGGAGTGGTTCGCCTCGATGGGCACCGAGAAGTCCAAGGGCTACGGCATCTTCTCCCTCTCGGGCCACGTGACCCGTCCGGGCCAGTACGAGGCGCCGCTGGGCATCACCCTGCGCCAGCTGCTCGACCTGGCCGGTGGCATGCGCAAGGGCCCCGACGGCCAGCCGCGGCAGCTGAAGTTCTGGACCCCGGGCGGCAGCTCCACCCCGCTGCTGACCGCCGAGCACCTCGACGTCCCGCTGGACTTCGAGTCCATGGGCGAGGTCGGCACGATGCTCGGCACCCGCGCCCTCCAGCTCTTCGACGAGACCACCTGCGTGGTGCGCGCCACGCTGCGCTGGACCGAGTTCTACAAGCACGAGTCCTGCGGCAAGTGCACCCCGTGCCGCGAGGGCACCTGGTGGCTGGCCCAGACCCTGGCGGCGCTGGAGCGCGGCGAGGGCAGCGAGTCCGACCTCGACCTGCTCCTCGACCAGTGCGACAACATCCTGGGCCGCTCCTTCTGCGCCCTCGGTGACGGCGCGACCAGCCCGATCTCCAGCTCGATCCAGTTCTTCCGCGACGAGTACCTCGCCCACCTCACCCACGGCGGCTGCCCGTTCGACCCGGCCGCCTCGACCGCCTGGGCCGACAAGGCCACGGCCGGAGCACGAGCATGACGACGACCCCCGACAAGACCGAGGTCGACCTCGTCACGCTGACCATCGACGGCGTCGAGGTCAGCGTCCCGGCCGGCACCCTGGTGATCCGGGCCGCGGAGCAGATCGGCGTGCAGGTCCCGCGCTTCTGCGACCACCCGCTCCTCGAGCCCGTCGGCGCCTGCCGCCAGTGCCTGGTCGACGTCCCCGACGCCGGCAACGGCCGCGGCTTCCCCAAGCCGCAGGCCTCCTGCACGCTCCCGGTGGCCCCGGGCATGGTCGTCAGCACCCAGGCGACCTCGCCGGTGGCCGACAAGGCCCAGCAGGGCGTGATGGAGTTCCTGCTGGTCAACCACCCGCTGGACTGCCCCGTCTGCGACAAGGGCGGCGAGTGCCCCCTGCAGAACCAGGCGATGTCCAACGGTCGCGGGGAGTCCCGGTTCGCGACCTCCGGCTCCGGTGGGGTCAAGCGCACCTTCCCCAAGCCGATCAACCTCTCGCCCCAGGTCCTGCTCGACCGGGAGCGCTGCATCGTGTGCCAGCGCTGCACCCGCTTCGCCGACGAGATCGCCGGCGACCCGTTCATCGCGCTGGTCGAGCGCGGCGCGCAGCAGCAGATCGGCATCGCCGAGGACGCGCCCTTCCTGTCCTACTTCTCCGGCAACACCATCCAGATCTGCCCGGTGGGTGCACTGACCTCGGAGTCCTACCGCTTCCGGTCGCGCCCCTTCGACCTCGTCTCGACGCCCAGCGTGGCCGAGCACGACGCCTGCGGCTCGGCCATCCGTGTCGACCACCGCCGCGGCAAGGTCATGCGCCGCCTCGCCGGTGACGACCCGGAGGTCAACGAGGAGTGGTTGACCGACAAGGACCGCTTCGCCTTCACCTACGCCTCCCTCGAGGACCGGCTGACCCACCCGATGGTGCGTGACCGCGTCGAGGACGGCGGCGACGGCTCGCTGCGGCCGGCGTCGTGGCCCGAGGCCTTCGCCGTCGCGGCCCGCGGGCTGCACGCCGCCGGTGGGGTGGGCGTGCTCACCGGTGGTCGCCTGACCGCCGAGGACGCCTACGCCTACGCCAAGTTCGCCCGGGTCAGCCTCGGCACGCACGACATCGACTTCCGCGCGCGCCCGCACTCCGCCGAGGAGGCGGAGTTCCTCGCCGCCCACGTCGCCCTCACCGGTCCGTGGGACGGCGGCGTGACGTACGCCGACCTGGAGTCGGCCCGCACGGTCGTGCTGGTCGGCCTCGAGCCCGAGGACGAGGCCGGCGCGATCTTCCTGCGCCTGCGCAAGTCGGTCCGCCACGGTGGCACCCGCGTGCTGGCGCTGGCGCCGTACACCACCCGCGGCCTGCGCAAGATGCACGGCACCCTCGTCCCGACCGTCCCCGGCCAGGAGCCGGCGGTGATCGCCGACCTGCTCGGCCGGGCCGACCACGGCATCGACGCCGGCGCCGTGGTGCTGGTGGGCGAGCGGCTGGCCGCCGTCCCTGGCGCGTTCAGCGCGGTCGCCGACCTGGTCGCCAAGACCGGTGCCCGACTCGCCTGGGTGCCCCGTCGTGCCGGCGACCGCGGTGCGGTCGAGGCCGGCTGCCTGCCCACCCTGCTGCCCGGTGGCCGCCCGGTCGCCGACGCCGCGGCCCGGGTCGACGTGGCCACCTCGTGGGGCGTCGGGTCGCTGCCCGAGGGTCCCGGCCGTGACGCCGACGCCATCGTCGCCGCGCTCGCGGCCGGCGAGCTCGGCGGCCTGGTCGTCGCCGGCGTGGAGCCCGACGACACCACCGACCCCGCCGCCACCCGCGCCGCGATCGAGGCTGCGTCCTTCGTGGTCGCCCTCGGTCTGCGCGACACCGAGGTCACCCGCGCCGCCGACGTGGTCTTCCCCGTCGCCGCCGCGGTCGAGAAGGCCGGCACGTTCCTGACCTGGGAGGGTCGTCCGCGGCCCTTCGAGGCCGTGCTCCCCTCGCCGACCTCGCTGCCCGACCTGCGGGTCCTGGCCGGCATCTCCGAGGAGCTCGCGGCGCTGGGCCAGGGCGCCCCGCTCGGCTTCCGCACCGTCGCCGACGTCCGGGCCGAGATGTCCCAGCTGGGCCCGTGGGACGGCGCGCGCCCGACCATGACGCCCGTGCAGCCCGCTGCCTCCACCGAGGGCCAGGACGGTCTGGCGCTGTCCACGTGGAAGCTCATGATCGACGGCGGCTCGATGCAGGACGGCGACAAGCACCTCGCCGCCACGGCCCGGCCCGCGGTCGCGCGCGTCAACCCGGCGACGTACGCCGCCCTGGGCCTCGTCGAGGGTGCGGCCGTCACCGTGACCGGTGACCGCGGCTCGGTGACGATGCCGGTCGAGGTCGTCGACGACATGACCGACGGCACCGTGTGGGTGCCCGCGAGCTCGACCGGTGCCGGCGTGTTCGCCGGTCTCGCCTCACCCGGCACCCGGGTGACCGTGAAGGGAGCAGGAGCGTGATCGCCCAGACCGTGGCGCCGGGCGTCGTCCGCGCGGCCGACGACCTCTCGGCCTTCGGCCAGGACCCCTGGTGGCTGGTGCTGGTCAAGGCCGGCCTGGTCTTCGTCGTGCTGGTCCTGCTGACGCTGTTCAACATCTGGTGGGAGCGCCGGGTCGTGGCCCGGATGCAGCACCGCGTGGGCCCCAACGTGCACGGCCCCTTCGGCCTGCTGCAGTCGCTGGCCGACGGTGTGAAGCTGGCGCTGAAGGAGGACCTGATCCCCAAGGCGGCCGACAAGGTCGTCTTCGTCCTCGCCCCCGTCATCGCGGTGATCCCGGCCTTCGTCACCTTCGCGGTGGTGCCCTTCGGGCCCGAGGTCTCGATGTTCGGTGAGCGCACCCCGCTGCAGCTGACCGACATGCCGGTCGCCGTGCTCTTCGTGATGGCGATCGCCTCGATCGGCATCTACGGCATCGTGCTCGGCGGCTGGTCGTCCGGCTCGACGTACTCCCTGCTCGGCGGTCTGCGCTCCAGCGCCCAGATGATCTCCTACGAGGTCTCGATGGGCCTGGCGCTGATCGCGGTCTTCATCTACGCCGGGTCGCTGTCGACGAGCGAGATCGTGGCTGCCCAGGAGGACCTGTGGTTCGGCCTGATCCTGCTGCCGTCCTTCGTCATCTACGTCATCTCGATGGTCGGCGAGGTCAACCGTGCCCCCTTCGACCTCCCCGAGGCCGAGGGTGAGCTGGTGGGCGGCTTCCACACCGAGTACTCCTCGCTGAAGTTCGCCCTGTTCTTCCTCGCCGAGTACATCAACATGGCCACCGTCTCCGCGCTCGCGACCACCCTCTTCCTGGGTGGCTGGCGCGCCCCGTTCTGGATCGACCGGGTCTGGGAGGGTGCCAACGAGGGCTACGTGCCGGTGATCTGGTTCTTCGGCAAGGTCCTGTTCTTCATCTTCTTCTTCATCTGGCTGCGTGGCTCGCTGCCGCGCCTGCGCTACGACCAGTTCATGGCCTTCGGCTGGAAGGTCCTGATCCCGGTCGCGCTCGGCTGGACGATCCTGGTCGCCACCATGCGCTACGTCTCCAACACCTACGACGTGGGTGTCCAGGAGGTCCTCCTCTTCGGTGGCGCCGCTGTCGCGGTCGTCCTGCTGCTCGGGTTCCTGGGCACCGAGAAGGAGGAGGAGGCCGAGGAGCCGGCCGCCCCCACCGGCGGCTTCCCCGTCCCCCCGATGCCCGCCGGTGGTGCCGTGCGCGGTGCTGCGGCACCGCTCGAGTTCCCCCGATCCACCACCGTCCCGGCCGGTGCCGGGGAGGAGGCCTGACCTGTGGCTGAGAACGAGAAGACGTTCAAGGAGCAGTTCATCGACCCGGTCGCCGGGTTCGGTGTCACGTTCCGGACGATGTTCAAGAAGGTGGTGACCGAGCAGTACCCCTTCGAGAAGCTCCCCACCGCCCCGCGCTTCCACGGCCGGCACCAGCTCAACCGCTGGCCCGACGGTCTGGAGAAGTGCGTCGGCTGCGAGCTGTGCGCCTGGGCCTGCCCGGCCGACGCGATCTACGTCGAGGGCGCCTCCAACACCGACCTGCCCGACGGGTCCGGACGGTTCAGCCCCGGTGAGCGCTACGGCCGCGTCTACCAGATCAACTACCTGCGCTGCATCCTGTGCGGCCTGTGCATCGAGGCGTGCCCGACCCGCGCGCTGACGATGACCAACGAGTACGAGCTGGCCGACGACAACCGGGCCGACCTCATCTACGAGAAGTCCGACCTGCTGGCCCCGCTGCTGCCGGGCATGGAGCAGCCGCCGCACCCGATGCGGCTCGGTGACGACGAGGGCGCCTACTACCGCGGGCAGTACGCCGCGCCGGCACCCGGCTCGAACCTCGCGGCGGGCCTGGCCACGGGGGAGCAGGCATGAGCATCACCTTCTGGCTGCTCTCGGCGATCATCGTCCCCGCGGCCCTCGGCATCCTGTTCGTGCGCAAGGCCGTGCACGCGGCCCTGCTGCTCGCGGCGGTGATGATCAGCCTCGCGATCATCTACCTGACCCTCGAGGCGCCCTTCCTGTTCGCGGTGCAGATCATCGTCTACACCGGCGCGATCATGATGCTGTTCCTCTTCGTCGTCATGCTCGTCGGCGTCGACGCCTCCGACTCCGTCGTCGAGACCATCCGCGGCCAGCGCTGGCTGGCCTGGACCGCCGGTGTCGTGCTGGGCGCGCTGCTGCTCGTCGGCGTCGCGCAGATCTCGCTCGGCACCATGGTCGGCCTCGACGCCGCCAACAGCGGCGGCAACATCGAGGGCCTCGCCGACCTGCTGTTCTCCCGCTACGTCCTGCTCTTCGAGGTCACCGCGGCGTTGCTCATCACCGCCGCCGTCGGCGCGATGGTCCTGGCCCACCGCGAGCGGCTGGAGCCCAAGCCCACCCAGGCCTCGATGGCCGCGCAGCGCGTCCGTGACTTCTCCGAGACCGGCCGACCGCTGGTCCCGCTGCCCTCGCCGGGCGTCTACGCCCGCCACAACGCCGTCGACACCCCGGCGCTGCTGCCCGACGGGACCCCCGCGGAGGAGTCGGTCGCCCGGGTCCTCGCCGCACGCGGTACCGTCCGGTCCGCCCCGGCGCTCGCCGACGACATCACCGAGGTGCAGCGCACGCTCGAGGACGTCGACGGCGGCCCCGCCGGCGGCGCCACCGGCGGCACCGACCAGGCCTCCGGCAGTGGTCACAACACCGAGAACCCGGAGGCCGGCGCGTGAACGACGTCAACGCCTACATCGGCCTCTCGGCCGTGCTGTTCACCATCGGCGCGATCGGTGTCCTGACCCGACGCAACGCCATCGTGGTCTTCATGTGCGTGGAGCTCATGCTCAACGCGTGCAACCTGGCCCTGGTCGCGTTCGCCCACCAGCACGGCAACCTCGACGGCCAGGTCGCGGCCTTCTTCGTCATGGTCGTGGCCGCGGCCGAGGTCGTGGTCGGACTCGCGATCATCATGACCATCTTCCGGACCCGTCGCTCGGCCTCGGTCGACGACGCGAGCCTCCTCAAGTACTAAGGCGGACGATGTTCCTCTACACCGAAGGCGGCCACAGCATCCCCGTGGTCGACCCCGTCAGCGCGGCCGACGCCGGCGGCGTCTTCCCGCTGCTGTGGCTGGTCATCGCGCTGCCCCTGCTCGGCGCCACGATCCTGCTGCTCGGCGGTCGTCGCACCGACGCCTGGGGGCACCTGCTCGGCACCGCGACCGCGGTCGGCTCCTTTGTGCTCAGCACGCTGCTGCTCATCGCCATGATGGGCCGCGAGGAGGGTGACCGCTCGGTCACCCAGCACCTGTGGGACTGGGTGAGCGTCGGCGGTTACGAGATCGGGATGGACCTGCTGGTCGACCCGCTCTCGATCCTCTTCCTGATGCTCATCACCGGCGTCGGGTCGCTCATCCACGTCTACTCCATCGGGTACATGGAGCACGACCCGCGCCGCCGCCGGTTCTTCGCCTACCTCAACCTCTTCGTCGCCGCCATGCTGATGCTGGTGCTCGCCGAGAACTACCTCGGCGTGTTCCTCGGCTGGGAGGGCGTCGGCCTGGCGTCGTACCTGCTGATCGGCTTCTGGCAGCACAAGCCGTCCGCGGCCGCCGCGGCCAAGAAGGCCTTCGTCATCAACCGGGTCGGCGACATCGGCATGAGCCTGGCCATCGCGATGTTCTTCGTGACCTTCGGCTCGGCGAGCTTCACCGTCATCTCTGCCAACGCCTCGGGTGCCGGGGAGGGCACCATGACGGCGATCGGCTTCCTGCTGCTGCTCGGCGCGGCCGGCAAGTCCGCCCAAGTGCCGCTGCAGGCCTGGCTGCTGGACGCGATGGAGGGCCCCACGCCCGTCTCCGCGCTGATCCACGCCGCCACGATGGTCACCGCCGGCGTCTACCTCGTGGTCCGCTCCAACTTCGTCTTCGAGGCGGCGCCCGCGGCCCAGACCGCGGTCGTCGTGGTCGCCACCGTCACGCTGCTGTGGGGCGCGGTCATCGGGTGCGCCAAGGACGACATCAAGAAGGCGCTCGCCGGCTCGACGATGTCCCAGATCGGCTACATGATGCTCGCCGCGGGCTTGGGCGTGTACGGGTACGCCTACGCGATCTTCCACCTCATCACCCACGGCTTCTTCAAGGCCAACATGTTCCTGGGCGCCGGCTCGGTGATGCACGGGATGAACGACGACGTCGACATGCGCCACTACGGCGCGCTGCGCAAGCTCATGCCGGTCACCTTCCTGACCTTCGCGATGGGCTACCTCGCGATCATCGGCTTCCCGCTCTTCTCCGGCTTCTGGTCCAAGGACAAGATCATCGAGACCGCGCTGGTCGAGAGCCCGGTCTTCGGCATCTGCGCCCTCATCGGCGCCGGTGTCACCGGCTTCTACATGACCCGCGTCATGCTGATGACGTTCTTCGGCGAGAAGCGCTGGCAGGACGGGGTGCACCCGCACGAGTCGCCCAGCGTCATGACCTTCCCGCTCATCGTGCTGGCCGCACTCTCGGTCCTCGGTGGCGTGCTCTACCTCGGCGGCTGGATCAAGGACTGGCTGGTCCCGGTCGTCGGCAAGGCACCCGAGCACGAGCTGCCGTTCCCGGCGATCGTCTTCTCGCTCATCACCGTCGCCGTCGTGGCGGTCGGCGTCGCGGTCGCCTGGCTGACCGTCGGCAAGCGCCCGATCCCCAGCACCGCCCCGACCGACGTCTCGTTCGTGACCCGAGCGGCCCGCAACGACCTGTACGGCGACGCGATCAACGACACCCTGGTCGTCGAGCCCGGCAAGGCACTGACCCGTGGACTGGTGTCGGCCGACCGCTCGCTCGTGGACGGGCTCTTCACCGGCGGCGCTTCGCTCGTGCAGGGCCTGGGCCAGGGCCTG
This sequence comes from Actinomycetota bacterium, assembly GCA_009701885.1. Classification (GTDB taxonomy): domain Bacteria; phylum Actinomycetota; class Actinomycetes; order Propionibacteriales; family Nocardioidaceae; genus Nocardioides. The sequence continues at coordinate 32,985 of WLJH01000023.1, forward strand.
CGTCGGGCCCAGAACGGCTTCGTGCGGTCCTACGCCCTGTCCATCCTCGCCGGCGTGGTCATCGTGCTCGCGGCCCTCCTGGTGGTGAACCTGTAATGGACGACTTCCCGATCCTCAGCGTCCTGGTGGCGCTGCCCCTCGTCGGTGCGCTGGTCGTGCCGTTCCTCAAGGGCGCCCTGGCCAAGCAGGCCGGCATCGGCGTCTCGGTGGCGACCCTGGCCCTCGCCGTGGTCGTGGCCGCGCAGTACGAGCTCGACGGCGGCATGCAGCTGACCGAGACCTACGACTGGATCCCGGCCTTCGGCGTGCACTTCGCCCTGGGCGTCGACGGCCTGGGCCTGCTCATGGTGCTCCTCACCGCGCTCCTGGTGCCGGTCGTGCTGCTCGCCTCCTGGCGCGAGACCGAGACCGCGGTCGACGGCAACGAGCAGGGCAGCCCGACGGCCTTCGTCGCCTGGACCCTGGCGCTGGAGTCGCTGTCGCTGGCGGTCTTCCTGGCCACCGACGTCTTCCTCTTCTACCTCGTCTTCGAGGCCACGCTGATCCCGGCGTACTTCCTCATCGGTGGCTTCGGTCGCGTGGGCCGCTCGGCTGCCGCGCTGAAGTTCCTGATGTTCCAGCTGGCCGGCGGGCTGATCCTGCTGATCGGCGTGATCGGGCTCTACGTCGTCTCCGCGCAGGCCGGCTCGCCGTCGTACCTGCTCAGCGACCTGATGGCCCTCGACATCGAGACCGAGGCCGGGCGCTGGCTCTTCGTCACCTTCTTCATCGCCTTCGCGATCAAGGCCCCGCTCTTCCCGGTTCACACCTGGCTGGCCGACACCACAGGCAAGGCCACCCCGGGCACGAGCGTCCTGCTGGTCTGCGTGCTCGACAAGATCGGCACGTTCGGCATGCTGCGCTTCTGCCTGGGGATCTTCCCGGAGGCCTCGCAGTGGGCCACGCCGCTGGTCATCGTGCTGGCGCTGGTCTCGATCGTCTACGGCGCCTTCGTGGCGATCGGCCAGGACGACGTGATGCGTCTGATCGGCCTCACCTCGCTGAGCCACTTCGGCTTCATCGTGCTGGGCATCTTCGTCTTCAGCACCCAGGGCGGCACCGGCTCGATCCTCTACATGGTCAACCACGGCCTCGGCACCGCGGCGCTGTTCCTGGTCGCGGGCTACCTCGTGAGCCGCCGGGGCACCGCCTCGATCCGCGAGCTGGGCGGCCAGGAGAAGGTGACCCCGGTCCTCGCCGGCCTGCTGCTCGTCGCCGGTCTGGCCACGCTGGGCCTGCCGGGCCTCTCGCCGTTCATCAGCGAGTTCCTGGTGATCATCGCGGCCTTCCAGTACGCCTGGTACGTCGGCGCGGTCGCCGTGACCGGCATCGTGCTCGCGGCCATCTACGTGCTGTGGATGTACCAGCGCACCATGACCGGCCCGACCGCGGACGTCGTGACCCGCGACCAGGACCTCGGCGTGCGCGAGATCGCCGCCGTCGCCCCGCTCGTGGCGGCCCTGGTCTTCTTCGGCTTCTACCCGATCCCGCTGATGGACGCCGCCGACCCGTACGTCGGTGACCTGCTCAGCCACGTCGGGATCACCGACGACCCGCCCGAGGTGACCGCGCCCGCGGCCGCCGAGACCGCCGAGGAGGGCGAGTACTGATGGAGTTCACCGAGCCCGCCCTCGAGTACGCCGAGATCTGGCCGCTGATCGTGGTCTTCGGCGTCGCCTGCCTCGGCATCCTCGCCGAGGCCTTCCTCCCGCGCGGTCGCCGTCACGTCGTCCAGGTGGCCCTGGCCGCCGTCGGCCTGCTCGTCGCGCTCGTCGGCACCGTGCTGGTCGGCACCAACCTCGACGAGGTCGCCGACGGCGAGGCCCGCGGCCTCATCGGCGGCGCCGGGTCGGTCGTCGTGGACGGCCCCACGGTCTTCATCTGGGCGCTGGTGCTCGTCGCCTCGCTCATGGGCGTCGCGCTCTTCGCCGAGCGCCGCCTCGAGGCCGGCGTGTCCGCCTTCTCGGGCCAGGCCGCCGCCCTCCCGGGCAGCGACGCCGAGCGCAAGGCCCAGGGCCTGGACCACACCGAGGTCTACCCGCTGCTGATGTTCGCCGTCGGCGGCATGCTGCTCTTCCCGGCCTCCGGCGACCTGCTCACGATGTTCGTCGCGCTCGAGGTGCTCTCGCTGCCGCTCTACCTGCTCACCGGGTTGGCCCGTCGCCGGCGCCTGCTGAGCCAGGAGGCGGCGCTGAAGTACTTCCTGCTCGGCGCGTTCTCCTCCGGGTTCTTCCTCTACGGCATGGCGCTGGTCTACGGCTACGCCGGCTCGATGGACCTCGGCGCGATCGATGCGGCCGTCCGCAACGACGCCGCCAACTCGGTGATGCTGCAGATCGGTCTCGGCCTGCTGCTGGTCGGCCTGCTCTTCAAGGTCGGTGCCGTGCCCTTCCAGGCCTGGACCCCCGACGTCTACCAGGGCGCCCCGACCGCGGTGACGGCCTTCATGTCGGCCGGCACCAAGATCGCCGCCTTCGGCGCGCTGCTGCGCCTGCTGTACGTCGGTTTCGGGGCCGACCGCTGGACCTGGCAGCCGGTCATGTGGGTCGTCGCGATCCTCACGATGCTCGTCGGCGTCGTCCTCGCCGTCGTCCAGACCGACGTCAAGCGGATGCTCGCGTACTCCGCCGTCGCCCACACGGGCTTCCTGCTCACCGGTGTCCTGGGCGTCCAGGCCTCCGGCGAGCTCGCCGAGGGCCAGGTCACCTCCCTGCAGGCCGTGATGTTCTACCTCGCGACGTACTCCTTCGCCACGATCGGCGCCTTCGCGATCGTCAGCCTGGTCCGCGACTCCTCCGGCGAGGCCACGGCCTTCGACCGCTGGGCCGGTCTGGGCAAGCGCTCGCCGCTCGTCGCCGCTGCGTTCGCCTTCTTCCTGCTCTCGATGGCCGGCATCCCGTTGACCGCCGGGTTCGTGGGCAAGTGGGCGGTCTTCACCGTCGCCATGTCGGCCGGCGCGTGGCCGGTCGTGGTCGTCGCGATCGCCTCCTCGATCTTCGCCGTCTACTTCTACGTCCGCCACATCAGGCTGATGTTCTTCGACGTGCCGGAGGCCGACGCGGAGGTGGCCTCGGTGACGGCGCCGTCGCTGCTGACCAGTGGCACCATCGCCGTGGGCGTCCTCGGCACGCTGGTCCTCGGCCTGGTGCCGGGCCCGCTGCTGCAGCTCGCGGCGGATGCCGGACAATTCATCAGGTGAGCTCCACCCCGCCCCCCGCCACCCTGGCCCTGCCGGTCACCGACGACGCGCTCGCCGCCCGGCTCCGGTCCCGGATGGAGACCGTCGAGGCGTTGCTCGACGGTCACGTCGAGGGGCGCACCGCCTACGTCACCGAGGCGGCCCGGCACCTGCTGGCAGCCGGAGGCAAGCGGTTCCGGCCGCTGCTGGTGCTGCTGGCGGCGGAGGCGGGCAAGCACCCCGACAGCGAGGACGTGCTCACCGCGGCCTGCGTCGTGGAGATCACCCACCTCGGCTCGCTCTACCACGACGACGTGATGGACGAGGCCGCCCTGCGCCGCGGGGCCGACTCGGCCAACGCCCGCTGGGACAACCTCGTCGCCATCCTCACCGGTGACTTCCTCTTCGCCCGGTCCTCCGAGCTGACCTCGCGGTTGGGCGCGGACGCCGTGCGCATCCAGGCCGAGACGTTCACCCGCTTGGTCGAGGGCCAGATCATGGAGACGGTGCCGCCCGGTCCCGGCGAGGACCCGCTCCAGCACTACCTCGAGGTCGTCGCCGGCAAGACCGGCTCGCTCATCGCCACCTCCGCGCGCTACGGCGCCCGCTTCAGCGGCGCGAGCCGCGAGGTGGAGGAGGCGCTGGCGGCGTACGGCGAGATCGTGGGCTCGGCCTTCCAGCTCTCCGACGACATCCTCGACATCGCCTCGGAGACCGACGAGTCCGGCAAGACCCCCGGCACCGACCTGCGCGAGGGGGTGCCGACGCTCCCCACGCTCATGGCCCAGGCCTCCACCGACCCCGCCGACGAGCGGCTGCGGGCCCTGCTCTCCGGCCCGATCGCCGACGAGGCCGAGGTCGCCGAGGCGCTGGCCCTCCTGCGCGCCCACCCTGCGATGGACCAGGCCCGTGCCTACGTCCAGGCCCAGGCCGAGGAGGCCAAGGCCTTGCTGGTCGTCCTCCCCGACACCCCCGTACGCCGCGCCCTCGAGGCCTTCGCCGACCTCGTCGCCACCCGCACCGGCTGACGAGGACGCGCCAGCGGACTCGGCCGTCCCGGTCGCCGGGTCCGAGGCGGCGTCGGCACCCGTGACGTCGAGCCGGCCGGTTCTTCCGGGAGGACGGGACGGCTCGGCGGGTCGGGGTCGGGGTCGGGGTCGGACCAGGGTTCCACCCGATCCCGCTGCGGCCGCGGGCTCACTAGCGTCAGCGCGGAGCGGGCCGCACGGGTCCGCCGGAGGCAGGAGCATGCGATGCGGGCGTGGGTGCAGGACGTGTACGGCAGTGCCGAGGTGATGCGCCTGGCGGAGGTCCCGGACCCGGTGCCGGGGGCCGGGGAGGTGCTCGTGCGGGTGGCGGCGGTGTCGGTCAACGCCGCGGACTGGCACCTGATGCGTGGCGAGCCGCGGGTGGCGCGGCTGGACCGGACGACGTTCGGGCGGCGGGCGCCCAAGCAGCCGATCCGCGGTCGGGACGTCGCCGGGACGGTGCTGGCGGTGGGTCCGGACGTGCAGGACTGGCAGGTCGGCGACGAGGTGCTGGGCGAGCACGAGGGCACGATGGCCGAGCTCGTGGCGGTGCCGGCGACGTGCCTGGCGCGGAGGCCGACGGGGGTGGGCGTCGTCGAGGCGGCGGCGCTGCCGCTGGCGGCGACGACGGCTGCGACCTGCCTGGACGCCGGTCGGGTCGGCGAGGGGACCCGCCTGCTCGTCATCGGCGCCTCCGGTGGGGTCGGCACGTACGCCGTGCAGCTGGCGGTCGCCCGGGGTGCCGAGGTCACCGGCGTCTGCAGCACGCGCAACCTCGACCTGGTCACCTCGCTGGGGGCGAGCGCGGTGCTCGACCACACCCGCGGCGAGGTGGAGCGGTCCTCGGCGACGTACGACGTCGTGCTGGACCTCGTGGGCAACCGGCCCCTCCGCGTCCTCCGGCGCCTGGTCGCGCGCCGCGGTCGGCTCGTGCTGGCCGGCGGTGGGAACCCGGGCGAGGGCGGCTACCTGGGGCCGATCGGGCTCTTCGCGCGAGGAGCGTTGCTGGGCAGGCTGATGGGCGTGCGGGTCAGCGTGCCGGTCGCGAAGCCGGACGCGGCCCGGCTGACCGAGCTGGTCGGCATGGTCGAGCGCGGCGGGCTGCGACCCGTGGTGGAGCGGGTCTACCCGTTCGAGGAGGGCGGGGCGGCCCTGCGGCACCTGGAGGTCGACCGTGCGCGGGGCAAGGTCGTCGTCGCCGGGAGCGCTCAGAGCGAGTAGACCCGCTTCGCGTTGTCGTGCAGGACCTTGCGGACCAGGTCGGGGCCGTGGGGGGCCAGCAGGTCGACCAGGGCGCCCAGGATCGCCTCGATCCGGGCGACCGGCTTGTCCATGGGGTAGTTCGAGCCGAAGACGAGCCGGTCGGCACCGAAGACCGTCGTCGTGTGCTCGACCAGGGGCGCGACGAGCTCTGCGAGCCGGGACCGGTCGAGGTCGCGCGCGGAGTGGCCGAGCGGCGGGAAGGCGAGGCCGGAGTGCTTGGCCACGACGTTCTGGTGCTCGGCGACCACGGCGATGTCGTCGCGCCAGCGGGCGAGCAGGTCGAGGCGCTCGGCCTCGGTGCGCCCGGTCGCCTTGCCACGGGGCCCCAGCAGCCCGATCGGGGTGGCGTAGTGGTCCAGGACGATCGTCAGCTCGGGGTACTCCGCGGCGAGGGTGGCGACCTCGCGCAGCTGGTGGGAGAAGACGAAGGTGTCCAGGGTCTGGCCACGCTCGACCAGGGCCGCGAGGCCGCGCAGCACGGGGGCCGAGGTGAGGACGCCGGGCTCCTCGATCCAGGACTTCACGCCGCTGTCGGGGTGGTGGGCGGTCATGAAGCGGATGCCGCGGAAGCGGCTGCTCGCGGCCGCGTGGTCGTCGAGGTGCCGGGCGAACTCGGGATCGCGCGGGTCGGCGTTGCCGACGATGGCCGCCAGGCGCGGCCGGCCCTCCACACCGAAGGGGAGCACGTCGAGCCAGGCGGTCTCCTCCGACTGGTCGGGGCGGTGCCAGCCGCACTGCACGTGCACGGCGTCGGTGACGGGGACGCCCAGCACGGTCTGGACGGTGGCGACGTCGGCGGCGTAGTCAGCGGGGAGGTAGGCGCGAGCCACGTGCTGGGCGGTGAGGATCAGCTCCCGGCCGCCGCGGTCCAGCAGGACCGGCATCAGTCGCTCGAACAGCCCCGGTGCGCGCCGGTAGAGCGGTGCGAGCCTCGACGCCTCGCGCGGAGTGGTGAACGGGTCCCACTGGTGGATGTGGGTGTCGATGATGCCCGGGACCACCTGGGACAGGTCCACCGTCAACCTCCTGGAGACTCCTGGCGTCGACCGCGTGTCGAGCGGGACCAGGGTGCCACGGCGGTGGTCAGCGCAGGGGGCGCCTCACACCGCGGACGCCTCGGCCGCCAGCGCGAGCTGGCGGCGCCGGTGGGTCAGGGCCTCGGCGGTGAAGACGACCAGGGCGATCCACACCAGCACGAAACCGACCCAGCGGGCAGCCGGCATCTCCTCGCGGAACCACAGGACCCCCAGCAGGAACTGCAGGACCGGCGCGAGGTACTGCAGCAGCCCGATGGTCGAGAGCGGGACGCGCGTGGCCGCGGCGCCGAAGCAGATGAGCGGCACCGCCGTGACGATGCCCGTCGTGGTGAAGAGCAGGGCGTGGCCCACCCCGTGCTGCCCGGCCTCGGCGGTGCCGGCCAGTCCGATGAACAGCAGGAAGCCCAGGGCCAGCGGGGCCAGCACCGCGGTCTCGACGGCGAGCGACTCCACCGCACCGACCGAGGCGGTCTTCTTCGCGAGCCCGTAGCAGGCGAAGGACAGGGCCAGGACGATCGCGACCCAGGGCGGGCGCCCGTAGGCGAGGGCCAGCACCACGACGGCGACCGCAGCCACCGCCAGGGCTGCCCACTGCAGCGGCCGCAGGCGCTCCTTGAGCACCACGACGCCCATGAGCACGGTCACCAGCGGGTTGATGAAGTAGCCCAGCGCCGTCTCCACGACGCGGCCGCTGGTCACCCCGTAGATGTAGGCACCCCAGTTGACGCTGATCGCCAGCGCCGCCAGGCACAGCAGCACGACCGTGCGCCGGTCCCGCAGCACCTCGGCGAGCGTGGAGCGCAGTCGCAGCAGCAGCACGAGCACGCCGACCGTGAGCGTCGACCACACGACCCGGTGCGCCAGGATCTCCAGCGAGCCGGCCGGCTCCAGCAGCGGGAAGTAGAGGGGGAAGAGCCCCCACATGAGGTACGCCGCTGCGCCCAGCGCCACCCCGCGACCCGCGTCGTTCACCTCCGGAGCATAAGAGACCTGTTTGGGTGGTCCGGCACCGGGGCAGAGAGGCATCGAACGTCAGGCCCCCCACCCCAGGAGTTCCCATGCGGACCATCCACCGCCTGCTCACCACCCTCACCGCGCTGCTGCTCGGACTCGGCCTCGTCGTCGCGACCGGCCCCGCTGCCAGCGCCGAGCAGGTCGAGCGCCAGATCAGCATCAACGGCAAGGAGCCCAAGCCCAACAAGTTCCTCATCAAGGGCAAGATCGCCCCCAGCACCGGCGAGCGCGTCAACGCCGTCATCGAGACCAAGCTCTGCAAGCAGGACAAGGACTGCGGCGCCAAGTGGAAGAAGCTGCGCGGCATCGAGACCAACGCCAAGGGTCGGTACTCCGAGCGGGTCCCGGGCCTGAAGAAGGGCATCAAGCGCGTGTACTACCGGGTCTCCACCCGGGAGAACGAGAAGTTCCTCGCCGCCGTCTCGCCGGAGATCTACATCTACCGGATCTTCTGACCGGCACCGCCGGGCCGGCCGGCACAGCAGAGGGCCCCACCGTCACCGACGGTGGGGCCCTCTCGCGTGTGGGTGGGCGGACCTCAGACGACCGTCCAGGTGTCGCCGCCACCGATCAGGGCGGCGAGCCGCTCCGTCGGTGCCGCGGCGCCGGCCTCCTCGACCGCACCCCGGGCGGTCGCGAGCTGGGCGCGGGCCTCGTCGTCGTACGTCGACCGCTCGACCTGGCGGAAGATGCCGATCGGCGACTGGTTGAGGTAGCCCGAGTCGGTGAGCCGGCTGATCGCGAACGCCGTCGTCGGGTCCGGCTGGTGCGCGTCGTGGACCAGGATCGCCTCCGCGCCGACCTCGGCCACGTCGACGACCTCGACGCCGCCGGAGGCCGAGCGGACCAGGCCGCGCGAGCCCAGGCCGTCCTCGGCCGGGGCGCCGAAGCGGATCGGCCGGCCGTGCTCGAGCGGGATGATCGCGTCGGCCTTGGTGTCGGGGCTCTTGATCGCGTCGAAGGCGCCGTCGTTGAAGATCGGGCAGTTCTGGTAGATCTCGACCAGCGAGGTGCCGCGGTGCGCGGCGGCAGCGGCGAGCACCGAGGTGAGGTGCTTGCGGTCGGAGTCGATCGTGCGGGCGACGAACGTGCCCTCGGCGCCGAGGGCGAGCGAGACCGGGTTGAACGGGTGGTCGACCGAGCCCATCGGGGTCGACTTGGTGATCTTGCCGGACTCCGACGTGGGGGAGTACTGCCCCTTGGTGAGACCGTAGATGCGGTTGTTGAACAGCAGGATCGTCATGTTGACGTTGCGGCGCAGGGCGTGGATCAGGTGGTTGCCGCCGATCGACAGCGCGTCACCGTCACCGGTCACGACCCACACCGACAGGTCCTCCCGCGCGGTCGCGAGACCGGTGGCGATCGACGGCGCACGACCGTGGATGGAGTGCATGCCGTAGGTGTCGAGGTAGTAGGGGAACCGGCTCGAGCAGCCGATGCCCGAGACGAACACGATGTTCTCGCGGCGCAGCCCCAGGTCGGGCAGGAAGCCCTGGACCGCCTTGAGCACGGCGTAGTCGCCGCAACCGGGGCACCAGCGGACCTCCTGGTCGCTGGAGAAGTCCTTGCCGGTCTGGGTCTGGCCCTCCTCGAGCGTCGGGACGCCCTCGATGCCGGAGCGGAAGGTCGGCATGTTGAGTTCGATCGTCACTGGTGGACCTCCTGGCTGGTCGCGACGGACAGGTCGAGCTGGTCGGCGGGGATGCCCTCGGCCTCGGCGACGAGGTGGCCGATCGCCTCCGCGAGCTCGGCGGCCTTGATCGGCATGCCGTTGACCTGGTTGTAGCCGAGGGCGTCGACGAGGTACTTCCCGCGCAGCAGCAGCGAGAGCTGGCCGAGGTTCATCTCGGGCACCAGCACCTTGTCGTAGCGCTGGAGGATCTCGCCGAGGTCCTTCGGGAAGGGGTTGAGGTGGCGCAGGTGCACCTGGGCCACGTCGAAGCCGGCTCGGCGCACCCGGCGGCACGCAGCACCGATCGGGCCGTACGTCGAGCCCCAGCCGATCACCAGCACCTTCGCCTGGCCGGACGGGTCGTCGACCTGCAGCGGCGGGAGCGACTCGGCGATCCGGTCGATCTTGGCCTGGCGCGTGCGGACCATGAAGTCGTGGTTGGCCGGGTCGTAGGAGATGTTGCCGGTGATGTCGGCCTTCTCCAGGCCGCCGATGCGGTGCTCGAGCCCGGCGACGCCCGGGGGAGCCCAGGGGCGGGCCAGGGTCTCGGGGTCGCGGCGGTAGGGCTCGAACTCGCCGTCGTCGTTGATGTAGGGCTGGTCGGCGTCGGCCGTCGCGAACGCCGGGTCGATGACCGGCAGCTCGGCGACCTCGGGGATCCGCCACGGCTCGGAGCCGTTGGCGAGGTAGCCGTCGGAGAGCAGGAAGACCGGGGTGCGGTAGGTGACCGCGATCCGGGTCGCCTCGACGGCGGCGTCGAAGCAGTCGCCGGGCGACTGCGGGGCCACGACCGGCACGGGAGCCTCGCCGTTGCGCCCGAACATCGCCTGCAGCAGGTCGGCCTGCTCGGTCTTGGTCGGCAGGCCGGTGGAGGGACCGCCGCGCTGGACGTCGACGACCACCAGCGGCAGCTCGGTCATCACCGCGAGGCCGATCGACTCCGACTTCAGCGCGACGCCGGGGCCGGAGGTCGACGTCACGCCGAGGGCGCCGCCGAACGAGGCGCCGATGGCGGCACCGATGCCCGCGATCTCGTCCTCGGCCTGGAAGGTCGTGACGCCGAAGCCCTTGTGCTTGCTGAGCTCGTGGAGGATGTCGGAGGCCGGGGTGATCGGGTAGGTGCCCAGGAAGACCGGCAGGCCGGACTGCACGCCGCCGGCGACCAGGCCCCACGCGAGCGCCAGGTTGCCGGTGATGTTGCGGTAGGTGCCCGGCGACATCGCGGCGGGCTTGACCTCGTAGCGCACCACGAAGGTCTCGGTGGTCTCGCCGAAGTTCCAGCCGGCCTTGAAGGCAGTGATGTTGGCGTCGCGGATGGCCGGGATCTTGGCGAAGCGCCGGGCCAGGAACGCCTCGGTGGTGTCCGTCGGGCGCCCGTACATCCACGACAGCAGGCCGAGGGCGAACATGTTCTTCGCGCGGGCCGCGTCCTTGCGGGACAGCCCGAACTCCTTGACCGCCTCGACGGTCATGCCGGTCAGGTCCAGGGTGTGCACGGCGTAGTCGGCCAGCGGGCCCGCGGTGTCGCCGATCGCGTCGAGCGGGTTCTCGGCGTACCCGGCCTTGTCGAGGTTGCGCTTGGAGAAGTCGTGGGTGTCCACGATGATCGTCGCGCCCTTGGGCAGGTCGGCGAGGTTCGCCTTGAGCGCGGCCGGGTTCATCGCGACCAGCACGTCCGGGGCGTCGCCCGGGGTCAGGATGTCGTGGTCGGCGAAGTGCACCTGGAACGACGAGACGCCCGGGATGGTGCCCTGGGGGGCGCGGATCTCGGCCGGGAAGTTGGGCAGCGTCACGAGGTCGTTGCCGAAGGCGGCCGACTCCTGCGTGAATCGGTCGCCGGTGAGCTGCATGCCGTCGCCGGAGTCCCCGGCGAACCGGATGATGACCCGGTCGAGCTGCTTGACCTGCTTGGACACGGTGCGCCCACTCCTTCGCGAGCACGGGGTGGCCGCGCTCGTACGCCGATGCTTAGAACGGGTTCTAGTTTCGCACGGATCCTGCCGATCGGTCAGGTGTCCGACCGGCGTCCCCGGACGCCTTCGCCACTGTAGACGCGCCCCGGACGCGTCAAGAGACCGTCCGCGCTCCGGTCGACGCACCCCGCGTGATCCTCGACACGCCGGGAGGGTCTGGCTTGACGTCTTCTGATGTAAATGGACTAATTCACTCGACATTGACCGGAAATGCCCGGCCCCCCACGCAAGGCCCGTCCGCGGGCTGGAAGAGAGTCACCATGACGACACCCCGTCGGCGCCTCGTGCGCGCCGCCGCCGTCCTGCTCCCGCTGTCCCTCGCCCTCGCCGCCTGCGGTGGTGACGGTGACGCGGCCGACGACGCCAACACCATCAACATCGTCGGTTTCGCCGTCCCCGAGATCGCGAACAAGGCGATCGCGGACGAGTTCACCGCCACGCCCGAGGGCGAGGGCGTGGAGTTCAACACCTCCTACGGCGCCTCCGGCGACCAGAGCCGTGCCGTCGCCGAGGGCCTCGAGGCCGACTACGTGCACCTGTCGGTCGCGACCGACGTGGCCCGCCTGGTCGACGCCGGCCTGGTCGACGAGGCCTGGGACGAGGGCGAGAACAAGGGGATCGTGTCCACCTCGATCGTGGTCCTGGGTGTGCGCGAGGGCAACCCGCTGGACATCCAGGGCTGGGACGACCTGGTCGAGCCCGGCGTGGGCATCGTCACGGCCAACCCGGCCTCGTCGGGTGCTGCCCGGTGGAACGCGCTGGCGGCCTGGGGCCACATCACCGAGAACGGTGGCACCGAGGAGGAGGCCACCGAGTTCGTCGACCAGATCTTCGCCAACGTCGTGTCGCTGACCAACTCCGGTCGTGACGCCACCACGAGCTTCCTGCAGGGCAACGGCGACGTGCTGCTGGCCTACGAGAACGAGGCCATCCTGGCCAACCAGCAGGGCGAGGGCTTCGACTACGTCATCCCCGAGACCACGGTGCTGATCGAGAACCCCGGCGCGATCCTCGAGGACGCCAGCGAGCCCTCGCAGGCGTGGCTGGACTTCGTGCTGAGCGAGGAGGGCCAGCGCCAGTTCGCCCTGACCGGCTTCCGCCCGCTCAACCTCGACGAGCCCGGCACCGCCGACCTCGCCGCCGTGGGCCTGGAGGCCTCCGACATCGAAGGTGCTGCCGACCCCGAGGACCCGTTCCCCGCGGTGCAGAACCTGCTCACCCTCGACGGCAACTTCGGTGGCGGTGACTGGAGCGGCATCGTGGACAAGCTCTTCGGGACCGGTGAGGACGGCCAGTCGCTCGGCATCGTCACCGAGGCGATCGCCAAGTCCGGCAAGGCCACCGAGTAACCGCCGGCTCCCGCGAGGGGTCCCGCGGAGCCCGCGGGACCCCGTCGCGGTGCCCATCCCGATCCCACCCGGATCGCCACCTCGATCCCCATCCCCGCGCCACGAGACAAGACAGGGAGGCTCACATGAGCGTGCAGCTCGAGCCCCGACCGCCGAGGCTGACGGTCGGCCCGGCCCCACGGCGGCGTACGCCCAGCCACAACCTCACCCGCACGTCCGGGATCGGTCTCGGGCTGACCATGGCCTGGTTCAGCCTGCTGGTCCTCATCCCGCTCGCCGCCGTCGTCGCCACGGCCGCGGCAGGCGGGCCGGACGGCTTCTGGCGGGCCGTCACCAACGAGCAGACCGCCGCTGCCATCCGGATCACGGTCCTCGCGGCCTTGTCGGTCACCCTGGTCAACGTCGTGATGGGCACGATGATCGCCTGGGTCCTGGTGCGCGACCGGTTCCCGGGCAAGGCCCTGCTGGAGATGGTCATCGACATCCCCTTCGCGCTGCCGACGATCGTGGCCGGCCTGGTGCTGCTCTCGCTCTACGGCAACGACAGCCCGTTGGGCCTGCAGCTGGCCAACACCGGCTGGTCGGTCTACCTGGCCTTCCTCTTCGTGACGCTGCCCTTCGTCGTGCGGATGGTGCAGCCGGTGCTCGAGGAGCTGGACCAGGAGGTCGAGGAGGCGGCCGCGTCCCTGGGTGCCAGTCGGCTCACGACGTTCCGGCGGATCGTGCTACCCGCGCTCGCCCCGGCGATCGCCGCCGGCGCGGCCCTCTCCTTCGCCCGGGCCGTCGGCGAGTACGGCTCGCTCGTGCTGCTCTCGGGCAACCTGCCCTTCGAGTCCGAGGTGACCTCGGTCCGGATCCTCAGCGCCATCGAGAACGACAACCGGGCCACCGCCGCGGCCATCGCCACCCTGCTGCTGGTGATCTCGCTGCTCGTGATCGTCGTCCTCGACGTCGTCCAGCGACGGGTGGCCCGCCGTGGCTGAGCGCACCCGTCCCGCTCCCGGCCCCACGACGTACGTCCTGCGGGTCCTGGTCATCACCTACCTGGTGCTGCTGGTCATCTGGCCCGTCTCGCTGGTCGTCACGAACACCTTCGCGAACGGCGACGAGGCGCTGCGCAGCATCCTCGAGGACCCCGACCTGGTCGACGCGCTGCGCCTGACCGCGGTCGCGGCAGTCGTCGCCACCGCCATCAACACCGTCTTCGGCGTCACCGTCTCGTTGCTGCTGGTGCGCACGGTCTTCCCCGGCAAGCGGATCCTCAGCGCCCTGCTCGACCTGCCGCTCTCGGTCTCCCCGATCGTGGTGGGCCTGGCGCTGGTGCTGGTCTACGGCGGACGCAACGGCTGGTTCGGCCCCACGCTGGAGGGGGCCGGCCTGCAGGTCATCTTCTCGACCCCCGGCATCATCATGGCGACCGCGTTCGTCTCCCTGCCCCTCGTGATCCGCGAGGTGGTGCCGGTCCTCCAGGAGCTCGGCGACGAGCAGGAGCAGGCCGCCCGCAGCCTCGGGGCAAGCGGCCGGCAGACGTTCTGGCGGATCACGCTGCCCAGCATCAAGTGGGCCGTGGTCTACGGCGTCGTGCTGACCATGGCCCGCTCCCTCGGCGAGTTCGGCGCAGTGAAGGTCGTCTCCGGCAACGTGCTGGGCGAGACCCGCACCGCGACCCTCGCGGTCGAGGAGAAGTACCTCAACTTCGACCAGGAGGGTGCGTACGCGATCGCCTTCCTCCTCGCCAGCGTCTCCGTCCTCGCGATCGTCGTCGTCTCCCTGCTCCGCTCGCGCGAAGCCCACCGCTGACACCTCTCGGCCCTGTTGAAAGGCACCACCTCATGAGCATCGACATCACCGGCGTCTCCAAGCGGTACGGCGACTTCGTGGCCCTCGAGGGCATCGACCTGAGCCTGCCGCGCGGCCAGCTGACCGCCCTGCTGGGCCCGAGCGGCGGCGGCAAGACGACCCTGCTCCGGATCATCGCCGGGCTCGAGACCCCCGACACCGGTTCGGTCGTGATCGAGGGTAAGGACGCCACGCGCCTCCCGGTCCAGAAGCGCAACGTGGGCTTCGTCTTCCAGCACTACGCCGCCTTCAAGCACCTCTCGGTCGCGCGCAACGTCGCCTTCGGCCTCGAGATCCGCACGCACGGGGGGCTCCGCCCCCCGTGGACCCCCCAGAAGCGTGCTGGCCGGGAGCGGATCCAGGCCAAGGTCGAGGAGCTGCTCGCCCTGGTCCACCTGAGCCAGTTCGCGGACCGGCTGCCCTCTCAGCTCTCCGGCGGGCAGCGGCAGCGGATGGCGCTCGCGCGCGCCCTGGCCATCGAGCCGACCGTGCTGCTGCTCGACGAGCCGTTCGGTGCGCTGGACGCGAAGGTGCGCAAGGAGCTGCGCGACTGGCTGCGCCGCCTGCACGACGAGGTGCACGTGACGACGGTCTTCGTCACCCACGACCAGGAGGAGGCCCTCGAGGTCGCCGACGAGATCGTCGTGGTCAACCAGGGACGCATCGAGCAGGTCGGCACGCCCGACGAGCTCTACGACGACCCGGCCAACGACTTCGTCATGGGCTTCCTCGGCGAGACCACGACCCTCGGCGGGGTGGTGCTGCGGCCCCACGACATCGAGGTCGACCGGGGCCCGGGCCGTGCCGGGGCGCAGGAGGCCGTCGTCGTGCGGGTGCTGCGGGTCGGCTTCGAGGTGAGGGTCAGTGCCGAGACGGTCGCCGGCGAGCAGGTGACGGTCTCGATGACGCGCACCCACGCCAAGGCCCTGCAGGTCGAGGAGGGCGCCACGCTCTGGCTCAGCCCGGCGGTCGGCGCGGCGACCGTGCCCTCGATGCCGGTGCGGCTGCGCGACGGCGTCGGCGCCTGAGTCCCGCGCTCCCGTGGACGACGACAGGGGCCGGCTGGTCCTCGACCCCTACGAGCGCGGCGTGCTGGCCGGCTGGCTGCACGTGCTCGTCGGGCTGGTCGTCTGGACGTCCTGACCCCGGCGTACGACCCCGGAGCGCAGCGACGGCCGGTCCCCGACGGGGGACCGGCCGTCGTCGTGCTGCCTGCGGGACCCGCTCAGCGATAGTTGGTGAACTGCACCGCGAAGTCGTAGTCCTGCGCCTTGACCAGCGCCTGCACGGCCTGCAGGTCGTCGCGCTTCTTGCTGGAGACGCGGAGCTCGTCGCCCTGGATCTGCGCCTTGACGCCCTTGGGGCCCTCGTCGCGGATGAGCTTGGAGATCTTCTTGGCGTCCTCCGACGAGATGCCCTCCTTGAGCGCGACGTCGATCTTGGACTGCTGGCCGGACTGGCGCGGCTCGGAGGCGTCCAGGACCTTGAGGGAGACGTTGCGCTTGATCAGCTTCTCCTTGAACACGTCGAGCACGGCGCTCGCGCGGTCGTCGGCGGAGGCGCTGATCTCGATCGCCTGCTCGCCCTTCCACTCGATGGTGGCGCCGGTGCCCTTGAAGTCGAAGCGGGTCGCCACCTCGCGGGCGGCCTGGCCGAGCGCGTTGTCGACCTCCTGGCGGTCGAGCTTGCTGACGATGTCGAAGGAGGAGTCGGCCACGGTGGTCTCCTGTGCTCGGGGTGCGGGAAGGACGGCGGATTGAGGTCGCCCCGGGGGGCTGCGCTATTGTTTCCTCCCGTTGCCGCGGGGCCAAACGGCGCCGCACGCGACATCCCGGCAGGTTGCCCGAGCGGCCAATGGGAGCGGACTGTAAATCCGTCGGCTTTGCCTTCGAAGGTTCGAATCCTTCACCTGCCACTGACGCCCCGAGTCGCCTGCGACCGGGGCGTCAGACCATTTCTGTCCCCCGGCGCCACCGGCTCAGGCCGGGTAGACGGTGATCTCCGTGGCCTTGACGCTCAGCAGCACCTCGGCGCCGGGCGCGAGGTCGAGCTCGGCCGCGGCCTGCGGCGTCACGTCGGCGGCGGCGCGCGTGGTGCGGATGCGGATGCGGTCGCCGTGCGGCTCGATCTCGGTGACCTGCGCGCGCAGGACCGTGCGCGGGCTGCCCCCGGGCGCGTCCCGGTAGACCGAGACGGCGCCGGGGGAGAAGACGGCGACCGCTCGGGCGCCGTCGCTCGGCGCGGGGTCGCTGCTCATGCCCGCGACGACCGACCCGTCCTCGCAGTGGACCCGGCCCCCGCGCCAGGTGCCGGTGAGGATGTTGAGCCCGGCGATCCGTGCGGCGAAGGCGCTGCGCGGCCGTGAGAGCACCTCGGAGGTCGGGCCTTCCTCCACGACCCGGCCGTCCTCCAGCACCACGACCCGGTCGGCGAGCAGCAGCGCGTCGAGGACGTCGTGCGTGACCAGCAGGGCGCTGCGCCCGGCCAGCACCGTGCGCAGCACCTGGCGCACCGCAGGCGTGACGGCCACGTCGAGGGCTGCCATGGGCTCGTCGAGCAGCAGCAGCAGCGGGTCGGCGGCCAGGGCGCGGGCCAGCGCCACCCGCTGGGCCTGGCCGCCGGACAGCTCGCCGGGTCGCCGGTCGGCGAGGTCGGCGACCCCGACGGTCGTGAGCCACCGCTCGGCGGCCTCGCGGGCGGCGGCCCGTCCGGCACCCTGCGCCCGGGGGGCGAACTCCACGTTGGCGCGCACGTCGAGGTGCGGGAAGAGCAGCGGGTCCTGGGCGAGCAGGGCGATCCGCCGCGCGTGCGGAGGGACGTACGACGCCCGCTGACCGCCCCCGCCGGTGACCGTGAGGGGTCGAGCGTCCAGGGCGACCCGGCCGCGATCGGGTCGGAGCAGGCCGGCCGCGACCGCGAGGGCCGTGGACTTGCCCGCACCGTTGGGCCCGAGGAGCGCGACGGTCTCCCCGGGCGCGACGCGCAGCGCGAGCTCGACCCCGCGCTCGGGGACTTCGGCCTCCAGCTCGAACGTCACCGGCGCACCCGACCCTGCCCGGCGGTGCCGATCACCACGACGGCCACGACGACCAGCACGAGCGAGAGCGCCACGGCCGCGTCGGCGTCGGTCTCGCGGCGCAGGTAGATCTCCAGCGGCAGCGTCCGGGTCGTGCCCTGGAGGCTGCCGGCGAAGGTGATCGTCGCCCCGAACTCCCCGAGCGCCCGCGCGAAGGCCAGCACCGACCCGGACAGGAGCCCGGGCAGCACCAGCGGCAGCGTCACCCGGCGGAAGACCGTCGTCGGGCGGGCTCCCAGCGAGGCGGCGACGACCTCGTAGCGGTGCCCGGCCGTGCGCAGCGCGCCCTCGAGGCTGACCACCAGGAACGGCAGCGCCACGAAGGTCTGCGCCATCACCACGGCCGCGGTCGAGAAGGCGACCTCGAGGCCCACGACCTCGAGGGTCTCCCCGAGCAGTCCGCGCCTGCCGAAGGTGTAGAGCAGGGCGATGCCGCCCACGACGGGCGGCAGCACGAGCGGCAGCAGCACCAGCGCCCGCAGCAGCGACTGCCCCGGGAACCGGGTGCGGGCCAGGGCCACCGCCATCGGGACGCCCAGCAGCACGCACAGCAGGGTGCTGGCGGTCGAGGTGCGCAGGCTCAGCAGCAGCGCGTCACGGGACGCCTCGGAGGTGACCAGGGCCGGGAAGGCCCGCCAGTCGACCTGCAGCACGATCGCCAGCAGCGGGAGCAGCACGAACGCCGCCCCCGCGGCAGCGGGGAGGAGGATCCAGCGGGGGACGCCGCCCTCGCTGCCCGTGCGCCTCACGTCGTACGCCGTCGGGTGGGGGTCACGGCGTGCCGAACCCCGCCTCGGCGAGGACCGCCTGGCCCTGCTCGCCGAGCACCAGGTCGACGAAGGCCTGGGCCAGCTCGGCTTGGTCGCTGTCCGCGAGGGTCGCGATGGGGTAGTCGTTGACGACGGCGTCGGACTCCGGGACGTCGATGCCCAGGACGTCGCCGGCCGCCGCGATCACGTCGGTGACGTAGACGAGGCCGGCGTCGGCCTCGCCCGCGCGCACCTTGCCGAGGACGTCGGCCACCGACTGCTCCTCGCTGTCGGGGGCGAGGGTGGTGCCCGCCGCCTCCGCCAGCGCCAGCGCGGCAGCGCCGCAGGGGACCTCGGGTGCGCACACCACGACGGCGAGGTCCTCGTCGGACAGGTCAGCCAGGTCGGACACCTCGCCCGGGTTGTCCGGTGGGACGGCGATCTGGAGGGTGTTGGTCGCGAAGACCTCCGGTGCGGAGCCCTCGAGGCCCTCGGCGGTGAGCTTGTCCATGTTCGACTGGTCGGCGGAGGCGAAGACGTCGGCCGGAGCCCCGCTGGTGATCTGGGCGACCAGGTCGGAGGAGCCGGCGAAGGCGAGCTCGACGCTGACCCCGTCGTTGGCCGCCTCGAACCGCTCGGCCAGCTCCTCGAAGGAGGCGGTCAGCGAGGCGGCGGCGTACACGGTGAGCACGCGCTCCCCACCGTCGCCCGCGTCGTCGCCACCGCAGGCGCCGGTCGCGAGGACGCAGACGAGCACGGCGAGGATGGAGGTGGTGCGGCGGGGGTTCACGGTGCTCCCGGTGGGGTCTCGACGACGACGTTGGTGGACTTGATGACGGCCACGGCGACCGACCCGAGCTCGAGCCCGAGGTCGCGCACCGACTCGCTCGACATCAGCGAGACCACCCGGAACGGCCCGCACTGCAGCTCGACCTGCGCCATGACGGTGTCGGTGCGGATGTCGGTCACGAGCCCGACGAACCGGTTGCGGGCCGAGCTGGCCAGGCCGTCGGGCAGGGGCGGGGGAGCGGCGTGGGTCCGCGCGACCAGCGCGAGCTCGTGGCCGTCGACGACCTTGCGGCCGGACTCGTCGACGCTCGCCGACAGCGTGCCGGCGTCGATCCAGCGCCGCAGGGTGTCGTCGCTCACGCCGAGGTAGGCGGCGGCGTCTCGGATCCTCATCTGCGGCACGGCGGCGACACTAGAGCCGAGCATGCGCCCCTGGCAACGGCCACGGCGGTGAAGATGCGGCACGTGGGCGCGGGGTGGGCAGGTCGGGACGTGAGGGTCCTAGGGTGGGGACCATGGGCGCCCACCACCCCCGGCACTCCCACCGCGCGGCGTCGCTGTCGCCCCAGGAGCGTCGCCTGCACCGGTGGATGCTCGGCGCCATCGCGCCGCTCGCGGTGCTCTCGCTCGTCGCGATGGTCTGGATGTGGCCGGACCCCGTGCCCGCCCCGGACGGACCCGGCAGCCTCGCCCAGGTGGCGGGAACGGTCGAGGCGATCGCGTCCGAGCCGTGCCAGGAGGAGCTGCCCGACGACGTCAACGGGTGCGGCACTGCGGTGGTGCTGTTCACCGACGGCGAGCTGGAGGGCGAGCAGGAGCGGGTCCCGCTGCCCAACGGCCAGGGCGCCCCCGAGCTCGAGGAGGGCGACGAGGTCCTGCTCATCGCGACCGACACCCCTGAGGGCACGACCTGGGCGGTCGTCGACCACCAGCGGGGCACCCAGCTGTGGATCCTCGGCATCGCCTTCGCGGTGGCCCTCATCGCCTTCGGCCGCTGGCGCGGGCTCAGCGCCCTGGTCGGCCTCGCCGTCACGTTCCTCGTGCTGGTGCTCTTCGTCGTCCCGGCGATCCTCGGCGGCGACCCGCCGCTCGTCGTCGCGATCGTCGGCGCCGCGGTCATCGCCCTGACCGTCCTCTACCTCACCCACGGGTTCTCGCCGTCCACCTCGGTGGCCGTCGTCGGCACCCTCGCCGCCCTGGCGCTCACCGGCGCCCTGTCGGCGCTGGCGGTCTCGGCGATGCACCTCACCGGGGTCACCGACGACCTGTCCACCGCGCTGGGCCAGAGCTACGCCGTCAACCTCGAGGGCCTGCTGCTCGCCGGGATCGTGATCGGCTCGCTCGGTGTCCTCGACGACGTGACGGTCACGCAGGCGGCCACCGTCGCCGAGATCGCCCGCGCCAACCCCGACTACCGCGGCCGTGACCTCTACCGCGCCGGCGCCCGGGTCGGCCGCTCGCACATCGCCTCGGTCGTCAACACCATCGTCCTGGCGTACGCCGGGTCCTCGCTGCCCCTGCTGATCCTCATCGTGGCCAACAGCGAACCGCTCGGCGGCGTGCTCACCGACCAGATCGTCGCGCAGGAGATCGTCCGATCCGTCGTCGCGACCCTCGGCCTGGTCGCGGCCGTCCCGGTGACCACGGCCCTGGCTGCGATCGGCACCCGCGGCCGCTGGTGAGGTGGGCCGGGCGGCCCGGGCGCGGTCCCGGTGGGCGGCAGAAAGTTAAGCGACTCTCCCATCCGTGACCCGCGCCACTCCGAACACAGGTCAGGCCGTCCGGCCGACCCACGCCTCGGAAAGGTGCATCATGAAGCGCTCCCTCCCCCGTCCCTCGGCCTCGATGGTCGTCTCCTCCTTCGCCCTGCTGGTGGCGATGAGCGGCACGTCGTACGCCGCGATGCAGATCAACGGTGGCGACATCGAGAAGGGCACCGTCGCCTCCAAGCAGATCAAGGACGACGGCATCAAGGGCAAGGACGTCAAGGACGGCACCCTGCGTGTCGAGGACTTCGGCGACGAGCTGCCCGCCGGCCCCGCCGGCCCGGCCGGCCCCGCGGGTGAGGACGGCGTCGGCCGCTGGGCGCTCGTCGGCGCCAACGGCGAGATCCTCGCCCAGTCCGGCGGCTTCACCATGGTCGCGGCCTACCCGACCCTGCCCAACACCGCACCCGACGGCTCCCCGTCCAACGCCCTGCGCGCCAACGGCAACGTCTACATCAACGCCGGCGAGGACCTGTCCGACAACGGCATCGTCGCCAGCATCGTCCTGCAGAACACCGTCGACCAGGACGGCAACATGAACACCAACGGCCGCGCCCCGGGTGCCGACGCCAACGCGGAGTTCTCCGGCGAGATCAGCGTCAGCCGCTGCAACTTCACGGGCAACACCGGCGTCCCGATCCCGACCAACTGCGCCCCGGCCGATGCCCAGAACGCCAACTCCTTCGTCGTGTCCCCGCGCCTCTCCGACGGCTCCGTGACCACCGACGGCAACCGCAAGGCCTTCTACGTCGTCGTCACCGGCTGACCCAGCGCCACCCGCCCGGGCCGGCCCGACCGGGTCGGGCACGCAGCACCCACGGACCGCCCCGCGTAACCACGCGGGGCGGTCCTGCGTTGTGGAGTCACCGACCCCGCGACGTACCCCGCAAGGACCACCCATGCCTCGTGCCGCCCATTCCACCACCCGCTGGGCCCGCTCCCTGCTGGCCGTCTCCCTCGTCGCCCTGGCCCCGCTGGTCGCAGCACCCGGTGCCGTGGGGCACCAGGCCGGCGACGTCCCCACCAACACCCGCGGCGAGCGGGTGGAGACCCAGGGCGTCGGCGTCAACATGGAGTTCGTTGCCAACCTCCAGTACGACGACACCGGCGAGGCCCAGGGCGGCTCGGACATCGAGTTCATGAAGCTGGGCAAGAAGGAGTACGCCCTGGCGGGGACGCTGTCGAAGGGCATGCAGATCATCGACATCACCCGGCCGACCGCGCCGAAGCGGGTGGCGGTCTACGACTGCGACATCTCGCAGGGCGACATCCAGGTGTGGACGAACCGGGGCCGGGTCCTGGCCAGCTACACCGCCGACGGCAGCGTCGGCGAGGCCGGTGCGGCGTCTCGGTGCGGGCGCGACCTCGACCTGGCCGCCGACGACGCGGGCACGGTCATCGTCGACCTGACCCAGCCGACCCGGCCGCAGTCGGTCAGCTTCCTGCCCGTCGCCGCCGGGTCGCACAACATGTCGATCCACCCGAGCGGGAAGTACCTCTACAACTCCAACTCCGACCTGCTCACCTCGGGCACGGAGCCGTTCATCACGATCTACGACATCAGCGCGCCCGCGAAGCCGCGCTTCGTCCAGGACTTCCCGATCCCGTTCGTGCCCACCTCGCTCGGCTCGGAGTCCCACGACATCACCTTCAGCGCCGACGGCACCCGCGCGTACTCCGCGGCCCTGAGCCAGACGCTGGTCCTCGACACCACCGACCCCGCCAACCCGGAGATGATCGGCCAGATCATCGACCCGGCCGTCAACGTCTCCCACCAGGCCGACCCGGTCACCCTCACCGGGTCCGACGGTGTGGAGCGCACCATCCTCGTGGTCACCGACGAGCGCGCCGGAGCGGCCGCGTCGCTGGAGTGCCCGGGCGGCGGGCTGCACCTCTACGACATCACCGGCGACCTCGAGACCGCTCCGGTCAAGATCGGGGCCTGGTTCATCCCGGCCTTCACCGTCCAGGACGGCGCGACCTGCACCTCCCACGTGCTGCGCATCTACGAGCGCCAGCAGCTCATGACGATCTCGTGGTACGCCCAGGGCGTGCGCGTCATCGACCTCTCCGGGCTCGCGGACGCCGCCACCGACCCGCTGGCCGGGCCGCTCAACCTCGCCTTCGGCGACGGCGCCGGGATGACCGAGGTCGGCTCGTACGTCATGCCCGACTCCGACTCCTGGTCGTTCAAGACCAACAAGATCAAGCGCAACGGCTCCTTCTACGGCTACTCCAACGACCTGGTGCGCGGCTTCGACGTCTTCCGGTACGACGGCAAGAGCATCGGCGACGTGAAGCCGCTGAAGCCGCGCGACCTGCGTCGTCAGCTCGAGCTGCAGGTCGAGGGCTCGAGCAGCGCCGCGAGCCTCGCGCTGCTCGCACCGGTGGCCCTCGCGGGTCTGCTGCTGCACCGCGTGGGGGCGCGCCGCCGGCGTACCTCCTGACCCGGCGGTGGGCGGACCTAGAGGCCCAGCTGCTCGACGAGCGCAGCGAGGTCCACGCCCTTGCGCGACAGCAGCTCGCGCCGGTCGTGGTCGGACAGCGCGTGGACCTGCGGGCCGACCGAGAGCGGGTAGCCGTCGACCTCGGGGGCGTCGGTCGTCGGCACGACCGTGTGCACGACCCGGTCCTCGTAGACGTGCAGCAGGTTGACCGACTGGTGCCCGTCGACGCCGGAGAGGTAGCGGTCGGCGGGGGTGAGGTCGGAGGTGTAGCAGGTCGCCGAGGCCACCGAGACGGGTACGCCGGCGAAGAGGCTGTGGCTGGTGAAGTGGAAGTGCCCGCCCAGGATCGCGCGCACGTCGGTGCCGCGGACGACCTCGGCCAGCAGGTGCTGGTCGGCGAGCTCGATGATCTGCGCCGGCGGCAGCATCGGCACCGGGATCGGCGGGTGGTGCATCGCCAGGATCGTCCCGTGCGGGGCGGGGGTGGCCAGCAGGTCCGCCAGCCACGCCAGCTGCTCGGGCCGCAGCTCGCCGTGGTGGTAGTCGGGGATCGAGGTGTCGAGCGCGACGATCCTCAGCCCGTCGACCTCGTGCACCCGGTCCTGGGGCACCGTCGGGTCGGCGTCGGCGCCGAAGAGGCCGCGGGCGTAGGGCTCGCGGGCGTCGTGGTTGCCCATGGTCCACACGACCTCGGCGCCCATGCCTGCCGCCACGGGCTCGACCAGCTCGCGCAACCGGGCGTACGCCTCCGGCTCGGCCTTGTCGGCCAGGTCCCCGGTGAAGACGAGCGCCTGCGGGGCCGGGTCGATCCGGCCGAGCCGCTCCAGGGCCGCCACCAGCCCGCGCTCCGGGTCGACGACGCCGTACTGCAGCTGGCCGGCGGCGAGCAGGTGGGGGTCGCTGAGGTGGGCGACGACGTGGGTGGGGTCGGGGTACTGACCGAGCTGCGTCACCCGACGAGCCTAGGTGTGGCGCGCGCGCACGGTCAGCGGTATCCGTAGGTCCGGTCGATCGCCGTCCAGTAGCGGCGGGTCGCGTCCGCGACCTCGTCGGCGGTCATCGCGAGCGACGCGGGCAGCGGCGCCTGGCAGTCGGCGCCCGCGCAGTCCTTGACCGCGCGCCAGGAGGCGGTGAGCGCGGCCAGGACGTCCGCGTGCTCGGGGGAGCGGGCGAGGTTCTCGTGCTGCAGCGGGTCGCGCAGGAGGTCGTAGAGCTCGACGAACCCGTCGCGGTAGCGGGTCATGCTCCACCGACCCGTCCGGACCCCGATCGAGCTGCGCTCCCCGAAGCCCCGTACCGAGCCCCGCGACGTGTGCGTGGCCTCGGTCAGCACGGGCACGTCCCAGCCGCGGTCGCCCTCGAGCAGGGTTGGCAGCACCGACGTACCGTCCGGGCGGCGCGGGGGCTCGGCGTCCGCGAGGTCGAGCAGGGTCGCGGCGAGGTCCGGGGTGTCGACCGGGTCGTAGCGGCGGTGCCCGAGCGGGTCCCTGCCGCGCAGCCCGGGGCCGGTGAGCAGCAGCGGGACGCGCAGCGAGGGCTCGTAGGACCAGACCTTCCCGGTGCGGAAGCGGTGCTCGCCCTGCAGCAGCCCGTTGTCGGAGGTGAACACGACGACGGTGCGCTCCCACTCGCCGGTCCGCTTCAGCGAGGCCACCAGCCGCGCGACCTGGCGGTCCATCACGTGGATCGCCTCGGCCCGCTGGCGGGCCACCTCGCGCATGGCGCGGAGGTCGGCGCTGCTCAGCGGCGGCAGCTTCCGGACCTGGCGGGGCTTGTCGGAGACGTCCTTCTCGGTCGGGGCGCCCGAGCGGGCGATGCCCGGCGCGCGGTCGATAACGGCGTCGAAGCGGCCCCGCTCCGCGGGCGGGACGTACGGCGAGGGGAACTCCACCAGCGGCTGCGGGTCGTCGGGGTCGCGGGGAGCGCCGTGGTGCGGGGCCACGTGGTTGACCAGCAGGAAGAACGGCTCGCCCGTGCGCTGCCGGTGCCGGTCGGAGCGCCGGACCATGTCGACGGCGAGGTCGCCGAGTACCTGGGTGCTGTAGCGCCCGCGGTAACGGTTGTCGATCTTCCCGTCGTGGTTGAAGGCGATGTCGGTGTAGAGGTAGGTGCCGCCGTGGAACCCCGCGTCACCGGGGTTCTCCACCGCCCCGCGCCACTCGTCCCAGCCGGAGGGCACGTAGCGGTGGGAGGGCTGCCCGCTGACCTCGGACCGGTCGAGGCCGTAGCGGTTGAGGTACTTGCCGAGGAAGCCCGTGCGGTAGCCGGCGGCGCGCAGCGACGTGGCGATGGTCCGGGAGTCGTCGAACGCGGCGAACCCCGACGGTGGCTCGTGCCAGTAGACCCCGTGGTTGTGCGCGTGCTGCCCGGTCAGGAAGGTCGCGCGCTGGGGGCAGCAGAGGGGGTACGGCGCGAAGGAGTTCTCCATCGAGATCCCGCCGGCGCCCAGCAGGCGGCGCGTGCGGGGCGCCCAGCGCAGATCGTCGACACGCATGTCGTCGGCGACCACCACCACGATGTTGGGACGGGGGTCGGGCGTCCGTGCCCATGCGTCGGCCGTCGCCCCAACCGCCGCTGCGACCGCGGCCGTGGTGGAGGCAGTGCCGGGGACGGTCGCAGCGGAGCCGGAGGCGCCCAGGGTGGTGAGGGACGCCAGAGCGACGGCGACCCCCGAGAGACCGATGAGCGGGCGACGGAGACCCCGGGATCGCAGGAGGGGGAGCACGCAGCGACGGTAGGGCGACGGGGTCGGTCCGCGCAGCAGATCCGCGCCCGTACCCGGCGTTTCCGGCACCCGGACCCCTCTCGGTCCAGGTCGCCGCGTTCTCCGGGTGGCGGTCGAGCATGCGAGCTGCCGGCCATGCCGGTGGTCGAGCAGGCGAGCTCCGGCGAGCCCTCGTCGAGACCGTCGCCGCCCTCTCGGCGGTTGAGGAGGCGCGCCGGCGCGTCTCGGGACCCCGTATGCCGCCAAGCAGCCTGTGGACGCTGGGCTGATCGGTCACGGTCCGGTCACGATGCTCAGATCCCTTGTGGACAACGGTTCTGAGGGTCTCGGAATGTCGGTGGTGGGTGGAAGAGTCTGCTCATGGCAGGGCTCGGGCAGCATCAGGTGGACCGCGGGATCGCGGTCATCGACGAGGTGCTGAGCGGCCTGGGCGAGGTCTCGTTGCTGGGCCTGGACGCGGAGGCCACGGGTGTCTCGCTGGTCGCGCTGGCCCAGCTGGAGGCACGGGTGGCGGAGCTGAAGCACCGGGTGCTGGCGCACGGCAGCGAGGTGGCGGTGGAGCAGACCTGTGGCGCGACGACGACGGCGACGTGGTTCGCGCAAGCGACCCGCACCACGGTGCGTGCCTCGCGCCGGGCGGTGTTCTTTGCCGAGGCGCTGGGGCGCTACGAGGTGCTGCGGGTGGGGATGGCTGCGGGTGGGGTGAACCTGGAGCAGGGCGAGGTCATCGTGCGCGCCCTGGACGCCCTACCGGCCGAGGTGGCCTCGTGGGTGCGGGTGGAGGCTGAGCAGGCGTTGGTCGACCTCGCTGCGCGTCACGACGCGCAGCAGCTGCGGGTCCTGGGGGAGCGGATCCTGCACGTGGTCGCGCCCGAGGTCGGGGAGGCCCACGAGGCCAAGCAGCTCGCCGACGCCGAGGCCGCGGCAGAGAAGGCCACCACCCTCTCGCTCACCCCCGACGGCACCGGGAAGGTCCACGGCCGGTTCACCATCCCCGAGCTGCACGCGGGGATGTTGCGCAAGTTCTTGACGAGCTTGGTCGTGAGCCACCAGGACCCCGCAACCGGGGCGGTCGAGGACCCGACGGACCCGCCGGACCCGGCTCGGCCCGAGCCGCAGCGGCGGGCCACCGGGCACGAGCTCGGCCAGGCGTTCTGCGAGTTGCTGGAGCGCCTGGACGGCACCGGGCTCCCGGAGACTGCCGGCACCGGCGCGACGGTGGTGGTGACGATGACCCTGGAGACCCTCACCGGTGGACTGGCTGCGGCCACGTTGGACACCGGTGACCGGATCGCCGCCCACACCGCACGCAGGCTGGCGTGCGAGACTGGGATCATCCCCGTCGTCCTGGGCGGCAGGCGGCAGGTGCTGGACCAGGGTCGCCGTCGACGCCGCTTCACCCGCGCCCAACGCATCGCGCTGGTCGTGCGGGACCAGCGCTGCACCGCGGTGGGGTGCCGGACCGCGGCCTGGTTCTGCCACGCCCACCACGACGACCCCTGGGCACGGGGTGGACCCACCGACCTGACCAACGGTCGCCTCCTGTGCCCCGCGCACCACCGCCGCATCCACGACCCCGCCTACGACCACCACACCACAGTCGACAACAAGGTCGAATTCACCCGACGGACGTGACTCATGTCCGGACCCGGACATCCGCTCATGCCGATGAGCGGATGGTGAAGCGACGCCATCACTGCTCCAGAACCTAGGGTTCCTGCATGGATGCCTACCAGTTCGTCGTGCCGACCAGCCTGTACGTGCGGTTGGCCATCGAGGCTGTCGTTACCCTGCTTCTGTCGGGCTGGCTGATCGCGCACTGGCGGCGCGCATGGTGGAGCATCATCGGTAGCCTGGCGGCCCTTGCATGGGCAGTCGAAGTTGCCGCTCTGGCTTTCGGGTACTCGGCGTACGACGACAGCGCTCCGGGGTGGGCCTCGTGGATCATCGACCACAGCGAGTCCCTGGACTGGGTTCGTGTCGTCGCCATGACGGTGACAGTGGCGGCCTTGGCATTGCTGAGCCGGGTGCCTCGTCGGACCTAGCCCCTAGCCCCGAGGCATCCGCTTCTGCCGCGTCAGGCACGCGAGTAGAGGGGGAGGCTTCGGCTGCTCACTCTGGAGCCGTCCTCGTTCGACCACTGACAGTTCAAACGTCCCCGCAGGTAGTCAGCGGAAGCCGACACTGCCGCCTGTGACTCAGCCGTTCCTCGCGGAGGCTCGGCCCTCAGGCAACGCTCAGTGATGTCGCCGCAGAGGTAGGCGCCCGCAACGAATAGCCCGAGGCTGCCGACCAGAGTCAGAACGATCGCGACTGTCAGAGGCGTAGTACGGGTTCTCCCAACCATGATCGCACTTTGCCACTCAGCGCGTGGGACGAGCGGGATGACTGTCCGCTTCTGCCGCCTGGCGTGCGCGTCAGCGCGCGCACATCTGCCGCCTGGCGTGCGCGTCAGCGCGCGCTCTTCTGCCGCGTTCGGTTGTGCCGATGAGCAGACGTGCAGGCGAGACGGCAACTACGCTTTCCGGGTGTCTCGGATGGTCGTTCGCTCGTTGCAGGCTTTGACCCTGATCAGTGGCCTCATGCTGCTCTCGGGGTGCGGAAACCAGGTTGGTGAAGGCCGACCGGAGGATGGGCCGTCGTCGTATCTCAAACTCGACCGGACCTCCGACATCGACGAGATGGACGCTTACTGCGCCGCCGAGCCCGACGCCAAGGTTTGCAGGGACCGATAGCCCAACGCGCTCATCTGCCGCGTTCATTGAGTGCCGACAGCAACGCTGTGACTCGCGGGAGCCGCTTCCGTGTGTTCCTTCGAGGTGTCAGGGACGGGACTGACTCCCGCATGGACATCGCGATTCGCGTAGGCCGTTCAGCGCCCACGATGATGACGAGTGGCCGAGCGGGACTAAGTGATTCCGAAGGGTTAGTAATGGGCGAACAGGATGGCGCGCTGGTGCTGCGCATCCAGCCGTTGAGGCTGCTTCTCCTGGCGCTGGGCGCCGGAGTATTCGGGCTGGTCTTCTGTCAAGGGACAGTAGGAACTGCCCAGTGGCGGACATAAGACCTGCCCGCTGACGGTCACGAGAACTGCCCGGTGGTGGCCATGGGATCTGCCCAAAGGGGGCGGCGGCCACCACCGACCAGGTCGGTCAGCTCAAGGGGCTCACCCC